>NZ_JBFWLQ010000018.1:0-18866 GCF_050252055.1 Aeromonas sp. | reverse complement strand
CTTTCTCGTTGGTGGTCATACGGTGACTCCGGATAACACGGTAGGGGTACCGTTTTGTTATCCGGTTTGAAGCCGTATGACCACTCCCTTTTGTGGGCAACTGTCAGGTGAATACCATCTCCATACACACAGTAACTATGATTATTGGTTGTGAGTAAAAAAAATGGGGGCTCCATTGCGCCCCCAATAATTTTTATGCTCAACTGCAGTTCCTCTGGTGTCAGCGACCACATCAAGCTAAGCGCCCTCTGGTTCGTGATCCTGACTGAAAAACTGATTACCAGCTGGAAGTCACATGTCTGGCCAAGACTCTGGAACCAAAGCTGGCGGTTTTGCCCACACCTCTTCGACCAGCGCATCCTGGAACCAATTATCGCGTAGATTCGCATGTTCAGTGACGATTAGCTGGAAACCAGGGACATCCTTTTGGGTGAAGTTTAGCAATAATTCAAACAGCCGACGAACCGCATCAAGGTCAGCGTCGTTTTCTGTCTTCTGCACTGATCCGTCCGCATCCATGTACACCTGTTCGGATGGAAAGTAGACTTGAGTTGGTTGGTCAATAAGCATGAAACGCGGGATGGGGCGATTGTTCTGCGCCGCAAATAGATGTAGGGCTAGCAGGGCAGATAAATGATAGGCTAAATGGTTTTCTCCGCCACCAGTACGGCTCATAGGCACAGGCCGCTCGGGTCGGTCAAAGATAATAGTCAACTGCGGCAGACTAAACCGTGCAGGATAAGGGGCAAATTCGGCATTGAATTTCTGTATGTATCGTGACACTTGTACGGAGATATTGTTGAGAATCGAAGTAAGACGTTCGTTACTGTCATCTGAACCAATTTGCTCCCCAAGTGACTTGACCTTGCTGATAAGACGGCGGTTCTCCGCTTCTAGTTTTGCAAAATCCTTATCCGGGAGGAGTCTTTCAAGAAACAGACTGATGCGGCCAACCACACGAGCTGCCGCAGTGTTACGAGTACCCATCTTAGAAATAAGTTCGTTGGCCGATATCGCAGCGGAAAGTTCCGCTTCTTTTTTCTTGATATTAGATGCGATCTCATCCTTATTGCAGGTTAGTTCGGTAAGATAGGCTTCAAGTTTGGGACGCTGACCTGTGGCTATACGCAGTTCCTTGTCGAGTGATTCCAGTTCATTAAGGAGAACTTGGGCAACTGGACTTTCAAGCGCCAAGTTTTGTTCAGTAAATGGCCATTGCCACTCACCACTGTCGATGTTCCTCGGCAGAGCCTTGATAGATGCCAGCCGGTCGATCTGTTCGATGGCCTCGTTTTCGTAGCTACCAGCACGCTGAGCGAACTGTTTCGCCGCGTCGATCCGAGCTTGGATGTCCCGACGATCTTGGCGCAACCTAGAGAGTTCCTCTTCCAAAAGAGAAATACGGCTACCATCATCGCTAGGTAATGTCTCGGGCTTCCACGATAAGGCCGACCTCAAGACATCGATCACCACATCATTCAAAACCTCTTCGGTGTTACCAATGACTCCGACTGCCTTTGCTTCCGAGTAGAGACTGATAGCCTGCTCTCGCGATGTATCGATAGTGTCACGCGCCAATTCCAGCTTTTTGTTACTAATCCTCAGGTCACGATGCGCTATTCGTAACTTGGACTCCAGCTCGTAGCGGTCGTTAGAAGATATACCAAGCAGGATAGGCAACGTGTCACGGATAGCTTGAGGTTGGAACTGCTCATTCTGTCGGTAAAAAAGTTGGTCCTTGTTAGCAACCAGTCCTTGTTTCTGGAACAAGTAGTAGAACGTGTGCTTTACATTCGCATCATAGCTGTTTCGGCTGTGCTCAAGCGCGACGTCAGTTCTGTTCTCAGGAATGCCTAGTAGGCGCGACAACAACTCAACGATGCTCTCATCGTCTGTATTGACCGCCAATTCTTTAAACTCAGGGGCCTGGAGATCGCTCCCCCTCCGCAGCATAACCGTGCTGCAACTAACGCCACCTCTGGGTGGAGTTGGCTTCGCAATTAGTACCTGCTCTTTCTCAAACTGGTAGATCACCGCAAACCAAGCCACTTTGTCTCGAATGATTCCTTCAGGGATATTAAACGAGGAGCGTCCCATGCAATATTCGATGATTTCTGCGAGCGCAGACTTCCCTGTGGAAGAGCGGCCAGTGATAACGTTGAGTCCGTTTATCTTGAACTGGAGGTCACGGCGCTGCCCATTATGGCTATAAATGTGTATGGAACTAATCTTCATGGGCGAATCCCGAAAGTCGTATAAATGGTCGCCCGATCGGAGATGCGTGCGAATTCTTTTCCGACAATGCGTGCAACTTTCTGGCAAGCGACAGTTTCAGCTGTTCCATTGACGGTCTTGCGAACCTTTTTTGGGACGGTCTGGATACGACCGTCGTCAGTGACAACGATACAACCCCTTTCCATTAACAGGCCAAACCCCTCGAAGGCATACGGCAACATCTGCGAAACCCGATCTGCGAACCCCACCATAATGTATTGGTTTATCTCTACAGTCTTAAGTAGGTAACTTCGAGGGCTGCCAGCAATCACCTCTCGCGAGTTTTTGTGCAAGCTCAGGGGTAGTACAAGTAACGACAACGAGAAAGGCATGCCACGAGGATCTTCTTCTTCATAGCTATGCAAAGCACGGAACAAAACTAGACCGCAGAATGCGGGATTGAATAGACTCCGAATCTCGAAGGGGCGCAGATCCCATCGCTTCATAAGGCCACCGCCAGCACGCCGCCGAGACGCTCGAGGAATTTGGGGTGCCAGTAAACTCTGGGTTCGGGTGTGGCATCCGCCAAAATGTGAAAACTACCGCGAAGGACATAAGGTTCCGAAACTCTCGCTCGGATGCGTAGAGAATCGATTTTCCCGGTCTCAAATTCCGCCCAGTTGTAGAGGGTAACGCCTGCTTCGCGGAAGACTCCTTCCGCACAGCCATCCTTCAGCCTCTCAAAAACGACATCCTTATAGCGACCCCATTCATCAGTAAGCCGCTCTTCATATTCCTCAACTTCTCCCAAAACAAGCAGGTTTTCTCGCGCCCAAGCAGATCGTTGTTCGAACGCCCGGTAATAATCCAGAATCGCACTTCTGATCCGGTTGGAAGAAAGACCGATTTCACGCAACTGCACCACAAATAGACGTGGATCGGTATCAGTATCGATCTCGCTTGCAGGCACTTTTCCGCGGAAGGTAATAGGCAAGTTGTCAAGCTTGTACTCCTCGGCGAAGTTCGAGAGTTTGTCAGACACTTCATAGCCGAATATTCCATCCGGTCTATCACCAGACAAATGCTTGATCACGGCATCAGTCCACCAACCTTCCAATCTCTCGAAGACGGACTCACGGTGTTCGCGCCGAATGCTTCGCATGTAATTATCCCTAATGTGAGCCGGGATCTCAGTGATGCGTGGATGGCTATCAAAAATTAGTATTCGCTCGAGAAAATCCTGCTTCTCGAAATCGCTTAGCTCGTTGAACACCGCAGCGATTGGTTGGATAAGTTTCGATTCCGATTTGGCAAGTGCTTCTTCGGCCAATTCTGCCAGCGTTGTCTCATCACAAGAGGCAACAGGCGGCTCAGGAAGAAAACGTGTTAGGAATGAGCCGTTAGACACTATGCCAGTAGTGAACAGGAAAAAACGCAGATTCGATGCCGCGCGTCCATCCCGATTGTACCGCGCCAACCAGATGTTGACGGACTTCCAGAAATCCGTCGATAGGTCAGTCAGCCTGTCTCCTATCGCCTTATGTTTGAGTGAGGCCAAAGACTTCCCACCGTCACCGTTGATAAAATCGAGATCGTCATCTTTTTCCAAGCAGATGGCTGTATCTTCTGGAAATTGGAGCAGTTGTAGTAGGGCAAGGCGTGCCTGGTAAATGTATCCCAAGCCTTGCTCGCCAGCTGAAAATTTATCTGTGCTCTTGGCTGTCATCGGTTTAATCGCTACCTAGCCGAAGTACGCCGTCGCCGACGTCATCTTCTTATTGAAATAAGAAATTTTAATATTGTAGATTCCCATAGTTCCCTCCCTCCCCCGAAGCTAATAGACCTAGAGCATAGATAAATAGAATCGTCCTTCTGCGCAAACAACCTAATTTAATTCATGTCATTGTCTCGCATCCCACAAGCAACCTAGCTACTACACGGAGTTTTAACTTTCAGCATTCGGCTCACAACCAGATTAAAGAGAGGTCAACCATCAGATACATCTAGGTTACCTTTGGCACAATCGGGGGGCCGGATGAGTAAGGTATCAAACGATAACCATCTTAGTGAATAAAAAGTTACCTATCTCGCTGATTTTTGTTTGATTTTTGACGAAGGTCAGTATTGTTGGACAAAGAGGAGGCGATCTATGTTGCTTTCAGTAGAGCTAGCGGGTATTCGTGGTTATCACACATAATGCTGAGGGCGCTATTGCGCCCCCAGTCCTTTCAGTACCAACTGCCGCCCCTCCAGCGTCAGCGATCCCATCAAGCTCAGCACCAGCTGGTTGGTGGTCTTGGCCGAGGGGCTTAGGGTATGGGCGAACGACAAGGTGGCCACCCAGCTGTGGCCGCACTCGGCATCAGTGCACTGGCAGTAGAGATCTGAGACATCATCGCTCAGTCGGTTGGTTTTGGTAATGCGGCCCCGCTGGCCACACACTTTGCAATAAACCCGCATTACGCCCCTTTTCTATCCAAATCAACAGCCTATCTTGCCACATCAAATACTGTTTGTTTATACAGTCGAACCGATATTCTCCCGAAAATCGACCCAAAGGGAGCGAGGGAGTCCCGCGCTGTTGATGGCATCCTGGATAAGCTCACACAGCGGCAGCACCTCGTTTCTGGCATAGGTGGCATCGTACTTCTCGGGATCCCCGAGCCCTCCCCCGCCATTGGTCGGAATGATGCCGGCCAGCGCCGCTGGAAAGCGATGGGATGTCAGCACATCCTGGGCGGTGATCCCCTTGATGGCCGCGAACTCGTCCTTGGTCGCGATATCCCCCACCGGGATCAGCTTGATGCCATCGGGCTTGCCGTCGGGGATGTTGACGAACAAGGAGCGGAAGTTCCCCACCCCCTTGCTGCTCGCGATCATCTCCTTCATCTCCTCCTCGGTGTCGTCGTCCATGTTCGGGTCGGTCGCGTAAAAGATGAACCCCATGTGGGCACCATTGAGGAAGTATTTGCGCCGAAACAGGGTGGCGTCCTGGTTGAGCAGGGCCGACTGCAGGCCGCCCAGGTAATCGGGCATACCATAAACCTGCTGTTCGGGATCGTACTGGGCCAGCCAGATCACATCCTCCGGGCGGTAGATCAGGTTTGGCTTGCCCTGCTGCAGGTAGACAAAACAGTCATCCTCGCGCCGGCGCAGGTAGACGCTGGAGAGCGGGTGCAGTCCCACCACCTGGCTTTAAGCAGGCCCGCATCCCCAAACTGCAGGTAGTTGTGCACGAACGCCGTGATGGTGGCGCGCTGGTTGGTGAAGCGCCCCGCCACCATGTTCCGCCTTGCCATCAAGATGGCCCCGTGGTGGGCGTTGGCCCTGGCCACCTTGGCCAGCCCCTTGCGCTCGATAGGCGGCTGGTAATACTCGCCGTAGGGATTGTAGAACACTCCGGTGTAATCGGTCATCCAGGCCGTGGGGTCGATGGCCTCCGGCATGCTGAAGGCCACGGAGCTGCGGTTGGGTGAGGTGACCGTCTGGGCCGGTTGGGATTTGTGTCGCTTGGTCATGCTACCTTCTTCTCCTGGCTGGTTGCCCAGGTGGATTTGCGTTTGCGGTGGGTATCGAGCGGCTCATTGGCCACGGCGTGGGCGATGGCAAAAAACACGTCGGCGTGTCCGGTAACGTTGTCCCGGGCGGCCCGAAACGTCATCTCGCCGCCGCCGGTGGTGCTGCGCTTGATGGCGAGGAAGGCGAGCGGGATGTCCCGATCCGAGCTGTCCCACTCGATGCGGTTGGCCTCCACCACGTCGATCATCTTGAGCACCAACCGCGACTTGCTCTCGATGCTGTAGTTGATGGGGTGGCACACCCCTTTGAAGACCGGCTTCAAGAGGTCAAACACCCCGGCGCCGATGCCGGAGACGTCGACCCCGAGATACGTGACCCGGAATTTCTTGGCGATGCGGGTGATCTCCTGCGCCTGGAACTGGAAGTTGAGCCCGCGCCAGTAGTGCTTTTCCAGCACCCTGAAGCGCTCACCGGCGACCGTGGGCGGGGCGACCACCACCAGGGTGGCATTGTCGCGGGTGCGGCTCGGGTCGTAACCCATCCACACCTCGCGCCGGCCGAACGGGTCAGGCCGCCCGGGCTTGTAGTCCTCCCACCGAGTCGGATCCACCCCGGCCCGCTCCATGTCCTGGAACTTGAACACCGACAGGGCATCGTCGATAAAGCGGCACATGTAGAGCCTGTCGAACACCTCCTCCGGGTACTCGTCTTTGAGCTCCTCGATGTCGATGAGGTGGCAGCCGAGGCGAATCGCATCCTCGATGGTGATGACGTAACGCCACTGCCTGTCCGGACAGACACGGCCACCGTCGCGCAGCGCTTCTTCGCCCGGGAAGTCGATGGCCACCCGGCTCGGGCGCTGCCCCTTCCAGCGCTCCCCGGTCCAGAACCGATACGCTTCGTGCACCTTGCTCGACGGGGTCGAGAAGTAGGTCTTGCGCCAGTGGCTCTGGGTCGCCATGGCACTGGCCACGTCCGAGAGCTTCTCGAAGTTGGGGATCCAGAAGTATTCGTCGATGTAGACGTTACCGGAGCGGGATTGGGCGCTGTTGGAGTTGGTGGAGCAGAAGTGCAGCTCTGCCCCGTTCGACAGCACGATGGGGTTGCCGGTCAGGGTGACGCCCAGGAAGGTCTGGGCAATCTTGCAGATGTAGGAGCGGAACACCTCCGCCTGGGCCCGGGTGGCGGACAGGAAAATCTGGTTGCCGCCGGTCAGAATGGCATCTTCCAGCGCCTCACCGGCGAAGTAGTAGGTCATGCCGATCTGACGGGACTTGAGGATGTTGCGGGTGCGCGGCAGCGACGGGTCGTTCTTGGCCTCCCGCACACGCAACTGATAGCCGAACAGGGTGCCCAGCCACTCGATAAAGTCATCGGCCGTCAGGTGGCTGATCGAATCCCTGCTGTGCGGCCTTATCACCCTGGCGGCCGCCACCGGGACCCACCTGCTCGGGATCCCCCAGGAGGCCACCCCCTTCCTGGGCGGCGTGGTGGGGCTGCTTGGGATCGACATTATCCGCGACAGGGCGGCCCTGATGTTTAGCAAGAAGGAGGACAACAATGCCGCACAGTGACTGCCATCCCCAGATGGCCGCCTTTCTCGACCTGCTCGCCTATGCCGAGGGCACCAAGGGGTTGGGCGACGATGGTTACAACAAGCTGGTCAACCCGGCCGGGTTCTTCCAGGACTACCGCGAACACCCCGATGTGTTGGTGCGGGTCAATCCGACCCTGCACAGCACCGCCGCCGGGCGCTATCAGTTCCTGTCCCGCCATTGGCGCCACTACCAGGCGGCGCTCGGCCTGCCGGACTTTGGCCCCGTCTCCCAGGACACCTGGGCCATCCAGCTTATCCGTGAGCGCAAGGCACTGGATGACGTGATCAAGGGACGTATTCCACAGGCGATCAGCAAGTGCGCCAACATCTGGGCCAGCCTGCCAGGCGCAGGCTACGGCCAGCGCGAGCACAAGCTGGCGGATCTGCTGGCCAAGTTCACCGAGTTTGGCGGGGTGCTGGCATGAGCACGCTCATCCGGTTGTTGCCGACCCTGATCGGGTTGGTGATCGGCTGCTTGCTGTTTGCTCAGGGGGAGCGGCTCACCCAGCGCACCCGGGAGCTCGCCACCGCCAACGAGACCATTGCCACCCTGCGAGAGGCCAACGACCAGATGGGCAGTGTGCTCAAGACGCTGCGACAAGAAGACAGCGCCCTGCGCCAACTGCTCGCCCATCAGAACGCGGCGTTGGCCGAACTCGACAACCAGAACAGGAAGACAGCCAATGACCTGCAACAAGCCCTGGCCACATCGCCGGCGGGCCGTCCGGATTGCGCTCGCGAGCCTTTGCCTGCTGGCGCTCTGCGCCTGCTCCAGCCAGCCGTTGAGCGTGGTGCAAACCCGGGTGGTCAAGCGGCTACCGCCGCCGGGACTGGTGCCCCACTGCCCGGAGCCTGATTTCACGGGGAGCACCTACGGCGATGCCGTGCGGTTTATCCCCACCCTGCAGGCGGCGCTGCGCCGCTGCCAAACCCAGATCACCACCCTGAACAACTGGATAACCCAAGAGGAGACCACCCCATGAGCAAGACCCTGACCCTGACTGTGGCCGGTACCGACATCAGCTTTGAACCGACCATGACCGCCTACAACGGCTTCATCAACGACATGATGCCGAGCGACAAGGTGGCGCCGGCCCACAACTACCTCAAGAAGATCGTCTGCCAGGAGAGCAAGGCCGCACTGGACGAGCTGCTCAAGCGCCCGGGCGCCGCCCTGCAGTTGGCGGGAGCCATTAACGAGCAGTTCGCCCCCACCCTGGAGATCACCGTAAAAAACTGACCGCGCGCGCCGAGGCCATCGAGCGCAACCAACTGGAGCAGGTGCTGGCGCTGCGGCGCTACTACCTGCCCCACGAAGAGGACGACCTCGACAGCCTGGCTCGCGCCATCTGGTTAGACAAACAGCACCGAGAGTCCAACGCCGCCGCCGTGGCCGAGGGCATTGCCAAAGCACTGAACGGGTAACGACTGATGGCCTGGATGGAAAAATTGATGATGCAGGTGGCCCTGGTTGACCAGGTCACCAAGCCCCTTGCTGGCATCAATGCCCAGATGGACAAGGTCAGCAAGGCGGGCCGCCAGGGCTGGAGCAACATGGCCATGGGGGCCACCACCCTGGCCGCCGGCGGGCTGGCGGTGCAGGCGGCCCTGGGGCCCGCCATCGAGATGGACCGTGCCCTCTCTGAGGTCGCCTCCCTCGATGTGCAAAAAGACGTGCTCGGCGCGCTCGGCCGCGAAGCCCTCAAGCTGTCCGTACAGTATGGCAACTCAGCCACGGAGATTGTCCGCTCCTCCTACGACATCCAGTCCGCCATCGCCGGGTTGGAGGGCAATGAGCTGCCCGCCTTCACCCGCGCCTCGACCGTCCTTGCAAAGGCCACCAAGGCCGACACCGCCACCATCACCAACTACATGGGTACCATGTACGGCATCTTCGAGCAGCAGGCCAAGCAGATGGGCAAGGCCAACTGGGTGGAGGATGTGGCCGGCAAGACGGCGCTCGCGGTGCAACTGTTCAAGACTACCGGCCAGGGCATGGCCGATGCCTTTGGGGCCATCGGTGCCAACGCCACGGCGGCCGGGGTGTCGATGAACGAGCAGTTCGCCGTGCTGGGTCAACTGCAGGCCACCATGGGCGGCGGCGAAGCCGGGACCAAGTTCAAGGCCTTCCTGGCCGGGGTGGGCAGTGCCCAGAAGGCGCTCGGCATGAAGTTCACCGACGCCGCGGGCAACATGCTGCCGGTGCTCACCATCCTCGACAAACTCAAGGCGCGCTATGGCGAGACCCTGAGCGTGGCCGAGGGGGACGAGCTAAAGAAGGCATTTGGCTCGGATGAGGCGGTGGCCATGGTCAAACTTCTGATGACCAACACCAAGGCCCTTTCCACCAACATCAATGCCCTGGCCAACACCCACGGCATGGGCAAGGCCGAGCAGATGGCCGCCTCTATGACCGACCAGTGGGAACGGGTGACGCAAGGATGGTTCGCCATCCGGGCCGCCGCCTTTGGGGTGGTGCTACCGGCCATCAACAAGGTGGTGGGGGTCTTTGCCGATGGAGCCGACACCGTGCTGCGCTGGACCCACCTCTTCCCGAACCTCACCAGGGTGGTGAGCTACGCCCTGCTCGCCATCGTGGGCCTTAGCATGGTGACCGGTGCCTGGCTGCTGCTCGCCGGGCTGGCGAAGATGACCACTCTCGGGCTCGGCATCGCCTGGTCGCTTCTGATCGCCCCGCTCAACCTGCTCAAGGCCTGGCTGGTCGCCTTCCGCGCCATTCTGCTGGCCGTCAACATCACCATGTATGCCAACCCCATCGGCCTGATCATTGCCGGGATAGTACTGCTGATCGGCGCTGTCGCAGCGGTCATCTACTACTGGGATGACCTCAAGAAGACCCTGGCGGATTGGGGCGTGTTCGACACCATCCAGAGCATGATCGACGGGGCCGTCGCCGGCTGGGCCAGTTTCATGCAACTGCTCGGCAACCTGAGCCCCTTCCAGTTGCTGGGGCGGGCGGTGGACTGGCTGATCGAGAAACTCAACCTGATCCCGGGGGTCAATATCGAGCTCGGCGGCATGCCGGACCTGCAGATGCCCGCGCTCACCCCGCTGACCCTCCCGGTCATGCCGGGGACGGTCAGCGCCCCTATGACGGCAGAGCAGCAACAGGCCTCGATCACCGCTCCCCTCGCCCGCTACCGTCAGCCGGAGCAGAGCAAAGTACCGGCCGGCGGGTTGGGCCAGCAGCTGATCCAGGCCAACGCGGCCGCGAGCGCTGCCAACCAGAAGCCCGCCAAGTCCCTGCATATCGGCGAGGTGCACATCACCAACCAGAATCCCATGACCCCGGAGCAGCTGGCCGAAAACGCCTGGCTGGAGACCAAGTGATGAACGAACCCAAGTACATCGACATCCTGGTGGTGAACGGCGCTTGGCAGCTCGATGCAGGGGGCCAGCCCCGCACCACCCAGGACCGCCACAGCATCGGTCAGGACATCAAGCACCGCATCATGGAATCCGGGCTCGCCCGCAAGCTCATCGGCGAGCGTAGCCCCACCCTGCGCAGCGATGTGATGACCGAGATTGAACTGCTGGTTGAAGACGACGAGCGGCTGGTGCCCGGCACTATCTTCATCAGCGAAGAGGCCCCCGACCGGGTACTGGTCACCGCCCGCACCTATGAATTCGGCGAACTGGAGGTAACCCTGTGAACCTGCGCCCGACCGTGGACTTTATGGCCCTGCTGGCCGAGGCTGGCGTGCCGACCACCGAGGCGGCCATGGAGGCCGAGCTCAAGAAGGAGGTGGTGGCCGCCGGCTCCCTCATCACCAACGACAGCGATGTGAGCCCGTTCTGGCGGCTGGTGCGCGGTGTGGTCATCACCCCGGCCCTCTGGCTGATCCGCACCCTGCTGGCGGGCCATGTGCTGCCCAACACCTTCGCGGCCACCGCCACCGATGCCTATCTGGACCTCAAGGCCTGGGATGTGGACCTTACTCGCAAGGCGGCCCAGAAGACCCGGGGCCTGGTCAACTTCGTGAAAGCCAACCCGAGCGACGCCGTCACCATCCCGGCCGACATCTGGGTCACCACCGAGCGCATCAACGGCACCATCTATCGCCTGCGCCCCCTGCAGGCGGTGGTGAGTCCCGCCGGGGAAGCGGTGGCCCGGGTGGTGTGCGAGGCCGAGCTCGCCGGTGCGGCCTGGAACCTCGCCCCGGGCTATTACAACCTGCTGAGCGAACCGGTGACCGGCATCCTCTCGGCCCGTAACGATGACAAGGAGTGGATCACCACCCAGGGCAGCGACGTCGAGAGCAACGACGCGCTCGGTCTGCGCATCCAGAACCAGTTTTCAGCGGTGGGCCGTTACCACATCGATGCGATTTACCGATCCATGCTGGCGAGCGTGGCGGGGATCCGCGCCGATCACATCTTCTTCGAGCACGACGCCCCGCGGGGACCCGGTACCGCCAACGCTTACATCCTGCTGGAAGTGGGGGCCACCCCGGCCAGCCTCATCAATCAGCTCAACGACTACGTGGGCCGCCAGGGCAACCATGGCCATGGGGATGATCTGTTCGTGATGAGCATCCCTGAAACCCAGCACAGCCTCACCCTGGCGCTCTGGCCACAAGCCAACCTCAGCGACGAGCAAAAGGCCGCGCTCAAAGCCGGCGCCGAGAACCTGGTCAGGGCGGCGTTTCGCCAGTCCGCAGACTTCCCGGCCGTCACCCGCACCTGGCCACGCTCGCGCTTCTCGCTCTCCCAACTTGGCCGGGAGCTGCACCGCCAGTTCCCGCAGCTTCTGAGCCTGCGCTTTGAGGAGAGTGACATCGTTGCGGGGCTGGCCATCCCACGATTGAAGACGCTGACGGTGACCCTGCATGACTGACATGACGCCCCTTGAGCACGAGCGGCAGGCGCCAGTGCTACCCGATGCCAGCGCCCCCTGGTGGGAAGATGGCTACACCATCAGTCCGGCCCATGCCGAGCCGGGGTTCCTGGCCAAAGGCATCAATGCCTTCTGGCAACGGCTCAAGGGCTGGTTGCTGCTGCCGCTGGCCCAGCAAGACCCGCTGACTTGCTCGGAGTCCTTGCTGGCCCTGCTCGCCTGGGAGCGGGACATCGCGCGTTTCAACGGAGAACCGATTGAGCTCTTTCGCAAGCGGGTCAAGTTCGCCTTTGTGAACGCCCGGGACGCCGGCGAAGTGGCGGGCTTTAAACGCATCTTCGAGCGCCTTGGCATCGGCTGGTGCGACATCCACGAACGCCAGGCCGGCACGCCCTGGGACGTCATCACCATCGAAGTGACCGACAGCGCCATCGCGAGCAACCAGCAGTTGATGGAAACCCTCATCCAACACTATGGCCGCACCTGCCGCCGCTACCGCTTCCAGGTGGTTTACCCGGTCACCGCCGCCCTGCGCCCCGGTCGCATCGACATGAACCAGCAGGTGTTCGGCGCATCACTCAAGAGGACCCAATGAGCCAGATCATTACCAACGCTTTCGCCAGCTACCTGCAGGCGAGCCTCGCCAACCAGACGCCAGTGGTGCTCGATGAGTTCGTGCTGGCCAACATCCCGGGCCTGGATCCGAACAAACCGATAAGCCCGGATCTTGGCTTGCCACCGGCGGGCCAGATTGTGCACCGCCACGCGGTGGACCAGCGCGGTCGCATCAACAACGACTCGGTGGCCTACACCATCGTGATGGACACCACGGTCGGCGATTTCAGCTTCAATGCCCTGTACCTCATCAACAAGGCCAGCGGCATGGTGGGGATGATTGTGCACAAGGGGCTGGAGACCAAACTCAAGACCAATGAAGCCACCGGCCAGATCGGCAACAGCCTGGTCAAGTCCATGCTGATGGAGTACGACCGGGCAAGCGAGGCCACCGCCACTCACGTGGACGCCAGCACCTGGCAGATTGACTATGCCGCCCGCCTGCGCGGGATGGACGACGATCTGCGCCTGCAGGCCCTGCAGTTCTTCGGGCCGGCCACCTTCTACGGCGACGGCTTCAAGCTGGTAAACGAGGCTGGTGTCTACAAGGTGCAGCCCGGGGTGGCCTATGTGGGCGGCCTGCGCGCCCAGCTCGACGAGGTCAGGAAAATCACCGCCGGCGCCAAGCCGGTGGGGCTCTGGCTCGACATCTACCGGGCGGGCTCTTTGCTCAATGCCTGGGTGAATCACTTCACCCTCACCCTGAGCGTGCCGGCCCTTGCCGACTATGTGGACAGCAACGGCAATCAGCACCATGTGGCCAAGGTCGCCATCATCAACAGCGACGGCAGCGTCACCGACCTGCGCCGCAAGCGCACCATCGAGCTCTCCGGGGATGTGACTGGCAAAGGGATCCTTGAGGATGCCCAGGGCGTCACCATTGCGGTGGAGGTCAAGGACAACAGCCACGGCCATCTGATGGAGAACGTGTCCGGGTTAACGCAAGCGCTCGCCAGCAAGCTCGATGTCAGCGGCTACAAAGCCCGCCGCGACATGTTGAATAACAACGGGGCGACGTTCGGCTACACGGCCAACAAAGACTTGGATAGCTGTTTGGCCGGTGACTTCGGGCTCTACGAGAAAAAGACCTGTCCAAATTCACCGCCGACAGCAAACCCCTATTTCTACTGTGAGACCAAACGCATCTATGCGTACCAGGCCTTGCTCCAAGTCGCATGGCCTTACGACGGGGGTGGCGTGCTGGCCATGCGTAACTACAGCATAAACTCCTCAAGCTGGAGCCCGTGGCGCGAGGTCTTCGACACCGGACATCAGCCGACCATCCAGGAAGTCGCGGGCCTGCAGCAAGCCCTGAACGGCCTTTCGCCCACGTCCCACTCGCACCCGGGTTCCTGGCTCAACCCCATCAACCTGGGAACCGAAGACCTCGACACCCTGAAAGAACCCAAGGTGTATGCCCAGCATGCCAACGCCAACACCTCGGCCGCACGCCACTACCCGGAGAACAGCGCGGGGGCGCTCATCGTCAGCGCTGGCGCCGGCCCCCAGCAGACCTACCTGGTCTACAACTCCAGCCGGGTCTGGCGCCGGGCGCAGTACAGTACCGGCGCCTGGACACCCTGGACACGGGATTACAACACCGGCAACAAGCCCACGCTGGCCGAGCTCGGCGCGGCTGCAGCGAGCCATTCTCATCCTTGGTCCCAACTGACCGGGATCCCGGCATATGCCGCGCGCTGGCCCAGTTGGGGAGAGGTCACTGGAAAGCCCGGCACCATGCCGCCGTCTGCCCATACCCACACCGCAGCACAGGGCAACGCCGACATCGTCGCGAGCAGTTACGGGCAGGTGGGCACCTATGTACTGGCCTCCAATGTCTCCGGCGCCACCAAAGGCATCGGAGCCACAGTGTCGGGGTCCAGCCTGGTACCGGCCTCGGCAGGGGAACGGCACCAGGACGGCGCCAGCCTGGCTGGCACCTGGAAGTGCCTCGGCTACTCCTTCGGCTCGGGTGGCCCCTTCGATACCCGCATCACACTCTGGATAAGGATCGCCTGATGGAGATCATCACCGCCAAAAACGTCATCGCCTACACCGGCCAACCGGATGCCCTGGACATGGAGGTGGCCTTTGCCCACCTGCCCGGGCAATTCGTCACCTTTACCGCTCGCAAGGACTACTCGGCCGAACATGGGCGCGAGCTCTATGTGCGCGCCATGTTTGGCGAGTTCGGCGAGATCCGCACGCTGGCCCAGCCCGAATACCTCCCGAGCGAAGCCGAGCAGCAGCGCAAACTCGATGCCCTGCAGGCCGAGGCCACCCTGCACATCGCGCCCCTGCAGGACGCCAAAGAGCTGAAGCTGGCCACCCCGCAAGAGCTGGACAAGCTGGAAGCCCTGCAACGCTATCGCATCGCCCTGATGCGCCTGCCGCAAAGCAAGGGCTGGCCAAGCTCGGTCACCTGGCCGGAGATGCCCCAATGAGTTGGGCCCAGGGGGCGCTGCGCTGGCCCGCCAGTGCCGACAGCGTACACACCCGCGCCCGGGAGGTGCTGGGGCAGCTTCCGGCGAGCCAGGCGAGTGCCATGGGCCGACTGCAGGGACTGGCCGCGCGGGCCCAGTATCGGCGGCACCCACTTAGCGAGGCGGCCGGAGGCTTGGCCACTCTTCGGGCCGAGCTCGACCGGTTGCTGGTGAATGGCCACTGCCTTACCGTCACCTCCTACCAGCACGGGATGGGCCAACAACAGGGCAACCAGCATCATCTGTCCGCCCCCAACGCGGTGGCCGCCCTGGCCGCCAAGCTGCAGGATGGTGCCGACCCACGGCTGCCCAGCGGGCAGCAGCATGCCCTCGCCTGGCTGGTGACCGGCAACAGCACCGAGGACCTGGCCCGGCAGTTGGCGGCCCTCTGCACCCTGCTGCCGCTGCCGGAGTGGTGCGCCACCCTGCGCCGCCTCACGGCCAGCAACGACCCTATGCACCAGCCCACCGCCGCCAGGGTGCCGCGCTGGCGCGCCGGGGAGCCCCTTTGCTGGGCACCGCTGCGCCCTGCCCGGGCAGCCCTTGGCGCGGAGCTGGCGCAACTGGAGAGCCTGGCCCGGGATAGCCGGAGCCCCATCGACAAGTTGCAGGGGCTCGCCGTGCGCCGTAGCGCCCGCCTCGATGCGCTGGCCACCGCCCTGACCGAGCTGGGCAAGCTCTCCGGCACGTTCTGGCACTGGCAAGGTCAGGGAGATGTGGCAAGCCTCGCCACCCAGCTCGGACAGAGCACGCCCCCCGACCACAGCATGAGCATGACGGTCGGTGCCCTGCTGCTCTCCCCCTCCCCGCTCACCTTCTGGCAGGAGTTGACCCTATGAGCCAAGCCATGCTGACCCTGGATGGCGAACCCATCACCATGAAGTCGATGCGGGTGTCCGCATCGATGCAGTTTCAGGACAAAGACCAGAGCGGCCAGACCAGCTCAACAAGCAGCGCCGAACAGGGCGCAAGGGCAAGGAGCTAGACGTCTCAGGCCTCATTCCGTTCAAGGAGGAGCGCATGCTGAGCCGGCTGTTTGAGCTGGCCGACGCCAAGGGTAACGGCGGCAAGCGCCACATCTACCGGGTCGGGTCGCTGTTGGCCAAGTCGGTGAAGGTTCGCCAGGCGAGGTTCGCCGGACGTATCACCGCAAGCGAACAGGAGGGGCTGCTCGCCTGGCAAGTGCAGTTCACCCTGAAGGAGTTCAACTCGGTGCCGGAGAAACGCGAGCAGCGCCTGCCCAAGCAAGCCCCGACCGTGGGCCAGGGCACTGCCAACACCAGCGCCGCCAAGCCCGGCAGCAAAGGAACGGGGGACGAGGCACCAGACCTCAGCAGCTTCGAGCGCTACGTGCTCCAACCGATGGATGACATGCTGGCATGAAACTGACCACCTCACTGACCCTCGCCGGCCAGCCAGTGCACCTCATCGACCATGATCTGGTGCTGGACCTCAACGCCGGCGGCCGCGCCGCCCTCACCATCGAGGGATCCGCTCTCAAGGGGCAGATCTTCACCCTGGACACCGGCTATAACGGCGACTTGCGGCGCTGGTTCACGGGCTACGTGTACGACGTACAGCCCGCCGCCAACGGTGCCAGCAAGCTGCTGTGCCGGGAGCTCGCCGGTGCCCTGGGATCCCGTCTGCCAGTCAGCCAGCAGCATGCCACCCTGCGCGGTCTGCTGGCCTGGCTGACCGACCGCTGCGGGCTCACCTTCCTGCTGCCCCAGGGGGCAGACTACACCGACCGCCCTATCCCCAACTTCACCAGCGCCGGCAACGGCTATCAGTTGCTCGATAACGCCGGGCGCGCCTTCGAGGTGCCGGACTTTGTCTGGTACCAGCAACCGGATGGCGCCATATACGTGGGGAGCCACGCCCATAGCCGCTGGCACGACAAAGTGGTGACGCTCGATACCGCCTGGTCAGGGAGACAGGCGGGCGACACCCTTACCCTGTCGCCGGTGCCGGCCATCCGACCCGGGGCCATCATCAACGGCAAGCGGGTGATGCGGGTACGTCTCAAGGGCGATGAGATGACCCTGACCACGGCGACACCCGGCAAACCGGTGAAGTCGCCGGAGCGGCGCAAGATGGAGGGGGAATTCCCTGAGTTGGCGGACAAGATGCACCTGCCCAAGTTCGGGCGGGTCGAGGCAGTAAGCGATCAGGCCACTGCCGGCCAACTCAATGATCCCTTTCGCCCCCGCTATGCGGTGGATGTGCAACTGCTAGGTGAGGATGGCCAACCGGACAAGGCTGCCCCGCTGTATCGGGCGGTGCCGCTGCCGGTGCTGTTCGGCGGGCAGGAGCAGGGCCTGCTGCAGTTCCCCATCAAGGGGACCCTAGTTGAGCTGGGGTTCGCCTTCGGCCGGGCCGACCGGCCCTTTATCCGCACCGTGCTCGGCAGCGGCTGGGCTTTACCCGATATCGCCCCGGGCGAGCAACTGCAGCAGCAACGGGCCGAGGTATTCAGCCGCATCGATACCGTGGGGAACCTCTGCCGCCACACCGACCGCCGCCTGCACGACCAGGCCCTGCAGATGCAGCATCAAAGCGATGACTACCTGGGGGACCATGGCCAGCATCGGCTGCAGGTGGCGCAACACAGCGTCGAAGAGGTGGGTGGGTTCAAGCTCATCGAGCTGCTGGCCGGCGACGATCTTACTTTGGGGTGCCTGGGCAATCTGAGCCAGACCACAGCCGGAGATCTGGTCGAGGTGGTGGGACAACTGCGCCGGGCGGTCGCCGGCGAACTGCAGCACCTGGAAGCGCCCCGCTCCTGGGTGGGGACAGATAGCATGAACATCTTCCGGCTGCTGCTGCAACTGATGAGCGTGGTGGAGCAACTGGCCGCCGCCACGGCTGGCCATACCCACGGCAGCGGACCCGCACCAGGGAACAGTGCAGCCATGACGGAACATGGCCAACAAGCCAAGCAACTGGCCAGCTCCCTCTCCCCCATCATCGAGTAACTCGCCAAGCGAAGAAGGCCCCACAATGTGGGGCCTTCTTCTTGTCTGCCTGACAGCGCCTGAGCATGGCCAGGGAAGGGCGCCGCATGAAGAGGCGCCATCGGGCAGCGCTGCATCATACGTGAAGCCTGCGCACACTCACAGCCTCCTGCTACCCCACGGAAACGCCCACGGCCGCGTCTGCGCCACGGAATCCGCGCTCATCCGCTCCCGCCTGCGGGGTTCATCAAGAAAAATTTTTGCAAAAGTGGATTTCCGCAAAACCATAGGCCCAGGCCGCGCCCCATCAAGGATCCGCAGGTCGTTGAGGATCTGCAAAGAAGGATCATTTTTGCGGGGTTTTACAGTTTGGTGAGGCATGGAACGGTCAGGGAAATAATCTAACTAGTTGAATGTATTGGGGTGAGCGTACTTTCCGTGGGAATTTGAATGTGGGAGCAGGATCTGCAAGAGTGCTTTAAATTAGCTATAAAACCTATTTGTATGGAGATGGTATTCACCTGACAGTTGCCCACAAAAGGGAGTGGTCATACGGCTTCAAACCGGATAACAAAACGGTACCCCTACCGTGTTATCCGGAGTCACCGTATGACCACCAACGAGAA
>NZ_JBFWLQ010000017.1:0-22322 GCF_050252055.1 Aeromonas sp. | reverse complement strand
GGGTCGGGGTGAAGGTGCCGGTCCAGGTCTTGCCGCCGTCAGTGGTCTTGAGGTCGGTAACAGTGCCGCCCACCACGGTCAGATCATCCAGCTCGAACCCGGTCACCTTCTCGCTGAAGGTGAAGGTGACGTCGCTGGTCTCGCCCACGGTCAGCTGGTCGTCAGCGATGTCGACCACCACGCTCGGACCCTGGGTGTCGACGCTGTAACCCTCGGTATCGGCCGCCGTGGTGCTGTTGCCCGCCGCGTCGGTGGTGGTCACCTTGGCGTCGATCACCTTGTCCCCATCGGCCACCAGGTCGCTACCTGGCACATTGATGCTGAAAGTCTTGTCGGCCAAGACCAGACCGGTGAAGGCCTTGCCATTGACGGTCAGGGTGACGGTGTCGCCCTCTTTCACGTCGCCACCCACGCGACCGGTCACGGCGATGTCCTGCTTGGACTCGGCCGCGTTGATCACGTCGTCAGGGGTGATGTTGCCATCCAGGGTGATGCTGGCATTCGGTGGAGTGGTATCGAGCAAGGTGGTGTCGTCGGTGGCGCTGGCCGGGTTGCCCGCCGCGTCGGTAACGCTGGCCACCACGGTCAGGTTGCCATCCGCCAGCCCGCTCAGATCGGCGCGGGTCTGGTAGTTGCCGTCGGCATCGGTGACGGCAGTGACTGTCACGCTCTTACCGGTGGCATCGCTGATCACCAGGGTCACGGTGCGGTTCGGGCCGACATCGGAGGTGCCGCTGATGGGCGTGTTGGCCACATTGGCCGCGTTCACGTCATCCAGGCTCACCGTGATGTTCGCCGTGGTGTCCACGCTACCATCGTCGCTCGACGTGCCTCTGTTGCCAGCAGGATCAGTCACGCTGGCAGTCACGTCATAGCCCCCATCCGGCAACGGCGTCACGACATCCGCACTGTAACTGCCATCCGGTTGTACCGTGGCGGTCAGGGTCTGCTGATTGCCGTTGGCATCGGTCACCGTCAGGGTCACCGTGCTGCCGGGGGCGGCGTCCGTGGTCCCCGTGATGGTCGGGGTGTTGTCATTGGTATTGTCCGGTGCATTCACCGTCACGATCGGAGCCGTAGTGTCCACGCTGCCATCATCGGTCGCGGTACCGGTGTTGCCGGCCGGATCGGTCACGGAAGCCGTCACCTGATAGCCCCCTTCGGCCAGCGGTGTGGTGACATCCACGCTGAAGCTGCCATCCGGTTGCACCGTCGCGGTCAGGGTCTGCTGATTGCCGTTGGCATCGGTCACTACCAGAGTCACCGTGCTGCCAGCGGGGGCATCCGTGGTACCGGTCAGGGTCGGCGTCCGATCGTTGGTGTTGTCGGGGGCAGAGACGGTGATGACGGGAGCGGTGAGGTCGACCAGCTCATCCTCGCTGCTTTGCGCATCCACCAGCGGCGCCGCGCCAGCCGGGTTCGCGCTGTCAAAGCCTGCGCTGGAGATGGTTGCATCACCGGTACGATCGATGGTGACGAAACCGCCGTTGCCGCTGGCACCAGCCACCCCGCCCGCATTGCCTGCGGCCGGGGCTCCGCCCGCCGCCGACGCTTCGAATGCCTTGGTGGGGTCGGTTCCGTCCAGAATCGCTTGCTGCAAGGCGGCGATGTCATCGGGCGTACCCGCGTTCGCCAGCACGGCGTCACCCTGTTCGGGGCGCTCGCCGGAACCCAGGGTGAACGTGGTCTCCCCTCCCTGGAAGCTGGCCCCTTCGGGCGCAAGCAATACCGCATCCTTGGGCAGTACATCGCCTTCTGCAACGAGTCTCTGGCTCCCGTCGGCGGCGACCAGATACATTTTGCCTTGCAAGTGGGTAACGACGACATCCTGATCCAATACGATGCGCTGATTGCTCATGGTTTCTCCTGAAATATCGAAGGGCATATTGCTCCAGCCTCCAATGTGCCCGTTTATCAGGCCATAAACCAGTGAGAAAAATCGAATGAACAGACCGAAATGAAGCCGGGTTTCGGGGTGAAAACGAAGGGATGCCGAAGATGAATAAAATTAATTAAATCAATAGCATCAATTGTGAAAAAACGAAGACGGGAGCCTCATAGGCTCCCGTCTCGTGAGGTGTCAGACACCGGCCCAGAGCAGGATGGCCAGCAGCTGGGGCGAGATGATCCGCAGGAACATCACCAGGGGGTAGACGGTCGCGTAAGAGAGTGCGCTGGCACCACTGGTGGGGTGCATGCCGTTGGCAAATGCCAGAGCGGGAGGATCCGTCATCGAGCCGGCCAGCAGACCGCATAGCGTGAGGTAGTTGAGCTTGCCATAATGGCGTGCCAGCACACCCACCAGCAGCAGCGGGATGAGGGTGATTGCCACACCGTACATCATCCATGCGGGACCGTCGCCGTTGATCAGGGTGTCGATGAAGCCGGCCCCGGACTTGAACCCCACCACCGCCAAGAAGAGCACTATGCCTATTTCCCGCAGCGCCAGGTTGGCGCTCGGCGGCATGAACCAGTAGAGCTTGCCGATGCTGCCGATACGAGACAGGATGAGCGCCACCACCAGCGGTCCCCCTGCCAGCCCCAGCTTGAGCGCCGCCGGGAATCCCGGCAGATAGAAGGGAATGGATCCGAGCAATACTCCCAACCCGATGCCGATGAAGACGGGCAGCATCTGCACCTGCTGCAGTTTCTGCTGCACGTTGCCCACCACGCTGGTGACCGCCTCGATGGCATCGAGCCGCCCCACCAGGTTCAAGATGTCACCGAACTGCAAACTGGTCTGACTGGTCGGCACCAGCTCGATGCCGGCCCGATTCAGGCGCGAGATGACCACATCGTATTTCTGCTTGATGTCGAGATCGCGGATCCGTTTGCCGAGCACCTGCTCATTGGTGACCACCACCCGCTCAACCCGCAGATCGGTCCCGCGGGTGGAGAGGGAGGTGTCTACCTCCTCTCCAAGCACCAGCAGCACCTTGTGCAGGGCATGGCGCTCCCCCACCAGGTGCAGCAGGTCGCCAAGTTCGATGCGCGAGTCGGGCTTTGGCACCATCAGCTCGTCGCCACGCTTGAGGCGGGAACAGATGACGTCCGCCTCGTCCAGACTCGGGATCTCGCGGAGCATCAGGCCATGCATATTGGGATTGCGCACGGCAATGTTGATGGTTTGCAGACTCTCCTTGGTCTTGCCAGCCTGCTGCTCGAAAGCGACCGCTTCCTCCTCGATCTTGATGTGGAAGAACATCCGGATGAGCCACATGGTGAGCAGGATGCCGCAGATCCCGAACGGGTAGGCCACCGCATAGCCCATCCCCATCAGGCCGGTGGAGCCAGGATCCGCCCCCAGCTCGGCCAGGATCTGCTGCCCAGCCCCCAGGGACGGGGTATTGGTCACGGCCCCGGAAAAGACCCCGAGGATCACCGGCAGAGGTACATCGAACAGCTGGTGCAACGCTGCCGCCACCAGGCAGCCGAGCAGAACCAGCAGGGCCGCGAAGCCATTGAGCTTGAGGCCCGAACTGCGCAAGGAGGAGAAGAAGCCGGGACCGACCTGGATGCCTATGGTGTAGACGAACAGGATCAGGCCGAATTCCTGAATAAAATGAAGTGTTTGCTCATCCAGCTTCAACCCGGACAAGCCGGCGAAGTGGCCCACTATGATGCCGCCGAACAGCACCCCGCCGATACCCAACCCCACGCCATAGACTCGCCAGTTTCCCAGCCAGAGCCCCAGCACTGCCACCAACGACAGCATGCTGATGGAAAGCGCGATCTCACTCATCGTTTGCATCCTTTCCAAACTGAACTGGCACTAGCTTGTCAGCAAACGAAGGGGGCAACTGTGGGGTGCCGCACGAATTCAGGCTTTCATGAGCACAAAAATACCAATTAAGGGTTAGTCATCAGATGTAGCCATAAATGGCCATGAAGTGGCACAGACTGCCCCCCAGCACAAACAGGTGCCAGATGGCGTGGTTGTAGGGAATGCGCTTGGCCACATAGAAGATCACTCCCAGGCTGTAGATGAGACCACCCAGCCCCAGCAGAAGGAGCCCGGTACCATCCAGATGCAGATAGAGCTGGTAGATGACCACCAGCGACAGCCAGCCCAGCATCAGATAGGTAAATAGCGACACCTTCTTGAAGCGATTGATGAAGATCAGCTTGAACACGACCCCCGCCAGGGCCAGCCCCCAGATCACCACCATCAGTCCTTGCGCCAGCGGCGTATCGAGCGCCACCAGCAGGAAGGGGGTATAAGTGCCGGCGATCAGCAGATAGATGGCGCAGTGATCGAACAGCTTGCTCCAGCGTCTGGCCGCCACCGAGCTCACGCTGTGATAGAGCGTCGAGGCGAGATAGAGCAATACCAGGCTGGCACCGTAGACGCCGTAGCTCAGCAGTACCCTGGGCCCCTGATCCCACCCCTTGTGCAGCAGCAAGACCAGTCCCAGTCCGCCCAGCAGCAGCCCCAGCCCATGGCTGAGGCGATTCGCCCACTCTTCCCGTGGGGAGTACCCCGTCACATCCATCATTACCTCCAACCCATTACCGGCCCACTCTAGCGGCCGACGTTTCAGGCTACAAGTGTTAGCTGAAAATAAAGGGGCGAAGAGAGGGAGGGCCAGAGATGGCTGTGCCCCCCGCCCCTTTGGTGTATGCTCTGCCGCCGACGCCGCCCATGCGGATGGCCGCGTCTGCCCGACAATCTGGTCTGGAGAACCCGATGAAGCTCACTGAACTGTTTACACAACCGGATCCTGATTTCGGCAAGGCCATGACGGCCCTGCTGGAGCATTTCCATCATTCCGACGACAGTCAGGCCCCCTATCAGCGGGGCAGCTTCACCCACCAGCTCGATCAGTCGTGCATGCCCGCCATCGGCATCTCTCCCCGGGACTATCTGGCACGGCTCGCCACCCTGGTACCCGGGGCATCGCACCTCACCTCTCCCCGCTACATGGGACACATGACGGCACCGCTGCCGGCCTTCACCGCCGAGCTCTCCCGGCTCTTGGTGATGCTCAACCAGAACCCGATGAAGATGGAGTCCTCCCGTCTGCTGAGCTTTCTGGAGCGGGAAGTGCTGGCCAAGCTGCACCGTCTGGTCTACCGCCAGGACGACGCCTTCTATGCAGCCCAGATGCATGCCAAGGATGCAGCCCTCGGCGTCATGACCAGTGGCGGTACCATCGCCAACGTCACCGCTCTCTGGCTGGCCCGCAACCGGGCCTGTGGCGACAACCTGTTCGCCCTCGCCGAGCAGGGCTATCGCGGCGCCGTCATTCTGGGATCGCGGCTGATGCACTACTCCTTCGACAAGGGGATGGATCTGCTGGGACTCGGGGCTCGCAGCGTCTGGCGTCTCGACACAGACGAGCACAATCGGCTCAGTCTGGCGGCACTGGAACAGGCCCTTCAACAATGCAGGGAGCAGAAGCTCAAGGTGCTGGCGCTGGTCGGCGTGGCTGGCAGCACGGATTTTGGCTCCGTCGACCCGCTGCCGGAACTGGCCGCCATCGCCCGGCGCGAGCAAATCCACTTCCACGTGGACGCGGCCTGGGGTGGTCCGACCCTCTTCTCGCCCCGCTATCAGGGATTGCTTACGGGGATAGAGCACGCCGATACCGTCACCCTTGACGGTCACAAGCAGTTGCTGGTCCCGCTAGGTACCGGCATGCTGCTCTGCCGCCAACCGGACCTGATGATGACGGTGAAGCGCGAGGCTCCCTACGCCATCCGCGCCACCTCCTTCGATCAGGGGCGCTTCACTCTGGAGGGGACCCGTCCCGCCAACGCGCTCTATCTGGATGCCGCCTTCCAGATGCTGGGACAGCAGGGTTATGCCCAACTCATCGACGCCAACTACGACAGGGCGAGGCGAATGGCCGCGCTCATCGACGCCAGCCCCGCCTTCGAGCTGATGTCGGCACCTGTCATGAACCTGCTCTCCTACCGATGCATTCCGCCCCAC
This sequence comes from Aeromonas sp., assembly GCF_050252055.1. Lineage (NCBI taxonomy): Bacteria > Pseudomonadati > Pseudomonadota > Gammaproteobacteria > Aeromonadales > Aeromonadaceae > Aeromonas > Aeromonas sp. The sequence goes on along the minus strand of NZ_JBFWLQ010000017.1, from coordinate 16,387 downwards.
CTGCAAGGTCAGGTGCCCGATGTGGCGGCCAACGAACAGATCAATCTCTTCAACGTCGCCCTGCAAAAAGCCCAGCGCGCCGAAGGGCACAGCTTCGTCTCACGCACCCAGCGCGCAGTCTCCCGCTATGGCGAGCAACCGCTCACGCTGCTGCGCGCCGTCCTACTCAACCCTCTCATCGAGGAAGCAGACATACACGCATTGCTGGACGATCAGGTGCGCCTTGGCAACCAGATTGCCAGCCAGCTGTTCGAGTAACCCGCCGCCCCGGGAAGGAACTGCCTGCAGAATGGACGGTCTTATTCATTTGCCGTTGTCTGACGGGCAGGTACACTGAGTGAAATTTTGAGGTTAGAGCCCAGCATGAAGCAGTTTATCGAGTTCATCCCCCTGATCGTCTTCTTCGCGGTCTACAAGTTTTACGACATCTACACCGCCACTGGCGCCCTGGTGGTCGTCACTGGCCTGCAACTCCTGTACAGCTGGCTTCGCTATCGCCGGGTCGAGAAGATGCAGTTGTTCACCTTCGTGCTGGTCGGTTTCTTCGGCGGCCTCACCGTCTTCTTCCACGACGATGCCTTTATCAAGTGGAAGGTGACCGTCATCAACGTACTCTTTGCCCTCGCCCTGCTCATCGGCCGCTATGGCTTTGGCAAGAACCTCATCAAGCAGATGCTGGCCAAGGAGCTCCAAGCCCCCGACCGGGTCTGGGACAACGTCAATCTCGGCTGGGTCGGCTTCTTCACCCTGTGCGGCCTGCTCAACCTCTACGTGGCCTTCAACCTCTCCCAGGAGATGTGGGTCAACTTCAAGGTGTTCGGCCTGCTGGGCATGACCCTGGTCTTCACCCTGCTCAGCGGCGTCTATCTCTATCGCCACATGCCGGCCGAGCAGAACGCAGAACAGAAAAAATAACCGCAACCAGAAAGGGATTGTTCCATGTGGTATCTGATCTACTCCGAAGATGTCGCGGGCAGCCTGCCCCAGCGCAAGCTGGCACGCCCTGCCCACCTGGCCCGCCTGCAAGCCTTGCAGGATGAGGGCCGCCTGCTGACGGCCGGCCCCAACCCGGCCATCGATGCCGAGGATCCGGCCGATGCGGGCTTCACCGGCAGTACCGTCATCGCCGACTTTGCCAGTCAGGCCGACGCCCAGGCCTGGGCCGATGCGGACCCCTATGTTGCGGCAGGGGTCTACGCCAGGGTGACCATCAAACCGTTCAAGAAAGTCTTCTGAGCCCATCGAGGCTGACAAGAAAAAGGCCGGACACTGTCCGGCCTTTTCGTATCCGATGCTGACTCAGGCCCTGGCCACAAACCAGGGATTGAGGATATCGGGCTTGTTGTAGCAAAGCGGCGAACCATCGAGCTGGGTGACGCTGCCCCCCGCCCCTTCCAGTACCGCCTGAGCTGCCCCCGTATCCCACTCGCAGGTCGGTGCGAGCCGCGGGTAAAGCTCGGCCTCCCCCTCGGCAATGATGCAAAACTTGAGAGAGCTGCCCATGGAAACCAGCTCGATCTCGCCCCGCTCCAGTTCGCCAAAACGGGCCAGATACTCGAGTGTCTCCTGCGACAGGTGATTGCGACTGCCCACCACGCGCCACACTTGCCCAGCGTCATGAGGGCGGGTCTGGATGGTCTCGTGCCTGCCATCGGCCACACGCCAGGCGCCAATCCCCTTGCCCCCATACCAGAGCTTGTCCAGTACCGGGGCATAGACCAGCCCCCAGCGCGGGGTCCCCTGTTCAATCAGGGCGATATTCACCGTGAACTCGCCGTTGCGGGAGACAAACTCCTTGGTGCCATCCAAAGGATCCACCAGCCAGTAGCGGGACCAGCCGAGTCGCGCAGCCATCACCTCGGGGGAGGACTCTTCCGACAACACCGGGATATCGGGAGTGAGACGCGCCAGCGCCTGAACGATCACCTCGTGGGCCCCCTTGTCCGCAGCCGTCAGCGGGCTCTCGTCCTGCTTGTACTCCACCGCAAAGGGCTGGCTGTAGATGGACATGATGGCCTCACCGGCGGCGCGGGCGATGGGCTCCAGTTCGGAAATGGCGGGTAGATACATGGAAAAGAGTTCTCGCTCAAAGGGTTGGTCAGTGTAACCGAGTGAGTATCTTCGGCTTATAGCCGTTTGCACTGACTTATACAGTGTCAAAACTGACAGACAAAAAGTGGCGCAACACAGCTAATGATAAATATGCCACTAAGGCAGATTCATAAGGATGTGAAACATGAACAAGAAGACCCTGATCGCCGCACTGCTGCTGGGCTGCCTTCCCCTGTTGAGCCAACCTCTGCTGGCCGCCGACAAGGCGGCGACCAAGCCTGTGGCCACCACCCAAGTCAAGGAGAGCGGCAAGATCAATCTCAATACCGCCAGTGCCGGCGAGCTCACCGCCCTGAAGGGCATTGGCGAGAAGAAGGCACAGGCCATCATCGACCACAGGGAGAAGGAGGGCAAGTTCACCTCCGTCGATCAACTGGCGGACGTCAGTGGCATCGGACCTGCCACGCTGGAAGCAAACCGGGACATGATTATCGTCAAGTAACCGGTTTGAATCCCTGTCATCCCAAGGGCAGCCTGTGGCTGCCCTATTTTTCTTCGGGTATCATGAGCCCACTTTGTATCTTCGGACTCACTCCATGAAAAAGACACCGCTCGTTGTTCGCAAGGCCGTTCTCCCCGTTGCCGGTCTGGGTACCCGCATGCTGCCCGCCACCAAGGCCATCCCCAAGGAGATGCTGCCCGTGGTCGACAAGCCGCTGATCCAGTATGTGGTGCGCGAAGCCATCGCCGCCGGCATCAAGGAGATCATCCTGGTGACCCATTCAAGCAAGAACTCCATCGAGAACCACTTCGACAAGAGCTTCGAGCTGGAGGCGACCCTGGAGAAGCGGGTCAAGCGCCAACTGCTGGAAGAGGTTCAGCACATCTGTCCCAAAGACGTCACCATCATGCACGTGCGTCAAGGGGAAGCAAAAGGCCTGGGTCATGCAGTACTGTGTGCCCGCCCCCTCATCGGGGATCAACCCTTCGCCGTTCTGCTGCCGGATGTGCTCATCGACGAGGTGGCCAGCGATCTGAAGCAGGACAACCTGGCGGAGATGGTGCATCTGTTCGAAGAGGAGCAGATCAGCCAGATCATGGTGGAAGCCGTCCCCGAGAGCGAAGTGGACAAATACGGCATCGCCGACATCAAGGGGGAGGCCCTGAGCGAAGGCATGTCCCTGCCGATGCAGGCCATCGTCGAGAAGCCGCCCCGGGATGAAGCCCCGTCCAACCTGGCCGTGGTCGGTCGCTATGTGCTCTCGGCCAATATCTGGCCCTTGCTGGAAAAAACCCCGGCCGGTGCCGGCGACGAGATCCAGCTGACCGATGCCATCGCCATGCTGATGGAAAAGGAGCAGGTCAATGCCTACTTCATGAAGGGACGCAGCCACGATTGCGGCAGCAAGCTCGGTTACATGAAGGCCAATGTGGAATACGCCGTGCGCCATCGGGAACTCAGCAAAGAATTCACCAGCTGGCTGAAGCAGTTTGCCAAAGAGCTGTAATCTCTGAATATTTACAAGATAAGCAGAATAAAAAACTGGGCATCATTCGATGCCCTTTTTCATTTTATAAACAAATATTCAACCATTGATAGATAAAATATCGCTAAATCATAATATTGTAATTTAAAGTCGCTTGTTCTATAAGGATTAAGGCTTGTTCCTAGCCCTTGCATAAAATTTCTAAAAAAATATAAGACACAGGTGGAAGTTCCAATGAATAACCCGTCCAAAGGGACCTTTTTAGGTCACCCTAAAGGGCTTTTTTTGCTCTTTAGTACCGAACTGTGGGAGAGATTCTCCTATTACGGCATGCGTGCCGTGCTCGTCCTCTATCTGACCGACCTGACCGCCAACGGTGGCATGGGCTGGACCCAGGCCGACGCCCTCAAGCTGTACGGCATCTATACCGGTCTGGTCTACATCACCCCCATCATCGGCGGCTGGCTCGCCGATACCTTCCTGGGCCAGCGCCGTGCCATCCTGTTCGGTGCCGTGCTGATGGCCGCCGGCCAGTTTACCCTGGCACTGCCTCACGCCATGTTCCCTGACATGGTCAACACCGTCTTCTATGCCGGCCTTGGCTTGCTGATCGTGGGCAACGGCCTGTTCAAACCGAACATCTCCACCATGGTGGGCGACCTGTATAAAGAAGGGGATCACCGTCGTGACGGCGCCTTCACCATCTTCTACATGGGCATCAACCTGGGCTCCCTGCTGGCCGGCGTGATCTGCGGCGCCGCCGCCACCGCCTATGGCTGGCAAGCCGCCTTCGTCAGCGCCGGTATCGGCATGCTGCTCTCCCTGGTCGTGCAGGCCACCATGGCCCAGCGCTTCCTCGGTGACATCGGCCGTGTGCCCGCTGCCCAGCGTGCCGCCCTGCAGCGCTCCAAGGAGCAAAAAGCGCCCCTGACCAAACAGGAAGTGGATCGCATCAAGGTGATCCTGGTACTGGGCCTGTTCACCATCATCTTCTGGGCCGGCTTCGAGCAGGCCGGTGGTCTGATGAACCTGTATGCCCAGGAGTATACCGACCGCATGATCGGCAGCTTCGAAGTGCCGACAGCCTGGTTCCAGTCCCTGAACCCCTTCTTCATCATCACCCTGGCCCCTGTCGTGGCCGCCATCTGGATCAAGCTCGGCAAGAAAGAGCCGAACTCCCCGGTGAAATTCGCCATGGGCCTGCTGTTCCTGGCCGTCGGCTTCCTGTTCATGATCGGTGCCGTGCTGGAGCAAGGTGGTGATCAGACTGTCAAGACCTCCATGTTCTGGCTGGTCGGTGCCTACCTGTTCCATACCCTGGGCGAGCTCTGCCTCTCTCCCATCGGTCTCTCCATGGTGACCAAGCTGGCTCCGCTGCGCCTGGCCTCCCTGATGATGGGTGCCTGGTTCGGTTTCGTGGCCCTGGCCAACTATGCCGCCGGCTTCATCGGCTCCTTCGTCGGCGAATCCGGCGCCATGGCCATCTTCGGTGGCATCGCACTGGCCGCCGTGATCAGCGCCCTCATCCTGCTGACCATGGCCAACCGCTTGGTCTACTGGATGCACGGTGCCGAAGGCCCGGCCAAAGAGCCCGAAGAACAAGAGCAGAAACTGCAGTCTGCGACCGTTTGACCGGTCAGGACAGCAGAGACCAAACAGGGCGCCCATGGGCGCCCTGTTTGCATGTGTTCACTTCACGGCGTCAGTGGTGACGAACCTGCATCGTCAGGGCGCTGCCGCTGTCACTGCGAAACTGCAGATCAAAGGGCTCGTGCCAGCTTCGCCTGTGCAACGTGTAGCGACTGCTGCGCATCAAGCCGAGCGGCAACCCCCCTGCACGCATCAACCAGTGAGGTGAGGTGAGCCCGGCATTTGCAAAAAGCAGCCCATCCTCCTGATCGAACAGCAGGGCCGCCATGGCAAAGGAGTGACGCAGGCCCGACTCCAGCAGTTGCAGATTGAGGTAATCCAGCAATCGGTGTGGCTGGGTCAACAGCAGGCTCTCTTGTTGCTGGTATTGGCGATAGGGGCCGTTCATCAGGGATCGCACCAAGGCACCACAGAAGGCCGCATCCACACCGAGGATGGGCAATTCCATCACCAGTACCAGCAGCTTGTCGTCCAGTTTGAAGGTATCCGGGATGAAGAGATTGCCCATGCCGGCAAAGGTGACCTGCCAGGGCCCCCACTCCTGCATGCCAGGGGGGGCCAACCAGGCGAGCAGCCGGCTGCTCGCCAGATCGTGGCCACGGAAGAAGTCGATGTGTTCCATCAGCTCCAGTTGCTGGCTCTGATGCCCGAGGTTTGTCAGGCATTGCTCGATGCTGCGGCGGATCTGCTCATAGTCATTCACCGGTTTGATGAAGAAGTCCCTGGCCCCCGCCCGCAGCGCACGCTCGATCGCAGCCATCTGATCCTGACCGGAGATGACGATGACGGGCACCTGTGGATAGCGGGCGGTGAGGCAGGCAATCACCTCATGGCCATCCATGTTCGGCATGTTCAGATCACACAACACCACATCGGGGTGATAGAGCGCTGCGGCAGAGAGCCCCTCAATCCCGTCTTCTGCCTGAAAGACGCAGGCCCCGTCGTGCTCGAGATAAGATACCAGTGAGTGGCGAAAAACCGCTTCGTCTTCTACCACCAAGATCCGTAGTCCGGCTTTTGACATCTTGACAAAGCTCTTATTAGTCAAATGGTTATTTGAGCATTAAGACTAGATCATGGGCGCTGGATACCGCCACACAATATTGTCGAGCAGCGAGCCGGGCTGGCCTTGGTATCTGCCAAGCGTTTGAAATAGTCCGACTATTTTGCTCGCCCCCTTGCGCAGAGATGATCGGCAACCGTCGCCCGGCAGCCGTTCTCTCGCAGGTCGGCACCATGAATTGTATGAGGCACCGCCATGAGGGATAATGCCCTCCACTCCAGATCGTGAAGCAGACCATGACGCCAGCCGAATACAGCGCCCTCGCCCATCCCAGACTCTCCCATCCGGCCCGCAGCCTCTATACCCTGCAACTGCGCCGCTTGGTGCTGGAAAATCGGCTGGCCCGACTCAACTATCCCGAGCTTGGCCGGGCATTGGCTGTCGTCGATCCGGGCAATCCCGGTGGTTTCAGCTATCAGGTCAACGCTCGCCAGCTGACCGAACTGCTCGACGAGCTGATGGAAGCCGAACTGCTTCAGGTCGAGGCCCAGGCTGACAGTGAGCACTACCACCAGTGCCCTTTCCAGTTGCCGTTGCTGAGCCAGCGGGTGCGCAGCCCTCTGCCGGCACGCCCGTTCCAGATGCACCTGCAGTGGCGTCCGGACGAAGAACTGCCTGCTCTCGCACGCCTGTGCGGGGTGATCGATGCCAGCTACAGCGAAGAGGATCTCGGGGAGTTCATCGCCTACTGGCTCGGCCGCCCCGAGGTGTTCGACTCCCAGCACCAGTGGATGTTGAAATTTATTCGGGCCCTCAAGAGTCGGCGCTACGCCCGCCGCCCGGCGACCGTGGTCACCGGGTACCAGCAGGTCGCGCCAGCCCCGGTAGAGGCTGGCCCGAGCCGCCGGGCGCAAGAGATGATCGATGAGGCCAAACGGCTGGCACAAGCTCAGGAGCCGGAGAATGATTGATACCAGGCGGCCACGAAGTGCACTATTGACCCCCTGCCCATCCAGCCACAGCCCTAGCAGAAGGAGAATTCCATGACAGATCCGCACGACCCGATGCGCCAGGCACTGGAAGAGATCGAGGCCAAACGCCAGAAAATCGCCAAGGCGAGACAGGAGCAACGGGCTCATGATCCCGAGCTCAAGCGTCACGTCAGCAGCCTGCAGGAACGTATTCTCCGACTGCGGGCCGCAACCGGCGGCAGCCAGTACGACTACGAGACCCTGCGCAAGGAGTACGACGCCAAGGCCAATGCCGAAGTGCGCGAGTTGCAGAAGGCCGCCCGCCAGGAGCGGATCCAGAAGCTGATCGCCCAGGCCGACCTCAATCCGGACTGGATCTTCGACAAGATGGATTCCGGTGACCCGGCCCTGCAATACCCCATCGAGACAGCCCGCTACTTCATCAGCGGTTTCGAGCACTGGGAGAAGAGCGGCGGGGGCTGCATGCTGATCTACGGCGATTACGGCACCGGCAAATCCACCCTGGCGGGCGCCGTGGCCCACGAGTTGATCGCGCGCCACCAGAAGTCGGTGATCTTCCAGCAGTGGGCCTCCATCGTGGACAGGCTCTTCTTCAACGTCATCCAGGATCAGGAGGAGCGCAACCAGTACCGCCGCGCCCTGGAAGAGGTGGACCTGCTGATCATCGACGAGGTGGCGGCCAACCGTGCCAAGATGGCCGAGAGTCAGTCCAGCTTCCTCGGCCACCTGCTGCGCCGTCGTCGCAACCTGTCCAAAAGCGTCATCATCATCACCAACCACAGCCCCCAGAGCCTGCATCAGGCCATCGGTGATTTCAGCTATGAGGCGATCAAGGCGTTCAATCCGGTGGACATCCACCTGAGCGGACCCAGCCGCCGTCCCAGCATCGGCCATTACAACGGTTGATCCCGTCGGGCCGGCGTCCCTGATGTCCGGCCCTTCATATCCCCTGCACCTCACAAATAAAAACCACTCTCATTTACAGAGAGCCATCCAGGCTCTAGGCTTGCTCTTTTGTTCGAGAGGGCCTGTCATGCCAACCACACTCATCTTCGGTGCCAGTCGCGGACTGGGCCGCGCCTTCACCGACCACGCACTGCAACTGGGCCACAGGGTCGTTGCCCTGGTGCGCCATACCGACATGGCCAGCGAGCTGCATACCCTGGGAGTCGAGGTCGTCATCGGAGATGCCCTGGACCCCCTGGCCGTGACCCAGGCTTGCCGCTTGGCGGGCAGGGATGCCCGGATAGTCTCCACCCTCGGCAGCTTTCGCCAGAGTGCACCGGTGGATTATCAGGGCAACCGCCATGTGATCGACGAGATGGAGCGCGCCGGGCTCAGCCGCCTGCTGCTGGTTACCTCCCTCGGTTGTGGCGACAGCTGGCAATACCTGCCCGAGCGGGCTCGCGCCGCCTTCGGACACGAGGTACGCCTCAAGAGCCTGGCGGAAAGCTGGCTGCAGACAAGCCCCCTGGCATGGACCATTTTACGCCCCGCAGGGTTGCAGGATGGGGAGCCCACGGGTCAGGCCATCCTGAGCCAGGGGCAGGAGAGGCATGGCCTGGTCAGGCGCCAGGATGTGGCGATGCGGGGTTTGCAACTGCTCACAGACCAGGAGGCGTGCGGCCAGATCTATGCCATCGGCGATCCGGGTCTGAGTCAGCCATGATCCCTGTGAATGGCAACACGGTCAGCCCAGTGGCTGACCGTGTTGTTGCAAGGGGCCTAGTCGGTGGAAGACGCTGTCGCCCCATCATCCGGCCGCGTTGCAGGGCACGGTTGACGCCAGCGGAGCAACCAGCACGCCAGAGCGCCATACAGCAGCGCCAGTCCCCACAACTGCCACCAGTAGCGGGAGACCTGGGCAAAGTCGGCCCCCATCTGATTGAGGCGCAGGAATCCCTCGATGGCCGGCGTGCTCGGGGCCCACTGGGCCAGCCAGTTGAGGGGAGCCGGGATGAGCTCAAGGGGCCAGATAAAGCCGGCCAGGAAGACCAGCGGCAAAGAGGAGACAAGCACCACCTGGGTCGGCAGATCACGGCGGGTGAACAGGGCGCCGAGCACGATCCCGAGCCAGGTGGTGGCCAGCAGGAACGGCAGGGTAAAGAGCCAGAGTTCGCCGGGTACAGCGGTGCGGGCAATACCGTAGTGATCGAAGCAGAAGCCGAAGAAGTAGGTCACCGGAAGGACGAAAAGAGCCCCCACCACCAGGGTGCGGGCCAGCAACAAGGCCGGCACGGGGGCATGTTGCCAGTAGCCTGACTCGCCACGGCGGCTGCGCTGGTTCTGGGTCGCCCCCAGGATGCCGGTCCCCATCAGCAACACCTGATGCAGGATCAGCACGAATACCGCAGGCACCACGTAGTTCACATAGCCCATGGTGGGGTTGAATACCGGCAGCACATTGAGGGCCACCGCGTTCCAGCCCATGGCGGCCTGGGGCAGCGCCTCGCCCTGGCTCAGCAGCCTGGCCACCTTCACCTGGGCGGCGAGCGTGCCCCCCGCCTGGGCCAGCCCTTCGGCAATGGTGCCATAGACCAGGAAGTAGGAGGCATCTCCGGCATAACCCAGGGTCACGCTCCTGCCCAGCATCAGATCCCGATAGAAGTGGCGGGGAATGTGCAAGATGCCGCTCGCCTTGCCGGTCAGCATCATCTGGCGGGCCTCGTCGAGCGAACCGGCACGGGCCACCAGTTTCACCTGCGCCGTGGCATCGGCCATAAACTCCAGCTGGCGGGAAAGCTGGCTGCCATCCTCGTTGACCACCACCACGGGCTCTTCCCTGGGCAATTGGTGCAGGTAGGGCTGGGGGTAGAGGAAGGAGTAGAAGAAGACGCCGCCAAACAGGGTCAGCATGATGGCGCGATCCGCCAAGAGGGTGCGCAGCTCAAGGCGCACCAGATCCCAGAATCCCATCATGGTCTGGACTCCTCATGGGGCAGGGCCGCGCCCGACGGCGTCCGGTAACGGTGTACCACCAGCAACAGGGGCAGCAGAAACAGCAGCAGAGCCCCGAGCTGGGGCAGGGCCGCCGTCAACGGTTGACCGTAGTTGGTTTGCCCGATCTGCAGCTCCACATAGTGGGAGATGGGCAGCAGGCTGCGCCAGAACTGGGCCACATCACCCATGGCGGTGACCGGAAAGGTGACCCCCATGAAGGCAAATCCCGGCGCCGTGTAGGCGCCGGCCAGAGAGAGCGCCCGCGCCGGATCCCGGATGATGGCGTAGAAGAAGGCCCCCATGGTGACGCAAGCGGCTGACGCCAGTCCCAGCCCCGCCGTCAGCACCAGCCAACTGCCTTGCATGGGGTACCCAAGCCCCTTGAACAGCAGCAGACTCCACGCCAGACCCCACCCCCAGCCGATGAGCACATGGGGCAGCAGGGTACGCCAGAGGCCGAACCAGGCCCCTCTGGTGGTCCAGTCCAACCCGAGGCGATCGGTGCGGGCCAGGGCGTTCAGGCCATAGAGCACCACCAGGATCTGCCACACCGCAGGCAGCAGGGCGCTCAGCAGAAACTGGGCGTAGCTGGAATTGATGTTGTAGAGCGCGGTAACCTGGCTCGCAATGGGTACGGATTGTCCCAGGGCACCGGGCAGCGTCTTGCCGTCGGCCATGGCCTCCAACACCCCTACCTGACCATTGAGAGTTCCCACCACCTGGGCCAGTGCGGAGTTGACCAGCTTGGCAATCAGGATGAACTGGCCATTGTTGAACACTGTGACCTGCGGCTGAGTGCCTTGCCGGGCATCCCGCTCCAGGTGATGGGGGATCACCACCAGAGCATAGATGTCCCCCCCTCGCAGTGCCCTGGCCCCCTCGTCGATGGCGTCAAACTGCTGCGCTATCTTGAGCCCGGCGGAGCCATCGAGAGAGAACGCCAGTTGTCGGGAGAGGGGGCTGCGATCCAGATCCACCAGACCGACCTTGAGATCCCGCGCCAGGCCGGCTGAAAAGATCCAGCACAGGATCCCTATCAGCAGCAAGGGGACCCAGCTCGCCAGCGCCCGGCCGAACGGGTCCTGCCAGAGCAACCGCCATTCGCGTCCCATCAGAGCTCGACCAGCACGCTCATGCCGACCCGCAGCCCGTCAACCGGCTGCAAGGGGCGCGCTTCCACCTGGAAGCTTTTCATGTCGAACCCCTGGCGGGTGTCGGTGGCACGCCAGGTGGCGAAATCCCCCATCACGGCCACATGAGTCACCTTGAAGCGCACCAGCTGATCCCCCAGGCCGGGAATACGGGCATCAAACTCGGTACCGACCGGGAACCTTGGCAAGAGGTCCTCACGGACATGGAACTGGGCCCAGGCATCCTTCATGTCGAGCAGGGTCACCACGGGGAAGCCCTGGGGAGCCAGCTCGCCGCTACGCAGCAGCACCTGGGCAACTTCCCCCTCGTGGGGGCTGGCGATGCGGGTATCGGCCAGATAGGCTTCCACTTCCGCCACGCCGCCAGCCGCCATCTTGGCCTGCTCGCGGGCCGCGATCTTGGTCTCTTCCCGCGCCCCTTCCAGCGCCATCTGGTATTGCTGCCAGGCCATGCCCTCGCTGTACTTCGCCGCCTGCCAGGCCGTCCAGGCCTCGTCACGCTTTTGCAGTGACATCACGCCATCCCGATGCAGGCTGGCAATGCGCTCGTAGGTTTTGCCATGAAGCAGGGCAGCTGCCTTGGCTTGTTGCCACTGATCCTTGGCGGCCGCGATCTGCTGCACTCGAGCCCCCTTCTCGGCCTCTTCGGCCATGGCGCCAGCCGCGGCCTGCCCGGCCTTGGCCTGACTCAGCTTGGCCTCGATCTCCGGGCTCGCCAGAGTGAACGCCAGTTGGCCCCTGGCCAGTTGATCCCCCTTCTTCACCAGCACCTCGTCGATGCGGCCCGCCACCTTGGAAGAGACCGAATACTGCTGCGCCTCTATCTGCCCCTGCAGACGCACCGGCTCCGGCTGATAGGCCAGCCAGAAGCGCCAGCCCAGCCAGAGCACAAGCAATACCAGCGCCAGTGGCAGCAGCCAGGGCTTGCCCTGGCTCATCTTCTTCTTGATGGGGGGATGACTCATGAATTCACCTCGGCAAACGGGCGACCCTTGGCGGTCGAAACGGACATGAATAACGGAATGGAAGAGCGCGCGATCATGAGTTCACCTCGATCGCCTGACCATGCTGATACTGGTTGAAACTGTTCATCTGACCGGAGAGTGCCAACAGGCGGGCCAGGGAGATCACGTATTGATAGGCGGCGGCGGCGCGCTGGGTCTTGACCCCGGCAAGCTGGGTCTGGGCATCGACCACATCGAGGGAAGTGGAGAGCCCCTGACCGAATGCCTTGTCACGCAACCGCACGTTCTCCTCGGCCAGCGCCTGGGTCGAGGAGAGAGAGTGATACTCCTCCAGTCCCTGGGCAGCCTCGCGCCAGGTCTTCTCGACCAACAGCTCCAGATCCTGGCGGGTCTTGGCTTGCAGCAGGTTGACCTGGAGTTCGGCGCTCTTGGCTGCCTGGACCGTCTCGGAGCGGCCATCACGACTCACCAGCGGCATGCTGACCCCGACACCAACCAGCCAGTCCGGTGTGGTCTTGGAGACAATGGAATCATCTTCATAGAGGTTGTAGTTGCCGAACAGGAAGAGCTCGGGGGCGTATTTGCCCTTCTCCAGCTTGATCATCCCCTGGGCCTGCTCCTTCTTGGCCGTCAACAGCTTGAGACCGGGATGCACCGACAGGGTCTCCTCCACAAAGGGAGACAAGGCTGGCATCCCTTCGTTGATGAAGAGGGCGGTATTGGGCTCAGCCTGCTTGAGCTTGAGCATGTGGCCGAGCGCTAGCTGGGCGATCTCCAGGCTGCGCCTGGCCTTCTGGGTATCGATACGTGCCCTGTCATAGGCAGACTGGGCCGAAAGGCGCTCCACCTTGGCGATCTGCCCCTGGGCTTCGAGCTTCTTGGCATGATCCAGATGGTGTGCCAGTCCCTGCTCGATCTCCTGCTTGGTCTGCACCACCTGCGCCGCCAGCACCACCCCGAAGTAGGTCTGGGAGAGGCTCTCGAAGGTGGACTGCTGTTTGAGCACCAGCAACTGCTCAGCCTCGCTCACTTGGGCCTGACGAATATCCTGGGCCGCATCGATGCGCCCGCCGGTAAAGAGCGGCCATAGCATCTTGACCGAACTGGTCACCACGTTCTGCTTGGTGAGGGGGGTGACGAAATCGCTCGGGCTGAGGTTGAGTGCCTGCATCACAGGCCCCAGCACCTTGCCGAATTCCGGATGATTGGCGATGGGGTTGAGATCCAGCATGTCCAGCTCCATCGGCTGATCGAGATGGGTATAGCTGGCCCCCACATCCACCTTGGGCAGGTACATGGCCTTGGCCGCCTCCCGCAGTTGCTGGGCCCGCTCCACCCCGGCCTGCTCTGCCGCCAAGCCGTCATCCTGCTGGATGACCCGGCTCCAGGCCTCGGTAAAGCTGACCGTCTGCGCCTGAGCCGACCCCAGCACGATACCCAGCAGGCATGGGCAGAGCGACTTGATGAACTTTACCGTCATACATCCCCGATCCGTTTGTAATGAAATTGTGTAGAGTCTTTGCTCAATTCAGGCCCGCTATCATAGCCTAAACCGGCTTGAGAGGGAGACTCACAAATCACCATCCCCCTCACTCGCGCCCTCCTGACCATGGTCACAGACAATATGTCCGATTTTCAAGCACTCCTGAATTTGCAAGCCTTGGCGCGACGTTTTTTTCAGAAAAAAATGGCTGACGCTCAAATACTAACCTTTTCTCCTGACTAAAAAATGCGTAATATACGCCGCCCTAAGCCGATGGTAACCGTGGAATGCAGATAGGTCCCCACACGCTTGAAACTCCCCTGATCGTGGCCCCCATGGCCGGTGTAACAGACCGACCATTTCGTGAACTTTGTTTACGTTTGGGAGCCGGTATGGCCGTTTCCGAGATGCTGCTGGCCAACCCGGATGTCTGGGATACCCAGAAAACCCGGATGAGAATGGATCACTCTGCTGAAGGCGGCTTGCGATCGGTCCAGATTGCCGGTGCCGACCCCGAGATGATGGCGTTTGCTGCCCGCTACAACGTGGAGCAGGGCGCTCAGATCGTCGACATCAACATGGGATGTCCGGCAAAAAAAGTGAATAAGAAGCTGGCAGGTTCCGCCCTGCTGCGTCAGCCAGACCTGGTCAGATCCATCTGCCGGGCCGTGGTGGATGCGGTGGAAGTACCTGTCACCTTGAAGATCCGCACAGGATGGGATCCGGATAACCGCAATGGCGAGGAGATCGCCCGAATCGCCGAAGATTGCGGTATCGCGGCCCTTGCCGTGCATGGTCGTACCCGTGCCTGCCTCTACAAGGGCGAAGCGGAGTACGACACTATCAGGGCGATTAAGCAGGCCGTATCGATTCCTGTTGTCGCCAATGGCGACATCGATAGCCCGGAGAAAGCCCGGTATGTCCTCGACTATACCGGTGTCGACGCCGTGATGATCGGCCGTGCTGCGCAAGGACGACCCTGGATTTTCCGGGAAATCCGCCATTTTCTTGAAACGGGCACCAAGCTGCCGCCTCCCGACAGGGAAGAGGTTCGCACCCTGATGAACGAGCATGTCACCAATCTGCACCAGTTTTACGGTGCCTATCTGGGAGCGCGCATTGCCCGTAAACACGTGGGTTGGTATCTGGATGAAGAAGAGGCGGGCCGAGAATTCCGTAAGCACTTCAATGCCCTGGATTGTGCAGACGCACAACTCGAGGCACTCGAAGCGTATTTCGATGGATTAGGTTAACGCATAACTAAAGAGCCGACCGAATATGTTCGAACAAACCCTGACTTCTGATGCATTGGTAACAACTACTCACAATCACGCTGCCGAGCCGACCCAACGCCCCCTGCGTGACTCTGTGCAACAGGCCCTGCGTAACTACCTGGCCCAGTTGAACGGTCAGGAAGTGATTGATCTGTACGATATGGTTCTCTCCGAAGTCGAAGCTCCCATGCTGGACGTGATCATGCAGTACACCCGTGGCAACCAGACTCGCGCCGCCGTGATGATGGGCATCAACCGCGGCACCCTGCGCAAGAAACTCAAGCGTTACGGCATGAACTGATCCCGGTCATTCTGCTGCAGTGCAGACGAAGGCGTATCCCAGCGATGGGATACGCCTTTTTCTATGCCCGGTGTTTACCTGCTCACTCCACCGCCAGCTTGATACCAAGCCCCACGAACAGCCCCCCCATCACACGATTCAGCCAGGTGGCCACCCGGGTGGGTAGTCGCACCTTGCGGCTTGCAAACGCGGTGGAAAACGCCAGCAGATGGCACCAGATCATGCCGTTGAGATTGAAGATGCAGCCCAGCACGATGAATGCCATCGCCTTTTGCGGTGAAGCGGGATCGATGAACTGGGGCACAAAAGCGAGAAAAAAGAGCGCCACCTTGGGATTGAGGACATTGGTGAGCAACCCCTGCCGGAAGATGCGCCCATAAGAGAGCGCAGGCAGCGCCACAGCCCCATCCACAGACGTTGAAGTGCCACTCCTCTGCCAGAGCATGGACACACCGAGATAGACCAGATAGAGCGCCCCCATCAGCTTGATGACGGCAAACAGCTCGGCGGAGGCACTCAACAGGGCAGACAGTCCCAGCGCCGCCGCCAACACATGCACCATGGTACCTGTCCCGATACCCAATGCCGCCATGGACCCTGCACGCCATCCCTGGGAGCCGCTGCGCAGCATGATGAGCAGGGAGTCAGGCCCAGGCATCATGTTCAACAGCAGGCCAGAAACGATAAACAACGCCAGATCGTGGATCCCCAACATAGACAGCTCCTTGTACATGAAAGAAACAGTCTATGGATCCTGAAGTACTTGTCACTCCCGTTTCCGGCGATAGTGATTATCAAGGAAGGGAATAGCGTTTGAGCTGGAGATACTTGACGCTCAACCTGGTGAGAAAGAGAGATTGAGCCGTTTGAAAGGCAGTGATACTGGCTGAATAACAATGTTTATCGATGTAATAGACTGGGTTTTGTGCATTAGCCAGACTTATTATCTAAAAAATAAATTACAGGCAATAAAAAACCCCGCTCGAGTGAGCGGGGTTTCTTGTATTGGGTGCCTGGCAGTGTCCTACTCTCGCATGGCGAATGCCACACTACCATCGGCGCTACAGCGTTTCACTTCTGAGTTCGGCA
>NZ_JBFWLQ010000016.1:0-41775 GCF_050252055.1 Aeromonas sp. | reverse complement strand
ACCTCACAAATGAGCAGCAAAAGATTTAGCGAAAGCTAACCGAATGCGGAGCGGTAGTTCAGTCGGTTAGAATACCGGCCTGTCACGCCGGGGGTCGCGGGTTCGAGTCCCGTCCGCTCCGCCACTACTTAAGAAGCCCAGTCTAACGACTGGGCTTTTTTTCGTTTTCGATACCGCACTCCTTTTCTCGCACATCAACACCACCATCATCCGATCATCGCCCCTGAGAGAGGTTGCCGCTATAATGGCCGCCCTCAAGCAAGGTGGTGGTATGAAAGCAGAGTATCTACAGCGATTCGGGGGCATAGCCCGTCTTTATGGCCAGCGTGCCCTTGGCTCCTTCAGCCAGGCGAAAGTCTGCGTGGTCGGGATCGGTGGCGTCGGCTCCTGGGCGGCCGAGGCGCTGGCTCGGACCGGCATCAACCAGATCACTCTGATCGACATGGATGATATCTGCATCACCAACACCAATCGCCAGATCCATGCCATGCAGGGCACGGTCGGCCGTCTCAAGACGGAGGTGATGGCCGAGCGCATCCGTGCCATCAACCCGGATTGCGAGGTGATCGAGGTGGATGACTTCGTCACCGCCGACAACCTGGGCGAGCATATCAAGCGGGAGTTTGACTATGTGGTGGATGCCATCGACTCGGTCAAGGCCAAGGTGGCGCTGATTGCCTTCTGCAAGCGCAACAAGATCCCGGTGATCGTGGCGGGCGGTGCCGGCGGGCAGATGGACCCGACCCGGATCACCGTGGCCGACCTGGCCAAGACCATTCAGGATCCGCTGGCCGCCAAGGTGCGCTCCGACCTGCGCCGACTGCACAACTTCAGCAAGAATCCGGCGCGCAAGTTCGGGGTGGAGTGTGTCTTCTCAACCGAACAGCTGAGCTACCCGGACGGCAATGGTGGCACCTGTCAGGCCAAGGCGGCCAGTGACGGCAACATGAAGATGGATTGCGCCTCCGGCTTCGGTGCCGTGACGCCGGTGACGGCCACCTTTGGCTTGGTTGCCGCGTCCCGGGTCTTGAAGAAGATTGCCGAGCGGGGAGCCCGCGCCGAGAAAGAGGCCGGAAATGAAGACACAGGGTCGATTGGCGAAGCCTGATCGACCACTGTACAAGGTGGGTTAGGCAGCCTGCTCCCGGATTGCCAACACGATAGCTCTGAGCCCGTTGCCCCGCGACGGGCTCAAGTGTTTCTCCAGCCCCAGTTCGCTGAAATAGCCCTCCATGTCGAAGGAGTGGATCGCCGCTGCAGGTTGGTGGTTGAGCGCTGCCAGTACGATGACGATCAGACCACGCACAATGCGGGCATCGGAATCGCAAGCAAAGTGCCAGTTACCATCCTCATCTTTCTCCCCCTTCAACCAGGCCTGGCTCTCACACCCCTTGAGGCGAAATGCCTCCTGCTGCCATTCGCCGGGCAGTGCAGGCAGCAGTTTGCCGAGCTGGATGATGAGCCGGTACTGGTTTTCCCAGCCGTGGGCTGCGGCAAACTGCTGGCGGATGGCGTCGGCATCGGGCTCAAGGCCTATGGGGGTATAGGTTGCGAGGCTGTTCATTGGATTGTCTGCCTTAGAAGAAGTCACGGAGTTTGTGCAGGGCGGCCAGCAGGGCGTCGACATCGTCCCGATTGTTGTAGCAGGCCAGCGAGGCGCGCATCGTGCCGCCGACACCAAGCGATTCCATCAGCGGCATGGCGCAGTGATGGCCGACCCGCAGGGCTATGCCCTGCATGTCGAGCAGGGTGGCGGCGTCCTGTGGGTGGATATCCTCCAGCAGGAAGGAGATGGCGCCGGCGCGCTGACCGGGTTCGCCGACCAGACGCAGCCCTGGCACCTGTTGCAGTCCGGCAACCAGATAGTCGGTCAGCGCCGCTTCATGGCTGGCCAATGAATCCTTGTCCTGCTCCATCACAAAGCCGATGGCTGCGGCCAGGCCGATGGCGCCGGCAATATGGGGGGTGCCTGCCTCGAATTTGAAGGGCAGGGTGTTGAAGGTGGTGCCGCTGAAGCTGACCCTGTCTATCATCTCGCCGCCGGCCTGCCAGGGGGGCATCCGCTCCAATAGCTCAGTGCGGCCCCACAGCACGCCGATCCCGGTCGGGCCATAGAGCTTGTGGCCGGAGAAGGCGTAGAAGTCGCAGCCGATAGCCTGCACATCCACCACGAGATGGGCCACCGCCTGGGCGCCGTCTATGAGGCTCAGGGCCCCGACCGCCTTGGCCGCTGCCACCATCTCTTTGACTGGATTGACGGTGCCAAGGGCATTGGAGACGTGAGCCACGCTCACCAGTCGGGTACGTGGTCCCAGCATGGCGTGATAGGCAGCCATGTCGAGATCGCCCCGCTCATCGAGGGGGACGACCCGGATCACGGCGCCGGTGCGTTGGGCGATCAGCTGCCAGGGGACGATATTGGCGTGATGCTCGAGGGTGCTGAGCACGATTTCATCCCCCGCCCTCAGCTCGTTCATCCCCCAGCTCTGGGCCACCAGATTGATCGCCTCCGTGGTGCCACGGGTCCATATCACTTCGTGGCTGCGAGGGGCATTGATAAAGCGGGCAACCGTCTTGCGGGCATCTTCGAAGGCGCGTGTGGCCCGGCCGCTCATGGCATGGGCGGCGCGGTGCACGTTGGCATTGTCGGCCCGATAGTAGTGATTGATCGCATCCAGCACGGCTTGCGGTTTCTGGGTGGTGGCGGCGTTGTCCAGATAGACCAGAGGGTGGCCGTTCACCTCCTGCGCCAAGGCTGGAAACTGGCCGCGCAGCCGGTCGTGCTGTTGCTGATTCATGCTCCCCTCATCTCGTCTGGAAAAGTCGGTCATGATCCGGAAAATGGCGGGCAAACACAAGATGAAGTGGCGGGATCCCGTGCCCGGTTTCGGCTGCCCGCGGGATCTCTGCTACAATGCCGCCCCTCATCATAAGCCAAGAGATCCGGCCCATGAAGCTCAACCCCAATCAGAACGAAGCGGTCAAGTATGTCTCCGGCCCTTGCCTGGTGCTGGCGGGTGCCGGATCGGGCAAGACCCGCGTTATCACCAACAAGATTGCCTATCTGGTACAGCAGTGCGGCTACAACGCACGCAACATAGCGGCGGTCACCTTTACCAACAAGGCGGCGCGGGAGATGAAGGAGCGGGTCGGTCAGACCCTGGGTCGCAAGGAGGCGCGGGGACTCATGGTCTCCACCTTCCATACCCTGGGACTCGAGATCATTCGTCGTGAGCACAAGAGCCTGAACCTCAAGGCCAACTTTTCCCTGTTCGACGACACCGATCAGCTGGCGCTGCTCAAGGAGCTGACCGAGGCGGAGCTCGACAACGACAAGGACAAGCTCTCGGCCCTCATCAGCCAGATCTCCAACTGGAAGAACGACCTCATCCTGCCGGCTCGGGCCATGCGTATCGCCCGCGGGCCTGAAGAAGTGCTGATGGCCCAGCTCTACGAGCGTTACCACCGCCAGATGGTGGCTTACAACGCGCTGGATTTTGACGACCTCATCGTAATGCCGACCCTGCTGCTCAAGAGCAACCAGGAGGTGCGCGAGCGCTGGCAGAACAAGATCCGCTACCTGCTGGTCGATGAATACCAGGACACCAATACCAGCCAGTACGAACTGGTGAAGCAGATCGTCGGCGAGCGGGCCCGCTTCACCGTGGTGGGTGACGATGACCAGTCCATCTACTCCTGGCGTGGGGCCAAGCCGCAGAACCTGGTGCTGCTGAACGAAGATTTCCCCAATCTGCGACTCATCAAGCTGGAGCAGAACTACCGCTCCAAGCGGCGCATTCTCAAGTGCGCCAACATCCTGATCGCCAACAACCCCCACGTCTATGACAAGGCGCTTTTCTCCGAACTGGATGAAGGGGTGAAGCTCAAGGTGCTGTTTGCCAAGAATGAGGAGCACGAGGCGGAGCGTATCGCCGCCGAGCTGATGGGCCACAAGTTCATGAACCGCACCCGGTTCAAGGATTACGCCATCCTCTATCGGGGCAACCATCAGTCGCGCATCTTCGAGAAGGCGCTGATGACCAACCGCATTCCCTACCGTATCTCGGGCGGTACCTCGTTTTTCTCCCGCACCGAGATCAAGGACATCATGGCCTACCTCAAGCTGCTGGTGAACCCGGACGAGGACACCGCCTTCCTGCGGGTGGTCAACCTGCCGCGCCGCGAGATAGGCCCCACTACCCTCGAAAAACTGGGCCAGTACGCCAACCAGCGTGGCAAGAGCCTGTTTGCCGCCAGTTTCGAGCTGGGGCTGGAGCAACACCTCTCCGGACGCGGTCTATCCGCCCTGCAGGCCTTCACCAACTGGCTGGTGAGGCTTGGCGATCAGGCGCTGCGCGGCAATCCGGTGGAGGCGGTACGGGACATGATCAAGGAGATCCATTACGAGGAGTGGCTCTATGAGACCTCCCCCAGTCCGAAGGCGGCGGAGATGCGGATGCAAAACGTCTCCACCCTTTATCGCTGGATCAGCGAGATGCTGGAGGGGGACGAGCTGGAGGAGTCGATGACGCTGGCTCAGGTGGTGACTCGCCTCACCCTGCGGGACATGATGGAGCGCAACGAAGGGGAGGATGAGGCGGATCAGGTGCAGCTGATGACATTGCACGCCTCCAAGGGACTGGAGTTTCCCTATGTCTACATGGTGGGCATGGAGGAGGGGCTGCTGCCCCACCAGACCAGCATCGACGAGGACAACGTGGAGGAGGAGCGGCGCCTCGCCTACGTGGGGATCACCCGGGCCCAGACCGAGCTGACCTTTACTCTCTGCAAGGAGCGCCGCCAGTTTGGGGAGTCGGTGCGGCCGGAGCCGAGCCGCTTCCTGCTGGAGCTGCCCCAGGATGACCTGGAGTGGGAAAACCAGAAGAAGGTGACGGCCGAGGAGCGCCAGCAGAAGGGGCAGGTTGGGGTCGCCAACCTGCGGGCCCTGTTCAAGAAGGATTGAGGCCGGAAGGCTTGGTCTCTCGGACGGCCTGACCCAGCAGAGGGGGAATATCGGCTCCCGGCAGCGGGGGGGAGATGTGGCGCCCCTGCCCGAGGGCACAGCCAAGCTCGATGAGCTTTTGCAACTGCTGCTGATTTTCGATCCCCTCGACCACCAGGGTGAAGTCGAGGTCCTGACAGATGTCCCGCATGGCGCGGATCAGCGCCAGATCCTTGGGTGAGTTCAACATGCGATGGGTGAAGCTGTCGTCCACCTTGATGTAATCCACCGGGAAGTGAAACAGGGCGTTGAGAGAAGAGAAGCCGGTGCCGAAGTCATCCAGGCTGACCTGGATCCCTTTCGCCCTCAGTTCATGCAGGGCAGTGAGGGAGTCGGCACTCTGCCGGGAGAGCTCGCGCTCGTTGAACTCAAAGATGAAACATGCGGGGATGACACCCTCCTCCTCCATGATGGTGAGCAGTTGCATGATCTGCTCGTGGCTGGCCAGGTGCTTGCCGGAGAGGTTGATGGCTATCCTGAAACGACCGACCCCGGAGGCGGGTTGCCAAAGCTTCAGTTGCTGGCAGGTGCGCTTGAGGATCTGGCGGTCCAGATCCTGAATGAGGCCGCACTGTTCCGCCAGAGGAATGAAGTCGAATGCATCCTTGAGCTCCCCTTCCTCCGTTATCCAGCGCGCCATCACCTCCAGTCCGACGAGGCGGCTGTCACACAGCCTGATCACCGGCTGGAAGTAGGGCACAATCCGCCCTTCCCGCAAGGCTCTGAAGAGCCGCTCTTCCGGTGACCCCGCCTGTTCGGTACAGGCCTCCGAATACATGACGATGCGGCTGCGGCCGTTGCGCTTGGCCTGGTACATGGCGAGGTCTGCCTGGTGCAGCAGTTCACTGACATCGGCCGTTTGCTCCGTCACGCTGGCGACCCCCAGACTGACGGTGATGGTCAGTTCGTTGCCCTGGAGCCGGAACGGATGGCCGATACGGCCAATCAGGCGATTGAGCACGGGGCTGATGTCCTCTTCCCGCTGGCTGTTGTCAAGATAGATGACGAATTCGTCCCCTCCGAGCCTCGCCACCATGTCATTTTGCCGGATGCAGCCTTGCAGCCTGCTGCCCAGCTCCTGCAGCAACTGGTCGCCGGCACTGTGGCCCAGGGCGTCATTGACCTGCTTGAAGTGATCCACATCGACGAAGATCAGGGTGAAGCCGGCTGTCTGGTAACGGCGGTAGCGGGTCATGGCATGATGCAGGTGATTCATCAGCAGCGCTCGGTTTGGCAACTGGGTCAGCGGGTCGTGCAGGGCATTGAACTGGAGCCGCCGCTCCAGCTCCTGATGATGCTTGAGCCGTTTCTGCAACCTCAAGTTGGTTTGGCGCAGCTGTTGGAGTCGCTGGTTGATGGACTCCTCCGAGTTGAGCTCATCGAGTTGCTGTCGCACCCTTTTGAGCTCCAGCAACAGGGTCAGCTGATGGCGCAGGAAATCGAGGAACAGCCTGTCATCGGTTTCCAGAGGCCGGGTCATGTTGAGGATGAGGTGGGCAAAGTATTGCTGCTGCTGGCGCAGGGGCAGGCTGTACCAGTAAAGCCCCTCTTCATGGCGCTCTACGCTGTTGGTGCTGTGGCACATGGCCCGAATGATGTCATCGTCGTATGTCAGGTGTGGTGGATAGAGTCGCTCCAGTCGCTGGTTTTCCAGCCGGATCAGCAACATGTCGCTGACCGAGAGCATCTGGCGCAACACAGCTTCCAACTGGGCAAACAGGGCATGCTGAGGCAGGTTGTGAGCCAGGCGCATCACTCGGCCGATCTTCTCGATTTTCTCCTGCCACTGGGGATCCCGCTGCATGAGAGGGGAGGCCTGCCCCGCCAGCTGGGTACCGGTCTGGGTTTCGTGCAGGCGTTTGGCCAGGCACTCCAGCAGCAGCCTCAGGGTGGGTGCCTGCTCCGGGGTGCTGCGTGCCAGCAACCACTGCACGTCGATATGCTCCACAGGCTGCACGCACCAGCCCTGACCTTCATCGAGCCGGGTGAGCTGTTCGGTGAGGCGAGGTTCTTCCCGTCCCAATTGTTGCTTGAACACGTCGGGAAGCTGATAGGTGTAGCGCCAGTTCAGCCCCCCGTCGGCCAGCCCCAGCATGGCGAAATGTTGCAGAGGGCAGAGTGTGTCCAGCAGACCGACCAGTCGGGAGTAATCCTCGGGGGAGGCAATGCCGGGGGCGGGAAAATCCATGATGGAGGAGACGACCGCCAGCAAGGAGTGCGAGTCTGGCGGTGTGGTGGGCTGAACTGACATGCAACACTCCCGAAAAAACTTACCTTCAAGCGTAGTCGGAAGTGATGGGATTGAAAGGGCTGCAAGAGGAGCCCTTTCAATTACTTAGAGCTTGTCGATCATGTAGTGAATGGCGTTCTCGATCTCTTCGTCACTGCAGGTGGCGCAGGTCCCCCGCGGTGGCATCATGCCAGCCTTGCCGGTGAAGCCTTCGATGGCGTGTTTGCGCAAGGTGTCGAAGCCCTGGGCGATGCGTGGCTCCCAGGCGGCCTTGTCACCTCGCTTGGGGGCGCCGGCGGCACCGGTATCGTGGCAGGCGAAGCAGGCACCCTTGAACACTGTTTCGCCGTCACGGGGGCCGGAGGAGGCTGTCGCAGGCGCCGCCGCGGCGGTCGCAATGCCTTCCAGATCCTTGGCGGTATAAACCTGGCCAACCGGGGCAATACGCTCGGCGATGGCCTCTGTCGACATGTCATCGGCGGCAAGGACGGCGCCGGACAGAGTGGCAGCCGCCATCCCGGCAGCCAGCAAATAGCTCAGTTTTTTCAACACGCTCATGTACTCCCAGCAGGCTCTTATTATCCCCAGAAAACGACGGGATTATAACCGAATAGTTACAGCCATTTAAACGCTTGTGTGTGAAGTGTTAAGCAATCTGCAAACAAAGTGGTAGAGCGGGAAGGGGTGATCCCACATAAAAAAACCCGGCATGCGCCGGGTTTCGTGAGGCTGAACAAAATAGGGCGCGCTGATTGCCCAGACGCCCCTCGCGCGTCGTCAATCCCAGTTCAGGATCACCTTGCCGGACTTGCCCGAGCCCATGGCTTCGAAGCCCTGCTGGAAGTCATCGATATGGAAATGGTGGGTGATGATGGGGCTGAGATCCAGGCCAGACTGGATGAGGCTTGCCATCTTGTACCAGGTTTCGAACATTTCGCGGCCGTAGATCCCCTTGATGAAGAGTCCCTTGAAGATCACCTTGCCCCAGTCGATGGCCATGGTGGAGGGAGGAATGCCGAGCATGGCGATTTTGCCGCCGTGGTTCATCTTGTCGATCATGTCCTGGAAGGCGCTGGGCACCCCGGACATCTCCAGCCCTACATCGAACCCTTCGGTCATGCCGAGATCTTCCATGACATCGGAGAGCTTCTCCTTGGCCACGTTGACGGCACGGGTGGCGCCCATCTTGCGGGCCAGTTCCAGCCGGTATTCGTTGACGTCGGTGATCACCACGTGACGGGCGCCAACGTGACGGCAGACGGCAGCGGCCATGATGCCGATGGGGCCTGCGCCGGTGATGAGCACGTCTTCACCCACCAGATCGAAGGAGAGGGCGGTGTGCACGGCGTTGCCGAACGGATCGAAGATGGCGGCCAGCTCATCGGGGATGTTGTCCGGCAGCTTGAAGGCGTTGAAGGCCGGGATCACCAGGTACTCGGCGAAGGAACCCGGGCGGTTCACACCCACACCAATGGTGTTGCGGCACAGGTGGGTGCGACCGGCACGGCAGTTGCGGCAGTGGCCGCAGGTGATGTGGCCTTCGCCGGAGACGCGATCGCCGATGGCGAAGCCGCGCACTTCCTGGCCGACGGCGACCACCTCTCCCACATACTCGTGCCCCACCACCATGGGGACGGGAATGGTCTTCTGGGCCCACTCGTCCCAGTTGTAGATGTGCATGTCGGTGCCGCAGATGGCGGTCTTGCGGATCTTGATGAGCAGATCGTTGTGGCCGAGCTCGGGAGCCGGGACATCGGTCATCCAGATGCCGACTTCGGATTTGAGTTTGGAGAGTGCTTTCATGACAGATTCCTCACGGCGCCATGCCGGGTACAGAGGGTAATAAAATGGGGCCCAACCTTGGCCCCCGTTTTAATCAGCCAGCCATGTGATCAAATCACACCGAGCTCGCGACCGATGCGAATGAAGGCATCGATCGCCTTGTCCAGTTGCTCCCGGGTATGGGCGGCGGACATCTGGGTCCGGATGCGCGCCTGACCCTTGGGGACCACGGGGAAGGAGAAGCCCACCACATAGATACCGGCGTCCAGCATGCGGCTCGCCATCTCGGCGGCCAGTTTGGCATCCCCCAGCATGACCGGAATGATGGCGTGATCGGCACCGGCCAGGGTAAAGCCGGCGGCGCTCATGCGCTCGCGGAAGTAGGCACTGTTCTCCTTGAGGCGGGCACGCAGGTCGTGACCCTCGGCCAGCATGTCGATCACCTTGATGGTGGCCGAGACGATGGAGGGTGCCAGGGAGTTGGAGAAGAGGTAGGGACGGGAGCGCTGACGCAACCAGTCGATCACCTCTTTCTTGCCGGATGTGTAGCCACCGGACGCGCCACCCAGCGCCTTGCCCAAGGTACCGGTGATGATGTCGACCCGTTCCATCACCTCGCAGTATTCGTGGGTGCCGCGGCCGTTCTCACCAATGAAGCCGACGGCGTGGGAGTCATCCACCATCACCAGCGCATCGTACTTGTCGGCCAGATCGCAGATGGATTTGAGGTCGGCGATGACGCCATCCATGGAGAAGACGCCGTCGGTGGCGATCAGCTTGAAGCGGGCGCCGTCGGCATCGGCCTGCTTGAGCTGGGCTTCCAGTTCGGTCATGTCGTTGTTGGCGTAGCGATAGCGCCTGGCCTTGCACAACCGCACCCCATCGATGATGGAGGCATGGTTGAGGGCGTCGGAGATGATGGCGTCTTCGGCACCGAACAGGGTCTCGAACAGACCGCCGTTGGCGTCGAAGCAGGAGGAGTAGAGGATGCTGTCTTCGGTGCCGAGGAAGGCGGACAGCTTCTGCTCCAGTTCCTTGTGTTGGTCCTGGGTACCACAGATGAAGCGGACGGAGGCCATGCCGAAGCCGTGGCTCTCGAGCCCCTGATGGGCGGCGGCAATCAGGTCGGGGTGGTTGGCCAACCCCAGGTAGTTGTTGGCACAGAAGTTCAGTACCTGCTCGCCACCCACCGCAATCTGGGCCTGCTGGGCCGAGGTGATGATGCGCTCCTGCTTGTATAGCCCTTCCGCCTTGACCTGTTCGAGCTGTTCGGTCAGGTGACGATAGAATCCGTTAGACATCCTCGGTCCTCATTGCTGTATCGACTGTGTTATCAGGATCCCGGGCCGTGCAACCCGCACGGTTCGGCGTCGTCACGGTCGCGACGAAACGCCGACAGACCCTAGAATGGGCAACATTTTACTGTAATCCCTGCGTATAAATTCAAATTTTTATGCTGATAATCAACAATTGTGAAACAGATCTCACCCGGCTGGTTGGGCCAGTTGGTGATAATGTTGCTCCAGTTGATGTATCTGGGGGGCCACCTGTGGCTGCACGTAGGGGCGCAGCAAAAACAGCACCCGCAAGACCCCCTGGTAGAGCAGGGGTTTGGTGATGCGGGTGGCCGGGGCCTGGGCGATCTGGAACGGGATCCAGCAGGTGACGACCATCTTGATGGTCTGGCCGAGATCCGGCAGGTCTTCATCGCTGACGGCGATGATGCCGCCTTCGCGCAGGCTTCTGAGCAGCGTCTCCACGGTGGCACGGAGCTGCTCCTGTGCCTTGAGGTATTTCTGCTGCAGCAGCTCGTCGCGACTCAGGATGTCCGGCAGATTCGCGTAGAAGAAGCGGAACTGCCACATCAAATAGAAGATGGCATCCAGGTAGCCCATCAGATCCTCCAGCCGGATCTCGCTGCTGCGGATCGGAGTGAAGCTGTCGCTCAGGTGGCGGGCGTACTGATCGAAGATGGAGTGGATGATGTCTTCTTTGTTTCTGAAGTGGTAGTAAAGGTTGCCCGGGCTGATGCCAAGGTGTGCGGCAATGTGGTTGGTGGTGATGTTGCGCTCGCCCTGATCGTTGAACAGCTCGGTGGCGCTGTGGATGATCCTGTCTCTGGTCTTCATCGCTGGTCCCTCTGCCGGGCCCGAAGGGGAAAAGTCATCGAGGTCGAATCCCCTTGCGGCCCGTGATAAACTTTTCGGCAATTTCAAATTGGCCCACTATACACAGCTTTAACAGGCAGTCACACGGGGCCACAACGTACGCGAGGCAAACTCCATGATCGTAGTAACTGGCGGTGCTGGCTTTATCGGCAGCAATCTGGTCAAGCAGCTGAACGCTCAAGGA
Organism: Aeromonas sp.; assembly: GCF_050252055.1. Taxonomy (NCBI): domain Bacteria; kingdom Pseudomonadati; phylum Pseudomonadota; class Gammaproteobacteria; order Aeromonadales; family Aeromonadaceae; genus Aeromonas; species Aeromonas sp. The sequence continues at coordinate 30,409 of NZ_JBFWLQ010000016.1, read as the reverse complement.
CGGACCGATATCGTGGTCATCGATGACCTGACCGACGGCACCAAGTTCGTCAACCTGGTCGACCTCACCATCGCCGACTACATGGACAAGGACGAGTTCCAGGCGCGGATCGTCTCCGGTGACGAATTCGAGGAGTGGGATGACGGCATCGAGGTGATCTTCCACGAAGGCGCCTGCTCCGCGACCACCGAGTGGAACGGCAAGTTCATCATGGAGGTCAACTACGAGTACTCCAAGGATCTGTTCCACTACTGCATCGAACGGGAAATCCCCTTCATCTACGCCTCTTCCGCCGCGACCTATGGCGGGCGCAACGACAACTTCATCGAAGACCCGAGGTTCGAGCAGCCCCTCAACGTCTACGGCTACTCCAAGCAGCTGTTCGATCAGTACGTGCGTCGCTGGATGCCGGAGATCAACTCCCAGGTGGTGGGTCTCAAGTACTTCAACGTCTATGGTCCCCGCGAGCAGCACAAGGGCTCCATGGCGTCCGTGGCCTTCCACCTCAATACCCAGGTGAAGCAGGGTGACAATCCCAAGCTGTTCGAGGGCTGTGACGGCTTCCCGGATGGCGGCCAGATGCGCGACTTCATCTACGTGGACGACGTCTGCAAGGTGAACCTCTGGTTCTGGCAGAATCCGCAGCACTCCGGCATCTTCAACTGCGGCACCGGCCGTGCCGAGCCGTTCCAGAACGTGGCGGAAGCCGTGATCAGGCATCACCAGAAAGGCGCCATCGAATACATTCCCTTCCCGGATCACCTCAAGGGTCGCTACCAGAGCTTCACCCAGGCGGATCTCACCAAGTTGCGCGGCGTCGGCTATGACGGCGAGTTCAAGACTGTGGCCGAAGGCGTGGCCGATTACATGGCCTGGTTGAACCGGGCTTGATCCCTCTCTGGCGGGTGGCTCTGGCCACCCGTCGATCGGATGCGCTTGCATGAACATATTGATGGCTCTCTCCCAGCTCGAAGTGACGGGCGCGGAGGTCTATGCCACCACGGTCGGCAACGAGCTGACCCGCCGTGGCCACCAGGTTTTCTACGTCTCTGACACCCTGACCAAACCGACTCTGGGACCGGTCTTTCGGTTGCGCTTCAACAAGCGCAGCATCCTGCGCCGCTTCTGGCACGTCTTCTATCTCATCTATCTGATCCGCAAGCACAGGATCCAGCTTGTACATGCCCATTCGCGCGCCTCGGGCTGGAGCAGCTACGTCGCCTGCAAGCTGACCGGCACCCCCATGATCACCACGGTGCACGGGCGCCAGCCGGTACACGCCTCCCGCAAGGCATTCCATGCGCTGGGCTATCGGGCGGTGGCAGTGTGCGAGGATATCGCCAGCCAGATCATCGACAACCTGGGGGTGGACCCGGCCATGGTGCAGGTGCTGCGCAACGGCATCGAGACCGACAAGTTCCAGCCCGTGCCGATACCGGACAACGACAAGCCGGTGATCGCCATCATTGGTCGGCTGAGCGGTCCCAAGGGGGAGCTCTGCTACCGGTTGCTGGACGAGGTGCTGGATCTGGAAGCCTGCCGGGTGCGCATCGTCAGCGGCACCCAGGTGCCGGCGCGTTTTGCCCGTTTTCAGGACAAGGTCGACTTCGTCGGTTATGTGGACGATGTGCCCGCCCTGATGGCGGGCTGCGATCTGGTGATCGGTGCCGGTCGGGTGGCGATGGAGGCGCTGCTGTGCGGTCGTCCGGCGTTTGCCATCGGCGAAGCCAGGGCCATCGGTCTGGTGACGGAGCAGAATCTGGACGAGGCGCTTGCCAGCAACTTCGGCGACATCGGCCCCAGGGATCTGGCCATCGACTTTGCTGGTCTGAAGGCGCAGATCCCTTCGGCGCTAGCCTCCAAGGTGGTGCCAGACCCAGTGCGTCAACGGATCCTGCAAGAGTATGATTTGCAAGGCGTCGTGACCGGGCTGGAATCCGTCTATCAGGATGCCGTGGTCGAGACCCTGCGCCGGGAGATGCCGGTCATCATGTATCACCGCTTCATCGAGCACGAGAGCGAAAAGGGAGTGCATGGCACCTGGCTCACGGTCGCCATGTTCGAGAAGCACCTCAAGCTGATGAAGTGGCTGGGCTACGAGACGCTGACATTTGCCGACCTGGCGGAGAACGGGTTCATCCACCGGCTGCAATACGGCAAGAAGTACCTGATGATCACCGTGGACGACGGCTATCGGGACAACCTCACCCGCATGCTGCCGCTGCTGGAAAAGTATGGTTACAAGGCGGTGGTCTATGTGGTGACCGGTGAGGATCACAATCGCTGGGATGTGGAGCACCCGACGCACCCCGATACCCCGGTGACCCTGATGAACCCGGACGAAATCAAGGCGCTGGTGGCCTCCGGTCATGTGGAGATCGGGGGTCATACCCTGACTCACCCCCGCCTGAGCACGCTCCCCCCAGAGGAGCAGGCCCACCAGATCCAGGCCAACAAGGCCTGGCTGGAGCAGTTGCTCGGCCATCCCCTGATCTCGTTTGCCTATCCTTACGGGGATCTGAACGACAGTGCAAAAGCCCAGGCCGTTGCCGCCGGTTATCGCTATGCTGTGGCCACCAACAGCGGCCCCAGAGCCATGCACCGGGATCCGTTCCAGATCCGCCGGATCGCCATCTTCCCCCGCACCGACATGTTCGGCCTGTGGCGCAAGATCCGTGGCAACTATGTCTTCCGAAAAACCTGACAGGGAATACACCTTGCTCCGTATGACAGATCATGACTCATCGACGAGTGACGATTTTCTCCGCATCTTTCACGGCCAGGCGTTCGGCAACTTCATCTTCCTGAATATTCTGGGTTACACCCTGTTCAAGGATTCGATTCAGCTGATCGCCGACGTCTGCCAGACCATCATAGTGTTGGCCACCCTGATGGCCTTCTATGTGGAGAGGGCCTTCTTTACAAGGAACAGGATCTTTCAACTGCTCTGTCTGGCCCTGGTGGTACAGAGCCTGAGCTGGGTCGCATCCAGACAGTTCGTGCCCGACTATGCCCTCAAATACCCTTCTGTGAAGTCGATGGCATACCTCTTCTTCTTCCTTGGTCTCGCCTACTGGCTGAAGGGGGACCCGCGCCGGATTGTCATCACCCTGCTGACCTTCTGCCTCGGTGTCATTTTCACCTTTGCCTATCACTCCTCCTTCTTCTCCATCGTGGAGACAGGTCTTGATGGGGCCAGGGTAGATTTCAATTACCGCAATGCCCAGCACGGCTCCCTGATCGCGGGTGCCTGCTTCCTGTTTTTTGTGCTCTTGTTGCTTACATCGAAATTCAGGAAGCTGTCGCTGGGCAATGCCGGGATCCTGCTTGGTATCCTGTTGTTCGGGGTCTTCTCCGTCATTCTGCAGTCCCGTCAGTCCTGGCTGGCGATCTCGGCTTCGCTGGCCATCCTCCCCTTGCTGGGGGGAGGAGAGCATTGGCCAAGGCGCAAGGTGGTGTTGACCTACGCCATCTTGCTGATGACCATGCTGGCGCTGTATCAGGTTTCGTTCATCCGGGAGCGGTTGCTGGCCGGCTTCGTGCATCAGGGGGATGTGCATGCCATCCTGACGGGTAACTGGAACGAGGTACGGGACTTCAGCATCGGGGTGCGATTGAAGACCTGGCTGGAGGCCATCCAGTGGTTCCTGGCTCACCCCTTCTTCGGGACAGGCTATGGCAGCCAGTCGTTGGTGATCACCCTCTCCAAGACGCTGCCTGACTACATTACCCGGGAGTTTCGTCACCTGCACAACTCCAACATGGAAACACTGGTGTGCTGGGGGGTAGCCGGTTTCCTGGTGTTGTATGGCACACTTTTCTCGGTGCTCCGCCAGGTGCTGTGCTGTCCGGTTTCGTCCCGTTTCATCAAGATGCTGGCCATCTCCTTCATCCTCTATTGGCTCATCATCAACAACTTCGAATCATTCTTCTACATGCGTTCCGGGCAGTGGGTATTCAGCGTCTTCATGGGCGCCATCTACTCGACCGCATTGCATTGGGAACTGAACAGGCTTGGAAAGGAAGGTCATGAAAATTTACGTCATTAGTCTGGACAGGGCCGTCGAGCGGCGCAGTCGTGTCGAGTCTGTGCTCTCTGCCAGAGGCATCCCCTTCGAATTTTTCAGCGCAGTGAACGGTTTTGAGGGGCTGCCCGAGCGGCTGCAGGCCCTGCCGGATGATCAGCACAGGATCCGGTTTCGCAGCAGACCGCTGACGCCCGGGGAAAAGGGGTGCTATGCCAGCCACTATCTGCTGTGGGAGAAGTGTGTCGAGCTCGACGAGCCCATCCTCATCCTGGAAGACGATTTCCTACCCACCCAGTATTTTGAAGAGGTGGTGGGTACCCTGCCGAAGATCCATGAACAGTACGAGTACGTGAAGGTGGAACCCCAGATCGGTACCGCCACGGCCCTGACTACAGTGGACAACATGCAGCTCATGTTCTGGCACAACAACTCGTGCTGGACCACGGGATACAGCATCTCTCCCCAAGGGGCCCGCCGGTTGCTGGCCCACAGCCAGCGGTGGCTCTGTTCGGTCGACAACTTCATCGGTGAGTCCTATCGCACCGGGCTCATCTGTACCGGCCTGATTCCCTATGCCATCTACAGTCCGCGGGACATGGGCAGCGACATCCAGAATCAGGTCGTGCTGAAGAAAGTTCCGCTGGGATTCAAGTTGACCCGTGAACTCTATCGCTTCTACCGCTTCGTCAGGATGGCCCTGTGGAACATGAAACAGGCGGGGGGCAAGGCATGAGTGCGACCAACAGAACCATTCACGCCATCTGGCTCGGCAGCCGCTTGCCTCCTCTGGCGCACGTGTGCATCGATGACTGGCGCAAGCAGGGTTACGACTACAAGCTCTGGCTGGACACGGATCCGCAGGTCAAACGCTGGATACAGGAGTGCACCTTTGCCCGGGAGTGCTACCGGCGAGGCCTGCTGGCCTTCGTGACCGATTACCTGCGGCTCAAGATCCTCGCTCAGGAAGGGGGTCTGTATCTGGATACCGATGTCACCATCAACCAGGATCCCTTCCCGCTCTTCGAGTCCGTGGCCTTTGGCGTTGGCTACGAATCCGATCGGCTGATCGGCACCGCGGTCATCTACGCCAGACAAGATTCGGCCATGCTGTCCGAACTGGTGCGCTTCTATGAACAGGAAATCATGTCCTCTCCCATGTACATGGGGCCGGAGATAATGACACACCTGGTCTCGGAGAAGCTGGCATCATCAGGGGATACCGCCCTGATCGCCCCCGTGCACTATTTCTACAACTACCAGGGGGAGGAGATTCATTTCGAGCCGGCGGCAGAGCGCTACATGACCCACTGGTTCCAGCACAGCTGGAAACGCTCATCCGGTCTTGTGTTCCTGCGTGCCAAGGCCAAAGGCTGGTCAGGGTATCTCTATGAATGGCAGAAGGAGTTCTTCCGCCTGCGCAAATGACGGCGATATGGCATCACCGTGCTAGACAGTGGGCAGGGGAGCCATGTCTCCATCTGCCTGCTTGCCGGTGACGGGTGTGACTTGACTCCAGAGCTGATCCAGCTGCATTTGTACCTCGCGCACTTCCTGCTGCGGATCCTGACGACCCGTGTCGACGAAGCGGTAACGGGGATGAGAGACGGGATTGGCAATGGCGGAGTGTCCGAGGGGAGAGACGATGGTGAGCAGAGGGATATCCAGCGCCTGCGCCATGTGCCGCGGTCCGGTGTCATTGCCGACGAAGAGCTGGCAATGGGCGAAGAGCCCCACCAGCTCCCGTACCGAGCGGGTCTGAACATGGTCAAACACGCTGGCCTGCAACGCCTCTGGCAGCAGCGGCTTCAGCCCCCGGTTGTACTCCTCTTCCCCCGGTCCGCAATAGACCAGGATCTGGGCATTGTGCTCCTCGATGAGCCACTGGGCGACCTTGGCGAAGCAGTCGATGGGCCAGCGCTTGTAATGCCCGAGGGAGTTCACTCCCATGGCGATGAGTGGCCGGGTCGGGTCGACGCCAGCGGCCAGCAGGGCATCCCTTCCTTGTTGTTTCTCTTCTTCACTCAGCCAGAGGTAGTAGTTGCGATCCTCCCTGGCGAGGCCGAGGGGCTTGAGCAGTGAAAACCGGTCGTCCACCAGGGTGCTGTTGCCCTGATGCTCGGTGTCATGGCGAAAGCGCACGATGCGGTTGTGGCCCAGGCGCCATGGGAAGGAGTCGAAACCGATCCGCAGGCGGGCGCCTGAGAAGAGGCAGGTGAGCAGGCCTATCATCTGGCCCTGGCTGTTGATCACCACATCGTAGCGTTCGCGGCGAATGTCCAGCAGCAAATCCTTCATGTAGCACCACTCGTTGCGGCGCGCCTTCTCGATGACGATTAACCGATCGATGTTGGGGTTTCCCTCTGCCATGCCCGCGCAGTAATCCATGACCAGATAGTGAACTTCCCCGGCAGGGTCGTGCTGCTTGAGGTTGTTGCACAGTGCGGTGGAGATCAGCACATCTCCTATCTGTTTGGTTTGTACTACCAGGTATTTCATGGAAAGGGCCTCGAGCGAGGTCGGGTTGAACGTCAGCGCATCAGCATATCGCACTCCCCTGTCAGATGCTGCCGCTATGGGGTGAAAATCCGATCCAACGCACTGTGTTTGCACATATTTTCGACGTTGTTCGGGCTGGTGGGGCCCGGCTGGCTGTGCGGGAAGATGAGCGGGGGCATGGCACCGCTGGCCATGCCCCCGATGGGGAAGAGTGATCAGCGTACGATGAGGCCGAGCAGGATCCCCACCACGCCGAAGTCGGCATCGCTGAAGGTGGTGTTGGCAAAGCCGAGATCACCCAGCACCGGCAGCAGGAACACCGGCAGGAAGGTGATCAGCAGGCCGTTGGCGAAGGCACCGAGTAGAGCGCCGCGACGACCGCCGGTGGCGTTGCCGAACACCCCGGCCGCCGCGCCGACGAAGAAGTGCGGCACCACGCCCGGAATGATGACGGTGAGCCCCAGCAGGTAGAGCAGCACCATGCCTACCAGACCGGCGGCAAAGCTCGACAGGAAGCCGATCAGCACCGCATTGGGGGCGTAGGGGAAGACGATGGGGCAGTCGAGCGCCGGCTTGGCGTTGGGCACCAGCTTGTCGGAGATCCCCTTGAAGGCCGGCACGATTTCGGCGATGACCATCCGCACCCCCTGCAGGATGACGTAGACACCGGCGGCGAAGGTGATGGACTGCATCAGGGAGAACATGAACCAGTGCTTGCCCTTGGCGACGCTGGCGACGAACTCGGGGCCGGCGAAGGCGGAGGTGATGAGGAAGATGATGCCCATGGTGAAGGAGATGGCCACCGGGGTATCGCGCAGGAACAGCAGGCTCTTGGGCACCTGCACCTCTTCGCTGCTGTGGGCCTTGTTGCCGAACTTGGCGCCGATCCAGCCGGCCAGCACGTAGGAGCAGGTGGAGAAGTGGCCGAGTGCCACGTCATCGGAGCCGGTGATCTGCTTCATGTAGGGGTGGGCGAGGGCCGGGAACAGCACCATGGTCACGCCGACCACCAGGCTGCCCACCGCGATGAGCGGGATGCCGCTCATGCCGCCGGCGGAGAGGATGGCCGCTACCATCATCGACATGAACAGGGTGTGGTGACCGGTCAGGAAGATGAATTTCCACGGGGTGAGCCGGGCGATCAGGATATTCACCAGCATGGCGAAGAACATGATCATCGCCATCTCCTTGCCGAATGACTGCTGGGCGATGGAGACGATCGCCTCGTTGTTGGGCACCACCCCCTTGATGCCGAAGGCGTGCTGGAAGATGGTGGCGAAGTCGCCAAGGGAGTTCACCACCAGGGTGGCGCCAGCCCCCAGGATGACGAAGCCCATGATGGTCTTGACCGTGCCTTTGATGCACTCGGTCACCGGTTTCTTCTGGGCGATCAGGCCGATGAGGGCGATGAGGCCAACCAGCACGGCCGGCTCCGACAGCACGTCAAACATCAGAAAATTGAAAAATTCCATGGTCAGCTCCAAGCAGATGGAAGCGGCGGCTCACCAGCCGCCCAGACAGTCGCAAAGGGGTTAGAGTGCGCCCAGCTCGCGCAGGGCGATGGCGAGTTTTTCTTTCATGGCGGCCTTGTCGACCATGTTGTCCAGCGATACCAGCCGACCGTTGACACCCATGCTGACCAGCTGTTCGGCGATGTCGCGGGTGGCGACAAAGATCTCGGCGCTCTCGCTGCCGGCGGAGGCGAGATCCCGGTGATCCACCTCGGCCGTCACGGCCAGCTCCTTGAGAATGCTCTTGATGCTCATCTCCATCATCAGGCTGGTGCCCAGGCCGTGTCCGCATACAACCAGAATTTTCATGCTCTCTTCCTCTGTCGGGCGCAGGGCGCCACTCAATAACGCGCCAGGATGCGCAAGATGTCGTCTTTGCTGGTGGCCGCCATGATGGCCGCCACGTCTTCTTCATTCATGAACAGCTCGGCCAGCTGGGCGATGGTCTCCACGTGGGAGTTGCTGTCGCTGGCGGCCAGGGTGACCAGCAGCCGCACCGGGTCGTTGCCCTCGGAGCCGAAGTTGACCCCCTCTTTCAGCACGGTCAGCGCCAGTCCCAACCGGTTGACGCCGTCTTCCGGGCGGGCGTGGGGCATGGCCAGGCCCGGTCCCAGCACGTAGTAGGGGCCGAGCTCCTCGTGGGAGCGATAGAGCGCCGCCACATAGGAGGGCTCTATGGTGCCGTTGGCCAGCAGGGGGGCGGTGGCCAGCTCGATGGCGTGGCGCCAGTCGCGGGCGCCCGCTTCGATGGAAATGACCTCCTCGGTCAGCAATTGGGTCAGCATGGCAGTGTCCGGGCTGGATAGGATGGCGCCAATCTAGCGATCTTGCCCCTTGATAACTGTGAGCTTGATCCCGAAAGTTAGCGCTACCAGATAGCGCTAACATTGATCTGTGATAGCGCTATCATTTCTCTCACAGGAGGGATTCATCCTGCCCCTTATCGGCCTCAAAGAAGGTAAAATCCGGTTTGAGCAAATAGTCAGTGCCCCGCTTTTGCCTTAAAGTGAATGCCCGCATGCCGAGGAAGGGAAAGGATGTCAGAAGCGAAAAAACGCCGCAGCACGGGTCGGGTGACCCTCAACGACGTGGCCCAGTTGGCTGGCGTGGGAGCCATGACGGTGTCGCGCGCCCTGCGCACCCCCGAGCTGGTGTCCGACAAGATGCGCGAGCGCATCGAGGCGGCGGTGGATGAACTCGGCTATATCCCGAACCGGGCGGCGGGGGCGCTGGCATCCGCTACCTCCCAGACCATAGTGGTCATCGTCCCCAGCCTGGCAGAGCGCGCCTGCGGTGACATGATTGCCGGGCTGCAGCAGACCCTGCTCGCCGAGGGCTATCAGATTATGCTGGGGGATGCCCAGCACCTGAAGCAGCAGGAGGCCAGCCTGCTCAGCAATTTCCTGCAGCACAATCCGGCCGCCGTGGTGTTGTTTGGGGGGGATCCCGGGGAGGTCATCCGGCAGCGCCTGCAGGCGGCTCGCTTGCCGGTGGTGGAGGTGGGAGCCATGGCGCGCCATCCCATCGACATGAACGTCGGGGTCTCCAACTTCGATGCCGGTTATCAGCTGACCCGCCACCTCATCGAGCGCGGTCATCGCAACATCGGCTTTCTCTGTGCCCGCCAGGAGCAGTGGATGCTGCAGCAGCGCATGCAGGGCTGGCAGAAGGCGCTGCTGGACAACTACCTCTCCCCGGACGCCATCATCAATACCTCTGAGCTGCCGAGTTTTAGCACGGGGGCGGCCATGCTGGGGGAGTTTCTGCTGCGCTGGCCCGAACTGGATGCGCTGATCTGCGTCAACGACGAGCTGGCGGCCGGGGTGCTGTTCGAATGCCAGCGCCGCCATCTGAGCGTGCCGGGCAAGCTCGCCATCGCCGGTTTCGACGATCTGGATGTGGCGCGCGCCTGTCATCCTGCGCTGACTTCGGTCAGGATCCCCTATCACCAGATGGGCAGGGAGGCGGCGGAGCTGATCCTGCGCCAACTGGCGGGCGAGGAGGTGGCCGGCATGAGCCTCGCCCTGGATTTTCAATTGCAAAAGCGCCAGAGCACCTGACGAGCGATGCCACGACAGGGCGAGGCAAGCATGTTCAAGGCGTTGTGACCGAAGGCCAGGTCGGTGCACCGTCGCCCTGCGCGGGAACTGCCAGCCGACGTGTTCGCCCGGTCTGTCACCGGGTTGGAGCAGAGCGTGGATGCCACCGGAGCCATGACTCCAGGTGGCTGTCTGCACCCTGGTCAAGCTCTGAGCGGAACCACTGGCGAGCCCCATTATTCTGGATAGACTTTGTAGGCCGGTGCACTATCCAAGGAGAATGAGCATGGGTACGCAGACGCCTGATTTCGATCTCGATGATGACTGGGAGCCGGAATCCTGGGAAGACGAGCTGGAGGAGCTGGATGACGAGAGCTGGCAGGACTATGACCCTCTCGACGATCAGTGATTCCCTGTAACGCCTGAGGGCGGGCCTGGTGCCCGCCCGATTTTTTGTGTGGCGAGGGGGGCAGCCCTTGGTGAGAACGGGGCGGGCTGGTTAGAATGAACTGCTCAAATGACGCTGTACGAGGCAGGCAGCGGCTCAACAACGATTCCAACGACGCCAAGGATGAATATGCGCTCACTCGTCATCATGTTTTGTGCCGCCCTGCTCGGGGGCTGTGTTTCCAACTCCGACGACCCTTGCGAGAAGGTGTGGAGCGACGTGGGAGAGGCGGACGGCAAGCTCGGTTTTGCTGGCGATCGGGTGGCTTTTCACCAGACCCAGTGCGGGGAAAAAGTGGACGTTGCCCTTTGGGAGCAGGGTCGCCAGAAGGGGCTGGCCTGGTATTGCCGACCCGAGCATCTCTATCTGGCAGGACGGTCGGGAGAGGAGTATCGCGGCGTCTGTCCCAACGACGTGCAGGCCCGTCGCCTGTTTGAACAGGGTCGCCATGGCTGGACTGATCAATAAATCAGCCTTCCTCTCTCTTCTGAAATATTGCGTGAACCTCTTCGTGAGAAGAGGTACCTACCCTTCTTTATGCTTCAGCCGCAGCGGCTGGCACAGGTAATCCTTGTCATTGGCGCTGCGGGCACACTTGCCACACACGAATTTGGGTTTGCGCACAATCTTGCGCAGCGTCTTGAGATCGGCGGGGATCTCGTGACGGCGCCACTCACACAGCGTCTTGTGACCCATGACGTCCTCGACAGTGAATGCAACGGGTGAGAGGGGTAGGCCCCCTCCCGGTGTGGTTACTGGTACAGGTATTTGGTGAAGATGAGCTCGCGGACAGCCTTCTTGCCCGTCTCCTTGACCAGCAGCTCGTTGACCTTGGCCTCACACTCCTTGCGCAGCTCTTCCCGGTTCACCAGGGACTTGATCTGTGCGCCCGTCTTGCTGCCAATCAGCCGGATGATGGCGTCGCGGATCAGGGGGTCGTGCTGCTCCAGCAACTTGAGGTCGGCAGCGTCCGTGGCCATCAGCTCTACCGTCACCCGTACATAGCCGAGGGTTTTGCCGTCGCCAAGGTAGTTGGTGATGATGTCCGGATCCAGAGCGTGATAGGCGAATCCCGGCTGGACGGCGGAGGAGGCGGGATCGGTGGCCTCTTCCTCGTTGGCGAAGGCCTGTGTATTCAAGAGGGTACACCCCAGGGACAGCAGCAGAATTCTGAAGATCTTCATCTGGATGGCTCGGCAGCGACGGATGCCCCATTTTTGATGCTGCCATCGGGGCCGTCAAGCACGGATGTTCTTACAATTCGCCATTGATTTACGGATAATAAACCGGTTTTTAACCTGACAACGGAAATCTCCGGATGGTGAAGCTGTGAAGTCCGAGTTGACTGTTCCCCTCGTCCAGCTCGTCCCGTGGCGGGCGCCTGCAGAGTGCGAACCGCCCGAGGCGCTGCGTCCCTGGTTGCTGGAGGCCGATTCCATGACCCGGCGCCTGCGTCGTTACAATCATCATCTCTCGGTGCAACTGCTCGGCAATCGCGCCGTGTCGCTGACGGTGGACGAGCAGGCGCTGGTAGCGGTGCCGGCCCCCGTGGGCATGTGCCGCGAGGTGATCCTGCACGGTGATGGCGGGCCTGCCATCCTGGGTTGGACCCTGTTTGCCGAAGCGGCCTTGCAGGGGGGCGGTTTGCAGGATCTGGGAGAGCAGCCGCTGGGAGAGCGCATTTTCGGTGGGGCACCGGCGCGGCGGGATCACCTGCAACTGGCCTGTTTCGAGATAGCGAGCAATCCCTGGTGTCCGGCCGCCACCGTCTGGGGGCGTCGTTCCCGCCTGTTTCTGGGGCAATGGCCACTGCTGGTCCATGAACTTTTCCTGCCCTCGCTATCGTCTCATTCGTTGCCATCGGATAAGGAGCTGGAGTGAAGCTGTTAACCAAGGAGCGGGGACTGGCCTATGCGCAGTTGGCCCGCATCGACAAGCCCATCGGTACCCTGCTGCTGCTGTGGCCGACCCTGTGGGCGCTCTGTCTGGCGGCTGGTGGCCTGCCTGACCCCTGGATCCTGACCGTGTTCGTGGTGGGCGTTTTTCTGATGCGCTCCGCCGGCTGTGTCATCAATGACTATGCGGATCGCAACTTCGACGGTCATGTGAAACGCACCGCCGGGCGACCGCTGCCCATGGGGCGGGTCGCCGAGCGGGAAGTGCTGGTGCTGTTCGCCGTGCTGGCGCTTCTCTCGTTCGCCCTGGTGCTGACGTTGAACCCGCTCACCATCAGCCTGTCCTTTGCCGGTCTGCTGCTGGCGGTCTGCTACCCCTTCATGAAGCGCTTCATCCCCATCCCCCAGCTGGTGCTTGGCATGGCCTTCTCCTGGTCCATTCCCATGGCCTATGCGGCTCAGGCCAATGCCCTGCCGCCGGAAGCCTGGCTGTTGTTTCTTGCCAACCTGCTGTGGACCATCGCCTATGACACCGAGTACGCCATGGTGGACAGGGATGACGACCTCAAGCTCGGCCTGAAATCGAGCGCCATCCTGTTTGGCCGTCACGACAAGCGGATCATCGGCGCGCTGCAACTGGCGACCCTGCTGATCCTGCTGGGGGTCGGGCAGCTGATGGGGTTGGGATCCGGTTATTACTGGGGACTGCTGGGGGCGGCGGCGCTGTTCGTCTACCAGCAGCGACTGATCCGGGAGCGGCAGCGGGAAGCCTGCTTCCAGGCCTTCCTCAACAACAACTACGTGGGGGCGCTGGTGCTGCTCGGGGTGATGGTTCACTACCTCTAACCCGCCCCCCTTCCTGGATGAAAAAAGGCCGCATGATGCGGCCTTTTTGTTGGGTGTCGACGCCTCAGAGCCGGTTGCCCGCCTGGATGGTGCGGCGGATCTTGTTGCTGAGCAGCGGCACTATGTTGTCGGCCAATGCCTGGAAGCGGCCGAGATCCGGTTTGCAGCCCGGATCCAGATAGCCTTCGCTGCGCAGGGTGTGGATCAGGGTGCTGAACAGCTTCTGGTCGAAGAACTCGGGGGCGTTGATGCCGTGCAGGGTGCCGAGGCGCTCCGCCATCATCAGGCCGTCCGCTTCCAGCTGCTCCGCCTCGATGTGGGGCTGGGCCAGCATGCGGGTCAGCACGATGGCGTAGCGCTGCAGGGTCTCCTGGATGCTTTCGGCCAAGAGCAGCAGGCGCATCTGGTTGCCGGGGTTGACCCAGTAGCCGCCGTCGCGTGCCTCGACCAGTTGCTGGCGCAGCAGCTCGGCCAGCAGGGCATCGATCAGCTCCGGCAGCTCGTCCTCTTCATAGCGCAGGAAGAGTTCGGTCTTGAGCAGGGGGTAGATGTCGACACAGCGGGCGACGATCTCGCTGCGGGAGATCCCCTCGCACCGCTCGATCAGGGCCGCCACCAGGGAGGGCATGGCGAACAGGTGCAGTATGTTGTTGCGGTAGTAGGTGAGCAGGATCGCCTGATAGCGGTCCAGGCTGATGATCTGGCCCAGCTTGTCCTCGCTCACCTCGAACTTGTTGAGCTCCATCGCCTGCTCCAGCAGGGTCCTGGCGTCCTCGTCCGGCATGGTGCTGTGCGGGCTGTAGGGCACTTGCTTGAGCAGGTCCAGATAGGTGTTGAGCTGGGCCTGGAGTTCGTCCCGGGTCAGGGCGTGGCGCTCGGCGGCCAGCAGGGCCAGGGCACTCAGGGTCAAGCCGTTGACGGCGGCGGCATCGTTGATGCGGGTCATCAGCAGCTCGGCCAGCTGGTTGACGGTGGAGGCCATCCACTCGGGGCGCTCCTCCCGGCCGATGCTCTCCTTCCAGGTGGGCACATGTTCGCCGAGGTAGCTGTTGAGGGTCAGTGGTTCGCCGAAATTGACGAAGCCACGGCCATAGTTGCGCAGCTTGCGCAGGATGCCGAGCACCTGCAGGAAGCTCTCCTTCTCCTTGCGGCTCCCCTTGAGTTCGTTGTGGTAGGTATTCACCTCCATCACGTGCTCGTAGCCGAGGTAGACGGGGACTAGGGTGACCGGCCTGTCCAGCCCGCGCATCATGGCCTGCAGGGTCATGGCCAGCATGCCGGTCTTGGGGGGCAGCAGGCGACCGGTACGCGAACGCCCGCCCTCGGTGAAGAACTCCACTGAGTAGCCCTTGGCGAACAGCAGGTTGAGGTACTCCCGGAATACCGTGCTGTAGAGCGGATTGCCCTTGAAGGTGCGGCGGATGAAGAAGGCGCCACCGTGGCGGAAGATGGGGCCCGCCGGCCAGAAGTTGAGGTTGATGCCCGCCGCGATGTGGGGCGGCACCATGCCCTGGTGGTAGATGACGTAGGAGAGCAGCAGGTAATCCATGTGGCTGCGATGGCAGGGGACGTAGACGATCTCGTGCCCTTCCTGGGCGAGCTGACGCACCTGCTCTGCTCCGTTGACCGAGAGGCCGCGATAGAGCTTGTTCCACAGCCAGCCAAGGAAGCTTTCGCCGAGGCGGATCAACCGATAGGAGAAATTGGAGGCGATCTCGTCCATGTAGCCGTGGGCACGCTTTTGCGCCTTCTCCAGGCTGATCCCTTCCCGTCTGGCCTCCTCCTCGATGGCCTGCTGGATCACGCTCGAATCCAGCAGTTGCTTGAACAGCAGGTTGCGGTTCGGCAACTTGGGTCCGGTGGCGGCCAGCTGCTGGCGGCTGAAGTGGGTGCGGGCCACCCGCGCCAGCTTGTGGGCGATGGCCTCGTCGGTGCCGTGCTTGTCCGCCATGTAGCGCAGGGAGAGGGGCGGGGAGAAGCGCACCAGGTTCTCGCGCCCTTTCAGGATCACGATCAGCGCCTTCTTCAGGCGGTTTGGCGCCAGGCTGCTGATGATGTTCCAGCCGGAGGCCTCCTCGCCTTCCCGGCCCGGGGCGCGGCCCCAGAACAGGGTGACGGGTACTACCTGGATGTCCAGCGCCGGATCCTGCTTGTGCAGGTCCAGCAGCTGGTGGAACTCCTGCAGGAAGGGGAGCGGCTTGTTGCGCGTGCCGAACAGGGGAGGCGGACGGTCCAGACAGACGTAGCGTGGCAGCAGCTGACCGTTCAGCTCCAGCGGCGTGAAGGGGCCGGGCAGGCCGAGATCCTCGCAGCACTGTTGCAGGGTCATCAGGTCGGTGATCGAGCTGGTCTTCAGGGCATAGACGATGGGTCTGGCCGGATCCAGCTTGAGCTCGGTGATGGGGTTTTCCGGCAGGCTCTTGTGATTGACCAAGCCGCTGACCGGCCATTGCAGGATGGCTCTGGAAATCTTCTGTCCAAGGGACATGTGCGTCTGCTCTCCAAAAAAATGCGGCGTGAGCATAGCAAATCACCGGCTGCTTGTCGCCGAGAGGTACGATGAGTCGGCACTTCAGAGCAGGGGGAGGGACAAATGTGCGTCGGGTCGCGACAAATGCCAGTTGCGCCTTGCCTTGGCCCCAGCACTGTATATACTGCCAGTGTGCTGTATAAAAAGACAGGTGCCCATGCTATGAAACCCCTTACCCCTCGCCAGGCTGAAGTACTCGAGCTCATCAAGGCGAACATGAACGAGACCGGCATGCCGCCGACTCGCGCCGAGATTGCCCAGAAGCTTGGCTTCAAGTCGGCCAACGCGGCCGAAGAACATCTGAAGGCCCTGGCCAAAAAAGGGGTCATCGAGATCATGCCGGGTACGTCCCGCGGCATTCGTCTGCTGCTCGAAGAAGAGGACGTGCAGCCTGAAGAAAACGGCCTGCCACTGATTGGCAAGGTAGCGGCCGGGGAACCCATCCTGGCCCAGGAACACATCGAGAGCCACTACCAGGTGGATCCCGCCCTGTTCCACCCGCGGGCAGACTTCCTGCTGCGGGTGCAGGGCATGAGCATGAAGAACATCGGCATCATGGACGGGGACCTGCTGGCGGTGCACAAGACCCAGGAGGTACGCAACGGCCAGGTCGTGGTAGCACGTCTGGACGAGGACGTCACCGTCAAGCGCTTCCAGCGCAAGGGCAGCCAGGTGTGGCTGCTGCCGGAAAATGAAGAACTCTCCCCCATCGAGGTGGATCTCGCCAGTCAGCACCTCACCATAGAGGGCCTGGCGGTCGGCGTAATCCGCAACGCCGACTGGATGTAAACATCCGATGCGATGAAGAGGCCTCCTGCGGGAGGCCTCTTCATTTTCATCTGCCGATGGCATCTCCCTCCCCACCTTTTCGCTTCTCCTTCCTGTGCGCACAGTCTCGCCGCACGACATGCATTTCGGATATATCCTTTGATAAGGCCCCTGTCATGGTCGGTGATCAGGGAAGGGGGAGTCGCACCGGGCAGTACGCCATGGCAGGGATGCATGATCGCCGGGTCGGTGCGCAGAAGGGAGAGTCGCCTCAGACTGGGGACTCGTACAGTCAGTACGCTGCCGTGGTTGGTTCGTCGTTGGGGACAAAGAGACCCGTCAGCGTGACCTGTTGAGCAAGGAGGACAGGTATGGCTTCAAGCTCGCCGTGGGATCCGGTGCCGGCCGCAGCGCCCGCATCTTCCATCACCCGATTCATCAAGGGCAGTCGGATGACATGGTTCTATGCGCTCTGGGTCTATCACAAGGGAGATGGTTGGACCATCTGGCTTGGGTGCCCCAAAGACAAGATTGTCCGCCTGGTTCGTCTGTTTCGCCATCATCACGACATCGGATTGCCGGATGAGCCCTGGACTGCCCCCGTCATCCCGCTGCGCGTCCCCCTGAGACGTGCCCAGCCGCAGCACAGGCTGCGGCCCTGATCCCTCTTCCTGTACAGACAAGAGCCCCGCCAGAGCGGGGCTCTTGTTTTGGCGCCGATGCTGCTGATCCATGGCACAGACGCTTTCCCGCCGGGATGCAAGACTAGCCAGCGGCGGGGGCGTGCGGGTTACAATGACCCCTACCGGTTTTGCCCATAGGGCTTCTAACATAAGCAAGGCTTTGTTTTATATGGTTAAACCACGCTTTTACCTGCTGCTGTTGCTGTTCATCGGCGCCATTGCGGCGGCTTATTACTGGAGTCAGCCCGCGGTGCCGGAACAGGCCGATTACTACCCGGCGGGGCGAGACATCAACCCGTTTACCCTCACGGATGCGGATGCACAGCCCTTTACCCCTGCCAACCTGACGGGACACTGGAGCTTTCTGTTCATCGGCTACACCTACTGCCCGGATGTCTGTCCGACCACGCTGGCGGATCTGCGCAGCGTCTATCCGGCGTTGAAGAAGATAGCCCCCACTAGCCAGGTGGTATTCATCTCGGCGGATCCCCAGCGGGATGACAGCGCCCGCCTGAAAAGCTATACCGCCTTCTTCGAGCCCGAGTTCAAGGCGGCGACAGCACCTCACAGTGCCCTCTTTCCTCTGGTCCGCAATCTGGGGCTGGTCTATTCCATCGTGGAAGGGGATCGCAAGGATTACCTGATAGACCACTCCGCCTCCATCGTGCTGATCAACCCCGAGGGGAAGCTGGTGGCCACCTTCCGACCCAAAGTGGCACCGGGTGAGGTGCCCCACGTGGACATGCAGGCCATGGTGGCCGACTTCGCGCGCATCGTGCGGCTGGCTGGCGAGTGAGCCCGGCGCGCACCATGCTGATTCCCGCCTGGCTGAAGGATCCTCGCCGCCACAGGGCCGTCTTCGTCCTGGCCCTGCCCATGGTGTTCTCCAACGTCACCACGCCCTTGCTGGGGCTGGTGGACACCTGGGTGATCGGTCATCTTGGCCAGGCCTGGTTTCTCGGCGGCGTCTCGGTCGGTGCGACCTTCATCAATCTGCTGTTCTGGTTGCTTGGCTTCCTGCGCATGTCCACCACAGGGCTGACCGCCCAGGCTCAGGGTGCAGCCCATGCCGAAGGGCAGCTCGACACCCTGGCGCGGGCCCTGGGCTTGGCGATCGGACTGGGCATGGTGCTGTTGCTCCTGTTGTTGCCGTTCCTGCCTGCCATCATCGCCCTCGGCGGCGGCTCTTCCGAGGTACAGACCTATGCCGGTCAATATGTGTCGGTGCGGGTCTGGAGCGCCCCGGCGGCCTTGTGCAATCTGGTCATCATGGGGTGGTTGCTGGGCATGCAGGATGCACGCAGTCCCATGCTGCTGCTGATCCTGGGCAATCTCGTCAACATGGTGCTGGATGCCTGGTTCGTGCTGGGATTGGGCTGGCAGGTGAAAGGGGTGGCCGCAGCTTCCCTGCTGGCGGATTACAGCACGCTCGGGGTGGGGTTCTGGCTGGTGAGCCGGCATCTGCGCCGACTTGATCCCGGGGTGTGGCACAACGCCTGGCAGCGCTGGCGCCAGTGGCCGGCCCTGCTGCGGCTGCTCGCCCTGAACCGGGATATTTTCATCCGCTCCCTCTGCCTGCAACTCTGCTTCGTGTTCATGACTCTGCAGGGGGCCAGGCTGGGGGATGTGGCGGTGGCCGCCAATGCGGTGCTGCTCAATTTCCTGATGCTGATTTCCTACGGGCTGGATGGATTTGCCTATGCGGTGGAAGCCATGGTAGGGCGTGCCATCGGGCGGCGTGATCGGCCGCTGCTGCGGGAGGCCATCGTCCTCAATCTGGGCTGGGCGCTGCTGATCGCCCTGGCATTTACCCTCTCGTTTGCCCTGGGGGGACACTGGCTCATCCGCCACATTACCGACATACCGGCGGTGATCGCCGAGGCGCAACGTCAGCTCCCCTGGCTGGTGGCCATGCCGCTGCTGGCGGTCTGGTGCTTCCTGCTGGACGGGGTCTTTATCGGCGCCACCCGGGCCCGGGAGATGCGCAACAGCATGCTGGTGGCGGTGTTTGCCGGCTTCTTTCCCATCTGGTGGTTCTGCCAGGGATGGGGTGTGGCGGCCCTGTGGGCCGCCATGAGTGCCCTGATGGCCGGTCGTGGCCTGACGCTGGGCTGGCTCTGCTGGCGACTGGAGCGTGATGGACGGCTGCTGGCGGGGCAGGGGACGGCGCAGTCAGTCTGAATCCTGGCCGTCTTGCCAATATCGTCAGCGGTCAGAGCGAGCCTGAATAGTCGAACTGTCGCCAGCTCTCGTAGACGAACACCGCGACGGCGTTGGCCAGATTCATGCTGCGGCTCTGGGGCAGCATGGGAATGCGCAGCCGCTGCTCGAATGGCAGGCTCTCGATGATCTCCATGGGCAGGCCTCGGCTCTCGGGCCCGAACAGCAGGGCGTCACCGGGGGCAAACCGGGCCGCCGAGTGGGCGGTGCGTCCCTTGGTGGTGCAGGCAAAGACGCGTTGGGGGGCGACGGCCGTCAGAAACGCCTCATAGTCAGGCCAGCGCTTGACGTCGGCAAACTCGTGATAGTCGAGCCCGGCCCGCTTGACCCGTTTGTCATCCCACTCGAACCCCAGGGGCTCTATCAGGTGCAACCGGTAGCCGGTATTGGCGCAGAGGCGAATGATGTTGCCGGTGTTGGGGGGGATTTCCGGTTGGTAGAGCACGATATCGAGCATGGAAGGATCCTGGGCTGGTGCGAAACGGGCGCCAGCATACCCAGCACCCGTGCCGATGAAAAGGGGGAGGTCAGGGCATGGGCAGACGGATGGTGATGACCAGTCCGGTCGGCTGATTGCTGCTGGCCCGGATGGTCCCCCCATGACGCTGGATCGCCTCGGCGGCGATGGCAAGGCCGAGACCCGTGCCCCCGGTCTTGGCGTTGCGGGCATCGTCCACCCGAAAGAAGGGCAGGAACAACCGGGGCTGCTGCTCCACCGGCACGCCCGGGCCGTCATCCCGTATGGTCATCACCCATTCCCGTCCCTCCCGGTACCAGTCCACCTTGATGAACTCGCGGGCATACTTGAGGGCGTTGCGCAGGGGATTTTCCAGGGCGCGGGCCAACAGTTCTGGCCACATGGTGAGGGATTCGGCGGGCAAGGAAGGGAGCCTGAGCTGTTTGCCGTTCTGGTTTGCCTCGAACATGGCGTCGTCCAGGATGGGCTCCAGCAGCTCCGCCAGGGGCAGCGTCACCGGCGCCTCCACATGTTGCTGCACCCGCGACAGATCCAGCAGATCCCCTATCAGCTTGTCGAGCCGGGCTATCTCCCCTTCGATGCGCGCCAGCTCGGCGCTGTCCCCCTGCTTGCGGCGGATCAGCGCCTGTGCGAGCTGGATGCGGGTCAGGGGGCTGCGCAGCTCGTGGGAGATGTCGGAGAGCAGCTGCTTCTGCTTCTGGATCATGTCCTTGAGGGTGTCGACCATGCGACTGACATGTTCGGCCAGCTGGCCTATCTCGTCGCGCCGACCCAGGTTGGGGATCTGTATTTCCAGGTTGCCCTGGGCGAGTTGGGAGACCGACTGCTGCAACTGCAGTATGGGGCGGGTCAGGCGCCAGGCGAGCAATAGACAGAGCGGGGTGCTGACCAGCATGGCGATGCCCAGGATCTGGATGGGGTGATCCAGGATCTGGATGAAGAGGAACAGGTAGGAGTTTTCGACGTTCAGACCGAAATAGACGTGATAGGTCTGGCCGTGATGGACCATCTGGAAGGGGCCGGCGATGGCGCGCTGGTGTTCGCTGCCCAGCATGGGCTTGGCCGGGTTGTCCGAGTCGAGCATGAAACGGATCACGAACTTGCTCAGCCGGGTGCTGGACTGCATCTGCCCCTTGGCATCGCGTAGATAGATGTTGTCCACCGGCAAGAGGCCCGCGGCATCGATGGCCTTGGCCAGATCGAAATCCTGCTCGGGATCCGCGCCCCGTTGCAGCGCCGCCAGGTTGTTGTTGAGACGGGTGATCTCGTGGGCCGGCAGCGGGATGATGTTGCGGGGGTCCAGGGTGGGGAGGATCACCACCGCGGCCACGACCAGCAGCAGGATGAACCAGAACCAGAGGAAGATCTGGGTGGAAAGGCCGTTGAAGGTGCGGGCCGATTTCATGCCTGCTCCAGCCACAAGTAGCCTCGTCCCCGCACTGTCTTGAAGCGGGGCTGGCCGTCGGCCCGCTCCGGCAGCTTCTTGCGCAGGTTGCTCAGGTGCATGTCGATGGCCCGATCGAAGGGTTCGAGCTTCTTGCCCAGCACCTGCTCGGAGAGCAGGCCCTTGCTGACGATCTGGCCCGGATTGCGCAGCAGGCACTCCAGCAGGCCGAACTCGGTGGCGGTGAGTTCCAGCAACTGATCGTCGCAGCGAGCCTGTTGCAGGCCGGGCTGCAGCACCAGATCCATGAAGCGCACCTCTTCCGAGCTGCCGCCGCGCTGGGGAGCCTGGCTCTGGGTTCGACGCAGGATGGCGCGCACCCGGGCCAGCAGCTCCCTGTCGTCGAACGGCTTGGCGAGATAGTCGTCGGCACCGGCCTCCAGCCCGTTGACCCGATCCTGGCTGTCGCCACGGGCGGTCAGCATCAACACCGGGGTGTCGTGGGTCTTGCGCAGCCGGGTCAGCATCGCGAAACCGTTGAGTCTGGGCATCATGACGTCCAGCAGCACCAGGTCGAAAGCCTGTTCTGCCAGTCGCTGCAATCCCTCTTCCCCATCCTCGGCGACGGTGACCTCAAACCCCTCCAGAGTCAGGATTTCGGTGAGCAGCTGGGTCAGTTCGAGATCGTCGTCGACCAGGAGTATTTTGTTCATCTGGGAGTCACTCTGTTGATTTTGCACGCCAAACTGACGTCCGGGTCAGGGTATAATAAGTTTTTACGCGTCGGAGGAAAGCCGGTTTTGAGCCACCAACACTATTCCCGCTGGGTCACCCTGGCCAGCATGGCCGCTGTGACCACCGCCACCCTGCTCATCCTGGGCAAACTGATCGCCTGGCTGATGACGGATTCATCCAGCCTGCTGGCATCCCTGACCGATTCCTTCATGGACATCAGCGCCTCTCTCATCAATCTGCTGGCCATCCGTTATGCGCTGGCCCCTGCCGACGAAGAGCATCGCTTCGGCCACGGCAAGGCGGAGTCCCTGGCGGGTCTGGTGCAGTCGGCCTTCATCTCGGGGTCCGCCTTGCTGCTGGTGATGCACGGCATCTCGTCGATGCTGAATCAGGTGCCCGTGGTGCGCCTGGAGGCCGGGATCTGGGTCAGCGTCGGCTCCATCGTGCTGACCCTGCTGCTGGTGAGCTTCCAGGGCTTTGTCATCCGCAAGACCAACAGTGTGGCCATCAAGGCCGACATGCTGCACTACCGTTCCGACCTGCTGCTCAATGGCGGCGTGCTGGTGGCACTGGTGCTGGCGGGGCAGGGGTGGTACTGGGCCGACGGCCTGTTTGCCATTCTGATCGGTCTGTTCCTGGTGTGGGGGGCTGTCCATATCGGCTACGAATCGGTGCAGGCCCTGCTCGATCGTCAGTTGCCAGAGGAGGAACAAGCGAGAATAATGGCCCTCTGCTGCGCCGTAGAGGGGGTGCATGGCGTACATGACCTGCGTACCCGCCAATCCGGGCCGACCCGTTTCGTGCAGTTGCATCTGGAACTCGATGATCAACTGCCTCTGGTCAGGGCCCATCAGATAGCCGACGAGGCTGAACTGGCCGTCCGCCAGGCCTTCGAGCGGATGGATGTGATCATTCACATGGACCCCATCTCGGTGCTGACAAAAGAACGACAAAGCACTCACCCTGAACAACAGTAGGCTGCAACATGGATGATCTGGTTGCCAGAACCTGGCAAAAAATTCAGCAGGAAGCGCAGAGCATGGCGGCCCAGGAGCCCATGCTGGCCAGCTTCTTTCATTCCACCATTCTCAATCACCGGGATTTGCGCTCGGCGCTGAGCTTCCAGCTCGCCAACAAGCTCGACAGCACCACCATGCCTGCCATCGCCTTGCGGGAAGTGATCGAGCTGGCCCTGCGCAGCGAGCCCGAGCTGCTGGCCGCAGTGGCCGCCGACATCTGCGCGGTGCAGGATCGCGACCCGGCGGTCGACCTCTTCTCCACCCCGCTGCTCTACCTCAAGGGATTCCATGCTCTTCAGGGGTATCGGGTGGCCAACTGGCTGTGGCGTCAGGGACGCCGTGCCCTGGCGCTCTATCTGCAAAACCAGATCTCCGTGGTGTTCGGCGTGGATGTACACCCGGCCGCCCGCATCGGCAAGGGCATCATGTTTGACCATGCCACCGGTATCGTGGTCGGCGAAACCGCCGTCATCGAGAACGACGTCTCCATCCTTCAGAGTGTGACTCTGGGGGGGACCGGCAAGGAGAGTGGCGATCGTCACCCCAAAATCCGGGAAGGGGTGATGATAGGGGCGGGGGCCAAGGTGCTCGGCAACATCGAGGTGGGCGTCGGCGCCAAGATCGGTGCCGGCAGCGTGGTGATCAACCCGGTGCCGCCTCACACCACGGTCGCTGGCGTGCCTGCCAGGATTGTGGGCCGCCCCGAGTGCGACAAACCTTCCCTGGACATGGATCAGTGCCTCTGATCCCCTGACCGAGGCCGTTGTATGGTCAAGCGCTGGTCAGGCTTTCTGATCCTGGGGATGTGGCTGCTCAACCTGCTGCACCTTTATCTGGACTTCTCCCCCTGGCCCGCCGCCATCGCGGCCTGGGCCGCCTCCCTGCTCACCTGGCCCTGGCTGGTGGGTGCCGCACGGCGCCAGGCGCTGGCCCTCTACGGCGCGGCGCTCCTGCTGCTGCTCTTTTCCTGGTGGCGAGGGGCCAGCCTCAGCCCCGGTGACTGGCTCTTGCCGAACATCAACATGCTGACCATGTTTGCCGCAGTGAGCACCCTCAATCTGGCTACCTCCGGCCTCTTGACCGGCACCGCCTCCTGGTCCGGTCGCAAGGGGCTGTGGAGCACCATGGCCAGCCTCAATCTGCTGGGGGCCGTCATCAATCTTTCGGTGCTCTTCATCATCGGCGATCGGCTGGAGCGCAACGGGACGCTGGAGCGGCGTCAGGTCATGGTGCTGAGCCGGATCTTCTGTGCGGCTGCGTTTTGGTCCCCCTTCTTCGTCGCCATGGCGGTGGCCCTCACCTATGCACCGGGTCTGCAACTGGGCAGCATACTGCCTTTTGGCATACTGGCGGCCTTGCTGGCCATGGGGCTGACGGCCTGGCAGGTAGAGCGACTCGGCGTGGAGACCTTTGAAGGTTATCCGCTGCGGCTCCAGACCCTGGGGCTACCGGTGACCCTGGCACTGCTGGTGCTGGTGATCCACCGTTTCTGGCCCGGACTCAGCATTCTGGCGGTGATCGCCCTGGTGGCGCCCTTGCTGGCCTTGCTGTTCATGCCGCAAGCGGGGCGAGGGGCTGCTCTCAAGCGCCAGGTGGTGGAGCGCTTCCCGGCCATCGGTGGCCAGCTTGTGCTGTTTCTGGGGGCCGGCCTGCTGGCGGCTGGCATCAACAGCGCGCTGTCAGTACTGGACTTTGGCAGTGGCCACGGCCTGCCGCTGTTCAACCACTTCGGCTGGCTGGAAGCCTGCCTGACCCTGCTGCTGATCTTCCTGGTGGCCATAGTGGGCGTGCATCCTCTCATCAGCATCTCGGGGGTGGCGCCGCTGCTCTGGCCGCTGGCACCGGATCCCAGCCTGCTTGGCATGTGCTTCCTCATGGGGTGGGGGCTGGCGACCGGGACGAGCCCGCTCTCCGGCTCCAATCTGGCGCTGGCGTCCCGCTACAACCTGAGCGCCGGGCTGCTGCTGCGCTGGAACCTGCTCTACGGCCTGTTGATGTACGCCGTGGCCTGTCTGATGATGGGGGGCTTCATCGCCTTGCATGGCTGATGGTGGCATCGGCAGGAGGGCGGGTTATGCCACGGCGGACGCCCGGGATCGAGGTTCCTGCTGCCTGCGAGAAAAACCGACGCATATTTAAGCAATACCGGGCCGCAGGGCGCATTTTGCAACGTGCTGGCTTGTTTGTGTCGAGCGCATCAGGGTATGCTGGCTCCACGCGCTTGAATCGCCCTCTGTGGGGCATCGCAATTGAACATACAGGTATGCATATGTCACTAGAAGTCCTTGAGCAACTCGAATCCAAAGTACAATCCGCCGTCGACAACATCTCCTTGCTGAAGATGGAGCTGGACGAGCTGAAAGAGCAGAACAGCAAGCTGCAAGACGAAAACCACCAACTGCGCAACGAGCACGTTGCCTGGCAAGAGCGTCTGCGTGCCCTGCTGGGCAAGATGGACCAGATGGGCGATGCCATCTGATCCCGTCTAGATTGACCGGAATGAAAGCGGGCCGCTCCTTGAGCGGCCCGCTTGTTTTGGTCTGCCGGGCAATCAGAGTGCCAGCAGCTGTTTGACGGTCTTCTCGATGCCGTCCGCCGCCTCCACAATATTGTTGGCCAGCATGTAGGCAGGAGTGGAGATGACCTTGCGCTCCTGATCCACCACGAACTCGCTCACCGGGCAGTCGAGATGACTGCCACCCATGGCTTCGATGGCGTTGGCGGCGCCCTCGTCGTTGCCAATGGTGGCCAGGGTGCCTGCCCCATAGATGAGCGGGATCATGGCCGGTGCGATGCAGATGTAGGCGGCCGGTTTGCCGGCTCTGGCAAAGCTCTGGCAGGCCTTCAGCACATCCGGCTGGATGCGGCACTCTGCGCCCTTGATGGCGAAGTCACACAGGTTCTTGGCGGCGCCGAAGCCGCCCGGCACCAGCAGGGCGTCGAAGTCGGCTGCATCCAGTTCAGCCGCATCCCTGATCTGGCCGCGGCAGATGCGGGCCGCCTCGACCAGCACGTTGCGGCTCTCTCCCTCGCTGACCTCGCCGGTCAGGTGATTGATGACATGAAGCTGAGGGACATTGGGGGCGAAGCATTGAACGGATGCTCCCTGACGGGCCAGCGCCAGCAGGCTGATGACGGCCTCGTGGATTTCGGCGCCGTCAAACACGCCACAACCACTCAAGATCACGGCCACTTTTTTCATGACAGACTCCTCGTTGTTGAAAATGTGAGCCAGGGTAGATTGTTGTACTTTTGTATGGTTATCGTTCGACCTCCGCTGGTCAAGTCATCTCCCTGTGCTAGGATTGTTTCGTTTTGGATCCTGCCTCAGCACCCCCCTTGAATTTTTTTCCACATTGATCGAGATCATGATGCGTGCGTCATGTTGAGTTTTCATGATCTCAACATAGTGTTTTAAAAGATATTTTTTGTTTTAATCCACAGCTTTGTCACGGCCGTGATGCAATGGTGCCATTTTTGAGCACAGAGTTATCCACAGCAATATGCCCCACCGGTGCGCCGGGGTGATGGTGGGAGTCCCCTTGGTGTGGTGCGGGCCCTGTGGCATCCTAGCGGCTGTTTATTCTTGGCAGGACGATTTTCATGGCCTCTAGCAATCCTCTTATTCTGGTCGACGGATCTTCATATCTTTACCGCGCCTTCTTTGCCTCGCAGCAGGCCGATCTGCGCACCTCGACCGGCTTGCCTAGCGGCGCCGTCCGTGTCATGGCCAACATGATGCGCAGCCTTCGCAAGCAGTACCCCGACTGCCACGTGGCCGTGGTGTTCGACGCCAAGGGCAAGACCTTCCGCGACGACATCTATCCCGAATACAAGGCAACACGCGCCAGCATGCCGGACGATCTGCGCAGCCAGGTCGCCCCTATCCACCAGATGATCAAGGCAATGGGTTTCCCCTTCCTGATGGTCGAAGGGGTGGAGGCTGACGACGTGATCGGCACCCTGGCCCGTCAGGCGACCGAGAAACAGTTGCCTGTGCTCATCAGCACCGGCGACAAGGACATGGCGCAGCTGGTCTCCGACCATGTCACCCTGATCGACACCATGAAGGATGTGAAGACCGATCGGGAAGGGGTGATCGAGAAGTTCGGCGTACCGCCCGAGCTCATCATCGATTACCTGGCGCTGATGGGGGACAAGGTGGACAACATTCCCGGCATGACAGGTGTCGGCGAGAAGACCGCACTGGCCCTGCTGCAGGGGATCGGCAGCATCGACGAGATCGCCGCCAACCTCGACAAGGTGGCGGCGCTCGGCTTCCGCGGCTCCAAGGCGTTCGCCGACAAGTTCCGCGAGCAGGAAGAGCAGGTGCGCCTTTCCTATGTGCTTGCCACCATCAAGACCGACGTGGTGCTGGAGCAGAGTCTGGAAGAGCTGCAGCTTGGCCCCATCGATAAAGAGGCTCTACTGGCGGTCTATCGCGAGTATGAGCTGCGCAACCTGATCAAAGAGTTGGAGTCCGGCGGCGCTGAGGAGAGTGACGCCGAGGGTGATGATGAAGGTGCCGCCCCGGCAGTCGCCATCGAAACCGACTATCGCTGCATCCTGGATGAGGCCGAATTCGATGAGTGGCTGGCACGGTTGCAGGCGGCGCCGCTGTTTGCCTTCGACACCGAGACCACCAGTCTCGACTATATGGAAGCGCGCGTCGTTGGCGTCTCCTTTGCCATCGAGCCGGGCAAG
Organism: Aeromonas sp.; assembly: GCF_050252055.1. NCBI lineage: Bacteria > Pseudomonadati > Pseudomonadota > Gammaproteobacteria > Aeromonadales > Aeromonadaceae > Aeromonas > Aeromonas sp. The sequence goes on along the minus strand of NZ_JBFWLQ010000016.1, from coordinate 2,625 downwards.
GCGGCCTACGTGCCCTTCGGCCATGATTATCTGGGAGCGCCTGTCCAGCTGAGCGAAGCGCTGGTGCTGGGCAAGCTCAAGCCGCTGCTGGAAGATCCGGCCCGTCTCAAGGTGGGGCAGAACCTCAAGTACGATCGCAACGTGCTGCTCAACCACGGTATCGAGCTGCAGGGTATCGCCTACGACACCATGCTCGAGTCCTATGTGCTCAACTCTACCGCCAGCCGCCACGATATGGATTCCCTGGCCCGCAGGTATCTGAACGTCGAGACCATCTCGTTCGAGGACATTGCTGGCAAGGGGGTCAAGCAGCTCACCTTCAACCAGATCGAACTGGAGCAGGCGGCTCCTTACGCGGCGGAAGATGCCGACATCACCCTGCGTCTGCATCAGGCACTGTGGGGCAAGCTCTCTGCCGAGCCGGGCCTTGCCAAGGTGTTCAGCGAGATCGAACTGCCGCTGCTGCCGGTGCTGGCGCGGATGGAGCGACTCGGTACCACCATCGAGCCCAAGCTGCTGCATCAGCAGAGCCAGGAGATCGAAGTGCGTCTGGCAGAGCTGGAGAAGCAGGCCCACGAGCTGGCCGGGCAGGAGTTCAATCTCTCCTCGCCCAAGCAGCTGGGTGAAATCCTCTTCACCAAGCTGGGGCTGCCGATCATCAAAAAGACCCCCAAGGGAGCGCCATCCACTGCGGAAGAGGTGCTGGCCGAGCTGGCGGAGACCTATGAGCTGCCGCGTCTGCTGATGGAGCACCGTGGCCTGGCCAAGCTCAAGTCCACCTACACCGACAAGCTGCCGCTGATGATCAAGCCGCAGACCGGGCGGGTGCACACCTCCTATCACCAGGCGGTGGCGGCGACCGGTCGACTGTCGTCCACCGACCCCAACCTGCAGAACATTCCGGTGCGCAACGAACAGGGGCGCCGCATTCGGCAGGCCTTCATTCCGTGCGCCGGTTACAAGCTGGTGGCGGCGGATTACTCCCAGATCGAGCTGCGCATCATGGCCCACCTCTCCGGTGACAAAGGGCTGCTGACCGCCTTTGCCGAGGGCAAGGACATCCACAAGGCGACCGCCGCCGAAGTATTCGGCGTCGCGCTCGATGCGGTGACCAGCGACATGCGTCGCAGCGCCAAGGCGATCAACTTTGGTCTCATCTATGGCATGAGTGCCTTCGGTCTGGCCAAGCAGCTGGGGATCGGTCGCGCCGAAGCGCAGAAGTACATGGATCTCTACTTCGAGCGCTACCCGGGTGTGCTGGAGTACATGGAGCGTACCCGCCAGCAGGCGGACGCCCAGGGCTATGTGGAGACTCTGTTTGGCCGTCGCCTCTATCTGCCGGATATCAAGTCTCGCAACGCGGGCCTGCGCAAGGCGGCCGAACGGGCCGCCATCAACGCCCCCATGCAGGGTACGGCTGCCGACATCATCAAGCGGGCCATGATCAACGTGGATGGCTGGATCCGGGGCATTGAAGACCAGTCGATCCGCATGTTGATGCAGGTGCACGATGAACTGGTGTTCGAGATCCGCGAAGAGAAGCTGGAAGAGTACATCGCCCTCATCAAGGAGAAGATGTCGGGTGCGGCCGAACTGGATGTGCCGCTGGTCGTGGAAGCGGGCACCGGTGACAACTGGGATCAGGCCCACTGATCCTGACCACAGTGATTGGCTAGCTATATAAGCAGAGAAGCCCGGCATCATGCCGGGCTTCCTGTTTGTGGCTGCAGGGTCAGGCCTCTTGCAGGTATTCATCCTTGAGCTGCACATAATTGTCGGCCGAGGTCTTCAGGAAGGCGATCTCGGCCGGCTTGAGAGGGCGGGCCTGCTTGACGGGATTGCCCATATAAAGAAAGCCGGCCTCGAGCCGCTTGCCTGGTGGCACCAGGCTGCCCGCCCCGATCATCACATCGTCTTCAACGATCACCCCATCCAGCAGGATGGCACCCATGCCGACCAGTACCCGGTCGCCTATGGTGCAGCCATGCAGCATCGCCTTGTGTCCGACCGTGACATCTTCGCCGATAAGCAGCGGATAGCCGCCAGGGTTGCTGGCACTCTTGCGGGTCAGGTGCAGCACTGTACCGTCCTGAATGTTGCTGCGAGCACCGATGTGGATATGGTTGACGTCCCCTCTGGCGGCCACCATGGGCCAGATGCTCGCATCGTCGCCCAGCTGGATATCCCCCACCAGGGTGGCGCAGGGATCCACATATACCCGATTGCCCAGTTGCGGGCATTTTCCCTTGTAAGGTCTTAGTCGCAAGTCCATCTTGGCCTCCTTGTTTTCGGCCATTCTAGCAAGACGATACCGGTTTCTGTGGATAAGTTTGTATAAAAGCTGTGTTTGGATATGAATAACTAAAAAAGTGCCGATTTTTACAATTTTATTGCAGAGGAGGGGTTGCCAGAACGAATTCGCTCCCTATAATGCGCCTCCATCGACAGGGCAAGCGGCAACGCAAACAAGCCGGTCGGTAGCCTCGAAAAAGCCTCGTAAAATAAGGCTTGACTCGAGAAGGCGGTTGAGTAGAATGCCACTCCCGCAGCAGCCAAAAGCTGCGTCGCTCTTTAACAATTTGAATCAAGCAATCTGTGTGGGCACTCACAGCATCGAGCATCAAA
>NZ_JBFWLQ010000015.1:18791-76053 GCF_050252055.1 Aeromonas sp. | reverse complement strand
CAAAAATTGTTTTTGATGCTCGATGCTGTGAGTGCCCACACAGATTGCTTGATTCAAATTGTTAAAGAGCGTCACGCTTATCGCGTTGAGGAGGCGCATCTTACGCTCCTCACTTCGAAAGTCAAGCAGTTGTTTTCGCTTTTCTTTCGGCGCTCACTTCGCTAGGAAGCGAGCTCATCAGTTTGGCGTGCTCCGCCGTGCTGGTAGGGGCGCATTATAGGGAGCCACGCCGTGATGACAAGGGCTTTTTCACCGAGAAGAACCGTTCGCTCAGATATGCAGCAAAGCGGTTCTGTTTCGTTCGCGTCACCACCATTTCGGGCTGTCATTGGATTTAAATTGAACATTTGAAAAGCCACTTTATAATTGGCTTTTCAAATGTTCAATTAAGGTTTCATTCATGCACCAGATCCTGGATAGCCGCAAAGAGGAGAGAATCGTTCCTCTGTTCCGCCTCGGGTTTCGGCCTTTCTTCCTGTTTGGCGCCTTGTTCTCGGCTTTGGCGATGCTCGGCTGGCTGGGGCAGCTCAACGGCTGGTTCGCTCTGCCCCGGATTGCCAACCCCATCTGGTGGCATGCACATGAAATGCTGTTCGGCTTTGGTGCCGCCATAGTGGCGGGTTTTCTGCTTACCGCCGTCCAGAACTGGACCGCTCACCCAGGTGTACGCGGTTGGCCGCTGGCACTGGTCGTGGGATTGTGGGCCATCCCGAGAGGCCTGCTCCCCTGGTTTGGAGAAAGCAATGTCACTCTGATGGTCATGGACCTGGCCTGGTTGCCCCTCTGTACGTGGTTCCTCGCCAGACCCATCATAGTAACGCGCCAGTGGCGCAATCTCTTTTTTGTTCCCCTGCTTCTCGTGTTGACCCTGCTCAATGCCGCTTGCTGGCGGTGGCATGCCGAATGGCCATTGGTGGAACATATACTGCTTGCAACCGTGCTCCTCTTCACGACCCTGATTGCCGTCATGGGAGGACGTGTCATTCCCTTCTTTATCGCCAGAGGCACTGGGGCGGAAAAAGCACCCCCACTGCCGTGGCTGGAGCGCATTGCCCTCGCGTCTCTGTGGCTCATCCTGCTGCTCTGGTTGGTGCTCCCGACACAGTGGGTCACCGGCATCCAGATGTTCCCTCTATATATAGTGGCGGCAGGGGCTCACCTCTACAGGCAGCTGCGCTGGCGACCCGGAACCACGGTGGCCCACCCTCTGCTGTGGTCGCTTCACCTGGCCTACCTCTTTATCCCACTGGGGCTGACCGCCCTGGCGACACGCACGGCTGGCTGGCCGATTGCCTTGTCACTGGCCAGCCATCTGTTCAGCGCGGGCAGCATGGGGGCCATGATCCTCGCGATGATAGCCCGTGTATCCCTCGGACACAGTGGCAGAGCCCTGCAGATAGGACGCAGGATCACGGCAGCATTTGCACTGGTGATCCTGTCCGCGCTGTTGCGGGTCTTGCTCCCCCTCTTTTGGCCAGACCTCACCCTCACTGGATGGAACCTCAGCGGATGGAGCTGGGTTGCCGCCTACGGTCTGTTCATCTGGGTTTATACCCCCATACTGACCAGTCCCAGGGCGGATGGCCGCCCCGGCTAATCATCGCGTGGCCATGGCCGGATAGTGGATCAGATTGTGGAAGATGGCGGGAGCGACCCCAAGATTGCGATAGCCATGGGTACGGTCCGCTGCAAACCGGACGGCCTCCCCCTGATCGAGGGAACGCCACGCTCCGTCAACCAGTACCTCCATCACACCGCTGATGACGATGACATGTTCGGTCACTCCGGGTTCATGGGGTTCTGATTCCCGCTGGTAGCCAGGTAGCAGGGTCAGTTCGAACAACTCGAAACCAAAGCGGGCCTCATAGGGGAAAAGCGGGGCAACCTGCATCCCCTCTCCCGCCGGCTGCTGGCGAATATCATCGGCAATACGGTATACCGTCTCTCCCTGTGCCGCTGGTGTCGGCTCAATGAAACTGGAGAAAGAGACCCGAAAACCGGTGGCAATCTTCCACAATGTTGCCACCGTCGGACTGGATTCACCTCGCTCGATCTGTCCCAGCATGGCCTTGCTCACCCCCGTTTCACGGGCGGCCATATCCAGGCTCCATCCTCTTTCAGTGCGCAGCCCTTTCAATCGCTGGGCCAGATAGCGACTCATCTCCTGCATCTGTTCTCCGATTTCTTCGAGCCATATTGTGCGCCATAACGCACAGCGTTATAGTCGAAACCACATTGTACGCAATAGCGCACAAGCTACCAGCATCCACAAGGAAGTTTCCCATGCCCCTAGCCCTCCCCCACATGGTCGCGGGACTCATCGCCGTATTGGTGGGTTACACGAGTTCTGTCGTCTTGATCATCCAGGCCGCCACGGCCGCCGGTGCCGAGACAGCCCAGGTCTCTTCCTGGCTATGGACACTGGGTATCGGCATGGGGGTCAGCTGCATCGGCCTCTCCCTCTATTACCGGGTGCCTGTCTTGACGGCCTGGTCTACCCCGGGTGCCGCCCTGCTCATCACCAGCCTGGGGAACTTCAGTCTGGCTGAAGCCATCGGCGCCTTCATCATCTCTTCACTGCTGATCACCCTCTGCGGTATCAGCGGCTGGTTCGACAGGCTGATGCGTCACATTCCCGCCCCACTGGCGGCCGCCATGCTGGCCGGAGTCTTGCTCAGGTTCGGGCTGGATCTCTTCAAGGTGGCACCGCAAGATCCTCTGCTGCTTGGCACCTTGCTACTGGCTTTCTTGCTGGGTCGCCACCTCTGGCCCCGCTACACCATGGTGCTGGTCCTGGCTGCCGGCATGCTGCTCTGCACCCTGAGGGGCGAGCTGCAACTCAACGAGGTTCACTGGCAACTTTCCACCCCGGTCTGGATCTCGCCAACCTTTTCCATCGACGCCCTGCTCGCCATCGCACTCCCGCTCTTTCTCGTTACCATGACCTCGCAAAACATGCCGGGCATTGCCATCCTGCGCGCCCACGGCTATCAACCGGCCACTTCTTCCTTGATTGGCTGGACCGGATTCATCGGCGTGCTGCTGGCACCGTTTGGCGGCTATACCTTCAACCTGGCCGCCATCACAGCCGCCATCTGCATGGGCAAGGAAGTGGATCACGATGTCACTCGACGCTGGCCTGCTGCCGTGTGGGCTGGATGTTTCTACCTGCTCACAGGCTGTTTCGGTGCCACCGTGGTTGCCCTGTTCAGCGCATTCCCTGCGGTGCTGGTCACCTGCATGGCCGGGCTGGCGCTGCTCGGCACCATAGGCAGCAGCTTGCACAGCGCCTTGCAGCAGGACGAGGAGCGGGAAGCCGCGCTACTGACTTTCCTCGTGACTGCCTCGGGGATCACCCTGCTCGGGGTCGGGTCTGCCTGCTGGGGATTGCTGATCGGAGTGACATTGCATCAAGTCAACCGGCTCCGCGCCTGACCTGACCATCTGGGGAGACTCCGGTGAGACGCAGCACATAATCCTGAGAAGAGCGTTCACATATGAACCTTATTCCTTTCTAGTGAGAAAACGGCGCAGATCCTTCCCGACAAGCGCCGTTGTCAGACTCAATACTGGAGAACGAAGATGAGGAATCAGGCTGTCATTTTGTTACTGGCACTGCTGGGTGCCACCACGGCCCAGGCTGCCGACACCGATCGGGAGCTGGCACGCCAGATCGCGCTGCAGCAGAAGAACCTGCTGCCACTCCTGAACAATCAGGAATACCAGAGCCCGCTACCCAACCTGCTGCCAAAGGCCAGCCTGCGCCTGAAGCGCCAGGCTCGGGATGCCAACCAGGCGGCCATCAGTCGGCAAGGGCTGGATGGCGAGGCCAGGGAGCTGATGCAACTGCGGCTGGCCAATCCGGATCAGGCGGATGCACTGCAACAAGGGGTGGAGCCACTGGTTGCCTACATACCAAGTGGTGACGAAAAGAGCTGGAGCGCCATCGAGGCGTTCGACAGCGCCGGCAGCCCGATCTATCTCGATGTGAACCAGCCGCCGGCGCGGCCGGTACTGGTGGTGGAGGCCGATCCGGTCAAAGCCAAGAATGCCGGCCTGAAGGTGATGCGAAAGGCGCTGGCTGCCGCCAACATGCAGGTGACGCCCCGTGCCACCAGCAACACCACCCCCCTCAAGACCAGCATTCTCAAGAAGATCAGGCTCAACGATGATCAGGAGCCCTGGCTGCTGGGCGCCGCCGAGGTCTATGCCGTCGTGGCCGGGGTCAATCCTGTCAGGGACGAGCCCGTGGTAGATATCGTCGACATGCCCTATCTCGACTACGACAACACCGACTACACCCCCAACCAGATCCTGGTCTATTGGGATCGCTACCGCTGGGGAGCCGTCGACGTGGTCATGATGGAGCAGGATGACAACGTCAATTACAAGGAGCTGAGTGCCCTCCTGATTGACGCACTCAAACTCGGCTTCACTGCGGGCGGCGTACCCGAGGCCCTGCCCTTCCTCGACCTCGGCGGCCGTATCGTCAAGGCACTTCCGGACTCCTGGATGACCAACAACGACGACTACCTCGACACCTTCTATACCCTGGAGCAGGACCAGAGCTATCACCAGTATCCCGGTGCTGCCGGCAATGCAGTCATCGATCTCGAGCCCAGGGAGATCCAGCCAACCCGGCCCTGACTGTCGCCCAAAACAAAAAGCCAATGAGAAGACTCATTGGCTTTTCTGTATCAGAGCCGCGGATCAGGCCTGACCTTTCGGCCTCACACCCAGTGTGTGACAGATGGCGTAGGTCAGCTCTGAGCGGTTCAGGGTATAGAAGTGGAAATCCTTCACCCCTTCCTGACTCAGCACACGCACCTGGTCGATGGCAATGCTGGCTCCCACCATGTTGCGCGTCATCTGATCGTTCTCCAGCCCTTCGAAACGCTGGTGCATCCAGCGCGGGATTTTCACATTGGTGAAACCGGCAAACTTGGCCAGGGTCTGGTAGTTGGAGACCGGCAGTATCCCCGGCACGATCTCCGCATCGATACCGATGGCGGCGCAGCGATCCCGAAAACGCAGATAGGTCTCCACATCGAAGAAGAACTGGGTAATGGCCCGGTTGGCACCGGCATCTATCTTGCGCTTGAGGTTGAGCAGGTCGGATTGCGCACTGCGAGCCTCGGGGTGGCCTTCCGGATAGGCGGCGACCGAGATATCGAAATCGGCTTCGGATTTGAGCAGGGCGACCAGGTCGGTGGCATACATGTCAGGCTTGTCGAGACCGGGAGGCAAGTCTCCGCGCAGGGCCACGATATGGCGAATACCGCTGTTCCAGTAGTCACGGGCAATGGTGCGCAACTCGTCACGGCTGGCATCGATACAGGTCAGGTGCGGGGCGGCGATGAGGCCGGTACGCTCCTTGATGTCCTTGATCACCTTGTGAGTGCGGTCCCGGGTGCCCGAATTGGCGCCATAGGTCACAGAGACGAATTTGGGCTCCAGCACCTGCAGGCGCTCGATGGACTGCCAGAGGGTGTTCTCCATCCCTTCGCTGTTGGGCGGGAAAAACTCGAAACTGACCGATATGTCGCCACCCAGATCCGCCAAACTCTGGTTGAGTGCCTCAACCTGACGCGCGCTGTGAAATCCCATCTGCTCTCTCCCTGTCCTGCAACCCATTCCTTCACGCCAAAACGGATGTTTGGACGTCTAAACGTCTTTCTATCTTTATGAGAAAACGGATCAAAGTCAATACCGATTTGTCAGCGACAAGGGGGATTGCCGATTTTTTTATTTTGCAATTCAACCTAAGTAATGAGCGACCCCATCCCAAAATGCTGTCAGGCACGCTATGATGCGGGCGGATCGTCCTGGACGTTCTGAATCTGCGTGTGATTGTTTGGCCGGGTTTCCCGGCCTTTTTTTAACTTCTTTCCCCGCCTGCCGATAAGCAATTCAAGCGTTTGCAGGAGCCCCATCATGGAAGATCACCCCGGTTTTGCCACCGATCTGCTGTTCGATCGCTATCAGGGCGAGGTGACGGATCATGATGCGTTCTGGACCGTGCGCACCCCGGGCTCTCCAGACTACTACTTCGGCAACTACCTGTTGCTGCCCACCCCCCCAAGCGATCGTGACAAGGGCTGGCTCGAGGCCAGTTTCGACAGGCTGATTGGCTGGGATCCCCGTATCCGCCACCGCACCTTCCAGTGGCCCCTCGCCGCAGGCCAGAACAGCCGGGTCGCCGGGTTCGTGGCGGCGGGGTACCAATACATGGAGTGCGTGGTACTGGCGCTGGGTGCAATGGAGTGGCAAGCCCCCACCGGCAGCGACCTGGCTCCGGCTCGCCCGTTCACCGCGGCGGACTGGGATCAGTGGCTCGCCTTCGAGCTGGCAGAGCGGGATCCCGCCCATTCGGAGGAGCGCTATCTTCCCTATCTCTTGTCACGCCGCCAGCTCTATCAGGCCATGATCGATGACGGGCTCGGACAGTGGTGGGGGTTATGGCACCAGGATCAACTGGTTGCCAGCTGCGGACTCTTCTTCACCGGCACCCTGGGACGCTTTCAACTGGTGCGCACGCACGCAGAGTGGCGAAACCGGGGGCTCTGTCGTCTGTTGCTGAGCCAGGTCGCACGCCAAGGACTGGCACGGGCCAGTTCGCTCATCATAGTGGCAGACGAGCACTATCACGCCCAGCGGGTCTATCGCGCTCTGGGTTTCGTGCCGGTGGCCCGTATTGGCAGCCTGTGCCGCTTGCCACGGGAATGACAGGTCATCACGCAGATGCAAAACGGGAGGCCAAGGCCTCCCGTTCTTCATGGTGAACCATCAGGGCTGTGCCCCCTCCAGTTCGCTGGCGAGCGCCTCCTCCACTTCGGCAGGAGACGCTGGAGCGACGGCTCCGGACACCGGTACTGACGGAGGCTGGGTCGCGCTTGCTCCGGAAGGCGCTTGTCCATCCGGCACCACAGGTGCAGCAGGCTCGGTCCCGATGGCACCCGACACAGGGACGGCAGGCACGCTCACCTCACACTGACACTCCTGTCCCTTGCCCTGGTTGCCCTGATGGGGGGCATACCACCCTTTCAACCCCTGTTCCAGGCGATCGGCCGCCGCCTTGGGTGCCACGGTTCCCAGCAATACCTGCTGGCTCACCTCGGCCAGTTCATCCCCGAGCTTGGGAGTGCCGCGGGAGAGGATCTGGGTGGCAACCCGGATGGTGGAATCGCACTGATCCCGCCACTCCATCATCTCTCTGGCCGCCGGATTGGTGGCTTCAAAGAAGTGGTTGGAGAGCGAGAAGAAGCCGGGCAGCGAGTTGGTATAGAGCTCGGCAAACTGGGGTGTGGTCAGCCATTGCAGGAAGGTCATGGCGGCCTCCTTGTTCTTGCTGGCAGGATTCATCCCCATACCGATGTCGGTGTGATCGGTGAAGAAACAGCCATCCCCCTGCTTTGCCACGGGCGGGCGCATGACACCGAAGTCCACCTTGCCGGTGAAGGGGGCGATCTCCCAGGATCCCGCTGCATAGAAGGCAGCCTTACCCGAGGTGAACAGCTCGTTGGTGGTGGCGTAGTCGCGGCTCTCGCCCCCCTCCCCCAGGTAGTCACGCCAGCGGGCCAGCTCCTCGAACACCTTGACGTATTGCGGGTTGTTGAAGCGCTCCTGGCCCCCGATCAGCGCCAATCGCCCATCCTCCCCCTTCCAGTAGTTGGGGCCTATGTTCTGGAAACCGAGCTCGGAGGCAACCCAGCTCTCCGAGCCGCTCACGGCGAGGGGAACATAGCGACCATCCGCCTTCACCTTGTCCAGGGCCGCGAAGAATGCCTCGCGGGTCTGGGGAACCGTCAGCCCCAGCTCACTGAAAATCTTCTTGTTGTAGAAGAAGCCGTGAATCACCGATGCCATGGGCACGCAGAAAGTCTGGGCGCCACTGTCGGTCTGCCAGGGGGATTGGGCAAAGCTCGGGAAGTTCTCCATCCCCGCCATCTCGCTCAGCTCCACCAGATGGCCCGCCTTGAACAGGGCCAGGGAGTCGTCAAACGGGCGACAGGTGATGAGATCCCCTGTCTTGCCCGCCTTGAGGCTGGCCCAGAGGGTCGGCATGTACTCGACGTTCTGCACCCCGTTGAATTTCACCTGAATACCCGGGTGGGCGGCCTCGAATGCAGGAATGATCTTCTGTTCCCACAAGGCCTTGTCATCTATGCGCCAGCTCTCTATCACCAGCTCGCTGGCCATCAGCTGGCCACACAACAGGAGACTCAGGGCCCCGATCCACTTGTTAGCCATAAGTCCTCCTACACCTTGAAATGGGCGATCAATTGCTGCTGCTTGGCGACCAGATCCGCCAGCACCTCACTGCTGCTGGCCGATTCCCGCGCCTCCCGCTCGGTCTCGTAAGCCACATCCGCAATGCCGGCGACATGACGGGCAACTCCCTGACTCACGGAGATCTGTTCCTGGGCGGCATGAGCCACCTGATCCGCCATCGCCTTGATGGCGCTCATTCGCTCGGCAATGGATTGCAGCGCCTCGTCCATCACCCGGGTCTGTGCCACGCAATCCTGGGTCTGCTCCTGGCTGCGTGCCATCACGGCCACCACGTGCTTGCTGGAACTTTGCAGGTTCTCGATCATGGCCTGGATCTCCTCGGTCGAGGTCTGGGTCCGGTTCGCCAGTGCCCGCACCTCGTCCGCCACCACCGCGAAGCCACGACCTGCGTCCCCCGCCCGGGCCGCCTCGATGGCCGCGTTCAGCGCCAGCAGGTTGGTCTGCTCGGCGATGCTGCGGATCACATCGAGGATGCTGCCGATGTTGTCGCTGAATTCCCCCAGCTTGTGGGTGATACCGACCGCCTCTTCCATGGCTCCCGCCAGTTGTTCGGTGATCTGGCGCGTAGTCGCCACCTGTTTGCGTCCGGCGCGGGCCTCTTCGTCCGCCAGGTCCACCTCGCGCTTGGTGCCGTCGGTGGAGCGCGCCACCTCGGTCGCACTCACCTCCAGCTCGGTGATGGCGGCAGCCACCTGATCGGTCTGGCTCTTCTGATCCTGCACCCGTGACATGGCCCGCTCGCTTATCTCGGCGGCGCGGCTCGCCTCGTCCACCAGATGGCGCGAGCCGGCATTGATCTGGGCGAGCAGCTCGCCGGTCTTGTCTGCCAGGGTATTGATGGAGCGGGTCAGGCTGCCGAACTCGCAGCGGCTCTGGTAGTCGATGCGCCGGGTCATGTCACCCGTGGCCATGCGATCCAGCTCCCGATCGATGAGTTGCAGCGGACGCTGGATGCTGCGGGCCGTGGTGTAACCGATGAGGAGCGCGGCGGCCGCGGAGATGGCAGACACGATCAGGATCCAGGCGCTGGCGCTGCTGACGGCGTCATCCGCCCCGACCCGGCTCGCGCTGGCAATGCCGCCCGCCGATTTGGCCATCTCGTCCAGCAGCGCCAGGCTGTTGACCAGACTGGTGTCGAGCTGCTGGTTCAGGGACTGCAGCGAGGCCGCCAGTTGCTGGCCATTGCGCATGGTCGCCAACAACCCTTTCGGGCCGAGGGCCAACTCCTGCATCCGATCGAGGTTGACGATGAAACGCTGCCTCACGTCATCGGGCACCTGCACCCGTTCGAGCCGTTTGCGTGCCATCTCGATATCCTTGCCGAGCACCTTCTCCAATTCATTGAGATCGGTCTTGGCATCAGCCCGGCGGATGTTTTTCAGATCCCGGGCAATGCCGGAGGTGATGAGTTCGGCCTTGTTGCGCATGGAGCGTTTGCTCGCGGTCTGCTGCAACAACAGGTCGGCGGCCCACTGGTAGGTATCTTCCAGCCGGATGAACGCCAGCTCCAGTTCATGGCGCCGATCGAGTGCGGCCACCCACTGGCCGTGCTGGGTCAGCACCTGATCCGCCAACCCGTAGAACTCGCGGGTCGCCCCGTCGACCTGGCGGAACCGCTCGCTCGCCTCGGCCACCCCGTCAAACCGGGCCATCTCCTTGCTCTGGGCCAGGAAACGCTCCTGCTGCGCCTTGAACTGGCTGGCCAGTTGCGGCAACTGGGCCGCCTCCTCGCTGGTTCTGTAGGTGAGCACCCAGCGGTTGCTGTCCTGCAGTGCACCCTTGAGCCCGGCGACTGCGATCACCAGGGGGGTGGCACGATCAGAAACCTGGGAGAGCCCCTCGTTGATCCCCCGGATCTTCAAAATACTGATGAAGCCGAGCAGAACCAGCAACAACAGCATCAGCACGAAGCCGGCGATGATCCGCTGCACAATAGATAAACCCATGGAGGCATCCTCACTCGTTGGGGAAAGGGGTGAATGCCGAGGTTATCGGCAGCGGGGTGCAATGGAATAGCGGTTCGTGACACGATGGCGGGCCAGATCACAGTTGGCGTGACATGGCAGGCAGAAAAGGGCCCGAACAGAGCCGGGCCAAAGAGACATGCTTGGTTGTCATGGCCGAGCACCGGCCACGTTTGTCATCAGAAGCGGTAGCCGACGCCGAACATGAAGGCCACCGGATCGATGGAGGTGTTGATGGTGCCCACGGCGGTATGCACATCGGTATCGATGTCGATGAGCCAGGCGGAGGCGTTGACGAACCAGCGGTCATTGATCGCCATGTCCAGGCCCACCTGACCCGCCATCCCCCAGGAGGAGTCCACGCTCACATCCGTCCCGGCCAGGGCACCGCGCCCTTCCTCGTCGAAGAAGGTGGTGTAGTTGATACCGGCACCCACATAGGGGCGCACCTTGCTGTTGGCATCACCGAAGTAGTACTGCGCCATCAGAGTCGGCGGCAGGTGTTTGACCTTGGCGACCTCACCCAGGCCGGCAGTCGACACCGAGTGGGAGAAGGGGGTCGCGGCCAGCAGCTCGACACCCCAGTTGTCCGTCAACATGTAGGAGAGGGTCAGGCCAAGCTGCATGTTGCTGTCGATCTCCAGCTCGCCCGTCCCCAGCACGTTGTCACTGCTGGTCTGGGGAGAGACGAACGCCAGGCCACCACGGACCAGGATGTCACCGGCCTGATGTGCCATGGCGACGGGGGAAGCAAAAGCGGCTGCGATTAACAGAGGAAGGATCTTTTTCATCACATTATTCCTTTTTTGTTTTCTTTCTATGTTGCAAGCCCGAAAACTATAAAAGGATGTGAATGGCCGGTTATTGATTTAGCTCAATAGTTATCAAGAAATAGATAGATGTACACGGCAGCTTTGATTGGGCAGTCAAACCGCAGATGAAAATAAAAAGTCATTCAAATACATGATGATGCCTTAAATTACCGCATCATCATGAAATGTAAAATACCAATTAAATACACCTTAAACACCTTCATATCACCTTTCAATTGTTGTTTAATTATGCCCCGGGGCGTATTTTATTAATGCGATGTAACCACGCTGTAATTTGAATTTTATGAAACCACAGACACGCAAAGACAAAATTCTCGGCATTCTTGCCGCCATCTGGGGGATAGGTTCCTTCCTCTTCATTCTGCTGGGTTTCCTGTTCGCCCTCGCCTTCCTGATGCTGACACACTGAGTCTGCCGGACGAGTCCCTCTTTTCTCCCTCTCATCCCTGGCCGGGCGCCAGACCGGCGCACCTCGCCCACCGGCCAACAAAAAAGGGGCCTTGGCCCCTTTTTCTCGAGTGACGCTTATTTCTCCAGTAGAGGAGCGAGGAAGCGCGCCGTGTGGGACTCCTTGCAACGGCTCATCTCCTCAGGCGTACCCGTCACCAGAATACGGCCACCACCAGCGCCCCCTTCCGGGCCCAGATCAACGATCCAGTCCGCGGTTTTGATGACGTCTAGGTTGTGCTCGATGATGACGATGGTGTTGCCCCGATCCCGCAGTTGGTGCAGTACCTTGAGCAACTGCTGGATATCGTGGAAGTGCAGCCCCGTGGTCGGTTCGTCCAGGATGTAGAGGGTCTGGCCGGTGTCCCGCTTGGAGAGCTCCCGCGCCAGCTTGACCCGCTGCGCCTCGCCGCCAGAGAGCGTGGTAGCGGACTGACCGAGGCGGATGTAGGAGAGGCCCACGTCCATCAGGGTCTGCAGCTTGCGCGCCACCGCCGGCACCGGATCGAAGAAGGCACGGGCATCTTCCACCGTCATCTCGAGGATTTCGTGGATGTTCTTGCCCTTGTACTTCACCTCCAGGGTCTCGCGGTTGTAGCGCTTGCCCTTGCAGACGTCGCACGGCACGTAAACATCCGGCAGGAAGTGCATCTCCACCTTGATGACCCCGTCCCCCTGGCACGCCTCGCAGCGTCCCCCCTTCACGTTGAAGGAGAAGCGGCCCGGCTGGTAGCCACGGGAACGCGCCTCCTGGGTGCCGGAGAGCAGCTCGCGGATCGGGGTGAACAGGCCGGTGTAGGTGGCCGGGTTGGAGCGCGGGGTGCGGCCGATGGGGCTCTGGTCGATATCCACCACCTTGTCCAGATGCTCCAGCCCCTCGACGCTGCGATAGGGCGCAGGCGTGGACTCGGTGGCCTTGTTCAGCTCACGGTGGGCGATGCGGAACAGGGTGTCATTGATCAGGGTCGACTTGCCGGAACCGGAGACGCCGGTGACGCAGGTCATCACGCCGATGGGCAGATCCAGGTTGACGTTGCGCAGGTTGTTGCCGCTCGCCCCTTTCAATTTCAGCCACTTGCCAGTGAGCGGGGTGCGCTCGGCCGGGATGGCGATCTGCTTGCGCCCGGAGAGGTAGTCACCGGTCAGGGACTCGGGGTTCGCGATGATCTCCTCCGGCGTCCCCTGGGCGACGATGGCACCGCCGTGCACGCCAGCCCCCGGGCCGATGTCGAGCACATGGTCGGCGAGGCGAATGGCATCCTCATCGTGCTCCACCACGATCACGGTGTTGCCGAGATCACGTAGGTGAGTCAGGGTCTTGAGCAGCCGCTCGTTGTCACGCTGATGCAGACCGATGGAGGGCTCGTCCAGCACGTACATGACCCCCACCAGGCCAGCCCCGATCTGGCTGGCCAGCCGGATCCGCTGCGCCTCGCCACCGGAGAGGGTCTCGGCGCTGCGCGACAGGCTCAGATAGTTGAGGCCGACGTTCACCAGGAAGCCGAGCCGCTCGACGATCTCCTTGAGGATCTTGTCCGCTATCTGGGCACGCTGACCGGACAGGTTCAACCCTTCGAAGAAGGCCAGGGCATCGCCGATGGACTGCTCGGCGATGGCGGGCAGGTTGCGATTGTCCACGAAGACGTGGCGGGCTTCTTCCCGCAGTCGGCTGCCACCGCAACTGGTACAGGACTTGTTGGCGATGTATTTGGCCAGCTCTTCCCGCACCGCGTTGGATTCGGTCTCCCGGTAGCGGCGCTCCATGTTGTGCAGGATCCCCTCGAACGGGTGCTTGCGCACCACCACGTCGCCGCGGTCATTCATGTAGCGGAACTCGATCTCGGTGCGCCCGGAACCACGCAGGATCACCTCCTGGGTCTTGAGCGGCAGATCCTCCCAGAGGGTCTCCAGGTCGAACTTGTAGTGATCGGCCAGGGATTTGAGCATCTGGAAGTAGTAGAAGCTGCGCTTGTCCCAACCACGGATGGCGCCGCCGGCCAGGCTCTGGCCCGGATCATGGATGAGCTTGGCGGGATCGAAATACTGCTGCACCCCGAGACCGTCACAGGTGGGGCAGGCCCCCGCCGGGTTGTTGAAGGAGAAGATCCGGGGCTCCAGCTCCGACATGGAGTAACCGCACTCGGGGCAGGCGAAGTTGGCGGAGAAGGTCATGGGGGCAACCCCATCCTCCCCGTCCATCGGCACCACCAGCACGATGCCGCCGGAGAGAGTCAGCGCCGTTTCGAACGATTCGGCCAGGCGCAGGGCCAGGTCATCGCGCACCTTGAAGCGATCCACCACCACCTCGATGGTGTGCTTCTTGTGCAGCTCCAGGGCGGGAGGATCCGACAGATCGCACACTTCGCCGTCGATGCGGGCGCGGATGTAACCCTGGGCCGCCAGGTTCTCCAGCAGCTTGGTGTGCTCCCCCTTGCGGTTGCGCACCACGGGGGCCAGCAGCATCAGCTTGGCGCCTTCGGGCTGGGCCAGCACCTGATCCACCATCTGGCTGATGGTCTGGGCCGCGAGCGGAATGGCGTGGGTCGGGCAGCGTGGCTCGCCGACCCGGGCGAACAGCAGCCGCAGGTAGTCGTAAATTTCGGTGATGGTGCCGACGGTCGAGCGCGGATTGTGGGAGGTGGACTTCTGCTCGATGGAGATGGCAGGCGACAGCCCCTCGATGTGGTCCACGTCCGGCTTCTCCATCAGGGAGAGGAACTGGCGGGCATAGGCGGAGAGCGATTCCACATAGCGGCGCTGCCCCTCGGCATAGAGGGTATCGAACGCCAGGGAGGATTTGCCCGAACCGGACAGGCCGGTGACCACGATCAGCTTGTCACGTGGCAGGATCAGGTTGATGTTCTTGAGGTTGTGGGTGCGGGCACCCCGGATCACGATTTTTTCCATCTTGTTGCGCGCTCGATACGGGAACCAGAGCGGGCCAGTATGGCATAGAGACTACTGGATGAATAGACAGTCTTTCCTTCCGTGCCCCTTCCTCAGAGATACTCCTTGGCCCAGCTCACCGCCTGAAGCCGGTTCTTGACGTTCAGCTTCTTGAAGACGTTGTAGAGATGGGATTTGACGGTGTGTTCACTCACGAACAGGCTGTCGGCGATCTCGGTGTTGGAGGCCCCCGTCATCAGGTGACGCACGATCTCCTGCTCGCGGGCGGTCAGCAGCGTCTGCTGACGCTGAGGTTGCCCGCTCCCCTTGCGGTAGTAGTCCACCAGGTCGCACAGCAGGTGGCGCGGGATCCAGTACTCCCCCTGCAACACCTTGCGGATGCCGAAGACCAGCCTGTCCAGCGTGTCCTGACGAAAGAAGAGCCCGCTGGTATGGGGCCACATCAGCAGCAGCTCTTTGTTGGTGCTGGTCGGGGCATTGAGCAACACGGCACTGGCCTCGCCAAAGCGCTGGCAGATGGCATTGCTCCACAGCTCCTGCTGGGTCGACTTGAGGTAGTCCAGATCGATCAGCAGCAAGGTTTTGGGGGCGCCCTCTGCAACGTCTGGCAGGTCATTCAGCTCCCCCACCAGCAAGATGGGCAGACCAAGCTCTTCACTGAGGTGACGCTGGAAACGGGAGGCTTGTGCGTTATTTTCGGTGATCAGCACCAGGAGGGAGTCGGGCGTCATCAAGAGAACTTCCTTGCACATTCGAGTCGGGGCTTTTTGGCAAGGAAGAGTACCAATCCCCCTCCCGGCTGCAGCATTAAAAAAGTATTAGACGCATCGGTGGCTCCTTTGAAGCCCAGCAATTTTCCAGCCAATACAATTGGCTAGCACGCCCCCCCCATTTGGGGGGTCAGGTAGTGCCGGTGCGCACCATAACAGCTCCGCCCTCTTCACGCAGCCTGCCCCAGCCGCCTCCCCTTGCTGGTGACACCTTACCTCGGGTAAGTTACTCAGGCTGTGGCGATCCATTGACGCCACAGTGGCAGGGAAGATGTGCGCTCATGCCCGCCAACTGGTACTATGGCGGCCAAACGCTGCGGCCGATCCATGACGCCTCTGCCGGCAAGCTCCGGCGCAGCCAGGACACTGAAGAGAGATGACACCCAGCCAGGGCGCGCATCTCGTTGCAAACAAACGCATTATTGAATGGGCCCAGGCATCTGGCCTGGCCGGTATACATAAGGGTGGAAGAGAGATTATGGCCAGTCGAGGCATCAACAAAGTCATTCTGATCGGTAACCTGGGGCAAGACCCGGAAGTGCGCTACATGCCGAGCGGCGGTGCCGTGACTAACATCACCCTGGCCACCTCCGATACCTGGCGCGACAAGCAGACCGGTGAGCAGAAAGAGCGCACCGAATGGCACCGTGTCGTCTTCATGGGCAAGCTGGCCGAAGTGGCCGGCGAGTACCTGAAGAAGGGCTCCCAGGTCTATGTGGAAGGCAAGCTCCAGACCCGCAAATGGCAGGATCAGAGCGGCCAAGAGCGCTACACCACCGAGGTGCTGGTCGACAGCTTCACCGGTGTGATGCAGATGCTGGGTGGCCGTCCGCAGGGCGGTGGCCAGGGCATGGGCGGCCAGTCACCCCAGGGCAACTGGGGACAGCCGCAACAGGCTGCACCGCAACAGAACATGCAACGTCCTGCTGCCCCGCAGCAAAACATGCAACCGCAAGGCGGTTACGGCCGTCCGGCCCAGCAGCCGCAATCCGCCCCGCCGGTCTACAACGAACCGCCGATGGATTTCGACGACGATATTCCGTTCTGATCCCCTGCGGCAGGCCCTGATTTATCAGGGCCTTTTTTTACCTGTTTCTGACGCATTCACCTCCCCCGACGACCATGTTGCTGCCACTCTCCCGCGCTTTACGTCCCCTTCGTCCAGGCTTGTGGCTATCATCGAGACGATTTCTCCCTTCGGGAACCTGCATGAACTACTTGAGTCATCTGCTGTGCCTCGCCCTGCTGATGTTCGGCGGCCACCTTGCCGCGGAGCCGCTGCGGGTCGGCGTCAGCTTTGCCATTCCTCCCTATGTCATCAGCCACGAAGACAGGGGCATCGAACTCGATCTCATGCGAGAGGCCTTTGCAGGCAGCCCCCATGAGCTGCAGGTCGTCTATCTTCCCCTGGAGCGCACCTTCAGGATGCTGGAGGAAGGCAAGCTGGACGCCATCATCAACGTCAAACCCGGCATGCTGGAAAGCGCCTACCTCTCACAGCCGGTGATCACCTTCCACAACCGGGTCTTCACCCTGGCGCCGACGGCAGTCCACACCATGAAGGATTTGCAGACCCTGCGAGTCAGTGCCTTCCAGCGTGCACGGCAGATCCTGGGAACGACCTTCTCCGACATCGTCGACCAGAATGCCCGTTATGAAGAGGTGGCGAGGCAGGAGGGACAGGTACAGCGGCTCCTGCTCGGGCGCACCGATGCCGTGATCCTGGAACAACGGGTGTTCTACTACTATCTGGCGCAGTTGCTCGGGGATGACCAGGAGGGCGACCGCTATCCCAAGGACAAGGTCAGACAGCACGACCTCTTCCCCCCGACTCACTACCACTTCGCCTTTCGCGAGGCGGGCCACCGGCAATGGTTCGACAGACAGCTTGCCAAGATGAAGGCGGACGGGCGCTATGAGCGGATCTTTGCCGCCTATGGCACCACCTCTACTGCCGGAGACAAAAAAGCCAGCCCATGATGGACTGGCTTGATACCGGCTCCAGGGAGCCGCAGTGGATGGAACGTTACTTCATCGCGCTGCCGTTTTTCAGCTCTGCTTTCTGCCGTTTGGCTTCGCGTTTCTCTTTCAGTGACATCTGCGGTTTTTTCTTGGCATCTTTGCCGTGATGCTGTTCTTTGTTGCTCATCATCAGACTCCAAAAAGGTTACCTGGACAGTTGGAACGGGTGTTCCAGCATGTCAGCCGAATCGTGGATTTCAGTACGCCAACAGTGACGATCGGGGATCGCACTGGCCTCAGCATACTCCCAATCTTCCGCCGGGATCCAGCCTCCCGGCAGCGCCTGCCAGCCAGGCGTTCCCGTAGCGTGCTCCCCCGGAAATGACGACCGGGCGACACTTTTGGCATCCGGGGACGGATGGTCAGCCTGTCTCCGATGGATGTGTGTTAGGGTGGGCATTCAACGATCGCAGGAGCGCGTCATGAAGAAGCTGGAAATGAAGGATCTGACCGAGGCCGAGAAAGCCGAGATTGCCCTGCTGGTGCAAAAGGCCCAGGCCAATGCCGATCACACCCTGACCAACGGGGAGCGCAACAAGATCCGCGAAACAGGACGCCAGAAGATCGCTGCCGATCGCGCCCAGGCCGCCAAGGCGGCTTCCGCACTGGCGCGGGAGAAAGCCAAGGAGCGAGCCAGTGCCCAAGTACTGCCCGACACCTTCAACTGGTCCGATTCCGTCAGCAACAAATACCGTGGCAGACGGTAACGGCAGCATGAATGCACGCAGAAGACTCTGCTGCATAAAAGGGGGCTGGCAGAGCGTCCTGTCATCCCCCTGAAAAGGGCAGCAGGAGGCGCCTGGCAGCTGATGCACACCCGGATAAAACGCCGATCCAGCCATCACTGACTGAAACGAATACCAAGATAAAGATTGCCATGACAGGGTGTGCGTGTTCTAATCGTTTTCGATGGTTCGGTAGTTCAGACCTGATTATGTTAGGCAGTCATCTTAAAGCAGTGATTTGTGCAGGCAGTTATCCCCGATAATTCTTGCCAGATAATTCTCCTTCTTTAGTGCTCCCCATACGTATTTCTGACGAAAAATCATGGATTGCCGCTCCGGTGGCGTTTCACTAATCACTACTCAAGGAAATTATCATGTCCAAAATGACTGGTACCGTAAAATTCTTCAACGCCGAGAAAGGCTTCGGTTTCATCTCCCCGGCTGACGGCAGCAAAGACGTGTTCGTTCACTTCTCCGCCATCCAGTCCAACGGTTTCAAAACCCTGGAAGAAGGTCAGCGCGTTGAGTTCACCATCGAGCAAGGCCAGAAAGGCCCGGCTGCTGCGAACGTCGTTCCGCAGTAATTCAAGCCGGAGCACCTTCCCCTCTTTGGGCAAGGGCCTCAGCAAGAATTGAAAAAACCCGCTTCGGCGGGTTTTTTGTTGCCCGTTTCCGGGTGGCCGACCTGTTGCTCTGCTTCCCTAGCGCCACGGGCAGCAAAAAGGGCACCCTGGTGGTGCCCCATTTTCTGGTCAAGTTCCTTACAGGGGCAGGCTGATCCGCGCTTCCAGCCCCCCCTCCTCGCGATTGTGAAGGCTGAGCTCACCGCCGTGCTGGTGCACCAGGGTACGGGCGATGGCGAGCCCCAACCCCACGCTGCCCGACTCGGTATTGCGGGCTTCATCCAGGCGCACGAAGGGCTTGAACACCTCCTCCAGCTGGCTCTCCGCAATCCCCGGCCCCTGATCGCGAACCAGGATCAGCAACTCGCCGTCACCGCGCACCAGCGAAACCTCGGCACCCCCTGCGTACTTGATGGCGTTGCCGATGAGGTTTTGCAGTACCCGGCGCAGGGTGTTGGCCCGGCAGGCGTAAACCTGCTTGCCCTCGGCCAGGCAGGTGACGGGCTGGCCCATGTCGGCATAGTCGTCACACAGGCTCTCCAGCAGGCTGACCAGATCCAGCTCCCGGGTCGCCTCCTGCTGCCCCTCCTCCCGGGCAAAGCTCAGGGTCGCCGCCAGCATCTGCTCCATCTGCTGCAGGGTCTGCTGGAAGCGATCCTTGTCTTCCCCGTCCGCCAGAAACTCGCTGCGCAGCCGCAGGCTGGTGATGGGGGTGCGCAGGTCGTGGGAGATGGCGGCCAGCATCCGGGTTCTGTCCTGCACGAAGCGATCGAGCCGGGTGTGCATCCGGTTGAAGGCCTGGATGGACTCGCGGATCTCGGTGGGCCCCTCCTCGCGCAGGGGCTCGATGTCCTCACCACGCCCCAGCCTGTCGGCGTTGGCCGCCAGTTGCTTGAGGGGACGGGTCGCCCGGCGGAACAGCCAGATCATCAGGCCGATCACCAGGCTCGCCACCAGCAGCAGGTTGAGGGTAGTCTGCCAGGACCAGCTCGCCGTCTCCTTGTCCACCAGGGAGCTGAACTGGAGCCAGCCGCCGTTGGGCAGTTCGATGGAGCCGTAGAGCCGCATGTCCTGGGGCGGCGGCATGCCGTTGCGATCCTTCATCATGCGGTTGTGGTGCTGCCAGGCCCGGCTGCGCTGGATGTCCTGCTTCAGCTCGGCGCTGATCTCCACCGCCAGGGAGGATGGATAGCCGAGCTTGGCCCGCACCAGCTTCTCGAAGCGGGGGCTGCGGTTGTCCGGCTGCAACGGCTCGTCGGCCAGACGCAGCAGCAGGGTCTCGCTGCGGCTCGCCTTGAGGATCTCGTGATAGAGGGAAGGAGGAGAGAGGGAGAGCAGGCGCACCACGGAGATGATCCGCTGCATGGCGTTGCGGCTGTTGACGTAACCGAGGGCCTCCTCCCTGTCCGAGCGGTAGATCTGGATACTGAGCAACTGGATCAGTACCAGCCCCGCCAGGGCCACCAGCACTATCTGGCCGGTCAACCCTTTGGGCAGCAGCCTGGCGAAGACGCGCTTGATCATGTCGGCCTCACTCCTGGGTCACGTCGGCGGCGAACAGGTAACCGCCACCCCAGATGGTCTTGATGAGCTCGGGATTCTTGGGATCCCGCTCCAGCTTGCGCCGCAGTCGGCTCACCAGGGTATCGATGGCGCGATCGAAGGCCACCGCCTCCCGGCCACGGGCCAGATCCAGCAACTGATCCCGGCTCAGCACCCGCTGGGGCCGCTCCAGAAACACCTTGAGCAGATCGAACTCGGCGGTGGAGAGGCTCATCCCCACCCCCTCCTCGTCCACCAGCTCGCGGCGATTGACGTCGAGCAGCCAGCGATCGAAGCGCAGATCCCGGGTCAAGGTCTCCGGCACGGGCAGGCTCTCCGCCTGGGTACGGCGCATCACCGCCTTGATGCGGGCCAGCAGCTCCCGCGGGTTGAACGGCTTGGAGAGGTAGTCGTCCGCCCCCATCTCCAGGCCGATGATGCGGTCCGTCTCCTCCCCCATGGCGGTAAGCATGATGATCGGCAGGCGGGATTTGACCCTGAGCTCGCGGCACAGGGTGAGGCCATCCTCCCCCGGCATCATCAGATCCAGCACCAGCAGGTCGAACTCCCGCTCATCCAGCAGCCGCTTCATCTCCTTGCCATCCCGGGCACAACTGACGCGCATGCCGTGCTGCTCCAGAAAGCGCTTGAGCAGATCGCGGATCTCGCTGTGGTCATCGACCACCAGAATATGAGGGCTGCCTTGGTTCATCATCATCTCTCCGTTATCGGGCTGGGGCGATTATACGAAAATCAACCGGGTGGGTTGTGTCAAAGTGTGCCAGCACGCCCCTGTGCCACACTCTGCTACAAAATAGGCCTCTACTGGCAAATTTCAGACACTTCCACTGTGTTTACTGGATACCAAGGCGAAAGAGCCTCTACCCGTACACATCCGACAGGAGTTACCCATGAAAAAGCTGACCAAGACCCTGCTGACCGCCACCCTGATCCTCGGCCTGCCGCTGGGCGCCTATGCCGCCAGCGAGGCGGTCTCCACCGCGCAACCGACCCAGGCCACGGCGACCGGTTGCCCCATGGACGGTACCGGCATGATGGGCGGCAAGCATCATGGCGGCCGCCACGACAAGATGGCCCGCATGAAGAACATGACCCCGGAACAGATCCAGGCCCATCTGCAACAGCGCTACGACAAGATTGAAGATCCGGCCAAGAAGGCGGAGTTCGTGAAGAACCTTGGTCTGCGTGCCGACGGCATGATCAAGCACGCCGAGGTGATGAAGCAGTTCGCAGAAGCAAACCAGTAAAGCGAAGTAATGAAGCCGTTTGCCGAAGCAGACCCGTGATCCGGCGGGGCCCTGCTCCGACACCGGCGAAAACGACAGGGTGGCGCAAGCCACCCTTTTTTTGTCTCCACCCCCCAGTTTTTTCACCTTTTCCTGCCTGGCCGCATCATGTTATGTGAGCGATAACAAACGTTTCACTTTCGAAATAAATCATAATGGTCCCTCACACAACAGACGCGGGCACGATCCCGGACACAGTGGACAGGAGTCGTTATGGGATGGAATCTGGGCACAATCAAGGGGCGCTATACCGCCGTTTTTCTGGGCTTCATGGCGCTGGTGTGCGCCCTGACGGTGATCGGCATCCAGATCTGGATCACCCCCGCCCTGCAAAAAGCGGGGGAGGAGAACGTGGCGCTGCGAGTCGGCGAGATAGCGACCGACATCCGTGACCAGCTCAACGGGGTGCAGACCCAGTCACGCAGCATCACCCAGCTGGTGGCACAACTGCCGAGCGAGCAGATAGATGCCCAGCTCCCGGCCCTCATCGACCAGTACGGCAACGGCATGGTCTTCGGTGGCGGCATCTGGCCCCTGCCGGACAAGCGGGAGGCGGGACGCGCCAAGTTCAGCACCTTCTTCCACAGGGATGCG
This sequence comes from Aeromonas sp., assembly GCF_050252055.1. Lineage (NCBI taxonomy): Bacteria > Pseudomonadati > Pseudomonadota > Gammaproteobacteria > Aeromonadales > Aeromonadaceae > Aeromonas > Aeromonas sp. Next base: position 54,027 of record NZ_JBFWLQ010000015.1, on the reverse strand, counting down.
TCCAACGCCCTCATTCCCAATACCTACTGGAACTCGGCAGAGGCGCCCAACTATTTCGATCAGCCCTGGCACAAGGCCGGTCAGCAGGCGCCCCGTGGCGTCTGTGCCTGGGCCGCCGCCTACAAGGATGGCGCTAGCCAGCAGCCGAGAACCAACTGTGCCATGGGGATCTACCAGGATAGCGCCCTCTACGGGGTGTCGACCATAGACGTCACCCTGGGCTTCTTCAACGACCTGGTGGCCAAGAAAGAGCAGGAGATCGGCGGTCAGGTGATGATCATCGAGGCTGACGGCAAGATCCTGAGTCGCAACGCCCGTCTGACCGGGGATGTGGTGCTCGGCAACCTCTCCGCCCACGCCGACTATCCCTTCGCCCTCGCCATCAGCGGCCTGCTGGGCCAGGATGCGAGCAAGGGGCAGCTGCGCACCACCTTCCAGGATCAGGGTGAGGAACAGACCCTGCTGATGGAGGCCATCGAAGGGACCCCCTGGCTGCTGGCCACCGCCCTGCCGACCCGCACCCTGACCCAGGACAGCCGGGATGTGCTCGCCACCCTGGCGAGCATCCAGCTCCCCCTGGCGGGGCTGCTTTTCGTGCTCATGGTGCTGGCCATCAGCCAGCTTGGCAGCCGCCTGCAGACTCTCAAACTCAACATCGACGCCCTCAGCGCCGGCGACGCCGATCTGACCGCCCGCATCCAGGTCAAAGGGCATGACGAGCTGGACAACATCGCCCTGTCGGTCAACCGCTTCATCGCCTTCCTGCAACAGATGATGGTGCAGGTGACCGCCGCCACCGACCTCATCACCCGCGAGCTGGCACAGCTCGATCAACAGACCGGGCAGGCCAGGCGGATCCTGGGGGAACACGCCAGCGAAACCGATCAGGTCGTCACCGCCCTCAACGAACTCAGCTCCACCGCCGACAGCGTTGCCCGCCACGCCAACGACTCCGCCAGCTTCACCGAGGCCGCCAACGGTCAGGCGGCCAGCTCCCGCAAGGTGGTGGGATCAGCCTCCGCCAGCGTGGTGGCCCTCATCGACGAGGTGGATCTTGCCGCCGCCAAGGTGCTGGAGATGCAGGAAGATGCCCAACAGATCGGCAGCGTGCTCGGGGTGATCGGCGGCATCGCCGCCCAGACCAACCTGCTGGCGCTCAACGCCGCCATCGAGGCGGCCCGGGCCGGTGAACAGGGCCGGGGCTTCGCGGTGGTGGCCGACGAGGTGCGTGCCCTCGCGGCACGCACCCAGAACAGCACCGCCGAAGTGGGCAGCATGTTGTCACGGCTCACCCAGGGGGTCGCCGAGGCCGTGGTCGCCATGGAGCAGACCAAGCGCAGTTGCCAGGCGGCGGCCGACACCACGGGGCAGGTCACCGGCGGCCTCGACACCATGGCCGACGCCGTGGTGCAGATCCACGATCTCAGCAGCCAGATCGCCACCGCTGCCGAGGAGCAGAGCCGGGTGACCGAGGAGATCAACCGCAACATGGTGAGCATTCGCGACATGCTGAACCTCCTGGTGGAGAACGGCGGCAACACGGAGCAGAGCGCCGCCACCCTGCTGGGGTCCAACCGCCAGTTGCTGGCCCTGGTGCACCGCTTCAAGGTGTGAGCCTGAATACCAGGCAGCAAAAAGGGGCCCGCGGGCCCCTTTTTCATTCACTTTGCCAGAACTCAGGCCTTGTTGGCCAGGTTCAGGGTCTTCACGGTCTCGCCTTCGAACTTGATGACCACGTTCTTCTGGGCCACTTCGGAGTCTTTCAGCAGGGACTTGGTGGTCTCGGCCAGCAGCGGGGAGGCCTTGTTCAGAGCGTCCAGGTCATAGGTCCACACTTCCAGACCGGCGTCGGTCTTGGTGCTGGCCGGGGCGCCCAGCTTGTCCTTGATGGCCTGCTTGTTGGAGCCGCCTTCCTTGATGTCCAGGGCCTTCTTGATCGCTTCGTTGGAAGCGGTGTCCATGGCGTTGCCAGCCATCTCTTTGGCGGTGCTGGTGACGCTGCTGGTCACTGTGTCGGTCAGGGAATCCATCAGGCCGGCGTGGGCAACCAGAGGCAGGGCGGTCAGGGCAATCAGCAAGGACTTTTTCATGAAGATACATCTCGCAAGAATGAAAAGAGCGCGCATGAAACCAGCGGGATGAATTGGAGTCAAGAAAATCCCTTGGTCAAGCCGTATTCGGGGGGGAAAAGCCCCGTAGCGGCTCCGACCAGTGCCCTTGTCAGCCGCTGAGCTGGTCCTTGCCCGCCAGCTTGGCCCGGTAGAGCGCCCTGTCGACCCGTGCCATCAGGTGGGACACCTGCTCGTCGGGGTCGGACTCCACCAACCCGAAACTCAAGGTCACGGGCTCGATCCCCTTGACCCTGGCATGGCTCAGGCGCTGCCTCAGCTTCTCGGCCACCACCCGGGCGTCGGGCAACCGGGTATTGGGAAGCACCAGCATGAACTCGTCCCCCCCCCAGCGGGCCAGCAGATCGATCTCGCGGATGCAGCCCCGGGTCAGCTGCACGATATCGATCAGGGTCTGGTCCCCCACCCCGTGGCCATGGCGATCGTTGATCTGCTTGAAGTCGTCCACGTCCATGGCGATCACGGCAAAGGGCTCCTTGAAGCGCTTGGCGCGCTCATGCTCCAGCCGCACCGCCTGCTCCAGCCGATAGCGGCTGGCCGCGCCGGTCAGGGAGTCCGTCTCCGCCAGGCGGCGGTTCTCCTCCACCTGGAACTGCAATGCCTGGTTGAGCCGCTCCAGTTCGGCGGTACGCTGCGCCACCTGCTGCTCCAGGGTGCGGTTTTGCAGCTCCAGCCGGGCGTAGAGTTCCCGCTGGGCGTGGATGTTGCGGTGTGCCCCCACCATCCTGGCGACACTGCCGTCCGGGTTGCGTGCGACGATGCGGCCGCAATCCGCCACCCAGAGGTAGTCACCGTTACGGCAACGGCAGCGGTATTCGGCCCGGTAGTCTGCCGCCCGCCCGCTCAGGCAGGCATCGAAGCTCTCCATGACCTGCGCCAGATCGTCCGGGTGGATCAGGTTCTCCCAGGTGAAGACGGTGTTGTCGAGGGAGTGGGGCTCATACCCCAGCATCTGATACCAGCCGGGATAGCGATGGACATAACCGGTGTTGGCATTCCAGTCCCAGAGACCGTCGCTCACGACCTCCAGCATGCCGCTCATCACGGCCTCGTCGAGGGCCGGTAGCCTTGTCATCTCATTGTCATGCAGCATGAAAACCTTCCTTGTTCTGCTACTCGGCGCCACGGATCCGCTTGTTGACCTGGCGGGAAAACCGGGCCTGCCGGTCGAGCCTTCAAGGGGGCGACTGGCCTCGACACCCCGTCATGACTGGTTATCGGCCAGGTTGCCCTCTTGTTGAACAACAGTAGCAGCCCGCACACTTTCGAGTCTTGCGCGCCGTCACGCTCCCTTCCGTTCTTCTGCCGGCCAGATTGCACCACGGCGGTGCACACCTTTGGCGCAGCCCTGCCCATATTGGGCAAGCCTCGCTGACCAGGGTTGCGATTAATAAGTAAGTGCATGAATAAAAAGAAAAATACTTTTCTGGCGCAATATTTGCCTTTATCTGGGTGAACCACAAGGATTGGGGATATTGCATGAAATTAATCACCGCCATCATCAAGCCGTTCAAACTCGACGACGTGCGCGAAGCCATCGCCAACCTCGGCGTCGAGGGGCTGACGGTTTCCGAGGTCAAGGGGTTTGGCCGCCAGAAGGGGCACACCGAGCTGTACCGAGGTGCCGAATACCAGGTGGATTTCCTGCCCAAGGTAAAGCTGGAGATCGCCACCCTGGCCGACAACGTCGAGCAGATCATCGAAGCCATCAGCAAGGCCGCCCACACCGGCAAGATAGGTGACGGCAAGATCTTCGTTTATGACCTGCAGGCCGCCGTGCGCATCCGCACCGGCGAGACCGACGCAGACGCCCTTTGATACGACTGGAACTGAGGAATACGACATGGAAGAGTTGATCACATCCGTCAGCGAGCTGCGCTATGCACTCGACACCTTCTACCTGCTGATCTCCGGCGTGCTGGTCATGTGGATGGCCGCCGGGTTCGCCATGCTCGAAGCCGGCCTGGTCCGCGCCAAGAACACCACCGAGATCCTGACCAAGAACATCCTGCTCTATGCCATCGCCTGCATCATGTTCCTGCTGGTCGGCTACAACATCATGTACGTGGACAACAGCGCCGGCGGCTGGCTGCCGAGCTTTGGCAGCCTGATGGGCAGCCAGGCGGACGACGCGGGCCACTCCCTGCACTCCGACTTCTTCTTCCAGGTGGTGTTCGTCGCCACCGCCACCTCCATCATCTCAGGTGCGGTGGCAGAGCGGATGAAGCTCTGGTCCTTCCTGCTGTTCTGCGTGGTGATGACCGGCTTCATCTACCCCGTGGAAGGCTACTGGAGCTGGGGCGGCGGCTTCCTGAAAGAGGCGGGCTTCTCCGACTTCGCAGGCTCCGGCATCGTCCACATGGCGGGCGCTGCCGCTGCCCTGGCCGCCGTGCTGCTGCTCGGCCCCCGTCGCGGCAAATATGGCAAGCAAGGGGAGATCTACCCTATCCCCGGCTCCAACCTGCCGCTCGCGACCCTGGGCACCCTGATCCTCTGGATGGGCTGGTTCGGCTTCAACGGTGGCTCCCAACTGGCGCTCTCCAGCGCCGCTGACGCCACCGCCATCGGCACCGTGTTCGTCAACACCAACGCCGCCGCGGCCGCCGGTGTGGTCGGCGCCCTGCTGGTCAGCAAGCTCACCTGGGGCAAGGCGGATCTCACCATGATCCTCAACGGCGCCCTCGGCGGTCTGGTCGCCATCACCGCCGACCCGGCCTCCCCAAGCCCGCTGTTCGCCAGCCTGATCGGCGCCCTGGCCGGTGCCCTGGTGGTCTACGCCATCGTCGCCTTCGATCGCCTGAAGATCGATGATCCGGTCGGTGCCATCTCGGTACACGGCGTCTGCGGCCTGTTCGGCCTGATGGTGGTGCCCTTCTCCAACACGAGCGCCACCTTCGGTGCCCAGTTGCTGGGTGCTGCCACCATCTTCGGCTGGGTCTTTGTCGTCTCCCTCGTGGTCTGGAGCCTGCTCAAGGCCACCATGGGCCTGCGGGTCAGCGAAGAGGAAGAGATGATGGGTGTGGATGTCCACGAGTGCGGCATCGATGCCTACCCCGAGTTCGTCAGCGTCAAATCCAGCATCTAAGCACGCCATCTGCTTGCGGGGCCCGGGGGACACCTCGGGCCCCGTTTTTTTGGGCGCCCTCAGCGCCCCTTGAAGGCGGGGTGATGCAACCGGCGATAGTGACTGGGCGCCAGCCCATGCTGGCGCTTGAAGGCGGTGGAGAAGTGGTATTCGTTCTTGAAGCCGCACTGCTCGGCCAACTGCTTCACCGGGTCGGCCCGGCTCGCCAGCAAGAGCGCCGCCCGCTGCAACCGCAACCGTTGCAGCAGCGCCATGGGCGCCAGCGCGAAATGCTGCTGACAGAGTCGATGGAGCTGACGCTCGGAGAAATGCAGGGCGCCGGCCATGCGGGCTATGTCCCAAGGCTCGGTCAGCGCCTCTTTGAGCAGTAATTCGAGGCGCAGCGCCAGCCGCTCGCCGCGGCTCTGTCCCTCTCCCTTTTGCAGCAGGCGGCGCAGGTAGAAACCGAGCTGCTCCACCAGCAGCGCGCTGAGCAGCGGGTCCTGATGGCGCTCCTGCTCCGCATAGAGGTTCTCGATCGTGCGCAGCACGGTGGCCTGCTGGGAGGTGCAGCCGAGCCGGGGGTGGCTGGCGAAGGCATCCCAGGGGGAATCCTTGTGCAACAGCAGCCACACCAGCTCCCACTCACCACCCTTATTCACCTGCTGGTTCAACGTCTCATTAAGCTGCTCACTCAACTGCTCACTAAGCTGGTAGCAGAGCGGCTCCCCGGCCGGGATCAGGGCCCACTCCCCGACCTGCAACCGCTCGAAGCGATCGCCGATCAGCACCTCTCCCTCGCCCCCCAGAGTCAGCAGAAAACAGTGCACATCGGCAAAGCGGCGGGAAATGCGATAACGGGTCTTGAGACGGGAATAGCCCGCCAGCCATACCTGCTCCTGTGCGAGGGCCGGCAGCAGGCTGTCGCAGCAGATCTGCTCGCGGCAGTCGAGGGAGACGTCAATGACTTCAAGATTGGCAGTTTCAGACATCATCAGGACGGACTCAGCCATGTCGAAGGGACAGGCCACAGCATAGCATCAAGGGCATCGAGTCACAGGAGACCAGCCATGCATATCCATCACGTCGCCATCTGGGCGCAGGATCTGGAGGCACTCAAGGCATTCTACTGCTCCCTGTTTGGCGGGCAGGCCAATGAGCGCTACCACAATCCGAGCAAACAGTTCAGCTCTTACTTCGTGCGCTTCGAGGGAGGCGCCAGCCTGGAGCTGATGCACACCCCCATCCTGTTCCCGGCAGATCTCCATCTGCCGCACCCGTTGCAGGGGCTGGCCCATCTCGCCTTCTCCCTCGGCAGCGTGGATGCGGTGGACCAGATGACAGCCCGCCTCAAGCTGCTCAAGGGCGCCGAGGTGAAACACCTGGACGGCCCCCGCTGGACCGGCGACGGCTATTACGAGAGCACCTTTCTGGATCCCGAAGGCAATCGGCTGGAGCTGACTATCTAATTACCTGAATGATCCCCTCACCCTGCCCTCTCCCAACGGAAGAGGGGATAAAGCGGCACCGGGGATATAATCGCCAGCCATGGCGATTCAATTGACGTAAAAGTAGTCAGCCACGTAGGTTCGATTAGCGAAGCGTAATCGGACGGCGTATTCGCTCCCTTCTCCCCTTGCGGGAGAAGGGTGGGGAATGAGGGGAAGGAAAAAAGAGATGATGCAGTAAACGTTGGGCTTCGCTTCGTTCAGCCACAACTTATGTAACGGGTAGATTGGTGCTGAGCCTGCGAAGCCCAACATACGAGATTATTTTGCCAGTTCAAGTCGATAAAAATCCGTCTCTTCGTGTTTTGGATTGGAACGCAAAAATGTCCAGCCCGAACGCCGATAATGGTTCAGCGCCCGCAAATTGGTACGACTAACGGATAGCAACGCCCATTTACAGCCCGCCCCCAGCAACTGCTGGCGGATATATGCCTGCAATTCTGCGGCCAGGCCGGTGCCTCGATACTCGGGAAACAGATAGATCAGCTGAACATAGCCCGTCTCGGGTTCATCGGAAAAGCTGCGAAATTCCAACTGACCCACCAGTTGTTCACCCACCCAGACATGCAGGTAATACCATTGCGCTTGCCCCAGCCTTTCAGAGATCCGCTCCCGATAGCCGTCGATAAAGTCGGCAAAGCCCTCATTGGTATGAAAGCTACAGAAATAAGCATCCCTGCGCGCCTGCACACAGCGTTCGTAATCCCGATTCAGATCGATGGTGTTAAATTCGAGTCGCAATCAATAAGATCCTGTCGTGTGTAGGTAGGGTGTAAAAAGCGAAGCGCATTACACCTTTTGACAGATAAATAGGAGCGGTGCAATTCACTTCGTTCATTGCACCCTAACCGTCCCTCACCCTGCCCCCTCCCAAAGGGAGAGGGGATCATCCGACATCGAGGATATAGCGTTGGCAATCGGGAAAAGTTCGGGAGTGGCGGATTGCACGAATTTTCGATGATGCAATATTCGATTGCATGATGCTTGATTACGCGATCGTCCGATTACGCTTCGCTAATCGAACCTACAAATATCCGATAAACCTGTGGTGCAAACCAACTCAATGGGAGTCAAATCTCCCTTCTCCCCTTGCGGGAGAAGGGCCGGGGATGAGGGGAAGGAAAAAAGAGAGCTCGCGGTAAACGTTGGGCTTCGCTACGCTCAGCTATAACATAGCAATTGGTAGGTTGGTGCTGAGCCTGCGAAGCCCAACATTCGAGATCTAAAAAGGTCGCATAAAACGCATGAAGCCTTTGTTTGTAGGTCGTATATCGATTACATTTCTGTGTAAAAGACTATTTTCAAGCCCAATTGCATGTAGCGTTTTATCATGAATAAAATATTTATACTGCGCAACACCTTGACAGAAAAAGATATCCGTTGGCAAAGGATTTATTGCGTATGGGTTATGCAGAATACACAGTCCATCAACAATTTTCTCATGATACAACCGGTGATCTTCAGACCTTCTTTCTGGCGTACCAGATTTATCCACAGACCAGACGGAGTCAACTGTACAGCCACTAAAGAAGTTATGCTTCATCGCACTTAACTTACCCCATGTAGCAGTACACGAGAAAATAACAGCACTAACCTCCCTCATCAGTTCATTCGTGAATAAACCTAACTGAATTGAGGCACCATTATCTTTCTCTATAAATCCTAGATTTCTTACAGGGGGCCCTGCAGGGTATTTCCCGGGATTATCTAAGTATTCATCCTCATCAACATAATGATCATATAAAACAGCACAAATTGGTCTTGTATATTGTAGATTGAACCAAGGCTGCTCAAAGGGTGCAACTGCTATCACAAATGGTTTATTCTTTACATGGTTAAGGTTTTTATATTTTGTATTATACAGTCTGTATTTGGAAAGTATAGAATTTGACAGTCTGATCATTGCTTCATGATTTATTTTACCAAACCGTTTAATTGACTCCATAGATTCTGCAGAGAATGTTCTTTCCCACTCATTTTCCTTACCATCAGCTGAGTTAGAAACGACAGCTTCCACTATAATATCACTATCATTCTTCAATACATTAAAGTCTGGTGATGGGTGCTGCCAGTTTATACTTGCCCCTAACTCCTTGAAAGCTGCATGTAAATAAACTTCCCAAAATGTTGAGTTGAAGGTCGTCTGAAATTCTTTAATGACTTTTCCATCTCTATCAACGAAGCCTTCTGCCCATTGAGAGAAAATATTTCGCTCTAATTCTAAATTGTCATGTGAAATAGACTTAAAATTAGCATGCAATTTATCGCTGGGAACTATCAGTTTAAAAAATTCCATACTTCTTCCCCCTCAACAGTACAGTATGTAAATTAGTTGATTATTTACTGCAGCTAACTAACTTCCTCCCAACCTCTGTGCCAACCCTGAATACCGCTCGGTCTTTTTCCGTACCGCCTGTGCCAGCAGGGCGCGATCGCCGTAGAGATCGAGGCGGGCCTTGGCGCGGGTGATGCCGGTATAGACCAGCTCGCGGGTCAGCAGCGGGCTGGGGCTGTCGGGCAGCACCAGTACGGTGTGGGCAAACTCCGACCCCTGGGATTTGTGGATGGTCATGGCGTAGACCGTCTCATGGGGGGGCAACCGGCTGGGCAGCAGGGCCCGCAGGGTGCCGTCCGGCTGCTCGAACCACACCTTGAGGCGGCCGGTGTCATCGGGCAGGCAGAGCCCCATGTCGCCGTTGTAGAGGCCGACCCCATGGTCGTTGCGCACCACCATCACCGGGCGGCCCGCATACCAGTCGCCGTCACGCTGGATCAGCCCTGCCTTGGCGAGGGCCAGTTCGAGCCGCTCGTTGAGCCCCATCACCCCGAAGGGGCCGTCCCGCAGGGCGCAGAGGATCTGGAAGCCGTTGAACGCCTTGAACACCGCCGCCGGATCCTCGCCGGCCCGGGCCGCCTTGAGGTAGCTGCCATAACCGGCCACCCCCTCTGCGATCAAGGCGTTGTAGGCCTCCCCCGCCCAGGGGTGCAGGCGGATGTCGCCAAATCCTGCGCCCCAGACCGCCTCCACTGCCGCCCCGTCGCCGCTGTTGCAGGCCCGCGCCAACTGGCCGATGCCCGAATGCTGGTCAAAGCGCCAGCTCTTGGAGAGCAAACAGAGGCTGTCGCGCACGCTGGCCCCCGCCGGCGTGCCTTGCAGGCGATAGCCGGTCTGGCGGGAGAGCCAGTGTGCCTGCGCGGGGCTGATGCCCTGTTCGATAAAGCTGCAGATATCCCCGAGCACGGCCCCCGCCTCCACCGAGGCGAGCTGATCCTTGTCGCCGAGCAGGATGAGGCGGGCGTGGCTCGGCAGCGCATCCAGCAGGCGCGCCATCATGGGCAGGTCCACCATGGAGGCCTCGTCCACCACCAGCAAGTCCAGGTGCAGCGGGTTGCCTCTGTGATGGCGGAACTGGCTGCGCCCGGGGATCACCCCGAGCAGCCGATGCAGGGTACCCGCCTCGGTGGGGATGGCCTCCACCCACTCGGGGGGCAGATCCAGGGCCTGCAGGGCAGCGCCGATACTCTCGGTCAGACGCGCCGCCGCCTTGCCGGTGGGGGCCACCAGCCGGATCGCCGGGGCCTTGCCCCCTTGCAGGCCGGTCTCCACCAGGATGGCGAGGAGCTTGGCCACCGTGGTGGTCTTGCCGGTGCCGGGGCCGCCGGAGATGACCGCGAAGGGGCGCGCCGCCGCCGTGGCCGCCGCCAGCTTCTGACCGTTGCAGCAGAGCGCCTCGGGTACCAGGGTATCCAGCTGCTCCAGCTCGCTGGCCGCCTGGGCGCTTTTTAGCAGGGTCTCCACGGCGGGCCACTCCACCTCATGGGGGAAGACCAGATCCAGGTACTTCTCCACAAAGTGGCGGACGGAGAAATCCGGCGCGAGGCGGGCCTTGAGCAGGGCCCCGAACACCAGGCCGTAGTCGCGGGCAAAGAGGCGTGACAGGGCCGGGGCAATCTCCGGCCATTCGGCTCTTTCACTCAAGGCGCTAAGGTGGCGGGCCACCCCCAGCTCAAAGTCGTGGTAGCGGGTGAGGTAGAGGCGATCCCCCCAGAGTCGCAGGGGCCAGCGGGGGCTCTCCCCCTCCTCCTGTTCGCTCCCCACCAGGGGGCTGGCCGCAAAGAGGGCGGGCCAGCTCGCAGGATCCGCGAGATCCGCCAGCAGATCCCGGCTCTGATCCGGATCCAGCCCGAAGGGACGCGAGGATCCCTGCCCGTCACCGCCCTGAGCGAGCATCGCCAGCGGCAGGCAGACATGGCCGCGCCCCAGCTCATGGCAGGCGAGCGCGGCCCCCAGCACCAGCTCGGGGCTGCCGCCAAGGTCGGCCACCAGCCTGGCAAATTGCAGGTCAAGCTGGCGGATGCGCCCCGCCAGCGCCAAGGCTTTCAGCCGCTCTATCATGGTTTCGCCCTTCATCTCGCCCCTCATGCCTCTGCCTTGTTCGATTTTTCTAAACGATGATCGTCAGACGTCACACCTTTACTAAACAACTCGTCCAGCCCCAGCACCAGTTCCCGGCTGGGCCTGGCATGGAAAATGCCCCCCTGGGGCATGCCGCGCAGGAAGAGATAGAAGACCCCGCCAAAATGCCGGTCGAAATCGTAGCCCGGCAGCCGCAAGGCGAGCAGCCGGTGCAGCGCCAGCGAATAGAGCTGGTATTGCAGATCGTAGCGATGCTCGCGCATGGCCCGCTCCAGGGCCGGGCGGCCGTAATCGGCGGGGCTCATGCCAAGGTGGTTCGATTTGTAGTCGAGCAGATACCAGCGCCCCTGCCACTCGAACACCAGGTCGATGAAACCCTTGAGCATCCCCTGCACGGTGGCAAAACCGAGCGGCTTGCCGTCCCGCGACAGGGGGTCGTGCTGCTGGCAGAGTGCAGTCAGCGCCGGTGCCGTCACCCGCCCCATGGGCAGGAAGAACTCCAGCTCCACCTGTTTGCGCTCGGGGGCCAGATCCCGCAGCCGCACCGGATCCCCAAGGCCGGTCTCAAGGGGGGTATCCAGCACCGCCTCCACCTGCTGTTGCAGCACGGGGGCCCAGCCTTCGTCGAACCCCTCCTGGGTCAGCAGGGCGGCGATGTGCTGTGCCAGCGACTCGCCCTTCGCGTGCTCGAAGTCGATGGTCTCGAACAGGCTGTGGAGCAGGGTGCCGGGACGCGCCCCCTTGGGGAAGGTGAAGATGGAAGGGGCGGGCGCCTCCTCTTCCTGCACGGTGACGGCAGCCTCGGTGGCCACCTCGTCGTCGAAGCCGGGGTTGGCCAGCACCCCCTTGCCGTGGCCGTTGCCCTGGGCCGCGAGCCCGGAGTAGGAGCTGATCCACCAGTCCCGCTCAAGCTGCCCCTGGAACGCGCGCACGCTGGGCTCCCCCGGCGTCTCCGCTTCGGCGGGCAGCGGGGCCGGGCGGGTGAGCGAGGGCTCACCGACGGCCACCCCCGGCAGCGCCTGGGCCAGGTCGGTGAGGGCGGTCGCCAGTGTCCCGGCGTCCCCCTCCTCCCCCTTTTGCAGCAGGTAGCCGATGGCGGTGCGGTGCAGGTCGGTCTTCTCCGACTTGCCCGCCCCGGAACGCACCGGCGCCAGCCCGAGCCAGGTGGCATAGACCCCCCGGGTCAGGGCCACGTAGAGCAGGCGCAAGTCTTCGGCGAGGCGCTCCTTGTCGGCCTCGGCCAGGGACGCCTCGGCACCGGTGAGATCGAGCACGGTGCGATTGCCCGCCTCCCCCGTTTCGTGGAACAGGGGGGTGTCGGCGGCGCGGTGGCTGCAAATGAACGGCAGGAAGACCAGCGGGTACTCCAGCCCCTTGGATTTGTGGATGGTGACGATCTGCACCAGCTTGCGCTCGGACTCCAGGCGAAGTATCTGCTCCCCGTCCTGGCCGTTGGGCTGGCTCACCGCCTCCCCGAGCCAGCGCAGCAGGGCGTACTCCCCGTCCAGCTCGCCGCTCGCCTGTTGCAGCAGCTCGCCGAGATGGAGGAAGTTGGTCAGCCGCCGCTCCCCGTAGGGGCTCGCCAGCAAGGAGGCGGCGAGGTTGCGCCCGTGCATCAGGGCCCGCAGCATGGCCAGCACCCCGTGGCGATGCCAGACCGCGCGGTATCCCATGAACTCCTGCACCGCGCTCTCCCAGGCCCGCTCGTCCGAGGCCAGCGCGTCCAGGGCCCTGGCATCGAGATCGAACAGGCCGGTGGCGAGCGCTGCCCTAAGGCTTCGCTCATCGCTCGGGTTCTGGCAGGCGTGCAGGATCAGCAGGATCTCCCGCGCCTCCACCTGGGCCAGCACGCTCTCGCGGTTCGACAGATAGACGGAAGCGATGGCAAGGCGCGCCAGCTCCTGCTGCACCAGCTTGCCCTCGGCGCCGGTGCGCACCAGCACGGCGATATCCCCGGCCCTGACCGGCTCGCTGCCGAGCATCGCCTTGCCCTCCCGGGCCAGCGTGAGCAGGCGATGGATCTCCGCCGCCGTGGCGCGGGCCATCCTGCTCTGGTACTCCCCCTTGTTGAAGGTGGGCTGACCGGTGAGCTGCCAGCAGTGCAGCACGGGGGCGGTCTGCCCCTCGATCAGCAGTGCCCGGCTCTTGCCCTGCGCCTCCACCGGCAGGAAGGGGATGTCCGCCTCGTAGATGAAGGGATCCTTCGCCCGCTCGAACAGGCCGTTGACCGCCGCCACCAGGGCGCGGCTTGAGCGCCAGTTGCGCCCCAGGGTGTAGTGGGCGCTCACATTTCGCCGCGCCTGGATGTAGGTGAAGATGTCCGCGCCACGAAAGCCGTAGATGGCCTGCTTGGGGTCGCCGATCATCAGGAGCGCCGTGTCCTGGTGACCGCCGTAAAGGCGATGGAAGATGCGGTACTGCTGGGGGTCGGTATCCTGGAATTCATCGATCATGGCGACCCGGTAGGTGGCGCGGATGCGCTCGCACAGCCGCTCCCCCAGGCCCGAGCCGAGCGCCCCGTCGAGATCCCGCAGCAGATCGTCGAAGGAGAGCTGATGGGCCTGGCGCTTGCTCTCCTGCATTCGGCTGCGCACCACCCTGGCCGCCCGCTGCAAGACGAGATCCCGGATGCCGGGTCGGCTCGCCAGCAGGGCGTCTATCTCGCCAAAGAGCGGCAGGGTGGGCACCGTTCCCCCCTTCTTGAGGTTCTCCTCCAGCGCCTGCTGGCCGAAGCGCTCCAGTTCCTTGGGCAGGACGTAGCCGCTGGTCTCGTCCTGCGCCCAGTCGCCAATCTTGGCAAGCCACCCCTCGTAGTTCTTGCCGGTGTAGCGGCTGATCTGCCCCTCGGTCTGGCGGCGGATCTCGTCCGTCTGCGCCAGCCACCCGGCTTTCACCGCCCCGATGCGGGCCATGGCGACGCTGTGCCGCGCCGCCAGGGTCTCGTCCCCCGCCACCGGGCGGATCTCCAGCTCGTCGTTGTCGAGCCAGCTCCCCATCTCCCGCAGCAGGGCGGCGGGGCTCGGCCAGAGCCTTCGCACCGCCCGGGCCAGGGGCTGATCCACCGGATAGAACTCGGCGCGCCAGTAGTCACTCACCGCCTGCAGCCGGAGCCGGCTGTCGTCGGTCAAAAATTCGGTTTCAAAGAGGGCGCCCGACTCGAAGGCGTTCTGCCTGAGCATCCGCTGGCAGAAGCCGTGGATGGTGAAGACCGCCGCCTCGTCCATCTGCCGCTCGGCGGCCAGCAGGCGACGGGCCGCCAGGTCGTGATCCTCCACCTCCGCCAGCAGTTGGGCCAGCAGGGTATCCGTGCTGTGACCGCGCATAAAGGCGAGGCGCGCCTCGTGGATGCGGGCGCGGATCCGCCCCCTCAGTTCGGCGGTGGCCGCCTCGGTAAAGGTCACCACCAGGATCTCGGTCACCGACAGGGGCCGCTCGTGGGCACAGGGCAGACCGGCGTCTCCCCCCTCCTTGCCTGCTTGTTCGATAACCGGGCCGTGGCCCAGCAAGAGGCGCAGATAGAGGCCCGCGATGGTATAGGTCTTGCCGGTCCCGGCGGAGGCCTCGATCAGCCGCTCGCCATAGAGGGGAAAACGCAGGGGATTGAGCGGGTTAGCCATTATTGCAACTCCTCCAGCGCCTGATGGAGCGGGGTCAGGTGTTCACGGGCCAGCCCCTGCAACTGGGCCAGCACCTCGTCATCGAGTTCCGGGAAGCAGCGGGCGACATAGACGTCCTGCCCCTCTCCCGTCACCATGTAGCCGCCGTTGAAGCGGGCAAGTGCCGCCTTGTCGGCCTCCTCCGGCTTTGCCGGATCCTTCTCGATCCCCTTGAGCCACTCCCAGGCGGTGCTCGGGAAGAAGGGCAGCGGCCGCTTCATCCCCTGGGTCCAGAGGGCCACCAGGGCCGCCAACCTGGGCCGCGCCTCGTCCGCCGCAAGCCTTGGCAGCCGCAGACTCTGTTTGGCATCGAACAACAGGGTGTCGCCGGGGGCGCTGCTCAATGAGAGGCAAAGGTGCTGGATCCAGGCCAGCAGCAGATCCTTGCCGTTGAAGCTGCCGGGTTTGACCACCAGCGCTCGTCCCTTCTGGGTGTCTATCCAGCCCTGAAGCTGCCCCTGGGCCAGGGCGATGTCGATCTCCACCGCCTGTTTGTCCCCCGTCCAGGGGCGCAGCCGCGCCGCCAGCTTGCCCATCTCGCCGTCGATCTCCTCCAGCAGCAGGCTGCCGAACCACCCTTGCGGCAGCAGGCCGGAGAGTTGCAGCCGGTGGCGACGGGCCTCGCTCTCCCCTTCGGTCAGATGGGCATCCAGCAGCAGCGCCTTGAGCTGATAGTGCTGCAGGCCGTCCAGCTCGAAGGGCTCGCTGTCTTCGATGGTTGCCTCCTCCAGCTCGAACCACACCTTGAGGCGGCGGTTGAGGAAGTACCTGGCGGGCTGGCGATAGAAGCGCAGCAGCTCCGCCAGCTCCAGCCCCTGCTCCCTGCCCCACTCCGCGGGCAGGGGCAGATCGCCGCTCTGGAAGTTGGCGGCACCCCGCTCGGGGCTCAGGGCCGGCAGCCAGTCGGCGGCATAGGTGAAGAGACCGGAGCCGGGTTCGGGGTAAAAGTAGGCCGGGCTGTAGGGGGTGAGGGGGTGCGCCACGATCAGGTGTTCGAGCAGCCGCTGGCCCGAGGTGTCATCGTCGAGATCTTCATCCCCCGCCAGCACGAAGCCCTGGCGCACGTAGTCGATGAGCTCCGCCAGCAACACGGAGGGCACCTTCTCGCTGTTGTCCTGGGGGCTGAACCCCTGATAGCTGATGTAGAGCCCCTGCTGGGCACTGAGGAGCGCCTCGAGGAAGAGGTAGCGGTCGTCATCCCGGCGGGATCGGTCCCCGCGCCGCGAGGCCACCGCCATCAGATCGAAGCCCATGGGGGGCAGGGTGCGCGGGTAGACGCCGTCGTTCATGCCGAGCAGGCAGACCTGGCGGAAGGGAATGGAGCGCATCGGCATCAGGGTGCAGAAGTTGACCTGACCGGCAAGGAAGCGCTGGCTGGAGCGGGACTCCCCCAGCACGCTGCCGAGGTAGTCCTGCAACAGGTCGGCACTGATGGCCTGCTCGAAGCGGGCCTCGCCGAGCTGGGCCTGCCAGTCGGTGAGCTGGCTGCGGATGAGCTGGAGCTGGCGCTCTTCATCCTCGTCGGCGAGATAGAAGCGCTCCAGCAGCGCCAGCAGGCAGGCGTGCCATTCGGCCAGCGGCTGTGCCTGTTGCAGCCGGGGCAGAAACTCCGCCAGGGAGTCGACGAACCAGGCGAGCTTGCCGAGGATCAGCCCCTGCTGCCCCTCGATGTCCGCATAGGGCAGGATCCCCGCCACCGGCTCCCCGTCCCCCATGGCAAAGCCCAGCAGCATGCGCCGCAGGCCGAACAGCCAACTGTTGCCGGACAGACGCGGCAGCGCGAAGCGCTCGGGATAGTCGTCATCCAGCCCCCAGCGGATGCCGGTCTCCTGCACCCAGCGCCGCAGCACGTTGAACTCGTCGTCGTCCAGCTCGAAGCGGCGCAGCACGGCGGGCACCTCCAGGATGGCGAGCAGCTCCCCCGCCCCGAAGCGGGCGTTCGGCAGCCTGAGCAGGGCGAGGAAACTTTGCAGCAGCGGGCTCTCCTGGCTCGCCGCCCGATCGGAGATCGCAAAGGGGATCTGGCCGCGGGCCCCGCCCCGCCCCTTGCCGCCCTCCTTGCCAAAGACGGCCTGGATGTAGGGGCCGTAGCTGTTGACGTCCGGCATCATCACCACCACGTCTTTGGGGGTGAGGGTGGGATCCTGCTCGAACAGGGCCAGCAGCCGGTCGTGCAGCACCTCGAGCTCCCGCATGGGGCCGTGGCAGGCGTGGATCTGCAAAGTGCCGTCATCCAGGCTGACAGGGCTCTTGTGGTGGCTGGCATCGAGACTGAACTCGCCTGCCCCCCGTTCCGCCAGCTCCAGCACGTCTTTCTGGATGGCCCGCAGCAAGGTGACCTTGCCCTCATCGTCGCGATCCTCGATGTCGACGAAGGCCTCGATCTGCGGCACCTCCAGCTCCATCAGCTGGTGCAGGTAGTCACGCCCCAGCTTGCCCATGGAGGCGAGCAGCGGATTGGCAGGGCCCTGCAGGGTCTCGAGATCCGTGCCGGGCTTGAGCTTGTTTTCGAGGCGCGCCAGGGTCTTGCGATCGAGCAAATCCCCCCAGTAGTAGCGGCAGGGGTTGGTCACAAACAGGTGCACCTCCACCTCGGGGCGGCTGCCGAGGGCCAGCAGGGCCTCCACGTAGCGGGGCGGCAGGGCCGAGATGCCGAACACGAAGACCCGTTGCGGCAGCCTGCCCGGCAGATCCCGGGTGCGCTCCAGCTCGTGGATGAAGGCCTCGTAGAGGTTGGCGCGGTGGTAGCCGCTGGGGCTGAGGGCCAGGGTGCGGGCCACCAGCTCGCGCCAGAGCTCGGGCTGCCAATCCTGACCGCTCACCCCGGCCAGCTCCTGGCTCAATCCTTCCCCCTCTTCCCAGCGGGCGATCCAGTCCGGCCGGTAGACCAGATACTGGTCGAACAGATCCGCCACCTTCTGGCAGAGCTGCCAGAGCCGCACCTGCTCCGGCGCCGCCCCGTCACTGCCCCCCAGATAGGCCGCGAGGGGCGCAAAGGCGGGTCTGCCGAGCAGGGTGGGCAGAATGGTCATCAGGTGCCAGCTCATGGCCCCCTTGTTGTAGGGGCTCTGGCGCGGCACGTCCGCCAGCACCCGGGTGAACATCTCCCAGATGAAACTCGCGGGCAGGGGAAAGTCGATGTTGGCGGCGATGCCGAACGCCTTGGCCAGCTCCAGCTTGAGCCACTGGGCCATGCCGGGACTCTGCACCAGGATCTGCTCCCGATCGAAGGGGTGGGAGAGCGGAGCCTGCCGGATGCGGCTCACCAGCAGCTCCTTGAGCAGATCCAGCTGATTGGAGTGGTAGAGGGTAAACATGGACGACTCCCGCCAATTTCATGAAGAGGGGGTGCGCGGGGGGGCACTCTCTGGCATTCCCGTCACGGCACGCGAATCGGGATTGTCGGGGATCGGGGGATAAGATGCAAAAGGCACTTGTGGCGTCCGGACTGCGCGCCGTCACACAGATGGCATCCCCGGGAAGCGGACATAAAAAAGCCGGTGCGGGGCACCGGCCAAAAGGCGTTGGAAAACTTGAAACGTCAGGGTATTACCAGTGCTTGCCGAGGCGGGCATCCAGGCTGAAAGCCCCTGCACCGGCCGCCGCCAGGGCCAGGAAACCACCGGCCACGGAGACGTTCTTCATGAACATCAGCATCTGCATCTGCTCGGCAGGCTGATAGTGGAAGATGAAGGCGGCCATCAGGGTGAAACCGGCCAGCAGCACGGAGAGGCTGCGGGTAAACAGGCCCAGCACGATGGCGAGACCGCCACCCAGCTCCAGCAGGATCACCAGGGGCAGCATGAACCCGGGCACGCCCATGGCTTCCATGTAACCCTGGGTACCGGCGTAACCGCCGATCTTGCCCCAGCCAGCCATCACGAACATCAGCGCCAGCAGTACACGACCCACCAGCAGTGCCACATCTTTCATCTTGTCCATCGTCATATTCCTTTGCTTACCATCATGGTATTTACAGTGTAAAAGCTAATTGTTAACTCATTCATTTCGCCAAGATTTTTCTATCAAGGCAGGTCAAACAGCAGGGCTTCACTCCCCCTGGAGGCGGTGAGCACCCAGCTCGACTCGTCGCGGCTGAGCAGCCCGTCGCCGGGTCGGGCAGCCAGACCGTTGCCGGTCAGCTCCCCTGAAATCATGTGCAGGTAACCATGACGCCCTTGCAATGCCCACTCGAGGGTCTCCCCTTCGGCAAGCTGCAGCCGCCATACGCGGGCCTGCTGGCGGATCCTGAAGGATCCCGCCTCGCCGTCCGGTGACGCCACCAGCGTCATCCCGGGCTTGTTTTCAATCTTCTTCTGCTGATAACCCGGGGTCGTGCCGTGTTCATTCGGCTCGATCCAGATTTGCAGCAGGGAGAGCGGCTCGGTCTGCGAGGGGTTGTACTCGCTGTGCCGGATGCCGGACCCTGCGCTCATCAGCTGGAAATCCCCCGCCGGGATCTGCTCGGCGTGGCCGAGGCTGTCCTTGTGCTCTATGGTGCCTTGCAGCACGCAGGTGAGGATCTCCATGTTGGCGTGAGGGTGGGTCGCGAAACCGCCACCCGGCGCCACCCGATCCTGATTGATGACCCGCAGGGCAGAGTGTCCCATCCATTCCGGGTCATAGTAGTGACCGAAGGAGAAGCTGTGACGGGCATCCAGCCAGCCAAAGTTGGCCTTGCCCCGTGCTTCTGCGGCTCTCAATTTCATCATGGTGTGCTCCTCACTGACCAAGTTGGTTCATTAACGCTGGCGACCGTCACCCAGACCGAAGGGGATGCGGTAGCTGCTGCTTTCGTTGCCCAGGCTCACCGTCAGGTTGCCCTGGGTGCGGCTCGGGATGGCGACCTGCTGGGTGCCGATCAGGTTGGCGTGGACAGAAGCCAGCAGATCACCGGACTCGTCGCGCACCTCCAGCATGGGGTTGGCCTTGCCGTCCATCGCGGCGGTGGCGCTCCAGTTGACGAACAGCACGCCCGGGGCGGCATTGAAGTCAGCGGGAACGGAAGCCTGGGCGGCACCTGCGGTCATCAGGCCTGCAACGGCCAGCATCTTGATTGCGTTTTTCATGTTCATTCACTCTCTTGGGTTTTATGTCATTGCCAAGGCCCCTTGGGCCCGAATCAATGCATCCATGCAAGAGATCATTCAAATACTATGTTGTTCTTTTGCTGACATCAGACATCGTGTTTGGGAATGTCTCAGCCCGGAACTACCTTTTATTTGGCTGCCAGGCGTTCCTGCCTAAGCGTTGATTGAATATTAAAGTGACTTCCCCTAAGTTGTTAGCGAGATAATCTGGTAAACACATTCAAAAAAATTGAAGGTTGGATATGGCCAAGGAATCGAACAAGGAGCGGGCGCTGACCCTGGAGGCGATCCGGGTGCTGGACGCCATCGACCGTCGTGGCAGCTTCGCGGCGGCGGCCGACGAGCTGGGCAAGGTGCCTTCGGCGCTGAGCTACACGGTACAAAAGCTGGAAGACGAGCTGGACGCCATGCTGTTCGACCGCAGCGGCCACAGGACCAAGTTCACCCCGGCGGGCCGCATGCTGCTGGAGCGGGGCCGGGTGCTGCTGGAGGCGGCCGAACACCTGGTGGGGGAGACCCGGGCCCTCTCCCGTGGCTGGGAGACCGACATCACCATCGCCGTCGATGCCTTGATGCCGGTACAGGCTCTCTACCCCCTGGTGGATCGGCTGGCAGAACAGACCGATACCCGGCTGAGGTTTCGCGCCGAGGTGCTGGCGGGCAGTTGGGAGTGCCTGGAGGATGGTCGCGCCGACCTGCTCATCTCCTCCCTCAATGCCGATATCGCCATGACCGGCATCAAGCACCAGGTGCTCAGGGAGGAGGTGATGCTCTACGTCGCCCACCCCGATCACCCCCTGCATCAGGAACCCGAGCCCCTGGCGGACGAGACCCTGCGCCGCTATCGCGCCATCGCGGTGGCCGACACGGCGCTGCGCAAGCCGGTGCTCACCTACCGCCTGCTCGACAAGCAGCCGCGCCTGACCGTCAGCACCATGGGGGAGAAACGGGACGCCCTGCTGGCGGGGCTCGGCATCGGCACCATGCCGCAACGCTGGATTGAAGAGGACATCAAGGCGGGCAGACTCAAGGTGATCAGTCCCGAATATCGCCACCAGATCCAGGTCGTGCTGGCTTGGCGGCGAGACACCATGGGCAAGGCCAAGAGCTGGCTGGTGCGGGAGATCCCCAAGCTGTTTGCCGGTCAGGGGGAATAAAGGACTGCCTTCGGGGGTCGGTGGCGCAGGAAGTACCAAAACTGCGCCCCATTCTTGACGACGGGCTCAGATTCGGAGAAAAGAAAAAAAGCGGACCTCTTGCGAGTTCCGCTCAATGCCAGGAAAGAATAAAACCTTGCGGTTAAAAAAACCCTTAAATTGGAAGCAAACAATCGTTTTCTCAACCAGGAAGGTATTGAATCCGATTCGTGTTGAATTATGTGCGATGTAATATGCATCACCAGCAAAATGTTGAAAGGTTGAAGGATATGCACCACCGAGTGTCATTTTCTGCCACCTTGCACCACAACTGGTCAGGCCATTTCCGCCATTATCACCGGGTTACCCTCCTCTGGTTTTTCTAGGTGTCAAAATTTGAGCCCGATACAGACAAACCACTCAATTTCTGACACGACTAAAAATGCAGATAAAGGAATAGTTGCATGACCTACAGCCAGACACTGGCCAATCACATCCTCGACACCCTGAAGAAAACCCTGACTGACAAGGGGATCCGCTATCAGACCCTGGCAGAAGCCATGGGGGTTTCCATCGCCACCGTGAAGCGCATGATGAACAAGCCCTCCCTGCCGTTCGACACCCTGCTGGAGATCTGCCATCTGGTGGGACTCTCCTTCGAAGAGTTGCTAGACCGGACCCAGGATGCCCAGAGCCGCCGGGCCGTCTTTACCCAGGAGCAGGACGAGGCGTTTCACAAGGAGCCGGGGCTCTATGCCTTCCTCGCCAACATCTTCTGGCGCGACAAGACCCTTATCGATCTCAAGCGGGAGTACGGCCTGACCGATGCCTCCTGCTACCTCTATCTGCGCAAGCTGGAGAAACTCGGCATCCTGCAGCTTGGCATCGACAACAGCTACCACTTCCTCATCAGCGAGCGCATCAGCTTCGAGCAGCACAGCCGTTTCGCCCGCCAGCAGGCGCGCCAGGCCATGTCGGTGCTGGGAGACTATCTGGTGGAGAACATGCACAGGCCCAACAACTACATGGCGCTGTGCCAGCTCCATCTGGGGGAGAGCGAGGCCATGGCGCTGATCGATCGCATGAAGGAGTACTGGCATCAGGAGCTCAAGCTCAACCGCCCCGCCATCGGCCAGCGGGAGGGTAGCAAGACCTACACCATGTCGCTGCAACTGGCGGACTGCGGCTACCAGAGCTTCGACGATCTGATCCCCAACATCGACAACTGATCCCGGTGGATCCTGCGGGATCCGCCCCGTCAGGGCGCCAGAACGCCGCTACTCTGCCAGTTGCACCTGCCGCGCGCCGGTGGCGAGCGGTTGCAGTGCCCGGGTATCCAGGCAGATGCGGATGGCGTCCGGTCGCCAGTGCTCGATGTCGCAATCCACCAGCTTCCCCTCCTCGTCATGATTGACCCGCACCAACCGCAGCACGGCGCTCCCCTGGGCCAGGTTGAGGGCGCGGGCTATCTCTCCCCGTGCCGCCGACGGGGTGATCTCAAGGCTCGCCCAGCCCTGGCCTATGCCATAGCGCTGTCGGTAAAGCTCGGTGAGGGAGCTGGCCAGGGGAGCGCTGGCGATACCGGGGAAGCGGCTCGCCAGCAGGTGATGGCTGACGTGGAGCACAGGGCGACCGTCGATCAGCCGCTGGCGGTGGATCTCGTAGAGCGGCGTAAAGGGTTCCAGACCCATCCAGCGGCACAACTCGCTGCTGGCAAGCTGGTTGCCATGGGCCAGCACCCGGGTCTCGGCGGTGCGCTGCTGCTCGCCAATCCACTGGTGAAAGTGGGTGTGGATGGCGGGATCGTAGGTGAGGCGAGGCGGCGCCACGAACCAGCCACGCCGCTCGGCCCGGTAGATGAGGCCGTCCGCCTCGAGGCTGGAGAGTGCCTCCTTGATGGTGATGCGGGTGGTGGCGAAGCGCTCGCTCAGCGCCCGTTCGGCGGGCAGCTGCTGCCCCGCCGCCAGGTGTCCGCTGCCGATATAGCGGCGCAGGGTCCGGCAAATCTGTTCGCACTTGGAGGGTGTGCGGCCATCGGCCATCCCCTGTTCACTCAATCGCTCTGTCACTGTCACATCCCTGTCGGTCATTCGGGTTTGCACACCACTGGAGTAGACCAGAGGTTGTCGACCCCGAGTTGTAACCGCCCCTGATGACAGCGCCATGACAGGGCGATTGTCACGAAACTGCCATCAAAGCGCCCCGCCACCGTCATATTTCCCCTCTAGCATCCCTCTCGAACCTTAACTGACCTAGTCCAGAGGGATGGGATGATGAAAAGCGTGATCGCAAGTGCACTGGCCCTGGTGGCCATCAGTCAACCGCTGTTTGCCGCCGAGAACATCGCGGATCTCGAAAAAGCCGCCCGCGGTGAAGGCCAGCTCCAGAGCGTCGGCATGCCGGACAGCTGGGCCAACTGGAAGGATACCTGGCAGCAGCTCGGCAGCATCTACGGCATCAAGCATCAGGATACCGACATGAGCTCCGCCCAGGAGATCGCCAAGTTCGCCGCCGAGAAGGCCAATGCCACCGCCGACATCGGTGACGTGGGCGGCGCCTTCGGCCCGGTGGCGGTCAAGCAGGGGGTCACCCAGCCCTACAAACCCTCCACCTGGGCCGACATTCCCAACTGGGCCAAGGATGCGGACGGCCACTGGATGCTGGCCTATACCGGCACCATCGCCTTCCTGATCAACAAGGATCTGGTCAAGGCCGCCCCCACCAGCTGGCAATCCCTGCTCGGTGGTGACTACAAGGTGACCCTGGGTGACGTGGGCGTCGCCTCCCAGGCCAACAACGGCGTGCTGGCGGCGGCCTATGCCACCGGCGGCAGCGAGAAGAACCTCAAGCCCGCGCTGGATCTGTTCGGCAAGCTGGCCAAGCAGGGCCGTCTGTCGCTGAATGACCCGACCATCGCCAACATCGAGAAGGGCGAAGTGGAAGTGGGGGTGCTGTGGGACTTCAACGCCCTCAACTACCGCGACCAGATCGACCCCAAGAAGTTTGATGTGGTGATCCCGAGCGACGGCTCCGTCATCGCCGGTTACACCACCATCATCAACAAGTGGGCCAAGAACCCCAACGCTGCCAAACTGGCCCGTGAATACATCCTCTCCGATGCTGGTCAAATCAACCTCGCCCGTGGCTACGCTCGCCCGATCCGCAGCAACGTGACCCTGCCGGATGACGTCAAGGCCAAGCTGTTGCCAGCCGAGCAGTATGCCAATGCCAAGCCGGTTCAGGATCACGCCGCCTGGGAGCAGAGCTCCAAGGCCCTGCCGCGTCAGTGGCAAGAAACCGTCATGATCAACATGCAGTAAGGGAATCCAGTGCAACACAAGGTGATAGTGGTACTTGTGGATGGTCTGGCAGCCGAGGTAGCCCACACCATGGGCTACCTCGGTGGCATGGTGGAGGCGGGGCGGGGCCTGTATACGACCCTGAATGCTGCCCTGCCGTCTCTCTCCCGGCCTCTCTACGAGTGCATCCTGACCGGCGTGCCGCCGGTGGTGAGCGGCATCACCCACAACGGGGTGACGCGCCTGAGCCAACACGACTCCATCTTCCATCTGGCCCGGGCCGCGGGCAAACGCACCGCAGCGGCGGCCTACCACTGGGTGAGCGAGCTCTACAACCAGAGCCCCTGGCTGGTGGCCCGCGATCGCTTCACTCACGATGAGCAACTGCCCATCCAGCACGGCTGCTTCTACTGGGATGACGGCTACCCCGACAGCCATCTGCTGATGGACGGCGAGTGGCTGCGCAGCCAGTACGACCCCGATTTTCTGCTGATCCACCCCATGGGGGTGGATGACGCTGGCCACCAGTTTGGCCTCGATTCCCGCCAGTACCGCAATCAGGCGCGCCGCATGGACAGCCTGCTGGCCGACCTGCTGCCCCAGTGGCTGGCAGAGGGGTATCAGGTGGTGATCACCTCGGATCACGGCATGAACAACGATCTCAGCCATGGCGGCACCCTGGCCGAGGAGCGCACCGTGCCGCTCTGGCTCTTTGGCGATGCCTTCGTCGAGCGCTGGCCGGATGGGGTGGCGATCGCCCAGACCCAGCTCTGCGCCCTGATGGCGGATCTGCTGGGAGTTCCCCACGACAAGCCGGCAGCCCCCCCGCTGCTCAAGGCGGCCTTTATGCGCGAGGTGCACTGATGATGCCTGCCACCACCGAGATCCTCGCGGATCAACAGGTGAAGCCACGCCGGGTGCGCCGCCACTGGCTGCCGGCCCTGGTGCTGCTGCCCTTTGTCCTCTTGATGATCCTGTTTCAGCTCGCCCCCATGGTGTGGGTACTGGTGGGCAGCGTCCAGACAACCGATGGCTGGGGTCTCGACCATTACCGGGAGATTTTGAGCTCCCCCTTCTATCTGCAATCCTTCGGCAACTCCTTGCGCATCGCCGGCATCGCCAGCCTGGCGGGGCTCGCCATCGGCACCCTGGGGGCGGCGGCGCTGCGCCACAGCGGCGAGCGGGTCAAGCGGGTGCTGCTGGCCTTCGTCACCATGACCGGCAACTTCAGCGGCGTGCCGCTGGCGTTCGCCTTCATCATCGTGCTCGGCATCAATGGTGCAGTGACCCTGCTGCTCAAATCCTGGGGCCTCATCGATGGCTTCAACCTCTACTCGGGCAGCGGCCTTATCCTGATTTACACCTACTTCCAGATCCCCCTCGCCCTGCTGCTGCTCTACCCGGCATTCGACGCCCTGCAGGATGAGTGGCCCCAGGCCGCGGCGCTGCTCGGCGCCAGCAAGCGCCAGTATGTGTGGCACGTGGCGCTGCCGGTGCTCACCCCCGCCCTGCTCGGCACCCTGATCATCCTGTTTGCCAACGCGGTGGGGGCCTATGCCTCCGCCTACGCCCTCACCACCGGCAACTTCAATCTGGTGACCATCCGGGTGGCCAGTCTGGTTTCCGGCGACATTTTCCTCGAACCCAACCTGGCGGCGGCGCTGGCGGTGATCCTGATGGTATTGCTGGGGGTGGTGACAGCCGCCAACCAGTGGCTGCTGAAAAAGAGCTATGTGAACAAGGGGCAATCCCATGCATGATTTGACGCCGCGCTGGCCCAGATGGGTGCTGGGGGCGCTGGTCGCCACCCTGCTGCTGCCCCTGCTGGCCACCTTTCTCTACTCCATATCTACTCGCTGGGGGGCGACCCTGCTGCCGGATGGCTTCACCCTCGACTGGTATCTCAAGCTGTGGGGCGACCCGCGCTTTCTGGCGGCCTTTGGCCGAAGCCTCCTGGTCTGCTTCGCCACCCTGCTGCTGGGGACCCTGGTGCTGGTGCCCACCGTGCTGGTGGTGGCCTACTACTTCCCCAGGCTGGATCCCTGGATGAACCTCTTGATCCTGCTCCCCTTCGCGGTGCCGCCCGTGGTCTCCTCGGTGGGCTTGCTGCAGATTTACGCCGACGGCGTCCTGCCCATCATCGGCACCCCCTGGATCCTGATCGGCACCTGGTTCACCGTGGTGCTCCCCTTCATGTACCGGGCGCTGGCCAACAGCCTGCAGGGGGTGCCGCTGAAAGATCTGATGGATGCCGCCCATTTGCTGGGGGCCAGCAGTGCCCGCGCCTTCCTGCTGGTGGTGATCCCCTGCCTGCGCAAGGGGCTGCTGGCGGCACTGTTTCTCTCCCTCTCCTTCCTGCTCGGGGAGTTCGTGTTTGCCAACATGCTGGTGGGCACCCGTTACGAAACCCTGCAGGTCTACCTCTACAACATGCGTGCGACTTCGGGCCACTTCACCAGCGCACTGGTGATGAGCTACTTCCTGCTGACCCTGCTGCTCACCTGGGCAGCTAACAGATTTCATCGGTGAATCAACATGTTCCATCTAGAAGTGAATCAACTGCACAAATCCTACGGCGACACCAAGGTGTTCGAGGGGATTGAATTCGGCATCCGCAAGGGGGAGCTGGTGACCCTGCTCGGCCCCTCCGGCTGCGGCAAATCCACCCTGCTGCGGGCCCTGGCCGGGCTCACCCCGGTGGATGGCGGTCAGGTGCGGGTGGCCGGTGAGGACATCACCTGGCAGGAACCCCAGAAGCGGGGCATCGGCATGGTGTTCCAGAGCTATGCGCTCTTCCCCAACATGACGGTGTGGGACAACGTCGCCTTCGGCCTCAAGATGAAGCCCCAGCCGGGGCGGGATCTCGCCGCCAGCGTGCAAGAGGCGCTTGAGCTGGTGGAGCTGACCGGCTTCGAGCGACGTTATCCGAGCGAACTCTCCGGCGGCCAGCGCCAGCGAGTGGCGCTGGCCCGGGCGCTGGTGGTGCAGCCACGGATCCTCTTGCTGGATGAGCCGCTCTCGGCGCTGGATGCCCGCATCCGCCGCAGCCTGCGCCAGCAGATCCGTGCGATCCAGCAGCGCCTCGAGCTCACCACCATCTTCGTGACCCACGATCAGGAGGAGGCGTTGACCCTGTCGGATCGGATCTTCCTGATGAACAAGGGCTCCATCGTCCAGAGCGGCACGCCGGAGCAGATCTACACCCGCCCCGCCAGCGAGTTCGTGGCGGGCTTTATCGGCAACTACAACCTGCTGGGTGGCGAGCAGGCCAAATCCCTGTTCGGCCCGCGCTTTCGCGGCAAGCTGGCGCTGCGGCCGGAGTCCATCACCCTGCTGCCTGCAGGGGCGACCAGCCACGAGCCCAGCCTGCCCGGCATCGTTCGCCAGCAGCAGCTGCTCGGCAACGTCATCCGCTATCAGGTGGAGTGCGAGGCAGGGCTGTTGACGGTGGATTGCCTCAACCGCCGTGCCGGCGATCTGCTGCCGGTGGGCAGCGCCGTGACCCTGGTGGTGGCCCGAGATCAACTCTGTGAGGTAGCATAACGCCATGAATCCCATTCATTTTTCAGCCAGTACCCCGATGCTGGCAGCCAACGCGAGGAGCAGCCATGGCCCTGGCACTGTTTGATCTGGACGAGACCCTGATAGCGGGGGATTCCGCCAGCCTCTGGCTGGAGTACATGGTGGCCCAGGAGCTGGCCCCGGCGGGCATGGTGGCCGAGGAGCAGGCCATGATGTCCCTCTACCATCAGGGCAAGATGGACATGCACCAGTACATGGCCTTCACCCTGCAACCGCTGGCAGGCAGGACGCGCCAGTGGCTCGACTCCCTCTGCACCCGCTTTGCCGAACAGGTGCTGCGAGAGCGCCTCTACCCCGAGGGGCTGGCCCGCATCGAGTGGCATCGCCAGCGTGGCGACGAGTTGGTGCTCATCTCCGCCTCCGGCGAGCATCTGGTGGCCCCCATGGCGCAGATGCTGGGGATGGATCACTGCGTGGCCATCCTGCTCGACGAGGAAGCAGGCATGCTGACCGGCCAGACCCGCGGCACCCTGAGTTTTCGCGAAGGCAAGGTGGCCCGCATCAACCAGCTCTTTGCCGGAAAGGAACACCTCTGGCAGGGGAGCTTTGGCTACAGCGATTCCCACAACGATCTGCCCATGCTGCGGGCGGTGAGCCATCCCCATGCGGTCAATCCGGCCCCCGCCCTGCGCCAGTGCGCCGAGGAGCTGGGCTGGCCCCTCTGGACCTGGCAGTTGCACCCTTGATCCGCGCAATGAAGAAGAGGCCCTCAGGCCTCTTCTTTGCTCAACATGCCATCCCCTGAGGGCGAGTCGTCCCGGGGAGCCAGGGGATCCACCATGTAGATGCGATTCTTGCCGTCACCCTTGGCGCGATAGACCTCGGCATCGACCATGGTCAGCAGGCTCCTGGCCCCAAGCCCGGGGGCACTCGCCACCAGGCCGCCGCTGAAGGTGATCCCAAGACCGGGTTCACGCCAGTGCAGGGAGGCCACCCCAATCCTGTACTGCTCCAGCAGCATCTGGCAGAAGTGGATATCCGGATTGGCGAACAGCACCACCAGCTCTTCCCCGCCATAGCGGCATACCCAGCCATGATCCCCCAGCAGCTTGGCGCCAAAGCTGGCCACCCGCTTGAGCACCACGTCCCCGGTCTGGTGACCATAGGTGTCATTGATCCGCTTGAAACCGTCCAGATCGATCATGGCCAGGCAGAAGCTGTCCTGATCGAGCAGCAGCCGATTCAACCGCTCGTCGAAGAAGCGCCGGTTGTAAAGGCCGGTCAGCTTGTCGAGGTTCGCCTGCTGGCGCACCTCGTGATAATCCTTGCTCACCTCCGCCAGCTCGGCATAGACGTGCCTGAGCTCGCGCATCCCCCCCTGGTGCACCTCGTCAGGCTGGGTCCGGCTGGCCCGGATCACGGTGGAGATCTCGTCCAGCATCCGCCTGAAATAACGGGACCAGATCAGTGCCAACACCATGTAGAGCACGCTGGCCAGCACGATGGTCCCGAGCACGTTGAGGGAGGCGCTCGCCACCACAGCCTGGATGCTGGAGGCCGGCAACACGCTGATCAGCACCCAGTTGTGGTCAGGCAGGCGGCTGTAGGCCACGAACTGGCGAGACTCCTGATCCAGGAAGATGCCGTCCTCCCCGCTGAAGCGGGAGAGCCAGGTCGGGTGCGTCATGGGCTTGAGCAGTTGTGAGGGATCGGGGTGGGCCAGCACCTTGCCCGACTGGTTGACGATCATCTGGTAGCCGCTGTTCCACTGCCGGTTCAGCTGGGCGGAGAAGGGGGCCAGGATGGCATCCACCGCGAAGACCCCCCGCACCTTGCCCTCCTTGTCGGTGATGGCCCGCGCCAGGGCGATCACCAGCGTGCCGTTGGTGTAGTCGTAGTAGGGTTCGGTCCAGACCATCTTGCCCACATGCTGGCTGGCCAGCTGATACCAGGGGCGCACCCTGGGATCGAAGTCCGCATCCGCCTGCCATTCGGGGTAGATCAGCATCTGGCGCTCGGCGGTGCCCACATAGATGTAGATGAGATCCGCCATCACCCCCTTGTAGAGACGCCACTCCCTGAGATAGGAGTCGGTGTTGCGCAGACGGGGGCCGCTGATGTCCTCCACCTTGACCTGGTCGTAGATGAGGGAGAACTGACGCTCCATCTCGTTCAGGTAGGGCTCGATGAAGACGTGGCGCAACTGGTGATTGGTGGCGAGCAGGCGCTGTTGCAGCTCTCGCTGCAGGCTGCGCTCCATGTGCAGGTAGTAGATGGCGCCCAGCATCAGGACGGGAATGAAGAGCAGAAGCAGGCCCAGGCGCATCCGTGCCACCAGGGACCAGGTCTTTTTGGAGACTGCTCGCTTATCCAACCCTGACTCCATGCTATCCCCTGACATCGTGTAGTGTCAGAATATCAGCCCCACCTGATGGCGTCCAAAGGGAAGCGCATCAGGTGGCCAACGAGAAGGAACTGGCCTGGATGTTGAAACCGGAACTGCTGACTGCCCTCCATTACTGCGCCGTGATCACCCTGACCGGTGCCATCACCTCGGAGTATTTCCTGTTCCGACGCGGCATGTCCATCGAGCAGGTGCGCAAGCTGCTGCTGGCTGACAGCCTGGCCGCCCTGGCCCTGCTGCTCATCTTCATCACGGGCGTGCTGCTGGTGGTCGCCCATCCCCAGCCACCGGCCATCCTGCTTGCCAATCCGGGTTACCGCACCAAGCTGCTGATGTTCTTCGCCATGGCCATCAGCTTTGGCTACCCCAGCCGGCTGTTCCACCACTGGCGCCGATCCTTGCGCCAGGGACGGGCTCCCCTTGTCTCCACCCAGCAGCAGTTCTGGGTGATCTGGATCCTGCGGGGCAACCTGCTGCTGCTCGCCCTGCTGCCCCTGCTCGCCAAGCTGGCCAGCCGCTGATCCTGCCCTCGCCCGGCAACAAATGGCTGACGACAAACGCCCCTTCTCGCAGGTATCGTAATGGCGGGGCCCGAGTGCCGCCGAGACTCTTTCTCAGGGATGATTCCGTATGCGTTCAAACATGATGTTATTGATGGCCGCCGCCATCTGGGGGCTGGGCTTCGTCGCCCAGCGCCTGGGGATGGATCACATGGGGCCCTTCACCTTCAACGGCCTGCGCTTCCTGCTGGGCGCCCTCTCCCTGCTGCCGCTCTTGTGGTGGCTCAAGTCACGCCAGCCGCCACAGCCTGCCGGTGATCACCGCCTGCTGCTGACCGGGGGCCTCATCGCCGGCACCGTGCTCTTCTCCGCCGCCTCCCTGCAACAGGTGGGGCTGCTCTACACCACGGCCGCCAAGGCGGGCTTCATCACCGGCCTCTACATCATTCTGGTCCCCGTCATCGGCCTGGCCCTGCGCCACAAGACCGGGGCCAACACCTGGGTAGGCGCCCTCATCGCCATGGCCGGGCTCTACTACCTCAGCGTCACCGAGGAGTTCACCATCGGCTACGGCGATCTGCTGCAAGTGATCGGGGCCCTGTTCTGGGCCGTGCATCTGCTGGTGCTGGATCACTACTCGAACCGGGTCGCCCCCATTCGCCTTGCCGGGGTGCAGTTCGTGGTGTGCGGCCTGCTCAGCCTGGCCACGGCCTTCGTCATCGAGACCCCGACGGCGAGTGGTGCCGTGGCGGGCTGGCAGGCGCTGCTCTACGCCGGTCTGGTCTCGGTCGGCATCGGCTATACCCTGCAGGTGGTGGGGCAGCGCGGTGCCCATCCGGCCCACGCCGCCATCATCCTCAGCCTGGAGACGGTGTTCGCCGCCATCGGCGGTGTCCTGCTGCTGGGGGAACATCTGGACGAACGGGCCGTGGTCGGCTGCGCCCTGATGCTGGCGGGGATGCTCATCTCCCAGATCCGCCTGCGCTGGTGGTGGAAGTCCCGCCGCAACAAGGTGCCCAGCCAGTCCTGATATCTGCGGTGGTCATGGACCCCAAATAAAACGAGGCGCCCTTGGGTGCCTCGTTTTATTGCCGCCTGCCTAGCGCACGCTGGAGCAGAAGCTCACGTCATCCCGCAGGGGGTCATTGCTCACGCTGTGATAGAGCTCGAAGCAGGGGCCGTCCCCAAAGGCGAGCCCGGCCGCGACGATATCGCCGATGTGCTCCTGCCAGCGCTCCCCGTACTGGCTGCGATCCGTGATGAGGTAGCGGGACTGGGCGTAGCGTCCGGCGGGGATGTGCTGGATCTCCACCTCTCCCGAGCCCTGGGTCCCCACCGGTACGCTGATGCCGATGTCGGTGCGGCACTGGGCCGGCGGCGTCACCTCGGGGTTGTCGTGGTAGATGAAGATCCACTCTCCCCCTTCCAGGCCACGGGGCGCGGCCCACTGGTGAAGGCGATGGCAGACGGCGTCATACCCTTCGCCATAGGGGCCGGTCACGCGGATATAGGCCAGGGTGCGGGCGTCCATCTCGACGGTGTTCATGGTGTTGCTCCTTGCTGATGAGTGGCCTTCAGCATAAGGGAGTGCCCCTTGCCATGCGTGTCCTTCCTTGCGATCCAGGTGTCCGTTCTTGCCCTTGTCGCGGCGAAACGCCCCCGGGGTGCAACCATAGTGGCGACGAAACGCCTTGGCGAAGGCCTGGGAGCTGCCAAGCCCCGCCCCCAGGGCGATGGCGGTGACGCTGGCATCGGTGTAGCAGAGCTGCCAGGCCGCCCGCTGCATCCGCAGGCGGCGGCACATCTCGCCGGGGGCCTCCCCCACCACGGCGGTGAACACTCGGTGGAAGTGGTAGAGGGAGAGGCAGGCGCGACTCGCCAGCGCCTCGATGGAGAGATCCGGATCCTGCTCCAGTGCCCGCAGCACCGGCGTCAGGCGCTCGCGATAGTCGATCATCGGCGCACCCTGGCCATGTAGAGGGCATCCACCAGCACCCCATGACGCAGGCCGTAATCCCGGGCTACGCCCTCCTCCACAAAGCCCGCCTTGCGATAGAGGGCCAAGGCCGCCTGATTGTCGGCCCAGACCGTCAGCTCCACCCGCGTCAAGCCGAGCCAGTTGTCCGCCAGATCCAGCGCAGCCTGCATCAGGGCGGTGCCCACCCCGCGCCCGGCCCAGTCATCGTGCACCGCCATGCCGATGCTCGCCACGTGGCGGCGGCGGGGGGCAGGCTCCACCATCAGGACCAGCGCGCCCGCCACCTCCCCCTCCCACTCCGCCAGCAGGCTGTAGATGCCATCCCGCGGAGTCAGCTTCTGCTCCCACTGCTGCAAGGAGGGGAAGGGAAGTTGCAGGGTGCCCGCCTGGGCATGGGGCATGGCGTGAAGATCCCGCAGGGCGGCGGCATCTTCCGGCCCGGCGCGGCGAATGGTGATGGACATGAGACCTCCTGATTGGCTGAATCCCATCTTGCCGCAAGGCTGGCGTCTGTTTCCACCCCCATCAGCGAAACCAATCAAAGGGTTAGGCACACTCCATTGGAGCCGCTCCCCTACTTCCCCTAGTCTGGCGACTCATCACAAGGAGACCCGCCATGACCGACAAGACCCTGCGCAGCGCCAACGGCGCCCCCGTCGTCGACAACAACAACAGCCTCACCGCCGGCCCCCGCGGCCCCGTCCTGATGCAGGACATCTGGTTGATGGAGAAACTCGCCCACTTCGACCGCGAGCGCATTCCCGAGCGGGTGGTGCACGCCAAGGGCTCGGGCGCCTACGGCACCTTCACCGTGACCCACGACATCAGCGCCTTCAGCAAGGCCGACCTGTTCAACGCCGTCGGCAAGCAGACCCCGGTGTTCCTGCGCTTCTCCACCGTGGCCGGCGAGAAGGGGGCCGCCGACGCCGAGCGGGACGTGCGCGGCTTCGCCCTCAAGTTCTACACCGAGCAGGGCAACTGGGATCTGGTGGGCAACAACACCCCGGTGTTCTTCATTCGCGATCCCCTGAAATTCCCCGACTTCATCCACACCCAGAAGCGGGATCCCCGCACCAACCTGCGCAGCGCCACCGCCGCCTGGGACTTCTGGTCACGCCACCCGGAATCCCTGCACCAGGTCACCATACTGTTCAGTGATCGCGGCATTCCCAGGAGCCTGCGGGAGATGAACGGCTACGGCAGCCACACCTTCAGCTTCATCAACTCGGCCAACGAGCGCTTCTGGGTCAAGTTCCACTTCAAGACCGAGCAGGGCCACCGCTTCTACACCGATGAAGAGGCGGCCACCGCCGTCGGTCAGGACAGAGAGACCAGCCAGGCAGATCTGTTCAACGCCATCGAGCGGGGGGACTTCCCGCGCTGGAAGGTCTATGTGCAGGTGATGCCAGAGGCCGAAGCCCAGACCTACTCGATCCACCCGTTCGACCTCACCAAGGTGTGGCCCCACAAGGACTACCCGCTCATCCCGGTGGGCGTGCTGGAGCTCAACCAGAACCCGGACAACTACTTCGCCCACGTGGAGCAGGCCGCCTTCACCCCGGCCAACGTGGTGCCCGGCATCGGCTTCTCACCGGATCGCATGTTGCAGGGTCGCCTGTTCTCCTACGGTGACACCCAGCGCTATCGCCTCGGCGTCAACCACGGCCTGCTGCCGGTCAACGCCCCGCGCTGCCCGTTCCACCACGGTGCCCACCGCGACGGCGCCATGCGGGCGGACAGCAACGGTGGCGCCAGCCCCAACTACCAGCCAAACCGCTTCGGCACCCAGCAGCCGAGCGAGCAGCACGAACCGGCCCTGAGTCTGGAAGGGGCTGCCCTGCACTACGATTTTCGTGACCATGACAGCGACTACTACAGCCAGCCGGGGGATCTCTTCCGCCTGATGGACGAGGGACAGCGCGCCCGCCTCGCCGCCAACCTGGCCCGCTCCCTCATCAATGTGGAGGATGACGCCATCGTCGCGGCCCAGCTCAGGCACTTCGAGCAGGCCGACCCCGAGTACGCCAAACGGGTCGAGCTGGCCCTGGCCGCCCTGCAACGCTGAGTCGCAGGCAGCCAACCTCTGCAAAAGCAAAACGGGGGCCTGATGGCCCCCGTTCTCGCATGACGGTCTTTGATGAATGAAAAACGCAGCCCGAGGCTCCGTTCTTCCATGTCGTATCCATTCCGGACGCAGCGCCCTCGCGCTCCTCCCTTGCCAACAAGGGTTTGTACCGCCAGCTCACGGCGGCAACGACGTTGTGCACTGGCAGAGCGGCACCATTGTCCACCTGTGGTAATAAACCTGTCTGTGGTAATGCACTTTTAGTCACCAATAAAAACGGAGCCCGAGGCTCCGTTCTTCCATGCCGTATCCATCCCGGACGCCGCGCCCTCGCGCGCTTCCCTCCCTTGCCAACAAGGGTTTGTACCGCCAGCTCACGGCGGCAACGACGTTGTGCACTGGCAGAGCGGCACCATTGTCCACCTGTGGTAATAAACCTGTCTGTGGTAATGCACTTTTAGTCACCAA
>NZ_JBFWLQ010000015.1:0-18781 GCF_050252055.1 Aeromonas sp. | reverse complement strand
CCTCCCTTGCCAACAAGGGTTTGTACCGCCAGCTCACGGCGGCAACGACGTTGTGCACTGGCAGAGCGGCACCATTGTCCACCTGTGGTAATAAACCTGTCTGTGGTAATGCACTTTTAGTCACCAATAAAAACGGAGCCCGAGGCTCCGTTTTTCAATGCGGTATCAATCCCGGACGGAACGCGCTTCGCGCTCTTCCCGCTCCCTTGCCAACAAGCGTTTGTACCACCAGCTACTGCGACGACGTTGTGCATTGGAAGAGCGACGAGCCATTGCTTAGATCCCAGTCAAGAGAAGAAAGAGCCGCATTATGCGATAGAGATCACGCCCGTGTCTGTAGTTGGATCAAGAAAAGGCTCACTGGCCCACCCGGATCGTCCGCTGGTTGCCCTCCGGTTCACCACTCTGTGACGGCGTCGTCACCTCTCGCCAGATCAGGGGACCATTGGTCTCCATCGCCTGTTGCGGCGCGCACTCCAGCCAGAGCTCCCCCTGCTGGATACGGGCCCCCTGGGAGTATTTCTGATCCTGATACCAGCACACCCGCTCGGGCAGCGAACCAAGGGGCAGCACCAGCTCGGTGCCCACCGAGTGGCTGAGGGAGTTGGACGCCGGGGCGGCCAACGCGGGGAAGAGCCAGCCAAGGGCCAGCAGACAACCTGCACAACGGATCATGGGAATTCCTGTCACGGGGGAGTGAAAGTGTAAAGCGACCAGCAGAGCCCTCGACTTGACCAATAAATGTCGGCTCATCTGGCATTCCGGAAGCAATATGATAGCCTGCCTGCGCCCGCAAAGGCCTGTCAGGGCGCTGCCGTGGGCCCCCACCGGCATCGCCGGGATACGGTAATCAATAACCCTTAATAATCAGATAATTAACTGGATATGTTGTCAATGCGTATCATGCCGTTGCTCAAGGCTGCCTGCCTGAGCCTGATGTTGTCCGCCTGTGTCGCCCCCCTGCTGATGATGAGCCCCACCAGCCAGCTGATGTGGGCCCTGCTCAAGCCGCTGGTCGGTTTCGATCCGAACGAGGCCAACCTGTTCGAGCAACCGCTGATCAAGGACAGAATGAGCGCCATGCTGGGGCCCAACTACGAGAGCACCATGCAGCTGCTCAAGACCGCCGACGAGCTACAACAGGAGGGGCCGCTCTTTTACGTGGTCTCCCGCTACGCCCCCGTGCCGGACGTGGCCAAGCAGGCCGGCATGGTCTGGAACGCCGACACCAACCAGCTCGCCGTCATGGTGCAAAAAGGTGACGGGGCGACCCAGGTCTTCGGGGAAAACCTGACGGCCGCCACCCCGACCTGGCCCAGCGCCATGCAGGGCTGGCAGTCCCAGGCCACCCCGGCCGCCACGGCCCTGACCGGTGCCGGTCAGGGGCTCACGGGCGCTGGCAGTTCTCTGCTGGGCACCATGATGGGGGGGCTGCAACAGAGCGCCAGCAAGGCCCTGTCCGACTCCACCAGACAGGTGATCGGCAGTGCCGCCACCACGGCGCAGCAACAAGCGACCAAGGCGGCGAGCGACAGCGCCAAGCAGGCCGTCAGCAGCGCAGCCACCATCAGTGCCGCAACCACGGCGCAGCAGCAAGCCGCCAAAGCAGTGAGCGACAGCGCCAAGCAGGCTGCCAGCAGCGCAGCGACCATCAGTGCCGCCACCACGGCGCAGCAGCAAGCCGCCAAAGCAGTGAGCGACAGCGCCAAGCAGGCCGCCAGCAGCGCAGCCACCATCAGTGCCGCAACCACGGCGCAGCAACAAGCCGCCAAGGCAGGGAGCGACAGCGCCAAGCAGGCCGCCAGCAGCGCAGCCACCATCAGTGCCGCAACCACGGCGCAGCAGCAAGCGACCAAGGCGGTGAGCGATAGCGCCAAGCAGGCCGTCAGCAGCGCCGCAACCATCAGTACCGCGACCAGTGCACAGCAGCAAGCCGAAAAGGCGGTGAGCGACACCGCCAAACAGGCCGCCAGCAGCGCAGCGACCATCAGTGTTGCAACCACAGCGCAGCAGCAAGCGACCAAGGCAGTGAGCGACAGCGCCAAGCAGGCCGTCAGCAGCGCAGCGACCATCAGTGCCGCGACCAGTACACAGCAGCAAGCGGCCAAGGCGGTGCAGCAACAGGGCGAGAAGCGGGAAGCGACTTCCGGCCCCCTGAGCGATCAGGCCAGGGCGGATGCCGAAGCGGAGCTGGAAAAACTGCTTAACTGACTTATTTAAGCGTCATGCCACCATAAAAACAGGCCATCACATGATGGCCTGTTGTTTATCTGACCCGTGGCAGGGGAAGATCAGAAATGGCGGTCCTGCTCGGTGGGCT
The DNA here is from genome assembly GCF_050252055.1 of Aeromonas sp. NCBI lineage: Bacteria > Pseudomonadati > Pseudomonadota > Gammaproteobacteria > Aeromonadales > Aeromonadaceae > Aeromonas > Aeromonas sp. The sequence goes on along the minus strand of NZ_JBFWLQ010000015.1, from coordinate 16,461 downwards.
TGGCACCCTTCTCTTCGCTGTGCTCGATGGCGGTGCGGATAAGGTCGACGCCAGCCCGGATGATCAGCACCCCCATGTTGACCAGCTTGACGCAGACCCACATGAAGGTGATGAGCAGGATCAGCTTGAGCACCGTCTGGAAGGCCTCCAGGAAGTTCTGCTCCAGCTGGGCGGTGAGCCCGTTGGCGCTGCTCATCAGCCAGGTGTACACCTCGCGCACGAAGGGGATCCGGCTCGGCATCTCCAGCACGTCCAGCGCCGCAGGCAGGGCCTGGAAGATGACGATGCTGCCAAACAGTATCAGGATGACGCCGATGGCAATCCCCAGAAAGAAACCGAACTGTCGCATGAAGAGCCCCACAATGTAGTGAATGAGAAGAACAATAGCCGCCAATACTAGGGACTGCCCGCGCAGACGGCAATCCTTGCGTCCCCGACAGGGTGGTGCCCCTGCAAGCCATTGCCCGGCCGTCTGATTTCTGTGACCCTTGTCCCCACTCCTTGCCCCTGGGTGTCATCATGTTTCGAGTCGTCTTCTGCCTGCTGCTGTTGCTGGGCGGTGCCCTGCCCGCCTCCCGCGCCGAATCCCCTCCCTCTGCGGCCGCCTGCGTGATCCGCCACCAGCAAGGGATCCTGCTGGTGCAGGACAGGCTCTCCTCGCGCTACAGCCTGAGCGGCGGTTACATCGACAGGGGGGAGACCCCGGAGCAGGCGGCCCTGCGCGAGCTGTTCGAGGAGACCGGCCTGCAGGGTCGCGTCACCGGCGAGCTGGGGCGCTGGCAACGGGCCAGGGTGTTCGCCTGCCAGACCCTGGAGCCCCTGCGGGTCCAGCGGGGGACGGGGTTTGTCTCCCTGCTCCAGGCCCCGGATCTCGGTGGCGAGATCCTGAACGCCAGGCTGATCGCGGCCGCCGACCTGCCCCCTGACCAGCGTCGCTTCCCGGCGCAGCTCGACTGGATAGCCCCGAGGCTGGCCGAGGTGCCCGAGAGCCAGGTGCTGTGGGTGACGGATTTCAGCGACGCGGCCAGTGCGCTGCACCGCGCCGAGTTGCCGCTGATCCAGCGCCTGCAACGGTGGCTAGGGCCAGATGCGCTCTGGCCAAGGGCGGGCAATCTGCTGGGCTCGGCCCCCTTCCAGCTGGCGCTGCTGCCCTTGCTGCTGCCCCTGCTCGGCTGGTCCAGGCTGCGCCACCTGCTGTTTGCCATGATACTGCTCACCCTGGTGGTGAACCTGCTCAAGGCGGGCATTGGCTGGCCCAGGCCCTTCCACCTGCAACCCGAGCTGGCCCGCCAGAGTGCCCAGGGTTTCGGCATGCCGAGCGGCCACGCCGCCTCGACCCTGCTCTACTGGGGCCTGCTGCTTGGCTGGCTGCCGGCGCTGCGGGCATGGCAGGGGGCCCTGCTGGCCCTGTTGCTGGCCGGCGTGGCCGGGCTGGCCCGAGTCTGGCTGGGGGTCCACTTCCTCTCGGATGTGGTGGCCGGCCTTGCCCTGGGGGCCCTGCTGCTGGCACTGCACGCCCCGCTGGCGAAGCTGGCGGCACGCCCGCTCCCCTGGGCCGGGGTGCTCATCGCCAGCGCCCTCTCGGCCTGGCTCACCCAGTCCACCGCCCTGGCCGGGCTTGCCATGTTCACCCTGGGGCTGGTATCGGGTAATCTGCTATCACTCGAACGGAGCCCCACCCCCGCCCTGCCCGCCGCGCTGCTGACCCTGGCAGGGGGACTGGTCGTGGCAGGGCTCCTGTTCCTGGTGCCCGCGCTCACCAGCAGCTCTCTGCTGATCCTCGCGGGACAAGGGTGGCTCTTTGGCTGCCTGGGGTTCTGGCTCAGCGCCGGGCTCTGGTGGTCGTTGTCCGCTATCCGTCACGGTGCCCGAACCGGGCGCTCAACCCCTCGTTAAGGGAATGCCATGAATATGAAAAAAGTGGATTTGGCCAAGATCACCCTGGGCTTGCTGTTCCTCAGCCTGCTCATCATCTCGTGCTTCATGGTCTTGCGCCCCTTCCTGCCCGCCCTGGTGTGGTCGACCATGATCACCATCGCCACCTGGCCCCTGATGCAGATGGCCCAGCGCCTGCTGTGGGGCAAGCGCACCCTGGCGGCGTTGCTGATGACCAGCATCTTGCTGCTCATCTTCGTCATTCCCCTCTTCATGACGCTGGCCAACGTGGCGGAGAAGGCCCCCATGCTCATCGAGCTGGGCACCGAGCTCAGCCAATCCCCGCCCCCCGAGCTGCTCTGGTTGCAGCAAGTGCCCCTGGTGGGCGACAAGCTCTATGAGTTTTGGCAGCAGATCCTCGCGAGCGGCGGCCAGGTGCTGTTCACCAAGCTGGCCCCCTACTTCGGCCAGACCGCTCGCTGGCTGGCGGCCCAGGCGGGCAACCTCGGCCTGCTGTTCGTCCACTTCCTGCTGACCGTGGCCATCTGCGGCCTGCTCTACCACTCGGGGGAGAAGGCGGCAGAAGGAATTCGCCGCTTCGCCCACCGTCTGGCGGGCCAGCGCGGTGACAATGCGGTGGTGCTCGCCTCCCAGGCCATCCGCGCCGTCGCCATGGGGGTGGTGGTGACCGCCCTGGTGCAATCCTCGGTGGCGGGCCTGGGCCTGCTCATCGCCGGCATTCCCTATGTCATGGTGCTGGTGGTGCTGATGTTCCTGCTGATCGTCGCCCAGATAGGCCCCTTCCCGGTGCTGCTGGCCAGCGTCGGCTACCTCTACTGGAGCGGGGACACCACCTGGGGCACCTTCCTGCTGGTCTGGTCCCTGCTGGCGGGCACCATGGACAACTTCCTGCGCCCCTTCCTCATCAAGCGCGGGGCCGACCTGCCGCTGATCCTCATTCTGGTGGGGGTCATCGGCGGCCTGCTGGCACTTGGGATCATCGGTCTCTTCATCGGCCCCGTGGTGCTGGCGGTGGGTTACACCCTGCTGGATGCCTGGATCAAGGAAGATGACCAACCGGCGACCGCTCTGGTGGAGCCGCCCAAGGCGCCGTGACGATTCATTGATCCCCGATGCAAAGAGCCGCCCCAGGGCGGCTCTTTTGTTTATTACCGTCCCATGCAGGTTCGATTAGCGAAGCGTAATCGGACGATCGAGCTGCCGCTGTCCGGTGTGTCCATGAATCAGCGGCATCTGTCTGCAGGGAAATATGGATGGCTGTTATAGCGGGAGAATTGATTTACGCGAACGTCCGATTACGCCTTATGGCTAATCGAACTTAAAGCTGGTCGCGGCTTTTAGAACCAAAGTTCGAACCGGAACGCCAAAACACGAACCAGGGTTCGAATCACTCCTTCCCCTCCCCTGTTCCCTGCCGAAGGCGCCCGCCACAATGCCTGCACCATTGGAGGAGAAGACAAGATGAACGAACTGAGAGCAACACGGGCCCTCATCAGCGGCGGCGCCAGCGGCATCGGACTGGCCATCGCCGAGACCCTGGCCAGCCAGGGGGTGGAGCTGATCCTGGCTTCCCGCCGCCTGGGGCTGCTGGAGCAGGAAGCGGCCAGACTGGAGGCACGATACGGGGTGCGAGTCATGGCACTGGCGCTGGATGTGTGCGACGGCGATCAGGTGCGGGACGGCCATGCCCGGATCCGGGAGCGGCTCGGCCCCGTCGATCTGCTGATCAACAACAGCGGGGTCGGCAGCGACCACCTGGTGCAGGACCTGCCGGAATCGGAGTGGGACAGGGTGATGGATACCTGTGCCAAGGGCACCTTCCTGCTGACCCGGGCCTGCCTGCCGGACATGCTGGCAAACCGCCACGGCACCGTCATCAATATCGCCTCCCAGGCCGCCAGGCACGGCTATGCCAGGGCCAGCGTCTACTGCGCCGCCAAGTTTGCGGTGCTGGGGTTCGCCCGGGCACTGCGGGAAGAGGTGCAGCATCAGGGCATCCGGGTCCACACCCTCTGCCCAGGCCTGGTGCAGGTGCCGCCCCCGGCCTGTCCGGGCGATCGCAAGCCCGGCTGGCTGCAGGTGGAGGATCTGGCCGAGGCCGTGCTCTATACCCTGCGCCAACCCCCTCATGTCCAGCTCGACGAGATCGGCATGACGGGGATCTGAGCGAGGCGCCATGGAACGCCAGCAAGGACAAGGGGCGCCGAGACGCCCCTTGTCCTGCGTCACTCCGCCAGAGGCGGCCTGCACGTAAGATCAGACAGGTTGATGGAGGGTGATGCAGTGGATGCCGCCGCCCCCGGCGGCTACCGGGTCTATGTCTATCTGCACTATCTTGCGCCCCGGATAGAGGCTGGCCAGCAGATCCCGGCAATGGCGGTCGGCCCTGGCATCCCCGAACTGGGGAGCGATGACGGCGCCGTTGATGGGCAGGTAGTTGATGTAACCGGCGGCAAAGTCCGGGCTACGGCTGAACTTGTTGTCCCGCCCGCCCAGGGGCGGCGGCAGCTGATGCAACTCCAGCTTGTTGCCGTCGGCGTCCGTCGCCTGCTGCAGGATGGCGAGGTGCTGGCGGGTCACCTTGTAGTCGTAGGAGTCGGGATCGTTGTCCATGTTGATCACCACCACCCCGGGGCGCACGAAGCGGGCGTAGAAGTCCACGTGGGCATCCGTGATGTCTTTGCCCTTGATCCCCGGCAGCCAGATGATCTTGCGCAGCCCCAGGTTGGCCTTGAGCTCCGCCTCCACCTGCGCCTTGGTGAGGCCGGGGTTGCGGTTGCTGTTGATCCAGCTGCTCTCGGTCATGATGGCGGTGCCGTTGCCGTCCACCTCGATGCCGCCCCCCTCACCGATGAGCTCGCTCTGCAGGTAATAGGCATCCGTCTGCCGGCCCACCAGGGTGGCGACCCTGGCGTCATGGCTGTGCTCCTGCTTGTCACCCCAGCCGTTGAAGTTGAAGTCCACCAGCCCGAGCCCTCCCTGCTCGTCCTGCACGAAGACACCACCGGTATCCCGCAGCCAGATGTCATCCATCTCGGCGTGGACGAAGTGGGTGTTGCGCTCGCCGCACAGCTGGCGCGCCAGCGCCTCGTCATCCTCGTGGCAGAGCACGTTGACCCGGGTGTAGGGCACCATGGCCTGCACCAGCCGCCCTATGGTGGCCTGCACCTCCTTGTAGTGGCGACCCCAGATCTCGCTGGTGGCCCCGAAGGCCACCCACACCAGGGCCTGGGGGGAGGACTCCTCCGGCATGTGGTAGCGAGCGGCGGCGCCGGGCTCGCCGGCGGCGAAGGCCGCGCGGGCACCGGGCAGGCTGCCAAACCCGGCAATGGCGCCGAGGGCGACCAGTTGTTTCAATACGTGGCGTCGGGAAAACATCGTTCTACTCCTGGGTTCAGAGGCTGCTCTTGAAGCGAGTCCAGGCTCGCATGCGGGCACGCATCTGGGATTGTGCTATATCCTGACCCGGAATGAGCCGCTGGTAGCTGGCCTCGTCCAGGTAGATATCCGGGTTGGCCGTCATGGTGGCATCCACCATGGGTCTGGCCTTGGCACTGGCAGTCGGATAGCCGGTGCTGTTGGTGATGGCCGCCATGTTGGCCGGGCGCATCACGAAGTTGATAAAGGCATAGGCATAGTCAGGATGGGGGGCATCCGCCGGGATCGCCATGGTGTCCATCCAGATGGTGCTCCCCTCCTTCGGCAATCGGTATTCGAAGTCGACCCGCTTGCCCGCCTCGGCGGCGGCGCGCCTGGCCTGGGTCATGTCGCCGCTGTAGCCCAGGGAGAGGCAGAGATCCCCGTTCACCAGCTGGGTTACCGGCTGGGACTGGAACTTGCGGATATAGGGCTTGATCCCCTTGAGCAGGGCCAGGGCCGCCTCCAGATCGTCCGCCTTGCCGCTGCGGGGATCCCGCCCAAGATAGTGCAGCACCACCGCCAGCACCTCGTCCGGGGAGTCGATGACCGAGATGCCGCAATCTGCAAATTTCGCCGCCAGCTCGGGCTTGAACAGCATGTCCAGGCTGCTGACCGGGGCATCCGGCATCCTCTGCCGGATGGCGTCCGCGTTGTAGGTGAGCCCTATGGTGCCCCAGGTGTAGGGCACCACGGCCTCCTTCGCATGGGGGTAGGCCTGCTGCAACCGCGCCAGGCCGGGGTCTATGTCCCCCAGGTGTTGCAGCTTGCCCTTGTCAAGGGGCTGCAGGCTGCCCGCCCGCATCAGCCGCTCCGCCACCGTGTCCCCCGGGAAGATGAGGTCATACCCGCTGCGACCAGCCATCAGCTTGGCCTCCAGGGTCTCGCTGCTGTCCATCACGTCGTAGATGACCCGGATCCCGGTCTCCCGGGTGAATTCGCTCAGGGTATCGGCGGCGAAATAATCGGACCAGTTGTAGAGGCGCAGCACCTTCTCCTCTGTCGCCTCCCCCGCCCCTTCTGCGGCCTGGGCCCCCAGACCCAGCAGCAGGGCCAGTGCCGTGGCTATCTTGGTCAAGGCGCTCATGATGGACGCCCTCCCCGATGGCCCTGCCCATCCAGGCTCAGCAAGGCGCCATACATCTCGGGGCGACGATCCCGGTAGATGCCCCAGGTCAGCCGCTCCTCGGCCATGGCGGCGAGATCCAGCTCCCGCACCAGCACGCCCGGGGTATCCCTGTCCGCCTCGGCCAGCAGGGCCCCCTTGTGATCCGTGATGAAGGAGGAGCCATAGAAGCGCATCTGCAACGCGGGATCCCGGGTCGCCACCTCGCGTCCGATGCGGTTGGCGGCGATCACCGGCATGATGTTGGCGGCGGCGTGGCCGCGCTGGGTCAGCTGCCAGTGATCCCGGGAATCGAGCCCCTCTGCCCCCGGCTCCGAGCCGATGGCGGTGGGATAGAGCAGCAGCTCGGCCCCTTGCAGCGCCATGGCGCGGGCCGCCTCTGGGAACCACTGATCCCAGCAGATGCCGACCCCGATGCGGCCAGCGGCCGTGTCCCAGACCCGAAACCCCGTGTCCCCCGGGCTGAAGTACTCCTTCTCCTGATAGCCGATGGCGTTCGGGATATGGGTCTTGCGATAGACCCCGAGCAGGCGACCATCCGCATCCGCCATCGCCAGGGAGTTGAAGTAGGCGTTGCCCGCGCGCTCGAACCAGCTGATGGGCAACACCACCCCCAGCTCCCGCGCCAGGGCCGAGAAGCGGCGCAGCACCCGGCTCTGCTCGAACGACTCCGCCAGCGCCAGATGGCCGTGGTATTGCTCAATACAGAAATAGGGGGTGGCGAAGAGCTCCTGCAACAGCACCAGGTTGGCCCCCCTGGCGGCGGCTTCCCGTACCAGGCTCTCCGCTGTGTCCAGATTGCGCTCCAGCTCCCAGCTGCAAGCGAATTGTGTGGTGGCGACAACGATCTTGCTCATCCGGATACCCTCCCTGACACGCGTTCCCCCTGACAGGCAAACTGCATTGTTGCGACGACCTTGTTCATGAATCTCTCCTCCCTGATCCCGTCATGAGGCCTCGCAGACGCCTGACGAGGCCGCTCCAAACGCTTACCCCTGCACCGGCCAGGCCGGCTGCTGCTGGGTGATGCAGTGAATGCCGCCCCCGCCGTGGGCCAACTGGTTGATGCGCACCGACACCAGCTGCCTGTTCGGGAAGGCGCGCCTCAGCACCTCCCCCGCCGCCTCGTCCGCGCCTACGCCGTAGGCGGGCATGATGATGGCGCCGTTGGCGATGTAGAAGTTGGTGTAGGAGGCGCAGAACACCTCCGCCTCGGCGTCCACCGCCTCGCTCGCCTCGAACAGCTCGAGGCACTCGAAGGAGCGACCTCTCGCATCGGTGGCCAGGGCCAGGGCTCGGCGGTTCTCCCGCACCACGCGGCCATAGGTGGAGTGCCCGTCCAGGGTGGCGTCCACCAGCAGGTGGCCGGGGCGGCTGAAGGCGCAGACCCCGTCCACATGACCGTCCGTCATGTCGCCGGTGACGTGGTCCGGATCCCCCGGCAGCCAGATAGTCTTCTCGATGCCGAGCAGGCGGCTGAAGATCCGTTCGATCTCCACTTTGGTCATGCCGGGGTTGCGGTTGCTGTTGAGCAGCACCGACTCCGTGGTGATCAGGGTGCCCTCCCCATCCACATGGATGGCGCCCCCTTCGTTGGCGAGGAAGCTGCCGATGCACTCCAGCTCCAGGCTGTTGAGAACGCGCCGCGCCAGCCCCTCATCCAGACCGTGGGCCGACTTGCCGCCCCAGGCGTTGAAACGCCAGCTGATCCCGGCGGTGCCAAGCTCGGGATGGCAGATGAAGGTGGGGCCGGAGTCACGGCACCAGCTGTCATCCACCGGCAGGGGAATGAAGCGCACCCCGTCGCCGCACAGGGCGCGAGCCTCCGCCTGTGCGGCGGGATCCACCACCAGGTTCACCGGTTCGAAGCGGGCGATGGCATTGACCACCCGGGCGAAGTCCTGCTGGACCTGGGGCAGGGTTACGCCCCAACCGTTTTCCCACAGCGCCTTGTTGTGCGGCCAGACCATCCAGGTCGCCGCGTGCCGGCACCACTCCGCTGGCATGAACCAGCCCACAGCCCTCATTCCCTGCTCGCGCATCTCAGCCTCTCTGATTAGGTACTATTAAGGTTATTGACGATGGGAATAGACTATTCTCCCCGTTGGTGGGTAACAAACGATCGATTTTCGATAAAAGTGATAAGCGGAGCTAATCAATGATGTTCAAACACTGGCCCCCTCTCAACGTGCTGCGCGGCTTCGAGGCGGCGGCCAGGCTCGGCAGCTTTCATCAGGCGGCCCAGGAGCTGCACCTCACCCAGTCTGCCATCAGTCAGCAGATCCGCTCGCTGGAGGAGCTGCTTGGCCAGCCCCTGTTTCACCGCCAGGGACGTTCCGTCGCCCTGACCGACGCGGGCCAGGATCTGCTGGAGACGACCCAGCAGGTACTGCTGCAACTGGCGGTGGGAATACAGCGCCTCGAGCAGTACCGCAAGCCGAACCAGCTGGTGCTCAACACCAGTACCGCCATCGCCCGCCTCTGGCTGCTGCCCCGGCTGGCCGACCTTCACCGCCAGCATCCGGGCATCGATCTCTGGCTGTTCACCAGCGACGACACGCCGAACATGGCCGAGCAGACCATCGACATTTCGCTGCGCTGGGGGCTGGCTCCCCAGGCGGAATGCCGCCATCAGCCGCTGCTGGCGGATCGGCTGCTGCCGGTGGCGAGCCCGGCCGTGCTGGCACAGCCCGCGCAGGAGCGCACCACCCTGCACGGGGAGCGGGAGATGGACTGGCACCACTGGACCCTCAAGGGCGGCGACGATCTGCACCTGCAGACCCAGGGGCTCAACTTCTCCGATCCCGGCTTGTTGCAGGATGCGGCCAGCGCTGGGCTCGGGGTGGCGCTGGCGAGCGAGCTGCTCTCTCGCGACGCACGCCGACAGGGGTGGCTGCTGCCCCTCTCATCCCACCGGGTGGCCGGGCCGAACTGGAACATGCTGATCCATCAGGAGAGCGAAGGCAGCCCCCAGTGCCGGGCGGTGAGCCACTGGCTCCAGCAGCAGTTTGCCGCAGAGGCCGTCACCCGGGACCAGGACGCGACACTCTGAGAGCGGTCACTGAATCGGGGCGGCAAGGGTGATTAAATGGCCCCTTCCCTTTTTCCGGACATCGCCGTGACCATGCCATCCGTCCCCCAGCCCCTCTCGTCCTGGCCCGAGCACCTGCAGGCCTCCTGGCTGCGCTGTGCCCACCAGACCAGCGCGTCCCTCTGGCATCCTCCCCACTGCGCCAGAGGGCAGACCCTGGAGAGCCTGCGCCAGCGCAAACGGGACCTGCTCACCACCGGCGAGATGGCGCTGGAGGATCTCTACGAGTTCATGGAGGGGCGCCCCTGCGCCCTGCTGCTCACCGACGAGAGCGGTTGCCTGCTGGCCCGGACCGGCCACCCCGATACCCTGCAGGCGCTGGCGGCACTCGGTTTTGGCCCAGGCGCGTTTTTCAGCGAGGGACGCATCGGCACCAATGCCGTCAACCTGGCGGCCCTGGAGGGGGTGCCGCTCTGCGTCAGCGGCCCCCAGCACTTCAACCAGCGTCTCCACCCCTGGCACTGCTGTGCCAGCCCTGTCTACAACAGCACCGGTCGCCAGGTGGCGATCGTGGCCCTGATCTGCCGGGTGGAAGAGGCCGCACCGGGGGATCTCGCGCTCACCGTCAGCGCCGGCCGTGAGCTGGCCAATCTGCTGCAGATGGAGCGCCTGATGCAGGAGTCCCAGCACCATTTAAGCGAGCTCTATGCCCTGCTGGATGGCATGGAAGACGGCGTACTGGCCTGGGATCCCCAGGGGCGGCTGCGCTACCTCAACGCCCTGGCGGCCAGTCGGCTGCAACTCGACCCGGCTGTCTGCCTGGGTCAGCCCCTCGATCACCATCTGCTGATGCCCCAGCGCCTGCGTCTGGCCATCGCGGAGATGACCCCCCTGAGCCATGTGGAGGTGACGCTGGAGCGGCGAGAGACCCGGGGCGAGGCCTTCATCGACGCCCTGGTGAGCCTCAAGCCCCTGCCGGGGCCGGACGGGGTCAGCTTCATCGTCCTGCTCCATCCCACCGATCGGCTGCGCGCCATTCATCAACTGCGCCAGACGGTGCCCGAGCTCTCCGCCCTGGTGGGGGAGTCGAGCGCCATGCGCAAACTGCTGCGCCACGCCCGCCAGGCGGCCAGGGGACAGGGCCCCGTCCTGCTGCGGGGGGAGGAGGAGGTGGGCAAGGCCCAGCTGGCGGAGGCCATCCACTTTGGCAGCGAGCGAGCCGCCGGCCCCCTGGTCATCTTCAACTGCCAGGCATGGCCGAGAGAGCGGATGGCGCTGGAACTCATGGGGTCCGACGAGGCGGGGCAGGAGCGGGCAGGCAAGTTCGAGCTGGCTCACGGTGGCACGCTAGTGCTGGAGCAGGTGGAGTGCCTGCCCGCCCCCATGCAGGCCGCCCTGCTGCAACTGCTCAAGACGGGGCGCATCCAGCGCTTCGACTCCGCCCGCATCCTCCCCCTCAGGGTGAGGATCATCGCGACCAGCAGCGCCCCGCTGGAGCAGCGGGTGCAGGAGGGGGGATTCGGCCGCCAGCTGCTCTATGCGCTGCAAGGGTGCGAACTCTGGCTGCCGAGCCTGCGGGAACGCAGCGCCGATCTGCCCGGACTCATCCGCCAGCACCTGGCGGTGCAGGGGGGCGAGCCGGGGCGCCAGTTCACCCCTGACGCCCTCGACTGCCTGCTGGCCTACCCCTGGCCCGGCAACCTGGGGGAGCTGCGCAGCGCCATTGAGTACGCCCTGCTGCATTGCAGTGAGGCACAGATCCCGCCCCGGGCGCTCCCGGCCGCCATCCGCCAGGGCCATTGCCTGCTGGCGGACGAGGTGGTGGGACAGCCGCTGCTCACCCTGGCGGAGCTGGAGCATCAGGCGATCCTGCGCGCCGCCCGTGCCAGCAAGGGCCAGGTCAGCCAGATGGCGCGCCAGCTCGGGATCAGCCGCACCACCCTCTGGCGGCGGCTCAAACTGCTCGACATCGATCCCGCCGACTACCACCACTGACCAGAACGCCCCTCAAAAAAGCGGGCCCCGTCGTGACGGGGCCCGGATGGGGGAATGTTTCAGTCGCCGAAGCGATCCCGCGCCAGTTGCTGGAAGCAGCTCAGCGCCGCCTCGGCATCCTCCCCTCGCGCCAGCAGGATGAGCCTGTCCCCCTGGCGCACATCGAGCATGGCGAGCCGGCTCAGGCTGCGGGGATTGGTCTCTTTATCCCCCTTTTGCAGCTTGAGTTCGGCGGCAAAGGGCTTGAGGGCGGCCACCAGTCTGGCGGCGGGGCGCACATGAAGGCCGTGGGGGTTATCGACCACCACCTCGCAGCGCAGCCAGCCATCGTCGACAACGGGGGCGGTCTCCTTGGCGGCCTGCGCCGCGCTGGCTGGCAACATCGCCTGCTTCGGGCCCAGCGCGCCGAGCGCCTCGGCGGCCACCTCATCCAGCGTCAGGCCGGAACCGGCCGCTACCACGGCGGCCAGAGTGCCCTCGACCAGCGGGGCGGGGCAGAGTCGCACCCGGGCGCTCAGCTCCCGGGGCAGCAGTTCGAGGGCGGTTTCGGCACTCAAGAGGGCGCTGCCCAAGTCCATCAGCACCAGCACACCGCTGCCGTCATCCGCTTCTTCCATCGCACTCATCACGGCGATGGCGTCGGTGCCAATGGGGTGGTCGGGGTCATCGACCCCGGCCGCCAGCAACAGTTTCGCCGGGCTGCCCAGCTGATCGGCCAGGGCTTTCAAACCGGCCGCCAGCTGGGCGCTGTGAGAGACCACTACGATGCCGATCATGTCACAACCTCGCTCTGTCACGCAGGGCGGTCAGCAGCAGCAGGGTCGAGGTGGCTCCCGCATCCTGATGGCCGATGCTGCGCTCACCAAGATAGCTGGCGCGCCCCTTGCGGGCCTGCATCTGGATGGTGGCCTCGGTGCCGGCTGCGGCGGCAGCCACCGCCTTGTCCAGTGCCTCGGGGAGCGGCAGGCCCTGTTGTTCAGCCTGCTGCAGGGCGGCCAAAGCGGGCCACCAGGCATCGCACATGGTCTTGTCACCCGGCTCGGCACGGCCACGGGAGACGATCCCCTCCACCCCGTCGCTCAGCATCTTGCCGAGCTGGCCGAGGGTCAGGCTCTGGCAGGCATCGCTGCTGGCCGCCGCCCGGATGAAGAAGGTGCCGTAGAGGGGTCCGCTGGCGCCGCCGACCGAGGAAAGCAACGTCATGCCGGTGGTTTTGAGCACCTGGCCGATGTCCTTGTCCGCCACCGCGGGCAGCTTCTCCGCCACCTTGGCAAAGCCGCGCTGCATGTTGAGGCCGTGGTCGCCGTCGCCGATGTCGGTATCCAGCGCCGTGAGGTAGTCACGCTGCTCGGTGAAGATGTGCTCGCAGTCGAGCAGCCAGTTGACGATCTGATGCTTGCTTAACATGAATATTCCTCAGCAGCCGCGCCGCAGGGCCGGGGTGTGAACGGGGGCATCCCACAGGGTCATCAGCTCGTCATCCACCTTGAGCAGGGTGATGGAGATGCCGGTCATGTCGAGAGAGGTGCAGTAGGGGCCGATGAGGTTGCGCACCAGGTGGATGCCCGCCTCTTCACACAGGGTGGCGAGGCGACCATAGACGCCGTAGAGCTCGGAGACAGGGGTGCCGCCGAGGCTGTTGACCAGGACGATGACCCGGTCACCCCCATTGAGCGGCTCGATAAAGGTGTGCTCTTCCTGCCAGCTGCCGGTGGCTCTGTCCCAGTGGCGCAGGGTGCGGCCATAGGGGCTGTTGTCGGTCAGCTCCTTGAACATGTCGTCCACCAGGGCGTTGAGGTCGGTGAAGGGACGGCGCTCGATGCCGGGTTCGCCGTGAATGCCAACACCGAACTCCACCTCGTTGTCAGCCAGGGTGAAGGAGGGCTTGCCGGCAGCAGGGACGGTGCAGGCGTGCATGGCCACGCCTATGGTGCGACTCTGGTTGTTGATCCGGCGGGCCAGCGCCTCGCAACGCGCCAGATCGTAGCCCGCCTCGGCGGCGGCACCGACCAGCTTCTCGCACAGCACTGTCGTGGCAACCCCGCGGCGGCCAGCGGTGTAGAGGCTGTCCTTCACCGCCACGTCGTCATCGATGAGGGCGAAGCCCACCTTGACCCCGTCACCGTGCAGCAGCTCGACCGCGGTCTCGAAGTTGAGCACGTCGCCGGTGTAGTTCTTCACCAGAAACAGCACGCCGGCGCCGCCGTCGACGGCCTGACCGCACTCGTACATCTGATCCGGGGTCGGGGACGTGAAGATCTCGCCGGGGCAGGCACCATCCAGCATTCCTTTGCCCACCAGGCCACCGTGCATGGGCTCGTGGCCGCTGCCACCGCCGGAGACCAGCGCCACCTTGCCCGCCACGGGGGCGTCGGCGCGGGTGATGTAGTGGGGTTCGATTCGCACCTTGAGCTCGGGGTGGGCAGCAGCCATCCCCATCAGTTGTTCACGGACCACGGCATCGACAGCATTGATCAGCTTCTTCATGGCTCACTCCTTGGCTTGCCACCATACGGGTGGACAGATGGTTGATGCAGCCAGTCTAGCGAGCCATAGGGGGATAAAAATGACAGGGATTTCGGTTCGGATCTGAAACAACAAACGAAGCCTGACGTTTCAATCTGAAACGAGCGGATGGGGAAGATCCGGGAAAGTGTTAGCCGCCTCACAGCCATGAAAAAGGGCCCCGCAGGGCCCTTCTCGATAGCGTGAGGATTAGATGGCCCAGCCACCGGCGTAGAAGATCACCAGGGCCACGGCGATGATGACGGTGCCGATGTTGAGCTTCTTCCACTCGGCGGCAAACAGGCGGCCGACCACCAGGGCCACGAAGCCCAGCATGATGCCGGTGACGATGTTGCAGGTGAGCACGATGAAGACGGCGCACAGCATGCCGGAAAGGGCATCGACCGAGTCGTTGAAGTCCAGCTTGGTGACGTTGCCCAGCATCAGCAGGCCCACATACATCAGGGCCGGTGCGGTGGCGTAGGCCGGTACCAGATAGCTCAGCGGGGAGAGGAAGATCATCAGCAGGAAGAGCACGCCGACCAGGGTAGCGGTCAGACCTGTCTTGCCGCCGGCAGCGGTCCCTGCGGCAGATTCGATGTAGACGGCTGCCGGAGCACCACCTACCACACCCGCCACCATGCTGCTGACGGAGTCCGCAGTCAGGGCCTTGCCACCGCTGATGATGTGACCACGCTCGTTGATGAGGCCAGCCTGACCGGCCACGGCACGGATGGTGCCGGTGGCGTCAAACACGGCGGTCATCACCAGCGCCAACACGGTCGGAATCACCACCGGATTGAGGGCGCCCAGCAGATCCATGCTGCCCACCAGGGAGCCATTCTCGCCACTCAGGCTCGGCATGGCGAAGAAGCCCTGCCAGGTTACTTTCGGATCGAAGATGAGGCCGAGGATGGAGATGGCGATGATCACCATCAGGATGCCGCCCGGCACCTTGCGGCGCTCCAGGCCGAAGATGGCAGCCAGACCCAGCACCGTCATGATGACCGGGAAGGCAGTGATCTCGCCGAGCTGCACCGGCAGGCCAGCCCCTTCATTCTTGATCACCATGCCGACCCCGTTGGTGGCGATCAGCAGCAGGAACAGGCCGATACCGATGCCGGTACCGTGGGCGATGCCGGAGGGAAGGTTGTCCAGGATCCACTGGCGCACGCCGGTGACGCTGATCAGGGTGAACAGCACCCCCATCAGGAAGATGGCGCCCAGCGCGACCGGAATGCTCAGCCCCTGACCCAGCACCAGGCTGAAGGCGGTAAAGGCGGTGAGAGAGATGGCACAACCGATGGCCATCGGCAGCTTGGCCCAGAGCCCCATCAGCAGGGAGCCGAAGGCGGCGATCAGACAGGTCGCCACAAACACCGGGCCCTGCTCAAAACCGGCTGCGCCCAGCATGTTCGGCACGACGATGATGCTGTAGACCATCGCCAGGAAGGTGGTCAACCCGGCCAGCAGCTCCTGTCGCACCGTGCTGCCACGCTGGCTGATGGAGAAATAGGAATCCAGAAACCCGCCATTGCCGGCGCGGGCCGTCGTTTGTTGCGTTGCCATAGTTCATCCTGAAAGTGTGAAGGAAATCGTTTGCTTGCTGGCGCGCAAAATAGCAAGAATTTGACGAGATTGCAGCGGATAAGCCCCCATTTCCCCGAAGTTTTTCATAAAAAGGCTCGTTGGAGGCCTCATTCTCCATGAGAGAGGCCCATCCCAAGCTTCTACACTCTTAGCTAGCCACGTTCCCATCTACCGGAGAGAAGCCCATGCACACAGGCAACCTGCTTGGCCAGATCCCCTCCCCCCTGCCCAGTGAAGTGTTCGCGGATCTGGTCAGTACCAACAATGTTCGTATCGAGCGTATTCTCTCCCAGGGGCAGCAGACCCCTACCGGAGAGTGGTTCGATCAGGATGAACACGAATGGGTATTGCTGGTGCAGGGAGAGGCCATCCTGGTCTTCATCACACCGGATACCGGGGTACAGGAACGCGTCCATCTGGGGCCGGGGGATTACATCAACATCCCGGCGCACCTTCAGCACCGGGTGGAATGGACCCATCCGACCGAGACAACCGTCTGGCTCTGCGTCTATTACTAGCAAGCTCACGGCTCAAGAAGGCAATGCTTCTGCTGCGAAGATCGAAGAGGAGACCGTGGAGACGAAAAAAAGCCC
This sequence comes from Aeromonas sp., assembly GCF_050252055.1. Classification (NCBI taxonomy): domain Bacteria; kingdom Pseudomonadati; phylum Pseudomonadota; class Gammaproteobacteria; order Aeromonadales; family Aeromonadaceae; genus Aeromonas; species Aeromonas sp. The sequence continues at coordinate 308 of NZ_JBFWLQ010000015.1, read as the reverse complement.
AGTCTGTCGACTGGGCTTCTTGTTAGTGGCATAACGGACGCAGAGACGGACAAAGTCCGGCTCAAGCACAAAGGACAACAGAGCGGGATCGAGTTGTCAGTGGCAAGTCGCAGCCCTGGTGGTTGCCTCTTGTTCCCTGAGCTCTTATCCAGACGCCAGAAAGCAAAAAGGCCTTCCCGTCAGGGAAGGCCTTTCAATTTAGTGGCGGAGCGGACGGGACTCGAACCCGCGACCCCCGGCGTGACAGGCCGGTATTCTAACCGACTGAACTACCGCTCCGCATTCGGTTAGCTTTCGCTAAATCTTTT
>NZ_JBFWLQ010000014.1:0-110465 GCF_050252055.1 Aeromonas sp. | reverse complement strand
GCACCCAATTTTAGATTACGCATTGAGCGTGGTCTTTACCGGTTAGTGTGCTGATATGGCTCAGTCGGTAGAGCGCATCCTTGGTAAGGATGAGGTCCCCAGTTCGATTCTGGGTATCAGCACCATTAAATAAGAAAGCCTCCCAATCGGGAGGCTTTTTTGTATCTGCCTTTCAGCCATCCATCGCAAATTGCAGTTCTGCAATGTCGCACCTTCTTGTTGTTGAGATATCTTCCCTTTCTATCCCGTATGCTTTCCGGGCGCCGCTTCTCTCTTAAAGGGATCCGGGCTAAGTTGTGGATTGGCAAAGACAACTACGCTTTCGAAGGGGAAAGAACATGCTGATTAGGAATGTGCGTCTGGCGGGCAGGGAAGGGATGTGGCAAATCCTCTGTCAGGGAGGCGTGATCCGGGCCATCGAGCCCATGAGCACCCCTCTGCTCGCAGCCCATGAGCTTGATGGTGAGGAGGGTCTCGCCATCGCCCCCTTTATCGAGCCTCACATCCATCTTGATACCACCCAGACGGCCGGTGAACCGAGCTGGAACCTCTCCGGCACCCTGTTCGAGGGGATCGAGCGTTGGGCCGAGCGCAAGGCGCTGCTGACCCATGAGGATGTGAAACAACGCGCCATCCAGACACTGAAATGGCAGATTGCCAACGGCATCCAGTTCGTGCGGACTCACGTGGATGTTTCCGACCCCAATCTGGTCGCCTTGAAGGCGATGCTGGAGGTGCGGGAAGAGATGAAGGAGTGGGTGGAGCTGCAGATAGTGGCCTTCCCACAGGAGGGGATCCTCTCCTACCCCAACGGCAAGGCATTGCTGGAAGAGGCTCTCAAGCTGGGGGCCGACGTGATCGGTGCCATCCCCCATTTCGAGTTTACCCGGGAGTACGGGGTCGAAAGTCTGCACTACGTCTTCGATCTTGCGGAGAAATATCAGGTTCTGGTGGATGTGCATTGCGACGAAATCGATGACGAACAGTCCCGTTTTATCGAGACACTGGCAACCCTGGCCTACGAGCGCGATATTGGCCATAGGGTAACCGCCAGCCACACCACCGCCATGCACTCCTACAACGGAGCCTATGCGTCGCGGCTATTCAGGCTGCTCAGGATGGCGGACATCAACTTCGTCGCCAATCCGCTGGTGAACATTCACCTGCAGGGGCGCTTCGATACCTATCCCAAGCGTCGTGGCATCACCCGGGTGAAGGAGATGCTGGAGGCGAACATCAACGTCTGCTTCGGCCACGACGACGTGTTCGATCCCTGGTATCCCATGGGCACGGCCAACATGTTGCAGGTGCTGCATATGGGGCTGCATGTCTGCCAGATCATGGGCTACGAACAGATCAACGACAGTCTCAAGCTGATCAGCTGTCACAGTGCCCGCACCCTGAACGTGCAGGATCGCTACGGCATCGAGGTGGGCAAGCCCGCCAATCTGCTGATCCTTCCTGCAGAGAATGGTTTCGATGCGGTGCGCCGCCAGGTGCCGGTACGTTATTCCATCCGTCATGGCAGAGTCATCGCCGATACTCGCCCGGCCGAGACGACCCTCCATCTTGTGAATCCAGAACGGGTAGACTTTCGCCGCTAGGGTCTTGCCGGGTCGATTAATTGCCCGGCTGTCCCCTGCTGTCGAGATTTTGCATAATGCCAACCTGACAATCTTGGAGACTGCTTGATGCAAACCTGGTTATTTGTCGCTGTCGGGGGCGCCTTCGGTGCCTGCCTGCGCTTTGGCATCGCCGAGCTGATGGCATGGCTGCTGGGACGCCACTTTCCCTATGGCACCCTGGTGGTCAACGTGGTGGGTTCCTTCATCATGGGGATTGCCTATGCCCTGATCAGCCATGGTCACGTGGTGGAACACCCGATGAAGCCATTGCTGATGGTGGGTGTCCTCGGTGCCCTGACCACCTTCTCCTCCTTTGCCCTCGATACGGTCGTGCTGGCCCAGCAAGGGGCCTATCTGAAGGCGCTGCTCAATATCGGTCTCAATCTGTCCCTCTGTCTGGCCATGGTCGTGCTGGGGATGCAGTTGGTCGCAAGCCGGGTTTGAGGTGTCCGCACGCCATCGGCTCTGGTAAACTGGCGGCCATTCTTTGCTCTATGGGTATTTGAGGGATGTCGGAACAGACTACTACTACGCATTTTGGCTATAAAACCGTGGCAGCGACCGAGAAGGAAACCCTGGTCGCCGGTGTCTTTCATTCGGTAGCGGCCAAGTACGATCTGATGAACGATCTGATGTCGTTCGGCATCCATCGCCTCTGGAAGCGCTTCACCATCGACTGCTCCGGTGTCCGCAAAGGACAGAAGGTGCTGGATCTGGCTGGCGGCACAGGGGATCTGACCGCCAAGTTCTCCCGCATCGTGGGTGAGACCGGCCAGGTGGTCCTGGCGGACATCAACGACTCCATGCTCAAGGTGGGCCGCGACAAGCTGCGCAACCTGGGGGTGGCCAACAACGTCTCCTACGTACAGGCCAATGCCGAGGCGCTCCCGTTCCCTGACAACCATTTCGACGTCATCACCATCGGCTTCGGCCTGCGCAACGTCACCGACAAGGACAAGGCGCTTGCCTCCATGTTCCGGGTGCTCAAGCCGGGTGGCCGCCTGCTGGTGCTGGAGTTCTCCAAGCCGGTGAGCGAAGTGATCGCCAAACTTTATGATCTCTACTCCTTCAAATTGCTGCCGAAAATGGGCGAAATCGTCGCGAACGACAGCGAAAGTTACAAATACCTGGCGGAATCGATCCGCATGCACCCGGATCAGCAGACCCTGGCAGGCATGATGGAGAATGTCGGGTTCGAACAGGTCGAGTTCTACAACCTGACCCAGGGCGTGGTCGCCCTGCACCGCGGTTACAAGTTTTAAGGTCGCCTATGCCGATGGATGCCATGGTCACCGCGGTGATCGAAACCAGCCTCAACCAGTTGCTGGCCCTGGACAAACAGAGCCCGGAGCGGCTGCGCAAGCTGACGGGCAAGGTACTCAAACTGGAGCTGCGCGAGCTCAAGCCGCTCTGGTTTGTCTTCTCAGAGCGCCGTCTGGATGTGCTGGCCAGGTTTGAAGGGGAGGCGGATGCGGTGCTGAGCCTCTCCCTGACTGCCCTCGGCCTGCTCAAGGAGCCTTCCGCCCTGACCCGCTACATCCGCGAGGAGAAGCTGGACCTGAGCGGTGACCCCCAGCTGGTGCAGGCATTCAGCGCCCTGCTTGGCGAGCTCGATATCGACTGGGAAGAGGAGCTGTCCCGCTACACCGGCGATGTGGTGGCCCACACCCTGTGCAGTGGTGCCCGTCAGGCTCGCCGTTTTGTGGGGCGAGAGTTGTGCCGTTCCCAGCGTCAAGTGGCTGAGTATCTGACCGAGGAGGCGAGGCTTGCCCCGGGTCCGCTGGAAGTGGCGAGCTTCAATGACGATGTCGAAGAGCTGGCCCAACAGATGAAGGCGATCGAGTTGCGGCTTGCCCGCCTCGAACAGCAGGTGAGCTGATGACCCCGAAGGAGTTCAAACGCCTCTATCGCATCGTCAGCATCCTGCTGGAACAGGGCATCGACGAGCTGGTGCCCGCCCGTTATCAGCCCTGGCCTGGCCGTCTGGCCCGTCGCAGTCTGTTCTGGCTCAAGAACAAGCAACAAGGCATGAGCCGTGGCGCCCGTATTCGCCTCGCCTTCGAGGCCCTGGGCCCCATCTTCATCAAGTTCGGCCAGATGCTCTCGACCCGCCGAGACCTGCTGCCCCCCGACATTGCCGAAGAGCTGGCCCTGCTGCAGGACAGGGTGCCTCCCTTCTGTGGTCAGGCCGCCCGTCGCCAGATAGAAGAGAGCCTGGGTTGCCCCGTCGAGACCCTGTTCGATGAGTTCGACGAGACGCCGCTGGCATCCGCCTCCATCGCCCAGGTGCACACCGCCCGGTTGAAGGAGAACGGCCGCGAGATCGTCATCAAGGTGATCCGTCCCGATATCGAGCCGGTCATCGAGGCCGACCTGCGCCTGATGCAGGCCCTGGCCCGTCTGGTGGCCCGTTTCGTGCCCCAGAGCGGCCGACTGCGCCCCGTCGAGGTGGTGGAGGAGTATCGCAAGACCATACTCGACGAGCTCAACCTGATGCGCGAAGCGGCCAACGCCATCCAGCTGCGCCGCAACTTCACCGGTTCCGAGGCGCTCTATGTGCCCGAGGTGTTCACGGACCATTGCCGTGAGCAGGTGCTGGTGATGGAGCGTATCTACGGCATTCCGGTCTCCGACATTGCCGCGCTGGAAGCCAACGGCACCAACATGAAGCTGCTGGCCGAGCGCGGAGTGGAAGTGTTCTTCACCCAGGTGTTCCGTGACAGCTTCTTCCACGCCGACATGCACCCGGGCAACATCTTCGTCTCTTTCGAACACCCCGAGAATCCGCTCTGGATCGGCATCGACTGCGGCATCGTCGGCACCCTCAACCGGGAAGACAAGCGCTACCTGGCGGAGAACTTCCTCGCCTTCTTCAACCGCGACTACCGCCGTGTGGCCGAGCTGCACGTGGAGTCTGGCTGGGTACCGCCCGATACCAAGGTGGACGAGTTCGAGTTCGCCATCCGCACCGTGCTGGAGCCCATCTTCGAGAAACCGCTCTCCGAGATCTCCTTCGGCCACGTGCTGCTCAATCTGTTCAACACCGCCCGTCGCTTCAACATGCAGGTGCAGCCGCAACTGGTGCTGCTGCAAAAGACCCTGCTCTATGTGGAAGGGCTGGGTCGCCAGCTCTATCCCCAGCTGGATTTGTGGCAGACCGCCAAGCCCTATCTGGAAAACTGGATGCACGAGCAGGTCGGCCCCAAGGCGGTGTGGAATGCCATCAAGGAGAAGGCGCCGTTCTGGGCGGAGAAACTGCCGGAGCTGCCGGAGCTGGTCTATGAGACCCTGCGTCAGGCCCGCCATCAGCAGCACCACTTCGACCAGATGTTTGCCGATTTCCGTCGCCACAGTCGCCGTCAGGGGCAGGCCCGCTACCTCTTAGGGGTTGGAGCCAGCCTGCTGCTCGCGGGTGTATTCTTGCTGACCCAGAAACAACACATTGAGTGGGGACAAATCAGCCTCGCCGGCGCCGGGTTATGCTGGCTGCTGGGTTGGTTGCGAACCCGTTCCCATTAAATAACCTGCGCCATCGGGCGCCTATCCGGAGAGAAAGTCATGGGTGGTATCAGTATTTGGCAGTTGTTGATCATCGCAGTCATCGTCGTGCTGTTGTTCGGCACCAAGAAATTGCGCGGTATCGGCGGCGATCTGGGCGCGGCGGTCAAGGGGTTCAAGAAGGCGCTCTCCGATGAGCCGGCCGACACCAAACCCGAGCAGAAAGATGCCGAGTTCCCGACCAAGCAGTTGAACGAGACGGCCAGCAACGCCGAAGCCGCCAAGCAGAAAGACAAAGATCAGGCCTAAGCCATGTTCGACATCGGTTTTTGGGAACTGGTCGTCATCGGCGTCGTCGCCCTGGTGGTGCTGGGTCCCGAGCGGTTGCCGGTCGCGATCCGCACCGCCAGCCACTGGATAAGGCTGATCCGCAGCACCGCCAACTCGGTCAAGGCCGAGCTGGAACAGGAGCTCAAGTTGCAGGATCTGCACAACGATCTGAAGAAGGCCGAACGGTTGCAGATGAACAACCTGAGCCCCGAGCTGCAGGAGTCCATCGAGCAGTTGAAAGCGGCCGCCCAGTCGGTGAATCGTCCCTATCAGGGGGAGAACGAGATCCGCCCGCCTCGGGAGCCCGCCCAGGCTGAGCCAGCCACTCCGGTGGCGGCCCCGGCGCCCACCCCAGAGGTGCCACCGGTCAACAGCCAGCGAGAGAGCGAGCCTGTGCCCGCCAGCGAGTCCACAGCCAAAGGGGAGGGTAAGCCATGAGTCAGGCAGAACAGCCCCTCATCAGCCATCTGGTGGAGCTGAGAACCCGTCTGCTGCGCGCGATCTCCGCCATCCTGCTGGTGTTCATCGCGCTCATCTACTTCTCCAACAACATCTACGACTTCGTGGCCCAGCCGCTGCTCAGCCAGTTGCCGGCAGGCACCAGCATGATAGCGACGGATGTGGCGACGCCCTTCATCACGCCCATCAAGCTGACCCTGGTGGTCTCCTTCTTCGTGGCGATCCCCTATCTGCTCTATCAGGCCTGGGCTTTCATCGCACCCGGTCTGTACCAGCACGAACGGCGGCTGATCCTGCCCCTGGTGGCCTCCAGCGCCGTGCTGTTCTATGCGGGGATGGCGTTCGCCTACTACGTGGTGTTCCCCCTGGTGTTCGGCTTCTTCACCAGTACCGCCCCCGCCGGGGTGACGGTGGCGACCGACATCGCCAGCTACCTGGACTTCGTGCTGACCCTGTTCTTCGCGTTCGGGGTGGCGTTCGAGATCCCGGTGGCCACCATACTGCTCTGCTGGACCGGGGTGACCACCCCCAGGAGCCTGAAGGAGAAGCGCCCCTACGTCATCGTCGGGGTCTTCGTGGTCGGTATGTTGCTGACGCCGCCCGATGTCTTCTCCCAGACCCTGCTCGCGATCCCCATGTGGGGCCTGTGGGAGATAGGTCTGTTCTTCGCCCGCTTCTACGTGAAGAAAGAGGACGAAGAGCAGCAACAAACGGAAGAGGGGAGCTGAGGCTCCCTTCCTCTTTTCATGCATCCGTTCGAGGCGTATGGTAAGGCCCCATCGAGTAGATGGTTTTCAAATGCCTGATATGCACCTCGTTTGTCCGGAACCCCTGACTCCATGATCGACATCGGTTTGAACCTGACCAGCAGCCAGTTCGCAGGCGAACAAGCCGACCTGGTGGAACGCGCGCGCGCCGCCGGGGTGGAAGCCCTGATCCTGACCGGCACCGATCTGGCCGGCAGCCGCGAAAGTGCCGCATTGGCCGCCCGCTGGCCCGGTTACTGCTTCTCCACCGCCGGGGTACATCCCCACGATGCCAAAAGCGTCGATGAGGCGACCCTGCCCGCCCTGCGGGAACTGGCGGCCCTGCCCCAGGTGGTGGCCATCGGCGAGTGCGGTCTCGACTACAACCGGGACTTCTCCCCCCGCCCGGTGCAGGATGCGGTGTTTGACGCCCAGCTGGCGCTCGCCGCCGAGCTCGGGATGTCGGTGTTTCTGCACTGCCGCGATGCCCATGACAAATTCGTCGAGATCCTGCGCCCCTGGTTGCCCCGCCTGCCGGGGGCCGTGCTGCACTGCTTCACCGGCTCCGACGCCGAGCTGGACGAGTGCCTGGCGCTGGGGCTGCATATCGGGGTGACCGGCTGGCTCTGTGACGAGCGCCGTGGCCAGCTGCTGCGCGAGCAGGTGGCCCGCATTCCGGCGGGTCGCCTGATGATAGAGACGGACGCCCCCTACCTGGTGCCGCGGGATCTGAAACCCAGGCCCAAACGCAACGAACCCGCTTTTTTGCCGCACATCGCCCAGGTGGTGGCGGCCTGCCGTGGTGAAGCGCCCGAGGCCTTGCTGGCCCATACCCGGGCCACCTCCGCCGCATTCTTCCAACTTCCGCTTTTGGAGTGATTCATGGCCACAACTCTTCCGGGGGCCTTCCCGGGCCGTCGCCTGCGCCGGGTGCGCAAACATGACTTCAGCCGCCGCCTGGTGCGCGAGAACGTACTGACCGTCGACGATCTCATCTATCCCGTGTTCGTGCTGGAGGGGGAGGGTCAGCGAGAGGCCGTTGCCTCCATGCCGGGGGTGGACAGGCTCTCCATCGATCTGCTGCTCGAAGAGGCCGCCGAACTGGTGGCCCTGGGTGTGCCGGCGGTGGCCCTGTTCCCGGTGACGCCGCTGGAGAGAAAGAGTCTGATGGCGGAAGAGGCCTACAACCCGGATGCCCTGGCCCAGCGGGCGACCCGTGCCCTCAAGGCTCGCTTCCCGGAGCTCGGGGTCATCACCGATGTGGCGCTCGACCCCTTCACCACCCATGGCCAGGACGGCATCATCGATGACGAAGGCTATGTGCAGAACGACATCACCACCGAGATCCTGGTGAAGCAGGCGCTCTCCCATGCCGCCGCCGGGGCCGACATGGTGGCACCGTCCGACATGATGGACGGCCGCATCGGTGCCATCCGCGCGGCGCTGGAGGAGAACGGCTTCGTCAACGTGCAGATCATGGCCTACTCCGCCAAGTACGCCTCCCACTACTACGGCCCGTTCCGCGATGCGGTGGGCTCCGCCGCCAACCTCGGCAAGAGCAACAAGGCCACCTACCAGATGGATCCGGCCAACGGCAACGAAGCCCTGCACGAGGTGGCCCTCGACATCGCCGAAGGGGCGGACAGCGTCATGGTCAAGCCGGGCATGCCCTACCTGGACATCATCCGCCGGGTGAAGGATCAGTTCGGCGTGCCGACCTTCGCCTATCAGGTGAGCGGCGAGTACGCCATGCACATGGCGGCGATCCAGAATGGCTGGCTCAAGGAGAAAGAGTGCGTGATGGAATCCCTGCTCTGCTTCAAGCGGGCCGGGGCCGATGGCATCCTCACCTACTTCGCCAAGCGGGTCGCCCAGTGGTTGAAAGAGGACGCCCGACGCTGAGGCGGGGAGTGTCCATGCCCTAACAATGCCGGCCCTCGGGCCGGCATTGTCGTCTCTGGCAGATGAAGTGCTGGTTTTATGAACAAAATGCCTGAAAAAGTGGGCAACAAGCCCGTCTCTTGGCGGCAAAGGCTTGATAAATGGGGTTTCTGCCTACATCTTAGATGGTCCAAGCAGGCTTCTGGACGGCAGGGGCTGCAGAGCATTTAGAGGTACCGCAGATGACTAACCCTTTGCTGACAATGGACTCGCTGCCTCCCTTCAGCCAGATCCAGCCCGATCAGGTGCAACCTGCCGTGACGCAGGCCATCGCCGATTGCAAACAGAAGATTGAGGATGTGCTGGCCCAGAAGGAGCCTCACACCTGGGACAGCCTGATCGCCCCGCTGGAAGAGGTCAACGACCGCCTCTCCCGGATCTGGTCCCCCATCAGCCACCTCAACGCCGTGCAGAACAGCGAGGCGCTGCGGGCGGCTCACGATGCCTGCCTGCCGCTGCTTTCCGAATTCCAGACCTATGTCGGTCAGCATGAAGGGCTCTATCAAGCCTATCTGGCCCTCTCCGAGAGCGATGACTTCCCCCGGCTGGATGATGCCCAGCGCAAGGAGATCCTGAACACCCTGCGCGATTTCCGCCTCTCCGGCATCGGTCTGCCTGCCGAGGCGCAGCAGCGTTACGGCGAGATCCAGGCCCGCCTCTCGGAGCTCGCCTCCCGTTTCAGCAACAACGTGCTGGACGCGACCCAGGGCTGGCACAAGCTGGTGACCGACGAGGCCGAGCTGGCTGGTCTGCCCGCGAGCGCCCAGGCTGCCGCGCGCCAGATGGCCGAACTCAAGGGCAAGGAGGGGTGGCTGTTCACCCTGGACATCCCCTCCTACCTGCCGGTGATGATGTATGCCGACAGCCGCGCCCTGCGTGCCGAGCTGTATGAGGCCTTCACCACCCGCGCCTCCGACCAGGGCCCCAACGCTGGCAAGTGGGACAACTCCGCCATCATGACCGAGTTGCTCACCCTGCGCCGGGAGCTGGCCCGACTGCTGGGCTTTGCCAACTATGCCGAACTCTCCCTCGCGACCAAGATGGCGGACAAGCCGGAGCAGGTGGTGGAGTTCCTCACCGACCTGGCTGCCAAGTCCCTGCCCCAAGGCAAGGCGGAGCTGGAGGAGATCCGCGCCTTTGCCGCCGAGCAGCACGGTCAGGACGAACTGGCGGCCTGGGATCTTGCCTATTACGCAGAAAAGCTCAAACAGCACAAGTTTTCGGTATCTGATGAGCAGTTGCGTCCTTATTTCCCCGCCGGTCGGGTCGTGAAGGGGCTGTTCGAGGTGGTCAAGCGGGTGTTTGGCATGAAGGTGCGCGAGCGTCTCGGCATCGACACCTGGCACCCGGATGTGCGCTTCTACGACATCTTTGACGCCGATGACGAGCTGCGCGGCAGCTTCTACCTGGATCTCTATGCCCGCGAGCACAAGCAGGGCGGCGCCTGGATGGATGTCTGCCTGGGTCGCCGCTACCGTCAGGACGGCTCCCTGCAAAAGCCGGTGGCCTACCTGACCTGCAACTTCAACGGCCCGGTGGACGGCAAGCCGGCCCTGTTTACCCACAACGAAGTGGTCACCCTGTTCCACGAGTTCGGCCACGGCATTCACCACATGCTGACCCGCATCGATGTGGCCGGCGTGGCTGGCATCAACGGCGTGGCCTGGGATGCGGTGGAGCTGCCGAGCCAGTTCCTCGAGAACTGGTGCTGGGAATCCGAGGCGCTGGCCTTCATCTCCGGCCATTACGAGACCGGGGAGCCGCTGCCCGCCGATCTGCTGGAGAAGATGCTGACCGCCCGCAACTTCCAGGCGGCGATGCAGATGCTGCGCCAGCTGGAGTTCGCCCTGTTCGACTTCCGTCTGCACCAGACCTTTGACCCGACCAGAGCGGATCAGATCCCTGCGCTGCTGGATGAGGTGCGCAGCCAGGTCGCCGTGATGACGCCTCCGGCGTTCAACCGCTTCCAGCACAGCTTCTCCCACATCTTCGCGGGCGGCTACGCGGCGGGCTACTACAGCTACAAGTGGGCCGAGGTACTCTCTGCCGACGCCTTCTCCCGCTTCGAGGAGGAGGGGATCTTCAACCCGGCCACGGGCCACTCCTTCCTGAAGAACATTCTGGAAAAGGGCGGCTCCAGGGAGCCGATGGAGCTGTTCCGTGCCTTCCGTGGCCGGGAGCCCCAGGTGGATGCGCTGCTGCGTCACAGCGGTATCGCCGCGTGAGGTCCCGCCGCCACAGTGAGCCTCGATTGGATGAGCTGCCGCGCCACTGCGGGAGCTTCAAGCAGGTACACATTTGCGGCATAGTGGGATCGAAACGTGATTTTTGATAGAAAAAGGGACCTTTTGGTCCCTTTTTCCAAGCCTTTTTAATATCTTGCGGAGTGCATGTTTGCACTGTCCCCGCCTCTTCAGTAGAGTCGGGTTCTACCTTCCAGGGAGAGAAAGAACCTTGCCATGAGGCGAGCACTCGAGTCTGTCTATCAAATCATCTCCAGCCTGTCTCATTCGAGTGGTCAGGGATATTTTGATGCCTTTGTGAGTGAAATCGCCAACGCGGTGGGGGCTGACTTCGTCCTGGTGTCCGGCAAGGATCAGGCGGGTCTGTTCTTTACCGTGCATGCCGCCTATCCCGCCTCCCTCGACATCAACTCCTACAGCTTCCCCCTCGCCGACACTCCGGGCGAGATCGCCATGCAACAGGGTGAAGCCTGGTTCAGTGATCGCACCCGCCAGCTGTTCCCCCACGCCGCCGTGCTGGAGCGCTGCGAGGTGAGAGCCTATGCCGGCGTCGCGCTCAAGAACGCCGAGGGAGAGACCATCGGCCTGTGCAGCGTCATGTTCAAGCGGGCCATGCCGAGAATGGAGAAGATAGTGGGCCTGCTGCGTCTGCTGGCCCCGCTCGCCGGTCGTGAACTGGCGCTGATGTATCAGCAGCGCCAGAGCCAGGAGCAGCCGGCGCAACCGGAACATCACCACTTCCTGGACACCATGATGTCCCATGCGCCCGTGGGCATCGGCAAGGTGGATCTGGGCGGCAAGATCCTCTGGGTGAACCCGGCCATCGAGAAGATGCTCGGCTACAGCCAGGAGGAGCTGCAACAGCTCACCGTCGCCGAAATCAACCATCCGGACGACTGGCAGACCAGCATTGCGCTCTACGACGCCCTCAAGCGGGGAGAGCGTCCCGCGTTTACTCAGGAGAAGCGTTATCTCCATCGGGATGGGACCGTCCTGTGGGGGCGGGTGACGGTGACCCTGATCCGCAACGAGCAGATGCACCCCGACTATCTCATGGTGGTGCTGGAGAACATCGATCCCATCAGGCGCCATGCGGAGCAGCTCAAGCTCTCCCACCGGGTCTATGACAACCTCTCCGAAGCCATTCTGGTGTGCGATGCCGACAGTCGCATCATCTCGGTCAATCCGGCCTTCGAGAAGATCACCGGTTACAGCGAGGAGGAGGCGTGTGGCCAGCGGCCCAGCATGCTCAAGTCCGGACTGCACGATCAGACCTTCTATGCGGACATGTACCACGCCCTGGAGCGGGTGGGGATCTGGCGTGGGGAGGTGTGGAACAAGCGCAAGAACGGCAAGCTTTATCCCCAGCAGCTGATGATCAGCGCCGTGCGGGAAGGGGGCAAGATCAGTCAGTACATCGCCATCTTCAGCGATCTTTCCCAGACCAAGCTGGCGGAGCAGAAGATCGCCGCCCAGGCCAACTACGACAACCTCACCGGCCTGCCCAACCGCTGGCTGTTCGGTCGCTGTCTGGCCCGCTTCTGCGAGCGGGGGGAGCGCTTCGCCCTCATGGTGCTCGACCTCAACAACTTCAAGGCGGTCAACAACAGCATGGATCACCATGTGGGCGACGCCCTGCTGCGGGAAGTATCGGATCGGCTGGTGAGCCGGGTGCGCACCGAGGACCTGGTGGCCCGCATCGGCGGCGACGAGTTTGCCTTCCTGGTGCCCGGCATCGTCAACCGCCGTCAGGCCGAGGTGTTTGCCAAGCAGGTGATCGGCGGTTTTGCCCGTCCCTTCATGCTGGCCAACCAGCACCTCTATGTGACCGCCACCCTGGGGATCACCCTCTGTCCCAATGACGGCGGCGACAGCGACGAGCTCTTGCGCAATGCCGAGCAGGCCCTGTTCGTCGCCAAGCGCCAGGGACGCCCCCTCGGCACCTACAACGCCTCCATGCGGGAAGAGGTGAGCCAGCGCCACCAGATGCAGCACGATCTGGCGGAGGCCATCAAGCTGGGCCAGCTGACCATGGCCTACCAGCCCATCTGGGACAACCGCAGCGGCCGGGTCGCCAAGCTGGAGGCCCTGGTGCGCTGGTATCACCCCCACTGGGGTCAGGTCTCACCGGCGGATTTCATCCCGCTGGCGGAAGAGGCGGGGCTCATCCAGGGGCTGGGTGCCCTGGTGCTGTGGCAGTCTTGCCGGGATCTGGCCAGATTGCAGCAGTCCGGCTTCCCGGATCTGCAGATGTCCATCAACCGCTCCACCCTGGAGTTCCAGACCATAGACCCGGAGGCCAACGAGTGGCTCAGGGTGATCCGCCACTTCGAGCTGGATCCGGCGGACATCATCATCGAGATCACCGAATCTCTGCTGATGGAGACCAGCGATCAGCACAGGGTGCGGATCGATGCTCTGCGCGAGGCGGGCTGCAAGCTGGCCATCGACGACTTCGGCACCGGCTACTCGGCACTGAACTACCTGCGTACCTTCCCGGTGGATCTGGTGAAGATCGATCGCTCCTTCGTGCGCCATATTCCCTTCAACGAGCAGGACCGCCTGCTGCTCGACGGCATCATCAACATCGTGCACAACCTCGGCATGCAGGTGGTGATCGAAGGGGTGGAGACCCGGGAGCAGCTCAACTTCCTCTGCCAGAAGGGGTGCGCCTTCACCCAGGGGTATCTGCTCAGCCGCCCGCTGCCCTTCGACGATCTGACCGAGTACCTGAGTCTCAACCGTCAGGGAATGAACCTGGCGAATCTGACCACGGTGAGCTGACCCCCCGCTTCTGCTATCATGCCGGCTTCTGCGCCGTGATGAGTCCATGTTATGCCCCATATTCAGGTTTTCAGTGAAGTGCCCGCCCGCGATGGCGAGCTCGACGCCCTGCGCCAGCGCCTTGCCGACGTGGCGTTTCCCGCTCCCTTCGCCCTGGTGCTGACCGCATCGCGGTTGGAGCTGCGCAAACTGGACGAACCCAAGCTGGGGGCCGTCTATGTGGACTTCGTGGAAGGGGCGGTGGCCCACAGGCGCAAGTTCGGTGGCGGGCGCGGCCAGTCCATCGCCAAGGCGGTGGGATTGAAGTCGGGAGCCATGCCGACCGTGGTGGATGCCACCGCCGGGCTCGGGCGCGATGCCTTCGTGCTCGCCTCCCTCGGCTGCAAGGTGACCCTGATCGAGCGCAGCCCCGTGGTGGCTGCCCTGCTCCAGGACGGTCTGACCCGGGCGGGGCAGGATCCCGAGATAGGCCCCTGGGTGCGCGAGCGGATGCAACTGCTGCAAGGCCCGGCGGTGGAGACCCTGCTGGCGCTGACCGAGCGGCCGGAGGTCATCTACCTGGATCCCATGTTCCCCCACAAGCAGAAGTCGGCGCTGGTGAAAAAAGAGATGCGGGTGTTCCAGTCCCTGGTGGGGGCGGATCTCGACGCGGATGCCCTGCTGCCGGCGGCGCTCAGGATGGCTGACAAGCGGGTGGTGGTGAAGCGGCCCGACTATGCGGGCTGGCTCAACGAGCACAAGCCCAGCATGGCCATCGAGACAAAGAGCAACCGCTTCGACGTCTATGTGATGGCGGCGCTGGCGAGTTGAGTGGCGACTGGCAGGGAGTTTGAGCGTCAAACGAAGAGGGCCAACCTGATCAGGTTGGCCCTCTTGCTATTCATTGGCTGCGGGGTGGGGCGAAGTGGATCCGCTTTTCTTCCCCTTGCCAGACGAGTTCCAGGGTCGCCAGGTCCGCCAGGCTGAGGCGCTCAGCGCTCTCCAGCAGCAGATATTCCACTCCGTCGCTGGCTTCTATGGTACGGATCCTGTCCGCCCAGGCTCGTCCATCCCGGTCGATGATCGTGACGGGCAGCTGCCAGCTGGCGGCGATCTCCAGCCAGTCGTACAGGTCACAGCTGACGGGTTGGTAATCGGCCATGGGGTGTGCGCCTCAGGCTTCCAGCAGCCGGGTGGACCAGCCCATCTTCTGCTGGCGCTCCACCTCGAGGCGCAGCTCGCTGGCGCGCAGGTAGTGCTCGTCCAGCCACCCCTTGGGCAGGGTCAGGGTCAGGGCATCTTCATCGGCTTGCAGCATGAACCTGGGCACAGTGCCCTGGGTCCGGCGCATGCAGAGGATGAGGGAGATGCGCAGGATGCGGGCCAGCCGGATCGCCTGGCGACCGGTGACGGCGCCCTGTTTCTCCAGCGGCTCCAGCTTGAATTCATCCCGCTGGTTGAACAGCAGGGCCGACAGCAGCTTCTTCTGCGCGGGGGTGAAGCCCGGCATGTCGATGTTGTCGATGATGTAGGCGGCGTGCTGCGGCGCCTTCTTGTACTCGATGTACAGACCGATTTCGTGCAGCAGGGCCGCGTAGCGCAGGATCGGGCGGCCGTAGCGCTTGGAGAGGCGCCAGGCCGGCTGCAACTGGGTGAACGCCTCGATGGCGGTGTCGCGGACCCGCTCGGCGTGCTCCTTGTCGAGCTGGTAGCGGCTGATCAGGCTGTCGGCGGTGCGATCCCGGGCATCACAGTCGTGATTGTTGCCGAGCAGGCCGTAGATGAGTCCTTCACGCAGGGCACCGCCCGCCAGGGTCATGCTCTCGATGTCGAGGGTCTCGAAGATGGCGATCAGGATGGCGAGACCGGAGGGGAACACGGTCAGCCGTTCGGCCGCCAGCCCTTCGAGCTGCAACTGATCGAGTCTGCCGCAGGCGATGGCCTGACCCATCAGCTCTTGCAGCTTGGGCAGGGTGACCCGCTCGCTCTTGCCCTGGGCCAGCATGATTTCCTGCAGCGCCTGGACGGTGCCGGAGGCGCCGACGCAGGTGCGCCAGCCGAGGACACGGTAGTCCGCAGCCACTTTCTCCAGTACCTCCTTGGCGGCGGCAATGGCCTGGTTGAAGCGCGTCTCGGAGAGCTCGCCATCACCGAAGTGGTTGTTGAGCCAGGTGACGCAGCCCATGTGCAGGCTGTTGAGCAGCTTGGCTTCGCTCTGCTCGCCGATCACCAGCTCGGTGCTGGCGCCGCCGATGTCGATTACCAGCCGATTGCCTTCCCCTGCCGACGTCCAGGAGACACCTTCATAGATGGTCTTGGCTTCTTCCTCGCCCGAGATGATCTCGATGCTGTGGTTGAGCACCCGTTCCGCTTCGCTGATGAACTCATCGACGTTGGTGGCCAGGCGCAGGGTGGCGGTGCCCACTACCCGGATGTTGTCGGACGGGATGTCCTGCAACTGTTCGGAGAAGAGGCGCAGACAGTCCCAGCCCCGCTCCATGGCGGCACGGTTGAGGCGAAAATCGGCATCGAGGCCGGCGGCGAGGCGTACCTTGCGCTTGACCTTGGTGACGGTGCGCAGGGCACCGGCGACCTCGCGCACCACCAGCATGTGAAAGCTGTTGGAGCCGAGGTCGATGGCGGCATAGAGAGGCGAGTTGTGCAACTTGGCCGATCCCTCAGTTCTTGCGGGGGGGGCGACGACGGTTGTTGCTGTTGCCACCGCCCTGGCGATCCCGCATGTTGCGGTTCACCGGCTGGCGGTTGCGGAACACCCGTTTCGGCGCGGTGACGTCATCCAGCAGCGCCTCGCGGTCATACTTGCTGACCGGGATGGGGTGGTGGATGTACTCCTCGATGGCCGGCAGGTTGAAGGCATAGTCTTCACAGGCCAGGCTGATGGAGTGACCGCTTTTGCCTGCGCGACCGGTACGACCGATGCGGTGGACATAGTCTTCGGCATCGTCGGGCAGGTCGTAGTTGAAGACGTGGGTCACGTCGGGGATGTGCAGACCACGGGCAGCCACGTCGGTGGCGACCAGGATATCCAGGGTGCCCTTGGTGAACTCTTCCAGGATCTTCATCCGCTTCTTCTGCGGCACGTCGCCGGTCAGCAGGCCGACGCGGTGGCCGTCGTTCTCCAGCCAGGCGTGAACGTCTTCACAGACGTGCTTGGTGTTGGCGAAGACGATGGCTTTCTCGGGCCACTCCTCTTCCATCAGGGAGAGCAGCAGCAACATCTTGTCTTCGTTGGAGGGGTAGAAGAGCTCCTCCTTGATGCGCACGCCGGTCATCTGTTCCGGTTCGACCTGCACATGTTCCGGGTGGTTCATGTGTTCATAGGCCAGCTCCTGCACCCGCAGGGAGAGGGTGGCGGAGAACAGCATGCTCAGACGCTCGGTGGCGGGGGGCATGCGGCGGAACAGGAAACGGATGTCCTTGATGAAGCCCAGATCGAACATGCGATCCGCTTCGTCCAGTACCACGACCTGGATGTTGCCGAGATCAATGACCTTGGACTTGAAGTAGTCGATGATGCGACCCGTGGTGCCGATCAGGATGTCGACGCCCTGTTCCAGCACGGCCAGCTGCTTGTCGTAGCCTTCGCCACCATAGGCGAGACCGAGCTTGAGCCCGGTGGAGGCGGACATGCTCTCTGCATCGTTATAGATCTGGACGGCCAGCTCCCGGGTCGGGGCCATGATGATGGCGCGGGGCTGGTTGACGAGGCGCGGCCTGGTCAGCGGATGGGTCAGCAAATAGTTGAATGTCGCCGCCAGGAAAGCCAGGGTTTTGCCGGTCCCCGTCTGGGCCTGACCGGCGAGGTCATGACCTTCAACCAGCAGGGGCAGGGACAGTGCCTGGATGGGCGTACAATAGTGAAATCCCTTTGATTCCAGACCAGCCAGAACTTCGGGTTCGAGGCCCATTTGGGCGAATTTTTCGGTCGTTAGATGTGTTTTGCTCATGGCGGTAGGTTATCAGGTTAGGCTTGCAATAATAAACAGGATCATTTCAAATAGGGCAACTATTGCCTTTGTTGAACCATCAATAAAGCCTTAATTACTGACTGGAGTTGGAGATGAGTGACAAGATTGTTCAGCTGAGCGATGCCAGCTTCGAGGCCGATGTAATCAACGCCGACAGCCCTGTTCTGGTCGATTTCTGGGCCGAATGGTGTGGACCGTGCAAGATGATTGCCCCGATCCTGAACGAAGTTGCTCAGGAATATGAAGGTCGCGTGACCGTGGCGAAATTGAACATCGATCATAACGCCGACACTCCGCCCAAGTACGGCATTCGTGGTATCCCGACCCTGCTGCTGTTCAAGAATGGTGAAGTGGCAGCGACCAAGGTCGGCGCCCTGTCCAAGACCCAACTGAAAGAGTTCCTGGACGGCAACCTGTAATATTCAAGAAGGAGCGCATTGCAATAATGCGCTCCTTGTGTTTTATCACCTAGACGCTCACCCTGATTGGTGCTAGTTTATCGCTCGTTTGCTAACCTTTTTGCCTGACTCTTTGCTTAACTACCAGCCTGGCAAGTCAAATCCGATCAGCATCAATCCAGCAGACTGTCTCCTCATTTCAATCCTTGCTTACAGACTTTCACCACTATGAATCTGACTGAACTTAAGAACACTCCTGTGTCCGAGCTGGTCCAGCTTGGCGAATCCATGGGGTTGGAAAATCTGGCTCGGGCGCACAAGAAAGACATTATCTTTGCAATCCTCAAGGCGCACGCCAAGGGCGGCGAGGATATCTTTGGCGACGGTGTGCTGGAAATCCTGACCGACGGTTTCGGTTTCCTGCGCAGTGCAGACGGCTCTTATCTCGCTGGTCCGGATGACATCTATGTTTCCCCGAGCCAGATACGCCGCTTCAACCTGCGTACCGGCGATACCATTTCCGGCAAGATCCGGCCGCCGAAAGAGGGCGAGCGCTATTTCGCCCTGCTCAAGGTCAACGACGTCAACTACGACCGTCCGGAAAACTCCCGCAACAAGATCCTGTTTGAAAACCTCACGCCCCTGCACGCCAACGAGCGTCTGCGCATGGAGCGTGGCAACGGTTCCACCGAAGACATCACCGCCCGTGTACTGGATCTGGCATCCCCGATCGGCAAGGGCCAGCGCGGTCTCATCGTTGCACCGCCCAAGGCCGGTAAGACCATGCTGCTGCAGAACATCGCCCAGAGCATCGCCTACAACCACCCGGATTGTGAGCTGATTGTGCTGCTGATTGACGAGCGTCCGGAAGAAGTGACCGAGATGCAGCGGATGGTGAAGGGCGAAGTGATCGCCTCCACCTTTGACGAGCCGGCCTCCCGTCACGTCCAGGTCGCCGAAATGGTGATCGAGAAGGCCAAGCGTCTGGTCGAGCACAAGAAGGACGTGGTGATCCTGCTGGACTCCATCACCCGTCTGGCCCGCGCCTACAACACCGTCATCCCGTCTTCCGGCAAGGTGCTGACCGGTGGTGTGGACGCCAACGCCCTGCACCGTCCGAAGCGTTTCTTCGGTGCGGCGCGCAACGTCGAAGAGGGCGGCAGCCTGACCATCATCGCCACCGCGCTGATCGATACCGGCTCCAAGATGGATGAAGTCATCTACGAAGAGTTCAAGGGTACCGGCAACATGGAACTGCACCTCTCGCGCAAGATTGCCGAGAAGCGCGTCTACCCGGCCATCGACATCACCCGCTCCGGCACCCGCAAGGAAGAGCTGCTGACCGCACCGGACGAGCTGCAGAAGATGTGGATCCTGCGCAAGATCATTCACCCCATGGGCGAGATCGACAGCATCGAGTTCCTCATCGACAAGCTGGCTGCGACCAAGACCAACGACGAGTTTTTCGACTCCATGAAGCGTCAACAGAAGTAACAGCCTCTTCAATGACAAAACCGCGGCCCAGGTCGCGGTTTTTGTTTATCTATTTCACGGCTGGCTTAGTAGTATGAAGCCTCGATGTCACAAGGAAAGGGACGTCATGAAGCTGGTGTTGTTCATATGGATGGGTTGGTTGTGGCTGGCGGCCCCGGCGCATGCCGATTCCCCGCCGCAATTGCAGGCTCCCCTGGTGGCGGACGAGGGACTGGAGGGGCATCGGGCGTACCTGGACGGCCGTATGGCGCTCGGGCAGTTTGATGCCATGGACTCGTTGCTCGAGACCCTGTCGGTGGGGCAGCGGGAGTTCCTGTTGTTCCAGTTGCTGGGTGAGCTCAAGTCATCGGGCGCACCGAGCCCGGCGCTGCTGGCCTGGGTGCGGGCACAAGCGGCCAAGGCGCCACAATGGCTGGTGGAAGGGAAGGTGGACGGTTTCCTGGTGCAGCTACCCGCCTACGACTTCCCCGCCGAGGCCCGGCTGGTGCTGAGCCACTGGCAGCAGCTGGCTTGGCAGGACAACTATCGCCAGTTGCTGGAGCAGGATCGCTTCGACTTCAAGCAGGTCTACTACAGCCGCAATCCCGAGCTGACACAGCAGCAGCAGGCCCTGCTGGCGGTGCTCGATCGGCAGCCGGTATCCGTGCTGCGCCGAGAGGCGCAGCGGCTTGCCGCCCTCAATCTCTTCCTGCCGGACAACCAGTTGCTGCTGCACTTCATCGAACAGACCGGGGAGACGGCACTCTACCTCAAGCTGTGGCGTCAGCCAGTGGATCACGATAGCCTGACTGCGCTACACACCATTTCCCGCTTTTATTCAGGGCAGGAGGCGAGCGATCTGCTGATCGCCGCCAGCCAGAACAGCCGCCTGATGGTCCCCGCCCTGCACCAGCTCAGCCGCCTCTCCCCCTTGCCGGACGGGGCCCAGCAGTTCCTCCTGGCCGAACTCGGCAAGCACCAGTATGGCGGGCTGGTGGCCGGCCTGTTGCTGCAGATGGACGAGCCCAGGCTCCTGGGTCAATTGGCAAACCGGCTGACGCTTCAGGAGCGGCGACACGCCTCGTCCGTCATGAGGTCCGATACGGGTACACCGGATACGCCGCCAGGGTTATAATGCGGGACCACCTGATCCCGCTGGGGTACTTGCATGAAATACAAGGACTTGCGTGATTTTATCGCGCAGTTGGAACAAAACGGACAGCTCAGGCGCATCAGTCGCGAGATAGACCCCTATCTGGAGATGACCGAGATCAGCGACCGTACCCTGCGTGCGGGGGGCCCGGCTCTGCTGTTTGAGAATCCCAAGGGCTACACCATGCCGGTGTTGACCAACCTGTTCGGCACGCCGGACCGGGTTGCCATGGGCATGGGCCAGCCCAACGTCAGCGCCCTGCGCCAGGTGGGGACCTGGCTCTCCTACCTGAAAGAGCCGGAGCCGCCTCGCGGGCTCAAGGAGCTGATGGAGAAGCTGCCCATCTTCAAGCAGGTGCTCAACATGCCGACCAAGCGGCTCTCTTCGGCCCCCTGTCAGCAGGTGGTGCTGGAAGGGGACGCGGTGGATCTGGATCAGATCCCCATCCAGCACTGCTGGCCCGGGGATGTGGCGCCCCTGGTCACCTGGGGGCTGACCATCACCCGCGGTCCCTACAAGAAGCGGCAGAACCTCGGCATCTATCGCCAGCAGAAGATCGGCAAGAACAAGCTGATCATGCGCTGGCTGGATCACCGGGGCGGCGCCATCGATTTTCGCGAGTGGCAGGAGGCCCACCCGGGCGAACGCTTCCCGGTGGCGGTGGCGCTGGGCGCCGATCCGGCGACCATCCTGGGCGCGGTGACGCCGGTGCCGGACAGCCTCTCCGAATACGCCTTTGCCGGTCTGCTGCGGGGCAGCCGTACCGAGGTGGTGAAGGCGCTGAGCTGCGATCTGGAAGTGCCCGCCAGCGCCGAGATCGTGCTGGAAGGCTATCTGGAGCCGGGGGAGATGGCCCCCGAAGGGCCTTACGGCGATCACACCGGCTACTACAACGAAGTGGACGAGTTCCCGGTCTTCACCATCACCCACATGACCATGCGCCGGGATGCCATCTACCACAGCACCTACACCGGCCGTCCGCCCGATGAGCCGGCGGTGCTCGGGGTGGCGCTCAACGAGGTGTTCGTGCCGCTGTTGCAGAAGCAGTTTCCCGAGATAGTGGATTTCTACCTGCCGCCGGAGGGGTGCTCCTACCGGATGGCGGTGGTGACCATCAAGAAGCGTTACCCTGGCCACGCCAAGCGGGTGATGCTGGGAGTCTGGTCCTTCCTGCGCCAGTTCATGTACACCAAGTTCGTGATCGTCTGCGATGACGACATCAACGCCCGCGACTGGAAGGACGTGATCTGGGCCATCACCACCCGGATGGACCCGGCTCGGGACACCACCCTGATCGAGCACACCCCCATCGACTACCTGGACTTCGCCTCGCCGGTCTCCGGGCTCGGCTCCAAGATGGGGCTGGATGCCACCAACAAGTGGCCGGGGGAGAGCAACCGGGAGTGGGGTCAGCCCATCGTCCAGGACGAGGCGGTAAAGCAGAAGATCGATGCCATCTGGGACGAGCTGAAGATCCTCGACTGAGGGATCTCCGATGCGGCGCGGCCATTGTGACGCAAAAGTGCGGTATTGCCGTGCCGAATTGGGTATGCTCGACGGACCTGACCACCAACTGGTCGCCATAAAAACAGTGAAACCATGAGCGAAGCGGGCCGGGCAGGCCCCTCACAAGGACAAGAATGCAACGTATCAAGTGCCGCGTAGAGGAACTGCGCGAATATGTCGACACCATCTGGCACGTGGCGCTGGCGCCGCAGCAGGAGGTGAGCTTCAAGCCGGGCCAGTATCTGCTGGTGGTGATGAGCGATTCGGACAAGCGCCCCTTCTCCATCGCCAACTCGCCGACCCGCTCCGGCGTGCTGGAGCTGCAGATCGGTGCCACTCCCGAGAATGCCTATGCCGGTCAGGTGCTGGCCCGCATGCGCGAGCAGGGAGAGATCGAGGTCGAGTTGGCCGCCGGCAAGGCGTTCCTGCGCGACGAATCCCCCCGACCGCTGATCCTGATGGCGGGAGGCACCGGCTTCTCCTATGCCCGCGCCATCCTGGAATACCTGATCGGCAGCGGCAGCAAGCGTCCGGTGTTCCTCTACTGGGGCGTACGCCAGGCGCACTGGCTCTACGAGCTGGAGCAGATGCAGCAGTGGGAGCGCGACTACGCGCCGCTGACCTTCATTCCCGTGGTGCAGGAGCCCGAGAGCGACTGGACCGGCAGGACCGGGCTGGTGCACAAGGCCATCATGGATGACTTCGTCAGCCTGCATGACTACGACATCTATGTGGCGGGCCGCTTCGAGATGGCCGGTGCCGCGCGGGAAGAGTTCAAGGTGCTGGGCGCCGAGCCCGAGCGCATCTTCGGCGATGCCTACGAGTTTATCTGACCACGGCCAACCGCAGAGCGTCGATCTGCCCCCTTATCGTCTTGCGAGAGAAGGGGGGATGAGAAACTCGTTGTCCCCATAAAAACGACAAACCCCAGCCTGGCTGGGGTTTGTGCTATCTACGGCGGGTCACGCCGGATCATTCGCCCTTGGCAGCAAGCTGCTGCTCGAGCTGGGCCAGCTTGGTCTCGAGGGCGGTCAGCTTCTCCCGGGTGCGCAGCAGCACCTTGGTCTGCACGTCGAACTCCTCGCGGCTCACCAGATCCAGCTTGTTGAGCTGAGCCTGCAAGACCTGACGGGTCTTTTTCTCCACCTCTTCACCCATGCTGCGAATGCCGGGGGGCAGGGCGTTGTGTATCTGTTTGGCGATCTCTTCCAGTTTTTTCGGGTCGATCATGGGGGTCTCCTTAAGCAATGGCGCCATTCTACCGACAAATCGTCCCCTTTGCCGAGATCGGGGCGGCTTTTTGCGCCATGGATCCCATCGGGCTCTGGTCGGGTCTGGTTGATGTACCCTGGCTGCTACCCTGTGGCACCGGGAATCAATTCCAATTCCTTGATGGTGTACACAAAAAAATCAGATCAGATGACTGACCAGAGGCTTATTAATTGTTGCGTTGCTGTTAATATGATTCGGTCGGGTTTGAACCCTACCCCGTCAGGCTCATCATGGATAACAACATAAAAGAGATAAGGATATGAAGAAAAAGCTAATTTACGCGGCCGTCGTCAGTGCGCTGCTGAGCGGTTGTGGTGGCAGTGACGACAACACAGGCGATACCTCAAGCTATCTCGATTATCTGCTGAGCGGCTCCAATGCAGTCCGACCCAGCGCCCTGGCAGCCCGTGCGACCGACGGTACCCTGAAATTCTCCACGGAAACGGCGGATCTCTCCAACCCGGTGTCCGCCCTCTCCACCCTGGATGGCTGGTCGACTACCCAGGCGATCCAGATAGTGCCGGTGACGGCCTCCGGCATCCAGGTCAAGGCGCCGGCCGCTGCTGAATTCGCAGCCTCCGTGGCCCCCCTCTACCTGATGGAGCTGGAGTTTGACAGTGCGGCCCTGCGTCCGAGCGGCGTGAAAAAGGTGCTGACCTACGGGGTGGACTTCGTGGTGGCCGAGACGACCGGCAAGCTGAATCTGGTGCCGCTCAAGCCGCTCAACCCCTCTTCCTACTACATGATAGTGGCGACCGATACCCTCAAAGACAGCACGGGTGCCCCCCTGCGACCGGGTAGCGACTACAGCAACTACAAGACCAGCACCGGCAGCAACGCCCAGGAGCAGACCATCAGCGGCCTGATTGCGCTGCAGGAAGGGCTGTTCAAGGCTGCCACCGGCATCACTAGCGACCACGTGATCTTCTCCGACTGGTTCGGTACCCAGTCCGGCGCCGACGTGCTGGTGGCGGTGAAAGGGGCGGCCGCATCCGTGCTCAAGAGCCCGACCCTGGACGCTGCCGCCCTGTGGAAGCAGGACGCCTTGGGCAATACCAGCCTGCCTGGCACCTATACCCTGTCGGTGAGCGGCGGCAGCCCCTTCCTGACCCAGCTGGACGCCGAGAACTTCCTGCCCCAGGAGCAGAAGGATGCGATTGCCGCCGCTTTTGGTGACGGCACTCCACTCCACAATCTGGCCTTGGGTACTACCGTCTACAGCGGCACCGTCAAGCTGCCCTACTTCCTCTCCTCCCCGGCCACCGCCGGCTCCTGGGACAAGGCGAAGACCCAGTCCTGGCACGGTGCTATCCCCAGCCTCTACGCCATCGCGAACGCCCTGAAGGCCCAGGATACCGAAGTGATCGGCGGCCTGGTGGGGGCGGGTGTGGATCCGGCCTTGCTGGGCGAACTCATCGCCGATCCGAGCCGTCAGGCCGAGCTGCTGGCGGAGGCGAGCAAGCTGATCGGGGTGACCCTCACCTCCGGCGGCAAGGCGCTGGATCCCGAGATGAACATCGGGCGCTTCAACCCGCTGCCGGCACTGGAAGAGGTGCAGTCCGTCCCGATGCGGATCTTCGCCGCCGCACCGCTGGCGAACATCACCGACGTGATCATCTATCAGCACGGCGTCACCTCCGTGAAGGAGAACGCCTATGCGCTGGCCCTTGGCCAGATTGGTGCCGGTGCCCAGGCGAGCAAGAACGTGGCCGTGGTGGTGATCGATCATCCGTTGCACGGTGAACGCGGCTTCGCCCTGACCGGCAGCATGGACTCGGTGACCACCTCCGACAACCCGACCCCCTACCTGAACCTGAGCTACCTGACCGTGGCCCGCGACAACCTGAAACAGAGCGTGGCGGATCTGCTGGGCCTGCGTCTGGCGGTGGGGCTGGCCAATGCCAAGGGCGCCATCGGCACAGCAGGCAGCCTCAAGGTACACTTCCTGGGTCACTCTCTGGGTGCCATCGCGGGGGCCAACCTGCTGGCGGTGGCCAACCAGTCTGTTGGCAACCCGACGGCAGACGCCCTGTTCAAGTTCGACACTGGCGGCCTGGCCATGCCGGGTGGCGGCATAGCGCCGCTGTTGCTGAACTCGCCGACTTTCGGCCCGACCATCCAGATGAGCGTGCTGACCGCTGGCAGTGCGGCCCTGAAGGCAGCCTTCACCGCCTACGCCCCGAACTGCAAGACGGCGGTGCCGACCTGCTTCGTCAACGAGTTCCTGCCGAGCCAGGATGCGGCCACCCAGGCCACGGCGGCCAGCACCCTGCAGAGCTACAGTTTCGCGGCGCAGTCGGTGCTGGATTCGGCAGACCCCATCAACCTGGGGAGCGGCATCGCGGCGGACTTCCCGCTGTTTGCCACCGAAATCGTCGGCGACGGCGCCCTGAGCCTGTCGGATCGGGTGATCCCGAACAGCATCGCTACCGCCCCGCTGGGTGGCACCGAGCCGCTGTTCAAGGTCCTGGCCCTGCAACCGCTGACCGCCACCGGCGCCGCCAACCACAGAGCGGCCCGCTTCGTGGCCGGGGGGCACAGCTCGCTGCTGGCACCGGACGAGAACTTCGATCCGACCGGCGCCGTCACCACCGAGATGCAGACCCAGTTCGGCAGCTTCTTCGCAAGCGGCGGTACCGCGGTCAAGGTGACCGACGGCAGCCTGCTCAAGCAGTAAGCCGGCCGACCAATAAAAACGCCGCCCCTTGGGGCGGCGTTTTTTTATGGCAAATCGGCTCAGGCTGGCCTGTGGTGCCTGTCCAGCCAGCCTTGGGCAAGGCCGACCAGCAGACCCGCCAGGTGAGCCATGTTGGTGGTCGCTTTGGTTGCCGAGCCGTTGCCGGCAACCAGGCCTCACCCCGGCCTGTGGTGCCTGTCCAGCCAGCCTTGGGCAAGGCCGCTCAGCAGACCCGCCAGGTGAGCCATGTTGGTGGTCGCTTTGGTTACCGAGCAGTTGCCGACAACCAGGCCTCACCCTGGCCGATGGCGCCTGTCCAGCCAGCCTTGGGCAAGGCCGATCAGCAGGCCCGCCAGGTGAGCCATGTTGGTGGTCGCTTTGGTTGCCGAGCCGTTGCCGGCAACCAGGCCTCACCCCGGCCTGTGGTGCCTGTCCAGCCAGCCTTGGGCAAGACCGACCAGCAGGCCGACCAAATGGGCCATGTTGGCGGTGGGGGTGCCGAGCATGTCCAGGAAGCCGAGCACCAGCCAGACCAGCATGAAGCCCATCAGGGCTGGCGGCATGGCAAGGCCGCAATCCGGTTGCAGCCTGGTTCGCAGCCAGCTGTAGCCGAGCAGGGCATAGACCACCCCGGAGAGGCCGCCAAAGCGCGGGCCGCTGACAAAGAACTCGGCGATATTGGGCAGGGCAGCCCCGACGATAAGCAGGATGAACAGCTTGCCGCTGCCGAGGCGCTGCTCTATCTGGCCACCGAGATACCACCACCACAACAGGTTGAACACCAGGTGCAGCACCGAGAAGTGGATGAAGGCCGGGGTGACGTAGCGCCAGGCCTGCCAGTCGGTGAACTGGGCCAGGGTGGGGTGGAAGGCGAGCTCGTCGAAGATGGGCAGGCCGATGGCATCCAGAGCGTAGATGGCTAGGCAGGCGATGATGACCACCAGGGTCAGGGGGCCCGCCTGGTGGAGGAAGTCGGTGACCGGATCCGTCATCCCCTTGCTGTAGTCGATCCGGGCATCGGCATGGCCGGATTGCCAGGAGGCCTCCATGTAGCGGGGATGATTGGGTTCGCTCAGGAAGCGTTTGACCTCCTGCTGGGCCTGGGCGAGGCGCCGTTCGTCCGCCAGCCAGACCGAGACGCCGAGCTCGGACTGGGTCAGCTCGCACGGAATGCCCAGGGTAGCGAGATAATCCACCAGCGCCTGGGCCATGCGGGCGTCGCCCAGCACCAGCAGCTGGATCATGCCGGTCGAAGAGGAGCGACCCGCCTCTGTCATGCGTCCCCCGCCTGGATGGGGAACTCCCTGCGCCAGGCCTCGAAACCGCCATCCAGGCTATAGACCTCGTCATAGCCCTGTTGCAGCAGGTACTGGGCCGCCCCCTGGCTGCTGTTGCCGTGATAGCACATCACGATGACGGGGGTATCGAAGTCCACCTCGTTCATAAAGCGAACCAGGGTGCCGTTGGTGAGGTGGAAGGCGCCGACCGCGTGGGCCGTCTCGAAGGATTGGGGATCGCGAATGTCCACGAGACGGGCTTCGCCTGCGCTCAGCTTCTGGTGGGCATCATGGGCGCTGATATGGGCAAACTGGTCCATTGAGATGTCCTGAAAATGGAGGGTTGAAGGGCAGTTTACCGCAAGCGGCGGTTTGCGCTAAGTGTGCAATGGAGGCGGCATCCAGGGGATCGCAATTTTCTTCAATATCGGGCCGCCCGGGCCGGGTAGGCTCGGACTTCCCTCAATTGAACGAGCATCATCCATGGAATTCAGTCTGCTGTTATCCATGGCCGGGTTTGCCCTGGCCATGTCCATCTCCCCGGGGCCGGTCAATCTGGTCGCCCTTGGCACCGGCGCCCGGTACGGTTTCACGGCCAGCCTGCGCCACGTGGTGGGGGCCACCCTCGGCTTCATCCTGCTGCTCCTGCTGATGGGGCTGGGTCTTGGCGGCGCCCTGTCCCGCTGGCCTGTGGCGCTGGGGGCCATTCACTGGGGCGGCGTGCTTTTTCTCGGCTGGATGGCCTGGCAGTTGCTGGTGGACAGCGGCGAGGTGGAGGAAGTGGAGGGCGTGCCCCCCGCCTTCTGGTACGGGGCCTTGATGCAGTGGCTCAATCCCAAGGCCTGGCTCGCCGCCAGCATGGGGATGGGAGCCTATGGGATCGCGGGCGGCATGAGCCAGATCGCCCTCTTTACCGGCATCTATCTGGTGATCTGCCTCGGCTCCATCGCCTGCTGGGCCTATGCGGGCAGCCGATTGCAGGGGTGGCTGGTCTCTCCCCGCCGGTTGCGCTGGTTCAATCGGGCCATGGCGCTCTTGCTGCTGCTCAGCGCCGCCTATCTGGTGCGCTCGTCCTGAGGGGCGAGCTGCGCTCTGTACTGGCCCGGGGTGGCGGCCACCCGGCGTTTGAACTGGCGCTGGAAGTGGGCCTGATCGGCAAAACCGCTGGCAAGGGCCACTTCCGCCAGGGGCTGCCCCTGGCGCAGCAGGGTGCGGGCGTGGCGAATGCGCTGATCGAGCAGGTAGGCGTGGGGCGTCATGCCGTAGTGGCGGCTGAAGGCGCGCACGAAGTGGGAAGGGGTAAGCCCGGCCACCGCACTCAGCTGTGCCAGGGTGAGGGCGCAGGCACTCTCGTCCTGCATCAGCTCGGCGGCTCGCTGCAGGTGCCGGGGAGGGCGGTCATCCCACTTGGCTGGGGTGAGCCTGGCCAGAAGCTGGCGGCTGAAGAGGTGGCAGGCCACTTCGCGAGCCAGGGGATCCGGCTCCTCCACCAGTTGCCGGTGAAGCCGGCAGAGCCCCTGGTAGAGCAGGGGATCCCGGCTTGCGGTCATGTCGAAGGGGCGAAACGCGTTTCCGAGCCCGGCCTCCTCCTGCTGGCGCTGCAACCAGAGGTTGTCGATGTAGAACATCAGATAGGACCAGGGCTGGTCAGCGACGGGATTGCAGGCATGCACCTCTTCCGGGTTCATCAGCACCAGGCTGCCGCGGCCGACCTCTTGCAGGCTGCGCTGGTTGAGGTAGTGGCTGTGGCCGCCGGTGATGGCACCGATGGAGAAGTGGGGGTGGCTGTGCTTGTCATAGCAGACGCGCCGGCCATCCTGCACCGCCCGCGCCTCGATGAAGGGCAGGGCGGGATCGTGCCAGAAGTGGTGCTGATCCTGCGTCGCCCGCGCACGGCTCACAATGTGCTCCTCGGCGGGGGGCTGTTCCCCTGCCGGGCTCGGGGAGCGTGGCAGGGGAAGGGTGACGATGGTTGCTGCATCCTCAGCCGCCGAGATAGGCCTGGCGGACGGCGGGGTTGGCCAGCAGGGCCTCTCCCGTGTCTTGCAGCACCACCCGGCCGTTCTCCAGCACATAGCCGCGATCCGCCAGCTTGAGCGCCTGGTTCGCGTTCTGCTCCACCAGGAAGATGGTCATCCTGAAGCGCGCCGCGATAACTGCGGCCTCGGAGCCGCGATAAACGCCCCGCCCGTAGGGCGTCAAAGGTTGAAAGAGAATTGCAGAAGCGCCCAGCGCGCACAAACGAGAAGGCCGCCTCATGGGCGGCCTTCTTCGTTCCGGGTGGGTGATGGTCAGGTGGGCAGGTTCCTGGCCAGCTCGGGCAGGTTGACCTGGCCCTCGGCGATGGCCCGGAGTTCTTCATCCGGCAGCACCGACAGCAGGCTGGCTGCGCGGCGATCAAGCTCCAACCTGGCCATCCGCTGCCAGTCCGGGTAGCTCATGATGTGCGCCCGGCAGGCAGGGTTGTTGCGGGTGTAGCCGCCGAGGTAGTCGGTCAGGCTCTGCTCAATGGGCGTCATCATGCAGCCCTCCGGTGGTGGTCAACCATTCCTGCCAGGTAGGCAGCTTCCAGGGCCGTCTTGACCGACCAGACCGCCAGGTCGTGGAAGTCCAGGCTGTCCGAGTTCCTCGTCTCCAAGGTTTCCAGGCCCAGCGTGGTGGTGGCGATGGCCAGGAGATGCTCCTGGGCGGCGGGTGAAAGGGTTGGCATGGCCATGTAGTTCTCCTTGCGTTGCGATGGCACCAGTACCGCTCTACCTGGCCGAACAGTCAACCGCCTGGCTTGTAATTCATCACCAGCAGTTCGCCGCGCTCCTGCCGCCCAGCCCCGGACTTGCCGAGCGTGTAGCGGATGGCCAGGCTTTTCATCGTCAGCCCCTTGAACGCCTGGCGCATGGCCGGGATGTCGTTCACGGTGACGGCCGCCTTGCCCTTCATCGTGCGCAGTAGCTCGGCCATGCGGTCGTACTGTTCCAGACCGAACTCGACGCCATAGCCTTCAGTGCCGTAGTACGGAGGGTCGCAGAAGAACAGGGTGTGCTCGCGGTCGTAGCGCGTAATGCAGGCATGCCAGTCCAGGTTTTCGATATTGACCTGGTGCAGTCGCAGGTGCGCCGCGCTCAAGTCCTCCTCCAGCCGCAGGAGGTTCAGGCGCATCGGGGCAGTGGTGGACGTACCGTAGGTCTGGCCGTCCACCTTGCCGCCGAAGGCCAGCTTTTGGAGGTAGAAGAAGCGCGCCGCCCGCTGGATGTCCGTGAGGGTGTCTGGCTTCGTTTCCCGGAGCCAGGCGTACATCTGGCGGCTGGTGAGCGACCAGCGGAACTGCCGCATGAACTCGTCCAAATGGTGCTGCACTACGCGGTACAGGCAGACCAGGTCGCCATTCACATCGTTGAGCACCTCGACCTTGCTGGGCGGCTTGCAGAAGAACAGGCCCGCCGCACCAGCGAACGGCTCGACGTAGCAGGTGTGCTCCGGCAGGAGCGGGAGAATATGCGGAGCCAGGCGGCGCTTGCCGCCCACCCAGGGGACAAGCGGCACCGCCTGGACGTCATCGAAGTGGGCCTGCGCCCTCGCTTTCTTGGAGCCTTCCATCGGGCATCCTTTCAATGCTGGACGCTCGACGGCGTTCTGGTGGGAGGCTCTCGGCCTTCAAGACGTTGAGCGCCCGGCAACGCGGGCACTTAATTACAAGGCGGGTGAACACCCCCTCTCCCAACTTGCGGGAGCAAGCAGCACAGCGAATCTCTTTCATGGAACAAGCATTTTCTGCAAATCATTTGCAGATTCTGGTAGGCTAGAACCGCCTGGTACCGGGTGGCG
The DNA here is from genome assembly GCF_050252055.1 of Aeromonas sp. Taxonomy (NCBI): domain Bacteria; kingdom Pseudomonadati; phylum Pseudomonadota; class Gammaproteobacteria; order Aeromonadales; family Aeromonadaceae; genus Aeromonas; species Aeromonas sp. The sequence goes on along the minus strand of NZ_JBFWLQ010000014.1, from coordinate 79,293 downwards.
GGCCTTAGCCGGTCTTGCAGGCTTGTGCTGCTTGATTGGGGTTCCGTCCGGTGTTCCAGCACCGGGTGGGGTCGCCCGTCTTTTTCAGCCGGTAGCATCCGGCTTTTCCCCACCCGCCGCCATTCAAGCGTTTTAGTTTTGCTTTGTCGGCAAGGGCGGCCTGGCTGGATAGAAGCGCCTCACCTTCGGCGGCAGCTTGCGCACCAGGTCGGGATTGACCTCGCGGATGGTGCGCCACATGAACCCCAGCGAGTGCGAATGCTTGGCATGGCCCAGCAGCGATATGACGCTGTCCGCCTTCCCCCGCTTGGCCGCCCGCCGGAACTTGAACAGGCTGTATTTGCGGATGAACTTGGCCCGCCGCCAGGTGCGGTAGCCCACGAAGTTCACCCCGCGCTTGGTTTTGGCCATCGTCCACTTCGACAGCTCCAGGTGCAGCTCGTCGTGCAGGAACGCTTCGATGCGTGCTTTGTATTCCAGGCACTGTTCCCGGTCGAGGTCGAACAGGATGAAGTCGTCCACGTAGCGGCAGTAGAGCCTCACCTTCAGCTCGCGCTTCACGAAGTGGTCGAGGGCATTGAGATAGACCAGCGCATAAATCTGCGAAAGTAGGTTGCCGATGGGAATGCCCAACGGCTCGGGCAGCTCGGCGAACTTCATCATCACGTCCACCAGGCGCTTGTCCTTGATCTTGCGCTCGATGAGCTGGCGCAGGATGCCCCGGTCGATGCGGTAAAAGAATTTCCTGATGTCGAGCTTGAGGGTGTAGCTGTCGGGGCGGCTTTTACGCAGCGCCTCCATCGCGTACTCGGAAGCCTTATGCGTGCCCTTGCCAATCCGGCAGGCGTAGGACTGGTCGATGAACGTGCGCTCAAAGAGCGGGCGGATGACAGCGTAGATGGCGTGCTGCACCACAATGTCTCCGAACCACGGGGCGCAGATTTCGCGGGTCTTGGGTTCATGCACCAGGAACCGCTTATAGCCGCGAACCTCGTAGCTGCCATCCTGCAGACGGCGGTGCAGCCAGTCGAGCACGGCCCCGGCGCGGATGTCGAACCAGAAGCAGGCTTTGCGCAGGCGTTTGCCGCGCCTGGCCTCGACGTAGGCGTTGAACAGTGCCTCGCGGGTGAAGGTCTGCTCGAACAGGTTCCCGTGCCGTTTCATTGCCCCTCCAATCCAAAAAAAACTCCGCGCTGGTCTTCGGGATGCCCCTACCAAAAAGCGCGGAGTGACTACGAGTTCGCCGCCCGCAGCGCGGGCAAGCAGGACGACCTATCCCTATGGCTCCACTATCCCCATTCGAGGTTTGAGGAAGAAGCCGCAGTCCGGGCGAGCGCCGACGTTGCTGTTAACATTCGTTCGTGCATTGTTGAGATTGCGCGCGAACACCCCAGCCGAGGCACCATTGTTATAGTTGCCACCGGCCAGAGGCAGACGTGATCGTAGGCCGCCCTTAAACCACAATGGATTGGTCATTTCTGCTGTCCTGCATCTTTCGATTCGGCCAGCTCATGGCGTATCCAACCTCCGATCATGCGGCCCAGCTCATCCACCAGCTTGCTTATCGCCTGCCAGCGCTTCGCTTCTACTTCTGCCGCATTACCTTCGGTGCGTCCGTCCGTGAACTTGAAATAGCCCAATTCATAGGCCAGAAACAACTGCATCCGCAATTGCTCATGGGCGATATCAAGTTGCGTGAGAGACGTCTTCTTGTGGTACCGCTTCTGACCTTCCACGATCAAGTCGTAGACCTCATAGGCGGCGTTGCGGATTCTGTTCGAGAGGGCATAACGCTCATGACGAGGGAAGTGATTTAGGTACACGTTCATGAGCTTTGCAAACTCCACGAACTTCCGCACTAATTGCGCCTCCCGATCAACCGCCATTCCTGCCCCGCCTCCCCAATCAAAATCCGCTTGCGATTTTATCGCATCACCCCCTAAAAAAAAATCGCCCGGTCGCTAACGCGACCGGGAGACCCATCACATACTGTTGCGCTGCTGGTGGGTGCTACCGCACCCCCCTTTCAAAGAACATAGGCCGGGCGAGCGCCGACGCCGCTGACAACATTCGTTCGCGCATTGTAGAGATTGCGCGCGAACACCCCAGCCGAGGCACCAAAGTTATAGTTGCCACCGGCCAGAGGCAGACGCTCGCCGTGGTTGCGCATCCAGAAATTGTCAGCACCCAAGCCCTCCACAGCCGGATAAAGGCACAAAGCCTTGGCAATGGCAGGCACCGTCAGGCCGTTCTTCACGCCCATGCTCTCAAACACCTGACTGGTGCCATTCACATAGTCATCTTCGTCCACATTGCCAGAGCGGTTGGTCACGGTGTCGGACAGCACATTGCCACCCGTGCCGTTGGCACCCGAAGCGTCATACTTCAAAGTACCCGCCGTACCCGGCGCAACCAGCGAACCATCCGACGCCTTGATCGCCTTCCAGAGCGTCGAGGTGCGGCTCTGGTCTTTGGTGTTGTCGGCTGCATCGTTATTGGCCAGCACCTGGATTTCTCCGTTGTTGAGGCGCAAACCAGCAGACCATTCCCACACGTTGCCGTTGAGGTCAGCAATACCGTTGGCCTGACCGTTGTGACGCCACGATGCCGGGCCGGAGCCGGTGTAAGTGCGTCCGTTCCCGACAGCCTCGCCAATATTGCCCCCATCGACACGCCGAGCCGTTTCCCACGGCGATCCGATGTCGCGGCCGTACTGGTTGTTGCCACGCGGCATCGTGCCGTTCTTCCAGCACCAGAGTGCGATGGCGGCCCACTCCGCGTTGGTCATCATGTGCCAGCCGGGGCCGTTGTTTGCTGCCCACGTCCTGAAGGTGTCGAAGTTGGCGCTGACCTGCGGCACCGCGCCGGGGAAGGACAGCAGGTTGCTGTCCTTCACGCAGCCGATATGCTGGCCAATGAACAGCTCGCTTTTTTCCACACCGTTGACGATGAAAGCCGGATGCACCCCGGTGCCCAGCGCCGGGTCGATGTCCTGCAAGTTGAACTTGGGGATCACGTTCATATAGCTCGGATGCCCGGCCGCCGTGTAGAGCACGGTGACGAGGCCGCCCGTGGCCGCTTCCACGCTCGCGCGCAGGTCGTCTTTGATGAAGATAGTCATGGGTGGTGCTCCTAGGTCAGTTGGTGGGCCACAGCGTCAGTGCGACGCGGTTGGGGTCGAACGGCACGGGGCTGCGCACGATGGTCGGCTGCTCGTCCTCGCCGAGTGGGCCTTCTTCATCCACATAGCGGCGGGCCGGGATTTCGATCTGCGCCAGGAACTCGCCTTCGCCGCCCTCCTGGGCCACGCCTTCGTGCTGGCGGATTTCGATGGTCTGCGTGACGTCCTCCTCGCGGGCCTCGCAGTTGACGACGACACCGGCGACCGTGATGACAGCACCGTTGGTGGAGAAGTCGGCCGAGTTCTGACCCGACTGCTTCAAGATGATTTGTGGCATGGATGATCTCCTTTCAGGGGTTTAGGCGTTGAGGCGGCTGACCCGCCAGCGGGCCACCACGTTGTCGGCAGCGGCGGCAAGCCGCACGGTGAAACCGTTGCGGGCGCGGCTGGCCACCACCAGGCTCTTAGCCTCGGCAGGCGCACCGCTGGCCGAGAGCACGTCGAAGGTGACGTGGTAGGCCGAATCCGGCAGCGCAGCGAGCTGCGGCGATGCCGAGGCAGGGTTGTCCAGCAGGATCGGGAACCCGGCCTCGACGCGGCGCACGTCCGTGAGCGTGACGGCCGCCAAGTTGGGGTCAGTGGCATCCGTCGACCCGGCGGGCACGGTGAGGTTGTAGAGGCGGATGCACCCGTCCGGCACGGCCTGGCCAATGGACGTCACGGCCAGCCGCCACAGGCCGCTGGCATCCTGGAACAGATAGGCGAACACGGTCACGGCACCCGAGCCGGTATTGCTAGGCACCGAGGCCGCATTGTTACCGTCCGCCACTGCAAACTTTCGGCCCTGTGCAAAGCAGGTACCAGTCGAGATATGCAGGTTGCGCGCGGCCGTGGTGGACTTCGTCACAGTGCAGCCGCTGACCACGCCCCGGTTGCTGATCTCCAGCACGCCTTCCTGCTGCGCGAATTGGTGCAGCGCGCGCACGCCCTGATTGGCCACATTCGCCTGGTCGATGGCGAACTTGATGGCGGCCAGGGTTGCGTCCTGGGCATCCGGCCCGAGCGCCTCGGTGGCCGCCTCAATGGCGTCCAGGCGCTCCTTGAGGTTGGCGCGGCCGCCCTTGGCCGCATCGACTTGGTCGGCACGCTCCTTGAGGAACTTGGTGCGGTTGGCGAGCTGCTTGGCCTGCACGTTGGCGATGCCATTGGGGCCACCCAGCACGGGGTCGGTGGTTTCGATCTGGTAGATACCGCCTTCCCAGGTCGAGGTTTCAGTCACGTTTGCCATGAATCGGTCTCCTTAGAAAAGAATCGTCCAGGAGCCGGTCAGCGACAGGTCGGACTCCTTCTCGATGGGTTTGCGCTGCTTGCGCGAGAACAACGTGCCGTCCGCGCAGATCAGCCCGAACTCGGTGATGGCCACGCCGTTCAGCTCGGCCGTGGACAGGCTCCAGTTGAAGCGCACCTGGCCGGTCGCGGGGTACTCCACGCTGCCGATAGCCTTGATGTAGGGCGAGGTCAGCGCCGTCTGGCCCGGCGCGGCGACGGTCTGGCCAATGCCGAAACCGATCTGCGTGATATGCCGGTTCGTGCCCGCGCCGCCGACCAAGCGGGCGAGCTGGTTCTTGGCACCGTTGACGATGAGGTTCTCCTCGTCGATGACCGCAACCAGGACACCGGAGCGGTACACGTCAAGGTGGAAGTGCCCGGCCAGCGGAACGCCTTCCTTGATCTTTATTTCCATTACGCCTCCAACAGGGTGACAACATCGCCGCTGTACGCCGAGTTGCCGAAGTGGGTGAATTGCCCGGCGTACCGCTGCGAACCGTCGAAACGGTGGGCGCTGTACGCCAGGCGGCCGTCGAAGCGCCGGTGGCGGCGCAACGTGATAGGCATGGGCAAGTCCTCGGCCACCGGAGCCGATGCCCCGAAGTCAGCCATGCCGCTGTAGTCCAGCTCGCCCGCGAACACCGGGCAGCGCGTCTGCTGGTCGAAGAAGCCGAGCGAGGCTTCCAGGCTTTCTTCCTCGCGTTCGCCCTCGTAGCGGGCACCCTCGGCCGTGGCCGAGAAGCCGTTGTGCAGGGCCGCGCCGTTGAAGCGCAGCGCACCGTTCCAGAGGTGGGTAGCGCCCTGGTCGTAGGCCAGCGCGCCGTCATAAAAGTGCTTTCCCCATCGGTGCTGGTCGTCATGGGTCATGACGCCCTGGTGCTGCTCGACCTCGGCCACGTCCACCTGCTCGGTCTCGCTGGCGCGGTAGCGCACATCCACCAGGTGGCTGCGCGCGGGCTTCCAGGCGTTGATGGTCTCGACGATGAGCGCGGTCTGCGCCGAAGTGATGGGTTGCTCGTCGCCCGCGTCGGCGATGACGCGGAACTGCGCCCAGCCGTAGGCGGCGTAGGCTTCCGCGCCGCTGTACGCGATTGCACCGTCGTAGCGGTTGGACGGCAGGCGCTCCGCTATCTCCAGGTCGTTGAAGCCCACCGACTTGAGCGCCTCACGGATGCTCCAGGGCGTGCCCTTGTGCCGATGCAGCGCAACGGCTCGCGCCAGCAGCGCCCGCCGTTGCTCCGGCGTCGTGGCCAGCCGCCAGCCCTCCGCACCCATGACGTGGAACTGCTCGCCCAGGTGCGGTAGCGCCGACTCGGTGACATGCTCGAAGTCATAGACCAGCGTGGGAGCCAGGTCGAGTTCGACCAGGCGCGCGATCAGCACCTCCAGCGCCCGCATGGACAGGTCAACCGCAAGCGCGGGCGGCAGCAGCGAGGGCTTCTCGAAGTCAGCCATGCGCCACTCCCGTCACCGTGACCTTGATGCTGGTGCAGCGCGGCCACTCCCACTTCTCCAGGTCGAGGTCGGCCACAGGCTGCACGGGCGTGATGGAATACACGCCATAGACGTGCAGCGCGTCGATGAGCTGCGAACGCACGATGGATGTGCCGAACTGCACCCGGTTGTCGCGGAAGTCCAGCGCGGCCTGCTCGACTTGGGCCTGGGCCAGCGCCGCATCGGCCGTTCGGGTCAGCACCACGCGCACGTCGATGGCGTAGTTCACCGGAACCGGGTCGGCGACCATGACCTGGTCGTTGAGCGGGCGCACCTTTTCGCCGCTGCACGTCGCCAGCACGGCCGCCTTAATGGTCTCGCCCGGCAAGCCGGAACTAGTCAGCGGATACAGCGTCACGTCGCCGGGAATGTGCGAGATGACGGCCACGTCCACGATGTCCGGGTGGGCCGACATGGCATGGAAGCGGTACGCCTCCACCGAACCGGCAACGCTGAAGGTCTCCGGGGCGGCCACGATGCGCTCGCGCAGGCGCTCGTCGCTTTCCTCGTCCGCGCCGCCCTCCGAGGTGGTGATGTTCTCGACGCTGGTCACGACCAGGCCCGAGGGCGTTCCCACCAGCGTCTTGATCTGGCCAGGCACGAAGCCATTGCCGACCACGCCCGCCTGGGTGCAGGTAGCCAGCACTTCTACCTTCGCCGCGCCTGCGGCCACGCTCACGGCCTGCGCGGTGGCGAAGGACACGCCGCCGCCTTCCACCTCAGTTCCCTGCGGCAGCACGGTGGCGATGTTCGGCGCGGGCGAGAAGGTGAAGCGCAGCTTCACGCTGGCAGCGACCGCCGCAACGCGCTGCACGCCCACGTTCTCGCCGATGTTGTCCAGAATCACGCCCCGGCTGTAGCGCACTAGGTTGAGCTTTGCTCCGTCCTGGAACGCCTCGCGCACCAGGCTCTCGCGGTACGCGATCAGGTCGATCAGTAGGCGTTCCACCTGCGCCGGGTATAGCGTCTTGCCTGTGAGCGACTCATAGGTGGCGATCATCTCCCGCGTGATCTTCGCAGGGTCGCGCTCGATGAAGTCCGGCTCCGGCAGTTGTCGGTCAAGCAGGCTCATAGCACCTTCCTCATGGGTACGCGCGTGGAGAACATCTCGGCCTCCACGCTGTCGGCGAACACCCACTCGACTCCGACCAGCAGACCCGCATCGCCTTCCTTCGTGACCGGCACGCGCATCACCTTGATGCGCGGCTCCCATATCGCCAGGGCATCCACCACTTCACGCACGAAGTGCGGGCGGGCGCTGTCGATGGGATAGTCGAGGTAGAGGTGCAGCTCGCTGCCAAAGGTGGGGCGATGCGGGTCGCTCCCTTTCGGCGTGGTCAGGATGATGTAGATGCACTGATTGATGTCGGCCACGCCCGTCACGACTTCGCCCAGGCGATCACTCGCAAGGCCGGAAGGGTGGCCCGCAGTCGCACCCGACAGAGCGGGCTGGAAGAATGCAGGGCGAGAAGTAGCGGGGACGATGGCAACCATGCCCGTATGGTCGCCAGCGCAGCCCTTTGCCGCGATTAAAGGGCTTTAGTTTCTGCCGGGCCTGGCCGGGTCAGTGCGAGTGGTGGTTGGAGTTACCACCGGCATCCATGATGCTGCCCGATGCGTCGATGTTGCCGTCCACCTGGACATTGCCCTGGATGGTGGCCGCCGCACCACTGCCGCCACTGCCCGCCATGCCGCCTTTGTAGGTGAGCATCCCCTCGACCGTGAGCTGGCCGGTGCAGGTGGTTTGCGGCGTGTCCAGCATAACCGAGGGAGCCTTCACGGTGACGTCACCATCGGCGACCAGGTTTGCAACACCTTTGCAGACGATGTTCATGGCCCCGTTGCTGCGGTCGTACTCAACCGAGCCGCCATCCTTGAACTGGAGCCGGAACTTGTCCGGGCTGCTCACCGGCGGCGCGTCGGCGTCAGAGTAGATTGCGCCGAGGATGCAGCCGTCCTCCATGAACTCATCCAGGATGCAGCCGACATGCTCGCCCACGTCCAGCGTCCACACCACCTTGTCGGCGAGGGTCTTGGGATGCAGTAGCGGAAGCCAGGCCGTGACCAGGCCGTCCACGTCATCGAAGCGCACACGGGCAAACCCCGGTCGGGACTCGGCCACGATGCCCTGCTTGTAGCGCGCGCCGCCAGTGGCCATGTTCATGCCATCGCTCCTTGCTTCGGGTCGCGCACGCGCTTGAGATCGACTTCAGTGCCATAACCGGAGCTGCGAGACACGCGATGCCGTGCCTGCGTGATGGTGTACTTGCCATCCATCTTGCCGAAGCCTTCCAGCCGCACATTCACCCCGGACATCAGCTTCACCTGGCCGGGCATGGCCAGGGTTGCGCCGGTCTGGTCTTCGTTGGCCCTATCCAGCGCCGCGTCGGCCTTGAGCCGCGCCTGCTGTTCATTCTCGGCTCGCACGTTGAGCTTCAGCTCATCGGCACTATGCTGGTTGCCCTTGGCCTCGACGTCCTTCACCGTGGCCTTCTTGACCTGCTTGGTCTTGGGGTCGTGGTAGGAGGCCGTGGCCGCCGCCACCACTCCACGCACCTTGTCCTGGAAACGATAGCTGGTCACGTCCTGGCGGCGGATCACCAGGGTGGGTTCCGCCGCCTTGAGTTCCGACCGTTTGAAGAAGCAGAGCTTGTCGCCACGTACCGAGAACGAGTAGCCGTAGCTCTCGGCCACGCGCTTGAGGAAGGTCAGATCGGTTTCGTAAACCTGCGTGACGCGCGCGATCTTCACCGGCTCAATCTTGCCGGTCAGTTTGAGCTTGTTGCGCTGGGCCACGGTTTTGGCCACGTCGCCCAGCGTAGTGTTCTCGTATGCCCGGCCGTTGCGTGTCCGCACGCTGCGCTTCACGCCAGCGGCCAGCGCCTTAATGCGGATCACGTCCGGGGGGCCATCCAGTTCGACCTCGTCCACCTCAAACTCGCCGCAGGGCAGCAGCGGCTCTCCGGCATAGCCGATCTGCACCTGCACCACGTCCCCATGCTGTGGATACCAGGCATCCTGCCAGCGGCGCTCGGCGTCCTCCAGCGCCAGGTCGACGGAGTCGCTTTCGCCTTCCATGAAGTCGGTGTAGGCCAGCTCGATCAGCGCGGGCGCGACGTGGGCGGTAATGTCCTTGCTCTCGTAGAGCACAATCACCTTGGGCGTGGCTACCTTCATCTTTTCCACGGCGGCAGCTCCTCATCCTGCAATGCTTGGCTGGATTCGGTCAGCGGCAGTACCGGCACCAGCACCACCACGCCCGAAGGCAAAGTGGCGCTGATGTCCAGCGCTGGGTTGGCGGCGATGATGCGGCTGTAGGCCAGTGGATCGCCGTAGTAGCGCCAGGCCAACGTGTCCCAGCGTTCGCCCGCCTGGGTGATGTGCTCGATGCAGTCGATGGCCGTCATCGTGCGCTCCTGGTTGGCGGCGCGCTGGCGGGCCTGGACGCGGGCGCACGGTTGACCGTCTGCGCGGGCTTCTTCACTTGGCCGTTCGGGTCAGGCCTCTCGGTGGCCACTGGTTCCTGCTTGGAGGTTTCCTCGACCAACACCACCGGGCGCACGTACTCGCGCAGCGTCAGCTCGGCCTCCAGCCAGATCAGGGTACCGTCGCGCATCACCTGCCGGGTGGTCACACGCACATCGGTAGGAACAAACCAGCCTTTGTAATCGCCGTTGGCGAACACCAGCGGCAACGCCTCATGGCGCGTGATTGCGCCGCGCAGTTTGAGCATCTCCAGCTCCGGGTCGCAGAACCCGGCATGGAACACCAGGCTCCAACTCACTTCGTCCAGGTTGTCGCCCACCCATTGCAGGCGTGGCTTGCCTTCAATGAGCGCGTGCTCCACGTAGTTCGCCGAGAAGTTCGCCTCCATGCCCTCGAAGTAAGTGATGAGGTCGAAGGTGATTTCCCCCAGCAGCGCGTGCTGCGACACGCCGCCGCGCGTGCGCGTCAGCTCATGGATGATCTGGGCCACCGTGCCCATGCCGAAATTGCCTACCGGCGTCATGATCGCCATTTAGAACGCCCTCCGTTGTTGCTCGGCCTGCAAGCGCCGAATCATCTGTTCCAGTTCGCGCATGGAGAGCTTCAGGCTCTCCTGCACCTGGCCGCGCACGTCGCTGCCATTGCTGTCGCCGCCGCCCACGGTGATGTTGGGCGAGAAGTGAATCGTCATCCCCTGGCCAGGTGCGGCCGCAGTCGCTGCTCCGGCCGCGCTCTCGCGGCGGGACACAGCCTGGCTCACTTCGCCAACCCGCTGCATGGACGTAGGCAAGGCAGGCTGCGCCGTTTGCATGGGCGACGCCAGGCTCGGCAGATCGACACGTACCGGGCCGGGCGCACTGGCCTGCGGCATCACCACCGACGCGACCAGCCTGGCCACCGGCGACGCGGCCAGGTTCGGCCCCGGCAGCGCCAGGCGCGGCATCTCGATACGCGGCATCGGCGGCAAGGCAACCACCGGCGGCAGCACTGCGGCCGGAGCGGGCTGGCGGGCCTGCTGCACCACCACGGGCGCGACAGGCTGCACAGCCGCTGGCGAGGCAACCTGGCGCGGCTGCTCGGGCACGTCCAGCCGCGGGACACCCATGCGCGGCAGCTCGACGCGCGGCATGGCGGCAGGCGCGACCGGGCGCAACGCCTGCGCGGCCGGAGCTTCCAGGCGAGGCGGTTCAATCGGCTGGCGCGTCTGGATGGAGCTGTTCACCCCCGCGACGGCGGTGTTGCTCGCGGCGACCGCACCGGCCAGCGCCATCCCGGCCAGCCTGCCCGCAGCGCCTTGGACGCCCGGCACGGATTTCAGAATGCCCAGCGCCGCGCCCTCGCCGATGTTGCCGCCGAAGCCCATGAATACCCTGGACGGTGACTGGATGCCCAGCAGATTGGTGAACTTCGACTTGAGGCCGGAGGCGAAGTCGCCGATGGCTGTGACCGCCCCTCCAATGGCCGATTTGATGCCGTTGGTCAGCCCGCTAATGATGTTCGTGCCGAAGTCGGTGAAGTTCTTCGGCAGGTCAACGCCGAACCAGGACAGCACGCCGGAAAACGCTTTATAGAAAAGTCCCATCGGCGACCAGTTCACGATCAGTTTGCCTACGCCCGCGATGCCGCCAGAGAAGGCGCTGGTGATCTGGTTCCAGATGCCGGTGAAAATCGACGTGACGCCGTTCCAAGCACTCACGAAACCCGACCTGATGCCGCTCCATAGGCCAAGGAAAAAGCCCTTAATCGGCGTCCAGTAACGATAGACCAGGTACGCACCGGCCGCGATGCCGGTGATGATGAGGCCGATGGGGTTCATCAGCATGGCGCGGCCCAGCGCGATCACGGCAACCCTCGCCACACCCAGCGCACCCAGCAACGGCCCGCGCAGCACGCCACCCAGCCAGGCCGCGCCGCCGCCGATGCGGGTCATGAGTGAGAAGACCTGGAGGCCGGAGACCAGCACGCGACCGAAGGACATGGCCACACCCAACGCGAAGAAGGTGGTGATCGCTGCGCCCAGGCCAAGCACCAGGAAGCCCAACGCCTTGGTAGCGCGCGGGTTGCTGTCGGCAAACTCTGTCAGCCAGCCGGTAGCGGTGTTCAGCACATTGATGAGTGGGTGCAGCGCCTGCACCACTGGCCCGGCCAGGGCTGCGCCCAGGTTCTCCAGCGAACCGCCCAAGGCTTCGATTGTGTTCTTGCTGCTTTGTGTGGTGCGTTCGATACGCTGTTGCAGACTGGCCTGCTGCGCCATGCGCTCCTGCGCAGCGCGGAACCCCGCCATGCCTTGCTCGGCCAGAATCATGGCCGGGCGGCCCGCTTCCGCGCCGAACATGGCCTCGGCCACTTCCATCGCCGCCTTGTCGCCCAGCTTGTCCTTGATGGTCTTTAGCTTCTCCAGCTCCGTGACCATGTGGTCGAGGCCCGCGAAATTTCCCTTCTTGTCGAAGAAGTCGAAGGTGATCCCCGCGTCCTCCATCAGCCCCTTGGCGTGGCCTTTCATGCCTTTCTTGGCGTCCTCGATCATCTGCGGCCCCTTGGCCAGCCGCGAGAGCATCATCGAGAAGTTAGTACCGAACGAGGAACCTTCCAGGCCGACCTGCGCGGCCATGCCCTGGATGGCCAACATCTTGTTGGTGTTGTCGATGCCGGAGATACCAAGCTGGTTGAGCATGGGCGCCTGGTAGGCGCTGGCGGCCATGAGGTCGGACGGCTTCATACCGAAGGCGAACTTGGCCCGCTGCATGGAGTCAGCCATCTTCGTCAACTCGTCGTCGGAGAGCTTGTAGGCTTCGCGCAGCTTGGCCGCCATCTCACCGGCTTCTTCGGTTGGCATCCGCAGCACAACCGACAGGTACGAAGCCGCCTTCAGGCCGCCACCCATCACCGACTCGACCGCCACGCCTTGCTCCATGAGCGCGCGGGCGGTGCCGACGAAGTCCGCCGTGGTGCCCGGCAGCAGGTTGCCCAGCTCGATGGCCTGGCGCTTGAGCGCGTCGTAGGTACCGCCCACCTGGCCGTTCTTGTCCATCATGGCGACCTGGAGCGAGTTGAGCGCATCGTCCTGGCGGATGAACGCCCCCACGGGCGCACCCAGCGCCCGCGCGGTGCCGTAGGCCGCCATCGCATCGCCCCAGCGCGAGTTCAGGTCAGCGCGGGCTTGCTGCTGCGCGTTCTGCGCTGCCTTAAGCCTCTCGTAGCGGGTGGTCAGCCTGTCCACCGTGGCCTGCTCGTTGCGCATGGCCTGGGTAATGCGGCGGCGATGTTCAGACAGGTTGCGCGTAGACACGCCATTCTGTTCCAGGGCCGTGCGCAGCCGTTGCAGGCGCTCGGTCTGACGCATCACACCCTCGGTCATGCCCTGGCCCTTGTCGCGGGCTTCTTTGAACTCCTTGGTCAGCTCCTTGAGGTTCCTATCGGCCTGGCTGACCTGCTCGCGTAGCGTCTTGAGCTTGACGCGCTGCTCATCGGTGGCTCGGCCGGTCTGTCCGGCCAGTTCGGTACGATAGGCTTGCAGCGACTCGGTAGCTGCTTCCTGTTCGATACGGGCCATCGCCACGGAGCGGCCCAAGGACGTGGTAGCAGTCTGGTGCGCCTGGAGCTGTTCCTTGGCCTGTTGCAGTTCCTTCTTCTGTACGGCGAAGGCGTCCACGGTTTCCAGGCCAAGTTCCTTCATCCTGGATTTGGCCTCTACCACCTTTTTTTCTATACTGCCGAGGTGGCCTACCACAGTCCCGATGGTGGTGGCAACAGCACCGGCCCCCATCGAAGAAAAGACAATTCCGAGGGTTAACGACTTCGACATGAAAGACTGGCTCCAAAAATCGTGGCAGGAAGCAGGCGCTCAAGCGGAACGCGATACCGCTGACGCTATGACGCTGCCCTGGGCGCAATGCTCCGGGGTGGTTGGCTACCTGCTGGCGTTCTTGGGTACGGTGCTCGGCCTTCTGTTGACCTCCATCCCTGGAACCATCGGCGGCGGAATCATCGGCTACGTCCTGGGTCTGGTGCTCTGCCTCCCGCTGCGCTGGTTGGCTTTGCTGGTTCCCACTCCGTTCGCCTGGCTGGCCCGCCGCCTCGGCTACGTCCGGTAAGCCGCTGCGGCGGCCTCGGCCTGCTTCACCGCCAGGCCCACCCACTTCTCAAAGTCCCACCACTCCAGCTCGTAGATCTCCGAAGGCTGGAAGCGGAACCACTTGGCGAGCAGTCCGCACGCCTCCCACAAGGTTTCATCAGGTAGCGCGGGGCATCCACAGACTTTGAAATGCCGCCTGGACGATGGCCAGGTCGGCCAAGTCCAGCTCCTCGATGTCTTCGACGGTGAGCTTCTGCTCGGACAGCATCGCCATCAGCACCAACTCGCGCCGGGCCGGGTCGGATTCGATGCGCTGCGCTGCCACCATGTCCTTGGCCTTGCCGCGCCGGAAGCTGATGGTCTTGACCTCGCCGTTGGGAGTGGCCAGCGGCATTGCCAGATCCACGCTCGCGGGATTGGTGGGTGCTGCGGTGTTCTTCGTGGTATCGCTCATGGTCAGCCTCCGATGTTGGTGCGGTACAGGTCGAGTTTGTCAACGCCGCCGACCTTGTAGATGTTGGCCATCGCATCGACTTCCAGCACATCCGCGCCATTGACCTGCTGCTTGATGTAGGTCGCGTAGAACTTGCTGCTGAACTCGGCCTTGTCGTTCTGCTTGAAGTCGCCGGTCGGCACCTCGTAAAACGAGGCGGTGAGAAACACCACGTAGGGCACCTGTTGGGTGCGGCCTTGACTGGTGTAGGTTTCCAGGCTGCCGCGCGCCTGAAGCTGAACCGGGGTGAACGGGTCGAGCAGCTTGGGCCACACGTTGGCGTAGAACGAGTTCCACTTGATCTCGCCTTCCAGCGCCTCGAAGCCGCTGGGCAGCTTGATCGCGCCGACCATGCCCACGGCCTTGTGCTCGGCCATCTTGAACTTCACCACCGGGAGCTTGAACTCCTCGGCCTGGCCCAACAGGCTGTTGCCGTCGATGTAGATGTTCGCGTTGTTGAGCGTGTTTACTTGAATACCGGCCACGATTGGCTCCTTTCAGATTGGTTGGATGTTCAGGAGGACTTCGTGCCCAACTGGTTGAGGTAGTCGATGTTCACGATGGACTTGTAGGTCACGCGCTCGGCAGGCGTCGGCGGCATGAAGTCGTAGGTGAACGTGACGTGGCCCGCAGCCAGTTCCGTGGTTTCGTTGTCCGCCGGGTCGAACCACACTTTGCCGTCGATGATTGCGCCGTCTGCCTTGAGCTTGCGCATGAAGGCGTTGCAGCTCTCGACGATGGCGTCAATCAGCGCGTTGTCCAGTGGGCGGTCGATGTACTGGAGCGTGTAGTACTCCAGGCTCTCCGCAATCACGTCCGCCGTGCGCAGCACGTTGATGAAGTTCTTGGGATGCGTCTCGCTGGGGAAGGCCGCACTGCGGTTGCCCCACAAGCGGATGCCCGTGCCGTAGCTGTTGAACACCGTGATGATGCCCGCCTCGTTCAGCAGGTTCGCCTCGCTGTTCGGGTCGTTAATCATCGCGTCGATGGGCGTTTCCACGCCGGTCACACCGAGCAGCTCGGTGTTCGAGGGCGACCACCAGTAGCCGTTCTCCTGGTCTTTGCGCGAGAGCGCGCCAGCGGCATAAGTCGCCAGGTCGGCCAGCACTTCGGTGTCGGTCGCCGTGTCGTAGTCCTTCACATGCGGGAAGCACAGGCCGATGCGGCGCGAGCTGGTGTTGAAGTTGATGCTGCCGGATGGCCCACGCCCGGTGATCGCCTGCTGGAACGTGGTGCCGATGGGGGCGGTCACGAAGCCAAAGGCGCGAATGCTGTTCATCAGCGCACCGAGTTCGGTGGCCACCGAGTTGAGGGTGCTGAACACCGGCGCGATGATGATCTTCGGGTAGTACCCGAAAAGCTGGTAGCTGTCGCGGAACGCCTTCATTCCCGTGCGCTGGCCAGCCCCGTTGATGGTGCCGATGATGTCCGACGGCTGCACCAGCGTCGGATTCGCGTAGGTATACGACGCCTTCAGCGTGGTGGGAGCGGCTACGGTACCCGCAGGAATACTACCGGAGCTGATGCGCTGGCCGGTGCCGGTCGCCGGGTCAAACGAGTAGTCGGTGTCTTTGACGTAGGTGGTAGAGCCTGCCGAGTTGGTCAGCGTGATGGCACCCACCACGGCAGCATGACCCAGCGAGAACTTGCCGTCCTGGTCAACAGTCACGGTTTCCGGGGCAGCAAGCGTGGTTTTGTGCGTGGCCGGGTCGAGCACGTTGATAACGATGGCGACCGTGCCCTTCTGCTTGTAGATGCGGTTGAGCGCCTTGAGGATGGTGCTGCCGGGAATGTCCTGGCCGAATTGCGCGAAGTCGCTTTCGCTGGTGACGAGGATGGGCGTGTTTACTGCCCCGGCCGCCGCCGTGCCGACGATGCCGACCACGGCGGTCTTCACCAGCTTGACGGGGCGTGGGCCGCTGTCGATCTCGATGGTCTCGACGCCGTGCAGAAAATTTGCAGCCATTGGAATCTCCTTTCAGTTACTTGGTCTTGCCCGACTTCTCGGGTGCGGCCGTGGGTTCAGTAGTGGCGGGCTGTTCGACCTGCACCGGCGTGGTCGGCACCGGCGTGAGGCGGCCCTTCTGCACCAGCACGCGCACCAGATCGTGATCGGCGGGCAGCTCGACCTCCTGGCTGTTCCAGAGCAGCACGTCCTGATCATTGAGGTTGCCCTTGCCGTCGCTCACCTTGAGCGTCACGGCGGAATCGGGGCCGGTGTATAGATAGCGAGACATAAGCACTCCTTCGTTTAAGTGGTTTCAGGTAGCTGCACAGCGGATTCGGAAAGCGCCGGTGCGGCGTCCTCGTTGGTGACGCCCCACGGCCCAGGCGGGCGGGGTCGGTTGGCCACGGTGGTCATGGGAATGGCAAAACGCAGGCTGTAGCCCCACGTACCCTCGACGTAGTCGTCGAACTCGACGCTGATGACTCGCACCTGGCCTGAAGCGAACTGCGGTACCCACCCCATGAGTGCTTCACGGCAGGTTTCGAGCAGGTCATAGATGCCGACGCCCAGGGCGGCCTCCGCCGAACCTGGCACATTGGCTTCGCGCAACGTGCGGGAGACCAACCCCATCTCGAACTCGTCCTCGTAGGTCACCAGTTGCCCGGCGGTCGCACGGTGCGTGAACTTGCTGCCGCGATAGATGACCAGCGCAGCGCCGTGCGGATGGGACATTCGGTAGTCGCGCGGGCGCTCCGGCCAGGCACGCACATCCACCTTCGGATGCGCCTGGCCCGGCAATGTGAGCGCCGCCGACAGGCGGGCCACGATGGCGTTTTCCAGATCGCCGACCGTGCTCATCAGCGGTTCCTCCGTCCGAACAGCGACGGCGGCTGGCCGAACTGCGGCATACCGGCCGATTGCGATGCAGGGTTGTCGGCCACGTCAGCGCGCAGCTTCGCACCAGGCAGGGAAACGTCGCCGCAGCCGATGGCCTTGAGCAGCTTCACCACGTCTTCGTAGCGTTGGCGGGCATCCTTGATGTCGTCGGCAGGCCGCAGCGTTTGCAGCCGGTAGATGGCGATGTCGCACGCGCAGCGCACCAGCACCACCGGCGCGGCCATCGGCTCACCGTCGATGCTTACCAGGGGCAGCACGTAGCGGCGGTCGAGCCAAGCGTCGATCTCGGCGGCGGCATCAGCCAACGCCTGCTCGGCGCGGCCTGCATCCAGAGCCTGCGCATCAGGGTCGGTGATAAGCCGCAGGTCGCGCTCGGCGTATCGCTCGGTGAGTTGAGTAAAGGTGGCGTAGTCCATGTCGCCACTTTGCCGAGCGCACCGCCACGGAGACAGTAAAGGTCTTTAGTTTTTGTCCGGTGGTGGGCAGGCGGCAGGAGGCCGGTTTCGGAGGGTTTGTCCCCACCGCTGCACCCTGCGGCCAGTCGTAGGCCATCAAGAAGGGCACACGGCCGTTTGCGAACGATTCGCTGGCGCTCAAACGCCCTAGCCTATACAACGGGGGCACCACAGGGGTACGGCGGGCTTGTAGGGCCGCATAGCGCGCCACCGAAAAAAAGCCCGCGCCGGGATACGACGCGGGCAAACTGCCAGGGAGAAGGCCAGGTGGCGTTGAGGCAGGAAGATCAGCTTGCCCGGCTGGGGCGCGGCGTGCCGTTGAGGTCGGCCAGCGCATCGGCCTCGGTCAGCACAGGGCGGGCCAATTCGTCACGCAGGCGGAAGCCCAGCAACTCGTAGACCTTGCTCACGGCGTCCTTGCGGGCCTCGGTGCGGCCACGCTCGGCACTATGCTGTGCCGGGTCGATAGCACCGTAATTGATGCCGACCACCTTGGTGCCGTTGCGCAACGTCAGCACGGCGAACGTCACACGCTCCAGGCCAACCCACGACGCAGGCGCGGTACCGAGCTGGGATTCGCCGAGCACGCCATCGGCAGCGGTGAAGCAGAACTCGCTGACGATTTCCGCTTCGACATCGCCCGGTGTGACACGCGGGCCGTTCACTTGAGTGGATTCCATGTTCATACCTCCACGATCTCGACCGCCTTCGCGTCGAGCAAGGATTGCAGTTGCTTGCCGCCGACCTCGAACGTGGCATCGCTGCCGGGTTCATAGACCTGGCCATCGTGCTCGACGCGCACGATGGGCCGGACTGTCTTGGCATCGCCCTGCGCGGGCTTCACCTTCTGCTCGGCCTGGGTCTGGCCTTCCGGTTGCGCGCTGGTCTGCGCGGTATCGGCTTGCGCAGTGTCGGCCTGCACGGCTTCGGCCTGCACGGCTTCGGCTTGTGCGGCTTCGGCCTGCGGCTTGTCGCCTTCACCTTCCGGCAACTGGACGGGTTCCTTCTTTGCCATCGTCGCCCCCTTACGCCACGGCGTTCTGGAAGAAGTAGCCCAGGTCGCGGGCGCAGATGACTTCCTTAACACGCTCGCCGGAGCGCACGCGCTGGGAGCCAGTCAGGCCGATCTTCGGTTCGTCGATGCTGCCCGCGATCTTGTTGCCCCAAGCGGCGGTGAAGCCGTAGGTCACGCCAGCCTGCGGGCCTGCGGCGCGGTCGCGGTACAGGAAGGCCGCGTGCTTGCCCCACACGCGCGACATGGTCGCGGCCTGGCCCTTCTTGGCCTGGTTCACGAAGCCCGCGCCGACCAGCACTTCTTGCAGCTCGAAGAACTCGGCGAACTCCTGGCGCGACACCATGCCCGCGCCCTGCGCCGTGCCCTTGATGGCCTGCACGATCAGCTTGTGGCGGCGCAGCTTCGTCCAGGTCTGCTGGCCGAACACGGCGATGTTCGGGCGGATGATCGGCGAGTCGAGCGCGTCGCCGATGGAGGCCACCGGGTCGGACGAATCGTGCGACCACTGGCTAGTGCCTGACAGCGTGGCCTGGTTGTTGGCCGAGAAGCTGGCCGGGTTGAACACCTTGGAAGCGACGCGCTGCTCACGGCCCAGGTTCACCAGGTTGGTCAGGTAGGCCGTGGACGTGCCGAGCGGATCGACGCCCTGGTTGTCGGCTTCGACGTCCTCGTTCGGCACGATGTCGTCGAGGCCGTGGTCTTCCACCTTGTCGGTGCGCTCCTCGGCCTTGAACTCGACTTCGTTGGGCACCGACTTGCGGCCCACGCGGGTGTCGGGGACGGTGAAGCCTTGCGCCAGGTCGTATTCCAGCCACTTGAACTCCTGCGAGGTCGGCGTGCGCGGCAGGACGCTGTCGGCGATCAGCACCACGTCCGGGTTGCGGTACGCGATGGCGATGGCGGTCAGCTTCGGGTCGATGGGAAACGGGCGAATTGCCATGTGAATCTCCTATGTGTGATGAGGGTTAGGCAGCGCCCTGGAACACGCCGCGCGCGAGCAACACCGGGGCGATGTCGCCAGCGACCGCGCTGACCTCGGCGAAACCGATGATGTGGGCGTTGACGTTCGCCGCAGGCGCGGCGACCACGGCCTTGCCGTCGGCGTCCGCCGCGACCGGCTGGCCGCGCGCCACGGTGCCGCCGAACTCCACGTCCGCGAGACCGGCGCGAACCACGTCCACGCGCTCGCCCGCAACCACGGGCAGCTCCGCGTTCACGCCGATGACCAGGTCGGTGCTGGCCGCAGCCTGCGCCACGCCGCCATCGGCCGCGCCGAACTTGACGATGCGGTAGGCCGCAATGTCGCCCTCGGCGGTGTAGTTCTTGATGAGGGTGGGGTTGCCCATTGCTTACGCTCCTTTCGTGACGTGGGCCACGGCCGCAGCCGTGGAAACGGTGACACCGGCCTGGGCCTGTTCCTGCTGGTACTTCAACGCGGCCTGGGCGATGGCGTTGGAGTCCTTCACGTCCAGGTCGCCGCCGCCCGCAGGCGGGGTGCCGCCGGTCTGCGTGCCCTTGAGCGCGGCCAGCGGCTTGGCTTCCTTGAGGAAGGCTTGCAGCGCCGCCAGCGGCTGCGTGCGCCAGTAGGCTTCGTTGGGCGGCAGGATGCGCGCGTCGGACAGCGCGGCGGTCATCAGGCGTTCGTGCTCGGCCTTGTCGCTGGTGGACTTAAGCGCGGCCAGCTCGGTGGTGAGCTTCTGGTGCTCATCCAGCGGGATGTGCTTGGCCGGGTCGAACTGGTTGGCCTTCAGCGCCGCGATCTGCTGCTCCTGGTCGCGGGCT
Source organism: Aeromonas sp. (assembly GCF_050252055.1). NCBI lineage: Bacteria > Pseudomonadati > Pseudomonadota > Gammaproteobacteria > Aeromonadales > Aeromonadaceae > Aeromonas > Aeromonas sp. The sequence goes on along the minus strand of NZ_JBFWLQ010000014.1, from coordinate 59,198 downwards.
TTCTGCACCAGCGTGGAGAGCTGCGCGAGCGCGGTGTCGTCGCCGGTGTCCAGGGGCAATCCCAGGGCCACCAGCACCTTGGTTTTTTCCATGATGGGTTCCTCGTTGGTAGTCCTGCCAGAGCCGGGCAGTCGGCGTAGAGAATCGTTGGTGAGCGCAGTGATCTCGCCCAGCGCGCCGAGCGCGGGCTTGTTGGTGAGAGCGACGCTATGCAGGCCGAGCACCATGCCGGTCTCGGCGTCGAAGATTAGGATGGGCGAGATGTAGAGGTACTCCTCGCCCTCCAGGTGTGCGCGGCCAGCGGCCGTCCAGCTCACATGCGCGAGCATCCCCACGCCGGGCGAATACTCCAGCGCGGTAATCCAGCCAGCAGCGGGCGCGGGTTGCCCGTTCTCTGCGGCCTTGAGGGTCTGGTGTTCGTAGTCGATGGGGAGCTTGACGCCGCCCGCCTTGAAGTTGGCGTCAACCGCAGCGGCGGCCGTCGCGTCAAGGAACCACGTCTTGGCCTTGACCCCGTCCATGTTGCCGGGGCGGCCGTCGAGGGCATCGAAGTGCCCATCAGGAATTACGCGCATCCGAGCAGGAGCGGTGCGCGTTGCGCCTTGGCCTTCGAGAACGATCTCGAAGGCCAGCGCTGCTACTTGTCGGTGTGCGGTGCTTTTGTCCATGCCGCCACTTTGCCGAGCGGCATGGGCGGCAGACAGTAAAGGCTTTTAGTTTTTGCGCGACCGCATTTTCTTCACGCAGACCTCGTGCATGGTCGCCGTATCCACAACGCCCAGCAGGCTCTCAGTCGCGCCACCGTTGCCACGGACGATGTCGAAGTCGAGGGAATACAGCGGCGGCTGCTTGTTGTAGCCGCCTTCGCAGCGCAACGCGATGGTCTGCGACTTCGTCAATGGCCCGACTTTCTTGAGCACGTCGCTCAAGGCCACGTCTTCGGCCCGGAACTTCAGCACGGGATTCTCTGCCGCGCTGGTGTCCATCACCAGCACCGACACCTGCCGCTTCTCTGGTGGCGGCACGTCGTCAGCATCCTCGCCACAGGCAACAAGGCCCACGCAGACCGCTAACGCGAAAACAACCCTCCTCAAATTCATTTCACCCCCCTTGCACTCAATGCGTGTGCGATGCGCTCGCGCAGCGCCGCTGGTTCTGGCGTCGCATCGGCACTCCACTCCGGCCATAGCTCATCAAGCAGCTCATGGAAGCCAACCTCCGACAAGCCGGTCTCGCGCTTGTGCAGCTCATCGGCCAGCAAGCTGGCCAACACCTTCATCCGCAGCAACTGCGCTGCTGGCGTGGTGTGTTCCTCGCCCTTGCGCACGCCAGTCGTGATGTAGCCGACATCAGCTCCGGCCTCCGCGATAGCGGCCAAGTACTTCGCATCCGGTTGCCGCTTGTCGTTCTCGTAGTTGGTCTGGGCGCTGATCTGCACCCCGGCCAACGCCGCGAAATCCGTCTGGTTTAGACGGAGCCGCTTTCGCTCCTCTTTTAATCTGCATCCGATAGTCATTAAACCTCCAAATGAGTAAAAACCACTTGATCTTTTACTCGTTCGAGTAAATAATCACCACCATCACCAACCAAAACCACCAGAGGCCGAACCCATGACCCAAGACCAAATCGACCGGAAGATCGCCGCCTTTCGCGCCGACCTGGACGCTCGCGGCGAGTCGCTCTCCGACTACTGCCGCCGCAAGGGGCTGGACTACGACGCCATGTTCATGGTGCTGCGTGGTCGCTCCAAGGGCAAACGCGGCAAGGCGCATCAGGTGTTTGTCGCTCTCGGTCTCAAACCGAACCGAGCCGCCTGAATTTTCGCACGCTGCAAATCATTTTCACAGGAGAACCTTAATCGTGAGCACACCAATCAAGACCAGCCAGACAGCAGCCAAGGTGCTCGATGTCCTGGCTGCACTGCTGGGCCACTTCGCCAACGGCATGACGCCCACCGATCTATCGAAGGCCACCGGCCTCGATCCCAGCGCCATCACCCGTTACGTCGCCACGCTCGAAGAAAAGGGTTTTGCCGAACGCATCCCGGAGACCGGGCGCATCCGCCCCTCGGTGCAGTTCGCGCGCCACGCCGTTTCTATCCTCCGCAGCCTCGACGCCGCCCGCGAGCGCATCGAGAACATCCAGACTCGCCTGACCAATCACTAAGGAGAAGAACATATGGCCCGCACCGCAACCAAGATCGCACCCGCCGCCGAAGTCGTCACTGACGCCGACCTGCCGGGCCTGCCTGCCGCCACAGCAGCCGCCAACCAGCTCGCCGTCATGCACAGCAAGCAAGAGGCCGCCGCGCAGGCCATCGCCACCGAGATCGGCTACGAAGGTTCCCTGACCATCGGTGCCCTGGAAGATGAAATCCGCTTCTACCAGCGCCGCACGGTGGAATCACTGTTGGAGCTGGGCAAGCGCCTGCTGGTGCTGCGCGAGCTGACGCCGCACGGCGAGTTCGAGAAGCGTGTGGAGTTCCTCGGCTTCAGCTACAGGTCAGCCGCGCGCTTTATGCAGGCTGCTGCCAAAACGGCGAAATCTGCCAATTTGGCACTTTTGAGCACCCAGGTGAAAAGTGCCAGCGCCTTCCTGGAGCTTGTCACTCACGACGATGACGTGCTGGAGAATCTGAAGGACATCGACGACATCGACCGTATGAGCGCGGGCGAACTACGGAATGCCATCCGCAGCCTGCAAGGCGATCTTGAAGCCAAGGACGCTGTACTGGACAAGACGCAGAAAAAGCTCACCAACCTCCAGGTACAGCTCAAGAAGAAGGTGGTCGCCGACACGGACTGGCCCGATGCGCTGGAGCCGGTTTCCGACCAGGTCGCGGCCGCCGGTCGCAAGATCGCCCAGGCCATCAGCGAGTTGGAAACCTGCCGCATCACGTTGTTCGAGGTCGCGCAGGACATTCCCGAAGAACAGCGCCCGAAGTACGAGGCTGCGCTGGCCCACATCGCCGAGGTGTACGAGCAGGCGCTCTCGCGGGCAGAAGCGGGCCTGACCAAGGAACGCACCACCTTCGACAAATCGCTGGGCGCATACGCGCCAGAAGCGGCCTGAAGCGCAGGAACTCGATATGGCCCATCAACTCGCTCCAGACCTGCTGCAAGAGCTATTCGCCTTGCGCGACCGCATCGCTGCGGCCCCGCATGGTTGCGCGACCGAGCTGGTGCATAACTTTGCCAGCCTCATCGGCCGGAACCCCTCGACGGTCTACACCTGGCTGCGCACCCATGCAGGCTATCGCACCGGCCGCAAGAAGCGCGCCGACGCGGGCACCACTGCGCTGCCGAAGGAAACGCTGCACTTCATCGCAGCGGCCAAGCGCGAAGGCATCCGTGGCAACGGCAAAGCCACGCTGCCCACGGCGGTGGCCATGAACATCGCGCACACCAACGGCATCGACGTAACCGTCTCCGAGGGCCGCGTCAACGCGCTGCTGCGCGCCGCCCGCATGGACGCCAAGGCGCAGGCCGCCGCCCGCAACCACATCACGCTGCGCAGCCTGCATCCCAACCACCTGCACCAGATCGACCCCTCGCTCTGCCTCATCTACTACACGCCAAAGGGTCAGGCGATCATGCGCGACGAGGAGTTCTACAAGAACAAGCCCGCCAGCATGGACAAGGTGCGGCTCAAGGTCTGGCGTTACGTCCGCTACGACCACGCCAGTGGCACCATCGACGTGCGCTACTTCGAGGCCGCTGGCGAGAATCAGCACAGCCTGTTCGAGTTCCTGCTCTACACCTGGGGCCAGCAGGCCGACCGCATGTCGCACGGCGTGCCCAAGATGCTCTTGTGGGACAAGGGCAGCGCCAACACCAGCTTCGCCATCAAGAACCTGCTCGACGCCCTGGGCGTTGACCACGAGACACACGCCACCGGCCACTCCTGGGGCAAGGGCGGCGTCGAGCAGGGCAACAACCTGGTGGAAACCCACTTCGAGTCCCGCCTGCGCTTCGAGCCAGTGGAGAGCGTCGAGCAGCTCAATGCTTCGGCGGCCCGCTGGGTACGCGACTTCAACGCCAACGCCATCGAGAAGGTCGATTGCCGCCTGGTGCGCGCCAGCGGCCAGCCGATGGTGCGCGACGACCTCTGGCAGCTCATCATGCGTCACCCCGGCGCACTGGTGCAGATGCCGCCGCGCGAGGTGTGCCAGTGGTTCATGGCGGGCCAGGAACTGACCCGCCAGGTACGCAACCTGAAAATCACCTTCGCTCACCCCGAGCTGGGGCGGCGCGCCAGTTACGACCTGAACCCCTGGGCCGAGTTCCTGGGCAACGGCCAGAAGGTGCGTGTCACGCCGCTGCTCATGCAGCAGGGCGCGCTCCGCATCGAGATCGACCGCCTGGGCGCGGACCCCCTGCTGGTGCAAGTAGAGCCGGAGCGCGAGTTCGACGAATACGGGCGGCCCCTGTCCGCACCAGTAGCAGGCCAAGAGTACGCCCGCGCGCCGCAGACCGCCAGCGAACGCGCCGCGAACACGCTGGCCGCTACTGCCTGGGGTGATGGCACCACGGTGGATGAGGCCGAGAAGAAGCGCGCCGAGCAGGCCCGCCCGTTCGGCCACCTCAACGATGGAAAGGGCTTGGTGGCGCACAGCCATCTCGGCCAGGCCGACCTGCCGCGTCGCCTGTTGCCCAACGCCGGGGAGGTGCAGACGCCCCAAGTGCAGCAGCTCCAGAACAAGGCCGCCTCGGTGCAGATCATGCTCACCGTGCCGGAGGCAGTTCGCGCCATCAAGGAGCGCCTGGGCGATGCAGCCCCCACCGACCTCTACAGCCAGGTCAAAACCGCCTTCCCGGACGGCAACGTGCCGCAATCGTGGGCTGACCAGTGGGCCGTCGCACCGGCCGCAACGGGCACTCACGGTAGCAGCGTGATTGAGCTGCGGAGGTTCCGATGAGATACCCCGACAGTAAACCCACGCCCCTCAAGCTCAAAGCGCTGCTCAAGCGCATGAACGTGGCGCAGGCGCAGTTCGCCCGCACGCTGGGCATCAGCGCAGGAACCCTGGCCGACATCCTTAATTGGGGCTTCCAGCCTGCCAAGGGCTGGCCCGCTCTGCGCCAAGCCATCCGCGTCGAACTGGCCCGGCTGGGCGCGTCCGAGAAAGCCATCGCCACGGCGTTCGAGCACCGCGCGGGCACCCCGAAAAACCGAGACGCCGCAGAGCGTTCCACCACCGCGCCTACGTCCGACGCGGCCTCCTCATCAACTGCCAAGAAGGAAACCGACATGCTGCTGCAAAAACAAACCCTAACCCCGGCCACCCGCAAGCACTTCAACCTGGCCGCCGATCCGTTCAAGAACGACGTCACGCAGGCCAGCGACGTCTTCATCAGCCAGGACATCCGCTTCGTGCGCGAAACGCTCTGGCAAACCGCCAAGCATGGCGGGATGCTCGGCATCGTCGGCGAGAGCGGCAGCGGCAAGTCCACGCTGGTCGATGACTTCAAAGACCGCCTGGTGCGCGAAGGCCGCGACCTGGTCGTGATCGAACCCTCCGTGCTCTACATGGAGGAGAACGACGCCAAGGGAAAGACGCTCAAGAGCGCGGCCATCGTGCAGGCCATCATCGACACCGTCGCACCTGGCGTTGCTCCTGCGCGTGACCTGGAAGCCCGCGCCCGCCAGGTGAAGAAGCTGCTCACCGCAGGACACCGCGCGGGCCAGCGCCATCTTCTGTTGATCGAAGAAGCGCACTGCTTGCCCAAGGCGACCCTGAAACACCTCAAACGGTTTTCCGAGATCAAAGACGGTCTCTCGCCCATGCTGTCCGTGGTGCTGATCGCACAGCCAGAGCTGCGTGCCCGCTTGTCGGTGAGCGACCCCGATGTGCGCGAGGTCGCCCAGCGGTGCGACATCGTCGAGCTGCCGCCGCTGGACGGCTACCTGGCCGAGTACCTCAAGTTCAAGCTGGCCCGCATCGGCGTTGATGTGGCCCAGGTCATCACGCCCGAAGGCATCGCCGCGCTGCGCGAACGCCTGACCTTCGCTCGCCGTACCGGCAACGCCAAGTCGGCGCAGTTGACCACAACCTACGTGAGCCTGGCATACCCGCTGGCCGTCGCCAACGCGCTCACCGCCGCCATGAACGTGGCCGCCAACCTCGGCGCTCCGGTGGTGGACGCCGACATCGTCAAGGAGGCGTGACATGACCGCCGTCCTGCATCTCGTCCGCCCCATCGCCCATACGGAGCATGTCATGAGCAGAGTGTTCACCGAGGAGTTTGTTTCCCGCCTGGAGCTGGTCAACCGCGTCGCCCGCGAGTTGCGCGCAATGGGCTACCGCGTGGTGCAGGAGTCGCTGTACCCCGGCCAAACCGACCGGCCGACCATCACCGTAACGCCTGGAAGCACCAAGCAGCTCAAGCCGCTGCTGGAGCTGGGCCACGGCCGCACCATCGAAACCCAGGCAGATGGCAGCCGCCTCTGCTCCATCCACTACCAGGGCATTCGCGTGGCATGGAAAGAAGTGCTACGGGCGAAGGAACTGATGCAATGAGAACACGCTGCCCGTCCTGCGGCGCGACCCTATCGCTCGACGCCCTGGTCGCCCACGAAGGCGCGCGTGAAGCCCTCGCCGCCGCCTTCAAGCTCTCCGGCACGCTCGGCGCAGCCCTGGTGCGCTATGTCGCGCTGCATCGGCCTGACTCCCGCGAACTAACGATGGAGCGCGTGGGCAAGCTGCTCAACGAGGTGCTGCCGGACATCCAGGCAGGGCGCATCACGCGCAACGGCCAGGTGTTTGAAGCCCCACAGGAAGCCTGGGTGTGGGCCATTGAACAAGGGCTGGCCGCGCGCGATGCAGGACGGCTCAAGACGCCCCTCAAGGGCCACGGCTGGCTCTACGAGGTAATCAGCGGCTATCGGCCCGCCGTAAACAACCTGGTGGTCGATGGTGCGCCGCGCCTGACCACCGGCAAGACCACGTCCAAGACCCTGTCGGGCATCGCGGCGCTGGAGAGTTTCAAGCATGGTGCCTGACTGGTTCCGCATCGTCATCGCCACCGGCCTGCAGAAGCTGCTGGCCCTGCGCCTGGCGGGCACTCCGCCAGAAGACGCCATCGTCGGCACCGCCGAGGTGTGGCTGGAGGCGATCTGGAACAACGGCTGCCGGTGGGATGAACAGCTCGACCGAGAGCGCCTTGAGCGCGCCTTCCTGGTGCTGTTCCGCGTCTGCGACCGCTGGCCGCCGCCGAAGCTCTACCTCGACAACATCGGCGCTCGCGCACCACCGCGCCAGCTACCGCCGCCCCCGGTCTCGCCGGAAGTGCGTGAACAGAACCTGGCACGCATCCGCGAGTTAATGAAAGACCTCAAGAAAACGCTATCAATGAAGGAGCCACATCATGGCAACCAGAAAAAAGGCAAAAGCGGCACAGTGGGTGTGCCAGAGCAAGGAACTGACGATTGAAGCCATCCGCGCCCTTGGCGATGCGCAGCGCGAGCTGACGCGGGTGGAGACCGAGATCAACGACCAGATCGCTGCCATCACCGCCGGGCGCAAGGACGAGATCGAGGCGCTCAAGACGCGCATCGACACGCTGGCCGGTGGCATCCAGACCTGGTGCGAAGCGCACCGCGCCGAGCTGCTCGCGGGCGGCGGCAAGGAGGCCAACCTTATCACCGGCCTGGTCAAGTGGCGGCAGCGTCCGCCCAGCGTCAGCATCCGCAGTGTCGATAAGGTGCTGGAGACCCTGCGCTCGCTGGGCCTGGGCCGCTTCATCCGCAGCAAGGATGAACCGAACAAGGAAGCCATGCTTGCCGACCCTACGGCCGTCTCCGGCATCGCAGGCATCAACATCGTCACCGGCATCGAGGACTTCGTCATCGAACCGTTCGAGGTCGAGGTGGCGTGATGACGCTCACACCCAAACAACTCGCGGGACACCAGCGCCGCTCCCTGCGCTCCATCCGCGAACGTCTCCTCAAGATGTCGTCGGACTGGGACGACATCGACCAATTCAACGTGAACACGCTGGAGGCGCTGGCCGACCAGGTCGAACAGGTTGCAACAAACATGGTTGACACCGCTGTGGAACAGGAGGACTGACATGCACACCGAACGCGACAAGATCATCGCCAAGGTCAAGAAGTGCCTGGCCCTGGCGAAGTCCAGCAATGAGCACGAAGCCGCCACCGCGCTGCGCCAGGCGCAGAAGCTGATGCAGGCCCACGGCATCAGCGACCTGGACGTCGAGCACGCCGACATCCAGGAAGAAAGCACCCGCGCCGGTGCTGCGCAGAAGCCCGCCCGCTGGGAATGCGGCTTGGCCACCCGTGTGGCCGCCGCGTTCGACTGCTCGGTGTTCCTGGCGTGCAGTCGTCCAGTCGGGCGCTGGGTGTTCGTGGGCGCGGCACCGTCCGGCGAAATCGCCCGCTACGCCTTCGAGGTGTTGTTTCGCCAGGCGAAGCGGGCGCGGGCGCACTATGTCAAGACAGCCCTGAAACGCTGCACCACGACTCGCACGCGCCGCGCCGACCTGTTCTGCGAGGGCTGGGTAATGACGGCAACCGAGCTGGTGGAGAACTTCGCCGGTAGCGCGGCTGCACAGGCCCGCGTCACGGCCTACCTGGAGCACAAGCACGCGCTGACCAGCTTCCAGGGGCACAACCGCAACGCGGGCCGCAACCTTTCCGAGCGCGACTACGGCGACATGCAGGCCGGGCATCGGGCTGGTCGGGATGCCCAGCTCAATCGCGGCGTGGGCGGTGATGAGCGCCTGGCGCTGGGAGCGGCCCTATGAAGTCCGCCGCCCGCACCACCGCTAACCAGGATGCTCGCCAGCGCCTCATACGTCTCATTCATGTGGGCAAGCGCGAGCTGGGCCTGGACGATGATGTCTACCGCGCGCTGCTCATGGGCAGTGTGCAGAAGGACTCCACCTCGGCCATGAGCGTGCCGGAGCTGGAGCGCGTCCTGGAGCGCATGAAGCGCAGCGGTTTCAAGGTGCGGGTCAAGTCGGCCCGGCCTCCTGCTCAAAGCAGGCCGGGCCGTCCCCTGGCGCAATACCCGGAGGCGCGGAAGGTACGCGCCCTCTGGTTGTTCCTGCACCAGTTGGGCGCGGTGAAGAACCCATCCGAGGAAGCCCTGGCTGCGTATGTGAAGCGCATCGCCAAGGTGGACGCACTGCAATGGACGAACGGCAACCAGACGGAAGCCCTCATCGAGACTTTGAAGAAGTGGGCCATGCGCTACCTGCCTGGCCAGGTGAGGGAAATGGCTCAAACCTTATCGGAAGCGATCAAGACCGGCAGCGTCACATTGAGCGACGAGGAACTGACCGGGCTGCGCTCCACGGTCGGCCTGGCGCAAACCCGGCAGACCTTTGACCCCATGCAAACTGCTTGGGATGCATTGAAAACAGCACTCGATAAGAGGGAGAAACCATGAAGCCAGAGAGCACGATGATGCACTTCCCGGATGGATACCCGGAACTGCTCGAACAGATCGGCCAGGTGATCTACAACCGGCTGGTCACGCACGAAATCGCGCAAGCTACGTCGCTTGCGTTCACCATCACCGAAGCCATCCGCACGGAGATCGGAGGCGTTCAACAGTACATCCCGCGCGGCTTGTCCTATGAGCTGTCACAACGCGATGAGCAAATCTGGTCGGAGTTCAACGGGGACAACTACAAGATGCTCGCGCACAAGTACAACCTCACGGAAATGCAGGTGAGAAACATCGTGAAGCGGGCGCGACAACGCGACCTTAGCACCCGGCAGATGCCACTGCTGCCGGACGGAAACTAAAGCACTTTAATCGCATCACCAGGGAGCCGCCGCCATCATGACGGCATGAAAAATTCTCGCTCCCTAGACGATCTTCTGCCGCCCGTGCGCTCACGGGCGCAAGCCTTCCTAGCCGCGTGCAAGCAGGAGGGCATCGACATCCTCGTCACCTCCACCTACCGCGACCTGGAGAGCCAAGCTGCGCTCTACGCCCAGGGCCGAACCGCCCCCGGCAAGCGCGTGACCAACGCCAAGCCTGGACAGAGCTATCACAACTGGCGCGTCGCCTTCGACGTGGTGCCGCTGCGCGACGGCAAGGCCGTGTGGAACACCACTGGCGCTGACGGCAAGTTGTGGGAGCGCATCGGCCAGCTCGGCGAGGCGGCTGGTCTGGAATGGGCTGGCCGCTGGAAGACGTTCCGCGAATACGCGCACTTCCAATACACGGGCGGCCTGTCGCTGGCCCAGCTCGCCGCAGGCAAGACCCCGCAGGAGGTTGCCTCGGCATGAAGCTCATCGACCTGGTCTCCCGCGATGGCCGCCTCTCTCACACGAAGATTTGGGCCAACATCGGCTACGCCGCCGCCACCGTTTCGTTCGTGCGGCTGAATTGGGTGGGCCAGGCCGAAACCGAGGTGTGGTGGGCCTACCTCTCCTGCGTGGCCGGTGCCGTCACCGCCTCGAAGTTCCTCTCGCTCAAGTACGGCAGCATCGCCGCGTCCGTCGCCAACGCCGGGGACAAGCAATGAGCGCCGCCATCGACGTCATCCGCGCGCTGCCCTGGAAGCTGCTGGGCCTGGTCGGCATCGTTGCCGTGTCCGCTATCGGCGGGTTCCAGTACGGCGAGGGCCGCGTCACGGCGGCCTGGGACGCCGAACGCGAAGCCGCGAAGCTGGCCGCTGCGCAGACCGCAACCACCCAAGCCGAAGTCACCACCCAGGTGGTGACGCAATACGTTGACCGCGTCCAGGTGGTGAAGGAACGCGGCAAGGACATCATCAAGGAGGTGCCAATCTATGTTTCGTCTGCTGCTGCCTGCGATTTGCCTGGCGGTTTCCGCGTGCTCCACGACGCCGCCGCCCAAGGCCAGCTTCCCGACCCCGCCAGAGTTGCTGATGCGCCCGCCGCCAGCGTTGAAACCGCTGCCGCCACCGTCGTCGAAAACTACGCCACCTATCACGAAGTCGCCGAACAGTTGAAGGCGCTGCAATCGTGGGTCAGCCAGCAGGAGCAAGTGCAATGACCATTCAAGTTGATTTTTGGCACCTGGTCGGCTTGTTGCTGGGCTTCATCGGCACCCTGGCCTCGTTCGGGAAGATTCTGCTGCGGCAGCTCGACGCCCGCATCGACCAGCAAAACGACCGCGTGAGCAAGCTGGAAAACCAGCTCAACGAAACGCTGACCAAGCTGCCGCTGGAATACCAGCGGCGCGAGGACGCCATCCGCTTTGAGACCGTGCTCAACGCCAAGCTGGATGCAATCGGAGCACGTATTGAAAGATTGATGGAGAAGTCATGATGACCCCCGACCTGGAAAAAGCACGGCGCGAGAACCTGCGCTGGCTGATCTTGCTGGCCCTCAACTCCGCGCAGCCCGTGGGCACCAGCGAACAGGTGGTGCTATCGGCGATCACGCCGATGCTGCCCGACCTGACGCCGCTGGAGCTGCGCCGCAACCTGGACTACCTGGCCGAGCGCAACCTGGTCACGATCACCGGCCGAGACTCGCAGCCACAGTGGTTCTGCAAGCTCGACCGCTACGGCATCGACGTTGTCGAGTACACGGTCGCGTGTGAGCCGGGCATTGCGCGCCCGGCCAAGTACTGGTGAGCCGCCATGCCGCGCCGCTCGAAGGTGGAGGCGCTCCCAGCGCCTGTTAAAGCATGGCTCGACCAAGCGCTGGTGGAGAACAACTTCAGCCAGTACGAACGCCTGGCCGCCGAGCTGGGCAAACGCGGCTACAGCATCGGCAAGTCCAGCCTGCACAGCTACGGCCAGGCGTTCGAGGAGCGCCTGAAAACCCTGCGACTGGTCACCGAACAGGCCCGTGCCGTGGTACAGGCCGCGCCCGATGACGATGGCGCGGTCAACGATGCCCTGGTGCGGCTCACCCAGGAAAAGATGTTTTCCATCCTCATGGAGATGAACGTCGATCCTGACGCGGTCGATCTGCCGAAGCTCGCCCGCGCCGTGGCCGAGCTGGGCAAGGCATCCGTGGCGCAGAAGCGTTGGCAGGCCGAGGCCCGCAAGCAGGCGCTGGAAGAAGCTGCCGCGCGCGTTGACACCGCTGCCCAGGCCCGTGGCCTCAATGCCGACGAAGCCCGCTTCTGGCGCGAACAAGTCTTGATGGGCATGTGATGGGTATTCCTGCATCTCTCCCCGATACCGAGCGCATCGTCGAGTGGGACGAGCTGCCGGAGAACGTCCGCCAGATACCTCCCGACTTCGACCCCTTCGCCGAAGGAGTGCTGATGAAGCACCAGTCGGACTGGATTCGGATGCAGCAGGACTTGGACATCTCGGTGTGCGAGAAAGGCCGCCGCACGGGTATCACGTTCGCACAAGCCCTGACCGACACGATCACCGCCGCCACCGCCAAGGAAGCAGGCGGCAGCAACGTGTGGTACATGGCCGACACCCGTGAAAAGGGTCTGGAATACATCGGCTATGTCGGCAAGTTCTCGCAGATCGTGGCGCGTGGCCAGGCGACGCGCATTGAGCAGCACATCTTCCTTGACCAGCGGGCCGATGGCACCAGCCGCGAGATTCAGGCGTTCCGCGTCCGCTTCGCCAGCGGGTTCCGCGTCACGGCGCTTTCTTCTCGGCCGGAAAACATCCACGGCTTGCAAGGGCTGGTTGACCTGGACGAAGCAGCCTTGCACAAGGACGTTTCCAAGGTGCTCGAATCAGCCACGGCTCTGCTCATTTGGGGCGGCCGCATTCGCGTCTGGTCATCGCATCGCGGCAAGAAAAACGCTTTCCACCAGTTGGTGCAGGACGTCCGTGCCGGGCGCTACGGGAAGCGTGCCAGGTGCATCCGCATCACGTTCGATGACGCCGTGGCCAACGGCCTCTACGAGCGCGTTTGTGCCATGAAAGGCATCCCAGCGACCGAAGAAGGCAAAAGGGACTGGTACACCGCCATCCGGGCCGCATATGGCCCGCGCAAGGCAGCCATGCGCGAGGAGCTGGACGTGATTCCGCGTGATGGCGACGGTTCGGCTATTCCCTCGGTCTGGATTGAACGGGCAATGCCGGAAATCCGGCCCGTGCTCCGCATCGTTTTCAGCGACGACTTCCCGAAGCGGTCAGAAAAGGAGCGCGAGATATGGGCCGCATCGTGGATTGCCACCACGCTCATGCCTGCACTCAACGAAGCCCAGCGCGGCTTTTCCGGGCGCTGGGCTGTCGGCATGGACTTCGCGCGCCACCGTCACTTCTCGGTCATCACGCCCGCCCGCATCACGGCCGATCTGCGCCGCGACGTGCCCTTTATCCTGGAGCTGGCCAACGCCCCGACCCGGCAGCAGGAGCAGATTCTCTGGGCGCTGCTGGGCGAGCTGAAGCGGTGGACGTTCGCGGGCGATGCCTCCGGCCCTGGCCAGACGCTCATGGAATACACCGGCGACAAGTTCGGGCGCGCGGTGTTCGATGAGAAAACGGGCGGCTACACCGGCGGCCCCGTCCACGAGATCACGCTCTCGCGTTCCTGGTACGGCGAGTGGATGGGCAAATACATCTCGCTGTTCGAGGACGGCTTCATCACCATGCCGCGCGACGCCTCGCTGGAGGATGACCACCGCGCCGTCGAGTACATCGACGGTATTCCGATGGTGCCGAAGCTGGAGCGCAAAGACCTGAAGGACGCCGACCTGGTCAGGCACGGCGACGGCGCGGTGGCCGGTGCGCTGATGCAGTTCGCCGCGCTCAACCCGGTTGATGAATGGCTGGCCGAGTACATGGAAGTGCCACGGCGCGATGCGCAGGTCGATGAAATGGACACCGACACCGATCTTGAATACGGCGGCCGCATGGCTGGCTGGTAGGAGCACTGAATGGCAAAACTTCTCGACCAATACGGCAACCCCATCAACATGGCGTCGCTGGATGAGGCGCAGACCTCGCAACTTATCAACCTGCACCGGGAGGTCGCGCAGCATCCCTCGCGCGGCCTGACACCCGCACGCCTGAACTCCATCCTGGAGCGCGCGGAAAACGGCGACTTGATCGCGCAGCATGAGCTTTTCCGCGACATGGAGGAACGCGATGGCCACGTTTTCTCCGAACTGTCCAAGCGCAAGCGCGCCGTCATCAAGCTGCCCTGGGACATCGTGCCGCCACGCAACCCGAGCAAGGAGGAGGAGGAAGCCAGCGCCTATGCCAAGGAGCTGCTGCTGGACATGACCGACCTGGAAGACCTCATGTTCGATGCGCTGGACGCCATCGGGCACGGTTTCGCGCCTATCGAGTACGACTGGGACAGGGTTGGAAGCGACTGGACGGTGGTGCGTTTCAACCACCGCCCGCAGACCTGGTTCCGCTTCGACCGCGACACCCGCACCGAGCTGCGCCTGCGCGACAGCTCCCTGGACGGCGTGCCGCTGCGCCCGTTTGGCTGGATGATGCACGTCCACAAGGCCATGTCCGGCTACACCGTGCGCTCCGGCCTGGGCCGCGTGCTAGTGTGGCCCTACTTGTTCAAGCACTTCTCGGTTGGCGACCTGGCCGAGTTCCTCGACATCTACGGTCTGCCGCTGCGCATCGGCAAGTATCCGAGCAACGCCAGCCCCGAGGAAAAGGCAACGCTCTGGCGCGCCGTCGCGGGCATCGGCCACAACGCCGCAGGCGTCATCCCCTCGGCGATGGCCATCGAGTTCGAGGAGGCCGCGAAGGGTTCGGAAAAGCCGTTCGAGGTGATGATTAAGTGGTGCGAGCAGACGCAATCGAAGGCCATCCTGGGCAGCACATTGACCAGCACCACCGAGGCCACCGGCCTCGGCTCCGGCGTGGCCGAAATCCACAACGAAGTGCGCCTGGACATCCGCGACAGCGACTGCAAGCAGCTCGCGGGCACGCTCACCCGCGACCTGATCTACCCGCTTCTGGCCATCAATAAAGGCTGGGCCGACTTCCGACGCTGCCCCCGCCTGGTGTTCGACACGACCGAAGGCGAGGACATCAAGGTCTACGCCGACGCACTGCCGAAGCTGGTGGCCATCGGTATGCAAATCCCGACGCAGTGGGCACACGAACGGCTGCGGATTCCCCAGCCGACCTCGGATAAGGAGGCCGTCCTGGCCACCAGCACCGCCGCTCCGGCCAAGGAGGAGCCGCCCGCCCCCAAGACCAAGAAGGCCGACGCCAAGGCCGCACTGGTGGCGGCGTTGCGCGAGGAAGCAGCGGCCGGTTCCGAGTTCCCCGACCAGGCCGTGCTCGATGGCGCGCTGGAGGAACTGTCCGCCGTGCTGCAACCGCAGGCGGCCGCCTGGCTGAAGCCTGCGCTGGAAGCCCTCGGCCGGGCATCCGGCCCCGAGGACGCACTGGCGCTGCTGGCCAGTGAAAACCCGCTGACCGATGACGCTCTGCTAGTCGAAGCCATCGCCCGCGCCCTGTTCGTGTCCGAACTGTTCGGCGCTGACGCCGTGCGGCAGGAGCTGACCGAGTGAGCATCGACAAGTCCACCCTCCTGGCCGCCTTCAACATGCCGCCCGAGCAGGCGGTCGAGTTCCTGCGCTCCAAGGGCTTGCAGGTCAGCGAGTCCTGGCGCGACCTCTGGCAGACGGCGCACCGGCGCGCCTTCACCGTGGCGCGCTCGGCGGGCTATGACGTGCTAGAGGACATCCGCTCTGCGCTGGTGGAGTCCATGAGCAAGGGCGAGAGCTACCAGCAGTTCATCGACAAGCTCACCCCGACGCTGCAAGCAAAGGGCTGGTGGGGCAAGGAGATCGACTACGAGACCGGCGAGATCACCGTGTATCCCGGCACCAGCCGCCCGGTGGAGCTGGGCAGTCCGCGTCGCCTGAAGCTGATCTACGAGCAGAACATGCAGACCGCCTTCCAGGCCGGGCGCTGGCGCGGCATGAAGGCGGCCACGGCCACGCATCCCTTCTGGCGCTACGTGGCGGTGCTGGACAACCGCACACGGCCGACCCACCGAGCCATGCACGGGCGAGTGTTCCGCCACGATGATGCGGGCTGGTCGGTCGCCTATCCGCCGAACGGCTGGAAGTGCCGGTGCCGCGCGCAGCCCCTGACCGCCTCGGCCGTCCGCCGCAACGGCTACGAGGTCGAGTCCGCCGAAGGCCACATCCAGGAGGTGGACGTGCCGCAGCGCGACGGCTCCACGATCAAGGTCAAGCGCCTGACGCTGCCGGGCATGGAGAGGCCGTTCCAGCCCGACGCGGGCTGGGACTACAACCCGGCCGCCGACTACCACGGAGGCCAGCCATGACCGACATGAACGTCGAGATCAACGACCAGGCAAGTGCCAAACTGGCAGAAATCAGGGCACGCCTCCAGAATCCCGAGCCGCTGATGGCTGGTATCGCGGCCGAGGTGCTGTCGCTCACCGAGGAAGCCTTCGAGCGCGAAGGCGAAGTGGGCGGCGACAAGTGGAAACCGCTGGCGCTCTCGACCATCCGGCAACGCGAGAAGGCTGGCCACTGGCCGGGCAAGAAGCTGCAACGCTCTCCTGGTGGCCTGGCTCCGAGCGTCCAGCCCTTCCACGACGCCAGCCGGGCCGGTTTGTCCGTCTCGAAGCCCTACGCGGCCATCCAGCAGCTCGGCGGCAAGGCCGGGCGTGGCCAGAAGGTTACTATTCCAGCCCGTGGGTACATGCCGGTCAGGAAGGAAGGAAGCGACCTGGAGCTGACGCCTACGGCGCGGTCGGTGCTGATGGAGATGATGGCCGACTTCGTGGAAGGCGGCATTTGATGGCCCGGCGAGCGCCGCGACCGCGTTTTCAACTCTTGCAAGACGTTTTCAAGGGCCATCCGGTTACTTCCGGCCATTTCCCGGTTCTTCCGGGATTTATCGTCCCTTCTCTCTAGGGAATATGGTGGTTCTGTTCATCATCCCCTTCTGGCGCAGTTGCTCTATGGTGTCGAAGATCTGCTGGATGACGATGGGCGCCAATCCGAGGGAGGGTTCATCCAGCAGCAGCAGGCGCGGCTTGCTCATCAGGGCGCGGCCGATGGCCAGCATCTGCTGCTCGCCGCCGGACATGGTGCCTGCCCGCTGCTCCAGCCGCTCGTGCAGGCGGGGGAACAAGGTAAATATCTGATCCAGCAGGCCGCGCTGCTCCGCCTTGTCGACGAAGAAGGCCCCCATCAGCAGGTTCTCCTCCACCGTGAGGCGGGCGAAGATGCGGCGCCCCTCCGGCACCACGGCGATGTCCTTGCGCATGATGCGGGCGGTGGTGAGAGAGTCTATCTGCTCCCCCTCGAACCAGATGGAACCGCTGCTGGGCTTGGGCTCGCCACACAGGGTCATCAGCAGAGTGGTCTTGCCGGCGCCGTTGGCGCCGATCAGGGTGACGATTTCCCCCTCTTTCACCTCGACGCTGACGTCGTGCAGCGCCTGAATTTTGCCGTAGTGGGTCGATACGTTGCGAAGTTCTAACATCTTTTTGTCCTTACGACTCGCCCAGATAGGCCTTGATCACCGCCGGATTGCTGCGGATTTCGTCCGGTTTGCCGTGGGCCAGCGGGGTGCCCTGGTTGACCACGAAGATGCGGTTGGAGATCTCCATCACCAGCTTCATGTCGTGCTCGATCAGCAGCACCGAGACCCCGAACTCGTCCCTCAGGTTGGAGATGAGCTCGTTGAGCTCGTCGGTCTCCTTGGGGTTGAGACCTGCGGCCGGTTCATCCAGCATCAGCAGCTCGGGCCGGGTCGCCATGCAGCGGGCGATCTCGAGGCGGCGCTGCTGGCCGTAAGCCAGGTTGCCCGCGGCGCGGTTGGCGAGATCCTTGAGGCCCACCTTTTCCAGCCAGAAGGCGGACTGCTCCAGCCCCTCTTTCTCGGCACGGCGGAAAGAGGGGGTCTTGAACAGGCCGGCGATGAAGCCGGTATTGAGATGCCTGTGCTGGGCCACCAGCAGGTTTTCCACCGCTGTCATCTCCTTGAACAGGCGCACGTGCTGGAAAGTCCGCACTATGCCCTTGCGGGCGATGAGGTGGCCGGGCAACCCCTGGATCTCCTCACCCTTGTAGCGAATGACACCGCCACTCGGGCGATAGAAGCCGGTCAGGCAGTTGAAGATGGTGGTCTTGCCCGCCCCGTTGGGGCCGATGATGGAGATCACCTCCCCCTTTTCCACATCCAGCTTGACGCCGTTGACCGCGAGCAGGCCGCCAAAGCGCATCGACAGATCTGAGACATCCAACAATGGTTGATTGTTGCTCATTTACGCAGCTCCATATGGGGTCGACTCATGGGCAGCAGTCCCTGCGGCCGCCAGATCATCATGAATACCATCAAGAGACCGAACATCAGCATGCGATATTCGTTGAACTCGCGGGCGAGCTCCGGCAGCACCGTCATCACGATGGCCGCCAGCACCACCCCGATCTGGGATCCCATGCCCCCCAGCACCACAATCGCAAGAACGATGGCCGACTCGATGAAGACGAAGGATTCCGGGCTGATGAAGCCCTGGCGCGAGGCGAAGAAGCTGCCGGCAAAGCCCGCGAAGCAGGCGCCTATGGTGAAGGCGGTCAGCTTGATGATGGTGGGGTTGAGCCCCAGGGACTTGCAGGCGATCTCGTCTTCCCGCAGCGCCTCCCAGGCACGGCCGAGCGGCATGCGCAGCAGGCGGTTGATGACGAACAGGGTCGCCACTACCAGCACCAGGGCCATCAGGTAGAGGAAGATCACCTTGTGGTTGGCGTTGTAGGCGATGCCGAAGAAGTCGTGGAAGGTGCCAAAGCCCCCATCCTTGACGGTGCGGTTGAACTCGAGCCCCCCCAGAGTCGGTTTCGGAATGCCGGAGATCCCGTTCGGACCGCCGGTCAGGGTGGTCATGTTGTTGAGCAGGATGCGGATGATCTCGCCAAAGCCCAGGGTGACGATGGCCAGGTAGTCCCCCCGCAGCCGCAGCACCGGGAACCCGAGCAGGAAGCCGAAGGTGGCCGCCAGCAGACCTGCGATGGGCAGACACTCCCAGAAGCTCAGACCGAAGTAGGTGTTGAGCAGGGCGTAGCTGTAGGCGCCGACCGCATAGAAGCCGACATAGCCGAGGTCGAGCAGACCGGCGAGGCCCACCACCACGTTCAGCCCCAGCCCCAGCATGATGTAAATCAGGGTGAGGGTGGCCAGATCGATGGCGCCGCGAGAGGCCATGAGGGGCCAGCTCACCGCAAACAGCAGCACCAGCACGGCGGTGAGGTTATAGAGCTTGGGGGCCTCTTCGGGGCTTGGCAGCACCAGCTTGGTGAAGCCGACGGAGAAGCCGCTGATGGAGGCCTGGAACAGCCGGCTTATCTGGCCGCGCAGCATCTGGAACCAGAAAACGATGGTGGCGCCCCCCAGCAGCCAGGCCAGTGACACATCGAGGCGGCTCACCACCAGCAGGCGGGAGCCATCGGTCTCCAGCTTGAAGCCGAGCAGCCAGAAGGAGAGCACCAGCAGCACCAGGCTGGCGATGCAGGCATGGATAAATTGACGTTTCATCAGACTTTCTCCACTTCCGGACGGCCGAGAATGCCAGTGATGGTCATGAACAGCAGCACGAGGGCATGCATAGATTGGTTTTTCATACCTTCTCGACCTCCGGACGACCCAGGATGCCGGTGGGCATGAAGAGCAACACGAAGATGAGCAGGGCAAAGGCCATCACATCCTTGTACTCGGTGCTGAGATAGCCCGCGGTGAGCGCTTCCACCACGCCGAGCAGCAGGCCGCCCAGTACGGCACCGGGAATGCTGCCGATGCCGCCCAATACCGCGGCGGTGAAGGCCTTCAAGCCCGCCATGAAGCCGAGATAGGGGTTGATGACACCGTAGTACATGCCGAGCAGCACCCCCGCGACGGCGGCCAGGGCGGCCCCCAGCACGAAGGTGATGGAGATGACCACGTGGGTGTCTATCCCTAACAGGTTGGCCATCTTGATGTCTTCGGAACAGGCTCGGCAGGCACGCCCCATGCGGGAGCGGCCGATGAACTGGGTCAACGCCAGCATGGTGACGAAGGTCACCACGAAGATGATGAGCTGCATGTAGGAGAGGCTGGCCTGGAAGCCATCCTCGCCGCCGAGGGTCCAGCCCCCGGAGATCAGAGTGGGCATGGCGATGTCACGCGAGCCCTGGGCCATCCGCATCATGTTCTGCAGGAAGATCGACATGCCGATGGCGGAGATGAGGGGGATCAGGCGGTTGCCGCCCCGCAGCGGACGATAGGCCACCCGTTCTATGGACCAGCCATAGCTGCCGGTGATGATGATGCTGACCAGGAAGGCGCCCCCCAGCAGCAGCACGGTGCTGTCGATGCCCATCATCATGAGCCCGGCCATCACCATGAAGGCGACATAGGAGCCGATCATGTAGACCTCGCCGTGGGCGAAGTTGATCATGCCGATGATGCCGTAGACCATGGTGTAGCCGATGGCGATCAACGCATAGGTGCTGCCTATGGTCAATCCGTTCAGCAACTGCTGAACCAGATAAAGAAGGTGTTCGGACATACCGCGTTCCCTGTGTACTTGCCCGCAAAGAAAGGAGGGGTGACTCACGTCACCCCGACCGGCAGATTATTTGAGTTGAGTGGAGGTACCGTCGGCGTGCCACTGGAACACACCGAATTCAAAGCCTTTCAGGTCACCGTTCGGTGCCCAGGTCAGGGGGCCCATCACGGTGTCGATCGGTGCGGCCTTGATGGCGGCAGCGACGGCAGCCGGATCATCCTCGCCCGCCTTGGCGATACCGGCCGCCAGGGCCTGCATGGCGGCGTAGGTGGTCCAGACGAACGGACCGGAGGAGTCCTGACCCTTGGCCTTGAATGCTTCTACGATGGGGGCGTTGGCCGGCACCAGGTCATATTTGTTCGGCAGGGTCACCAGCAGGCCTTCGGAAGCCGGGCCGCCGATGGCGGAGATGTCCTTGTTGCCCACCCCTTCCGGACCCATGAACTTGGCCTTCAGACCCTTCTCGCCAGCCTGGCGCAGGATCAGACCCAGCTCGGGGTGGTAGCCGCCGTAGTAGACGAAGTCGACGTTCTCTTTTTGCAGCTTGGCGATCAGGGCGGAGAAGTCCTTGTCGCCGGCGGTGATGCCCTCATAGGCAACGACCTTGACGCCGGCCTTGTCCAGCGCGGCTTTCACGCTGGAGGCGATGCCTTCACCGTACTGTTTCTTGTCGTGGATGACGGCCACGCGCTGGGGTTTGACCTGCTCGATGATGTACTTGGCGGCGGTCGGGCCCTGGTCGCTGTCCAGACCGATGGTACGCAGGGTCAGCTGGTAACCGCGCTCGGTGATCTTGGGGTTGGTGGAGGCGGGGGTGACCATCAGGACCCCTTCATCTTCATAGATGTCGGAGGCGGGCAGGGTGTTGTCGGAGCAGAGGTGGCCGACCACGAACTTGACGCCGTCGTTGATCACCTTGTTGGCGATGGCCACGGCCTGCTTGGGATCGCAGGCATCGTCATAGATGACGGCTTCGATCTGCTTGCCCTTGATGCCGCCCGCCTTGTTGATCTGCTCGACCGCCATCTTGCCGCCGGTGAACTGCATGTCACCGTACTGGGCGACCGGGCCGGTCAGGGGGCCGGCGATGCCGATCTTGATGGTATCGGCCGCATTGGCCATGGAAACTGATCCAAACAGAGCCAAAGAAACCGCTGCTCTGACTGCCATTTTGCTGAAGTTATGCATTGATTCGTCCCTTAATCAGTGAATTGTTTCATTTTATGCACGTCATTCCGAGCCTGTGTCCCGCCAGCCCGGCGATAGATAAGGTTCTATCATTCCTCGCCGGGCAATAACAAGATGTTAAAGATACTAACCGGAGCAGGCGCGAGAGGGGTTTTGTGAAACTAACACGCAGTTTATTGCTGTTTATTGGAGTTTAATGTTGCTGTGATGGTGCAACATACAGATAACAAATTGTCATGGTGACAATTTCCAGAGTAAAAAACTGACGATATTTCATTCTGCGTCCGCTCTCATTTTGACCAAAATCCGTTTGCGCAAAAAGAAATGACCGCATAGATTAGCCAGCATTGATAATTCACTGGCAGCGCCCGTTAAAACCAAGCCTTTATTCGGGAAATCTGCTACTGTTCCGCCTTTGTTATTCAGGAGACAGAGATGGCAACTATCAAGGATGTCGCCTCGCGCGCAGGCGTATCCATCTCCACCGTCTCACATGTACTCAATCACACCCGTCGGGTCAGCGAAGACGCAACCCAGAAAGTGCTTGAGGCGGTGGCAGAGCTGAACTACGCGCCCAACTCGGTGGCGCGCAGTCTCAAGATCAATTCGACCAAGACCATTGGCATGCTGGTGACCACCAGTGCCAACCCCTTCTTCGCGGAAGTGGTACAGGGGGTGGAAGCCTACTGCTTCGAGCAGGGTTACAGCCTGATCCTGTGCAACACCGAGAACCAGCCGCCCCGCCAGCAGCACTATCTGCGCATGCTGATGGAGAAGCGGGTCGACGGTCTGCTGGTGCTGGGGACCGATATCGACACCCAGTTCAGGGACATGCTGCGTATCCACAAAAACGTGCCGCAAGTGGTGCTGGACTGGGGCAACGAGTGCGATTTCGCCAACGTGATCAACGACAACGCCCGCATCGGCGCGCGTCTGGCGGTGCGCCATCTGCTGGAGCAGGGCCACACCAACATCGTCTGCATCACCGGCCATCTCGCCAAGCCGACTACCCAGCAACGGCTGGACGGGGTGCGCGATGCCCTGGCTGAACAGGGGATGACCCTGAAAGAAGAGCAGATCTTCGAAGGGGACTACGAGAGCCAGAGCGGCTTCGATGCCATGCAGCGCATCCTGGCCCTCACCCCTCGCCCGACCGCGGTCTTTGCCTTCGACGATCCCATGGCCATCGGTGCCATCTGCGCCGCCTGGGAGGCCGGGGTCAAGGTGCCGGACGATATCTCCATGATCGGCTATGACGACGTGGAGATGGCGCGCTTCTCCAGCCCGCCGCTCACCACCATCCGCCACCCCAAGGCCGAGCTCGGCCTGCTGGCGGTGCAGCAACTGGTGAGCCGGATCCGCAACAAGGAGCTGGAAGTGGAGTCCATGACGGTGCAGCCCGAGCTCATCGTCCGCCGCTCGGTCAAGTCCCTGCGCTGACGGCGCCACGGGTGCCATGAACAAGAAACCCCCTCGCCAGCGAGGGGGTTTCTGTTTTTGGGCCCCTCTCGTATCTGGGGGCGTCAGGCCTTGAGACCGAGCCGCCTGGCGAGGCGGTGCAGGTTGCCGCCGTCCAGATCCAGCGCCCGGGCGCTGGCGGCCCAGTTGCCGTCATGGGCCGTCAGGGTCTGCTCGATGAGTTGGCGCTGGAACAGATCGGTGGCGGCGCGAAGGCCCAGGCCGGTAATGGCCGGAGAGGCGGGCTGGCTGACGGTGTCGGCGGGAAGGGATGAGCCCGTCGGTCCCAGGTTGAAGTGGTGGGGTTTCAGGGTCGGCGAGGGGCTGCCCTGTTCGGCCCTGGCCAGCACGGCGGCGCGGTGGATGGCGTGCTCCAGCTCCCGCACGTTGCCGGGCCAGTCGTGGCGCTCGAGCAGTTGCAGCGCTTGTGGCTGGATACGCAGCTGATCCAGCCCCAGGCCGAGCCGGCAGCGCTCGCAAAAGTAACCGGCCAGTAGGGGAATGTCGCCTGGGCGTTCCCGCAGTGCCGGGGCGTGGATCGGGAACACGCTCAGCCGGTGGTAGAGGTCGGCCCGAAACTGCCCCTCGACCACCGCCTGTTTCAGATCCCGGTTGGTGGCCGCCAGGATGCGCACATTCACCTTGAGCGGGGTGTCGTCACCGATCCGCTGCAGATCGCCGTATTGCAGCACCCGCAGCAGCTTGGCCTGCAGCGCCAGCGACAGCTCCCCTATCTCGTCGAGAAACAGAGTGCCCTTGTCCGCCAGCTCGAACTTGCCCGCCCGATTGTGGATGGCGCCGGTGAAGGCCCCCTTCACGTGGCCGAACAGCTCGCTCTCGGCCACGGATTCGGGCAGGGCGGCGCAGTTGAGGTAGACCAGGGGGGCATGGGCGCGGGGCGAGCCGCCATGCACCGCCTTGGCGATCAGCTCCTTGCCGACCCCGGTCTCCCCCAAAATCAGCACGTTCAGCTCAGAGCTTGCCACCACGTCTATCTCGTGGCGCAACCGGGCCATGGCGGGGGAGTGCCCTATCATCTCCGGCTGCTCAGGGCCGGGCCGGGTGCCGGGGACCAGGGGCTCGCTGCTCTGGCGGGCGAGCCGCTCCAGCAGCAGGGCGTTGTCGAGGGCGGCGGCGGCCAGGGCCCCCACCAGCCGCAGCTCCTCGTCGCTGATGCCGTCGAACTGGGCCGGGTTCATGCCGTCTATGGTCAGGGCGCCGATCAGCGCCTGATCCGAGAAGAGCGGCAGGCCGACGCAGGCGTGCACCTTGAAGTCGTCGTGATCCGGCAGCAGGCCGTCATAGGGGTCGGGCAGGGCGCTGTCGGCAGGGAAGCGCACCACATCCCCGGCGCGGGCGATGGCCTCGAGGCGCGGGTGATCCTTGAGGGCGAAGCGGCGCCCCAGCACGTCCTGCATCAGGCCGTCGATGGCCAGCGGGATGAACTGGCCCCCCTCGTAGCGCAGCAGGGCCGAGGCATCCGAGTTCAGCAGGCTGCGCACGCTCTGGATCAGGCGGTGGAAGCGGTCCTGATGGGAGATGCCGAGTTGCAGGTCGAGGGCGATGCGCGCCAGGCTGTCGGTCGAGATCACGATAATTGTCCAAATGACAGTATGTTTGTGATTTTGACTATAAAGGTGTGGTGTCTTAATGACAACGAGTGATATGCGAAGCCATTAAAAACAATGGGTTACAATTTGGCACGTCCGCTGCAATAGCTGGTTCAGTTGAACATCCACTATTGCATTCGAGGAACTGCCTGATGAGCATTCACGTCAAGAACAACATCCACTGGGTCGGCCAACGGGACTGGGAGGTACGCGACTTCCACGGCACCGAGTACAAGACCCACAAGGGCACCAGCTACAACAGCTACCTCATCCGCGAAGGGAAAAACGTGCTGATCGACACCGTCGATCACAAGTTCAGCCGGGAGTTCGTGCAGAACCTGGCGGCCGAGATCGATCTCGCCGCCATCGACTACGTGGTGATCAACCACGCCGAGGAGGATCACGCCGGCGCCCTGACCGAGCTGATGACCCGTATCCCCGGCACCCCCATCTACTGCACCCACAACGCCATCGACTCCATCACCGGCCATCATCACCACCCGGAGTGGAACTTCCACCCGGTCAAGACCGGTGACAGCCTGGACATCGGCAACGGCAAGCAGCTGGTGTTCATCGAGACCCCCATGCTGCACTGGCCCGACAGCATGATGACCTACATGACCGAGGATGCGGTGCTCTTCTCCAACGACGCCTTCGGCCAGCACTACTGCGACGAGCACCTGTTCAACGACGAGGTGGATCAGAGCGAGCTGATGGAGCAGTGCCAGCGCTACTACGCCAACATCCTCACCCCCTTCAGCCCCCTGGTGACCGCCAAGATCAAAGAGGTGCTGGGCTTCAACCTGCCAGTGAGCATGGTGGCCACCTCCCACGGCATCGTCTGGCGCGAGGACCCCACCCAGATCATCCTGAAATACCTGGAGTGGGCCGACCACTATCAGGAAGACCGCATCACCTTGTTCTACGACTCCATGTCCAACAACACCCGCATGATGGCGGACGCCATCGCCCAGGGCATCCACGAGGTGGACCCCGGCGTGGCGGTGAAGATCTACAACGTGGCCCGCCACGACAAGAACGAGATCCTGACCCAGGTGTTCCGCTCCAAGGGGATACTGGTGGGCTCCTCCACCATGAACAACGTCATGATGCCCAAGGTGGCGGGCATGCTCGAAGAGATCACCGGCCTGCGTTTTCGCAACAAGCGCGCCTCGGCCTTCGGCAGCTACGGCTGGACCGGCGGTGCGGTGGACCGGATCCAGACCCGATTGATGGACGCAGGTTTCGACATCAGCATCTCCCTCAAGGCCAAATGGCGCCCGGATGGTTCGGCGCTGGCCGAATGCCGCGAGCATGGCCGCCAGCTCGCCCGTCAGTGGGCGCTGCATCCGCTGGATGCGCCCCGCCCGATCACCGCTACTCATGCGGCGGTGGTACCCGTCCCCGCGATGCCTGCTGTTGAGCCGCAAGCCGCAGCGGCCGCCGCCGAATGGGACGATGATCAGGCCATGCTCTGCACCGTCTGCCAGTGGGTCTATGACCCGGCGCTGGGTGAGCCGGATCAGCTGGTGGCGCCGGGCACCCCCTGGGCCCAGGTACCTGACAGCTTCCTCTGCCCGGGTTGCGGCATCGGCAAGGAGGTATTCGAACCCTGCGCCGTGGAGGCCTGTGTATGAGCGCAGCAACGCAGAGTGACGCTGGCATCAGCCGGGAGATAGTGGTGATCGGCAGCGGCTTCGCTGCCCAGCAGCTGGTCAAGAGCCTGCGCAAGCTGGACGCCGAGCAGCCCATCCGCCTCATCACCGCCGACAGCGGCGACGAGTACAACAAGCCCGACTTGAGCCATGTGGTGAGTCGGGGCTGCCCTGCCGCAGCCATGACCCGCCAGAGCGGCAGCGACTTTGCCGAGCAGCAGCGCATCGCGCTGCTGCCCCACTGCCCGGTGCATGGCATCGACCCAGCAAGGCGGTTGGTGCTGACCGAGCAGGGGGAATTCCCCTACGGCAAGCTGGTGCTGGCCACCGGGGCGAGCGCGGCGCGCCCCGATCTGCCGGGCAGCGAACACCTGTTCACCCTCAACAGCCAGCAGGAGTTCGCCGCCATCGAGGCGCAACTGCGCCAGGCCCGCCGCATCCTGGTGCTGGGGGCGGGGCTCATCGGCTGCGAGCTGGCGATGGACATGGCGAGCGCAGGAAAAGAGGTGACGCTGGTGGATCTGGCCGACAGCCCCTTAAGCGCCCTGCTGCCCGCCGCCCTGACCGAGCCGCTGCAACAGGCGCTACGCAGCCAGGGGGTCAGCCTGCAGTTCGGGACGGGTCTCGCCAGGATAGATGCCCAGCCGGGCGATGGCTGGCGGGTGACCCTGACCGATGGCCGCATCAGCGAGCAGGATCTGGTGATCGCCGCGATCGGCCTGCGGCCGAATCTGGCCCTGGCCCGCGGGGCCGGGCTGGCAGTGGAGCGTGGCATTCTGGTCGACGATCGGCTGCAGACCAGCGACCCCCATATCTTCGCGCTGGGGGATTGCGCCCAGTGGCAGGGTCAGCTGCTCCCCTTCCTGCAACCCATCGTGCTGGGGGCCAATGCGCTGGCGCGCACCCTGCTCGGGACGCCGACCCCGCTGACTTTGCCCCCCATGTTGGTGAAGGTGAAGACGCCGCGCTACCCGCTGCAACTGGCCGGTCGCACCCGGGGCGAGGATCTTGCCTGGCAGTGCCGCTGGAATAGCCACGGCATGGTGGCCGAGGCCTGCGACCAAGCAGGCGAGCTGTGCGGCTTCGTGGTGGGGGGCGACCAGATGAGCGCCGCCTTCCCGCTGCTGCGTCAGCTGCCCCGTTAACCCCTTTACATTGCATCGGCCGGGTCGACCCGGCCACACGAGGAGAACCGATATGGCCATGCAACTGATCCCGTCTCACTGGGTGGTGCGCCGCTCCACCCCCTTCTTCACCCGCCAGAATGTGCCCCAGGCCCTGCTCACCCACCACAACACCGCGGCCGGGGTGTTCGGCCAACTCTGCGTGATGGAGGGCACCGTCACCTATCACGGCTTTGCCGACGAACAGGCCGAGGAGCCCGAGGTGAGCCTGGTGATCCGGGCCGGGGAGTTTGCCACCAGCCCGCCCCGGTACTGGCACAGGGTCGAGCTGTCGGAGGATGCCCGTTTCAACATCCACTTCTGGGCCGAGCAGGCAGAATCCGACCAGCCGCTGTTCCACAGCCGCAAATAACGGGGTTTAAGGCTCAGAGGGCGGAGCGGGCAAATGCCCCCTCTGCCCATGCAGATCAAAATCATCAACTCAGATGTTGGTTATCCTGCCCCCTCGATTCGGATGAGCACTGTGAGGGAAGCATGAGCCTGTTGGAAGCCCTGACCATGACCTCGGGTCTGGTCTATCTGGTTCTGTTGTTGTGGCAGGGCCGCAGCGGTTGGGGCTGGACTCTCTCTCTGCTGTTGGCCGCCGCGCTCTGGCTGCTGGTGGCGGATTCGGTACTCTGGCTCGCACTGGGGCTGGTGGCCACGACCCTGGCGCTCTGGCTGCGCTATCACCCCCTGCTCATGCTGGCCCACATAGACAGTCAACGTCTCAGAATGGCCACCAGGCAGCTATTGCTGCTGTGTTGGGGGTTGGTGGCGGTTCAATATGTTGTTCATATCGGACAGTTGGGGCTGGGGATGACCCCCTGGCTGGTGCGCCCCGACGTGGTGGACGGTTTCCTGCCCATCGCAGGTGGTCTCGGGCTGCGGGCCTGGCTCGGGCAGGGGCTGACGGACCCCCATCACCCGGCGGCCACCGTCACCGTGCTGGTGCTCTCCCTGTCGGCCCTGCTGCTGGGTCGGGCGTTTTGTGCCTGGTTCTGCCCGCTCGGGCTGGTGGGGGAGTGGCTGCACGGCCTGCGCTCGCGCCTGTTGCCGGGGGAGTGGACCCCGCCGCGCTGGCTCGATGCCGTGTTGCGCGGCCAGAAGTTTCTGGTGCTCGGCTTTTTGCTCTTCATCATATTGCTGGCGGTACCCGCCGCCGCCCTGCCCGGCTACCTCGCCAGCCCCTACCATCAGGCGGCGGACATGAAGATGGGGGCCTTCTTCTTCAACCTGACCCTGATCTCGGGCCTGTGCCTTGGCTGGGTGCTGCTGCTCACCGCCACCTTCCGGCAAGGGTTCTGCCGCTACCTCTGCCCCTATGGCGCCTGGTTCGCCCTGCTCGGCCTGCTGACCCCATTGCGCATTCGCCGCGACCCGGCCCGCTGCCTGCGAAGCCTGGGCCACGATTGTGACAAGTGCAGCCGGGTTTGCCCCTCGCGCATCCAGGTGCACCAGCTCATCGCGGTGCAGAGCCTCGAGTGCACCAGTTGCCAGAGCTGCGTGGCCGCCTGCCCCAAGCGGGCCGATGCCCTGCATCTTGGCACGCAAGGGCAGCGACTCGCCCCCCGCCAACTGCTGGGACTGCTCTGTCTGTTGCTGCTGGTGTTGCCGCTGCTCTCCTACGGCTTGCTGGATCTCTGGGTCAGCCAGACACCGATCCCTGACCGCTACGAG
The DNA here is from genome assembly GCF_050252055.1 of Aeromonas sp. Taxonomy (NCBI): domain Bacteria; kingdom Pseudomonadati; phylum Pseudomonadota; class Gammaproteobacteria; order Aeromonadales; family Aeromonadaceae; genus Aeromonas; species Aeromonas sp. The sequence goes on along the minus strand of NZ_JBFWLQ010000014.1, from coordinate 30,011 downwards.
TTGTTGCAGCGGCTGCCCTGGCTGAGCCACTGAGGGGGGAAAGGGCAAAAGGTGGATGATGGGGGGATCTTTCGGATTGGCGATAATAAGCTGTATAAAAATCCCCCGCCAAATTGTTAGCGCCATCCCACTTTGCTCATATTGCAATTGATCATATAGCGCTCCCCACCATAATGGGTGCTGTTATTTGGCGTTGTTAATATCAATTGGATGAGCAACAACATGAATATCAAGGTCAGCTATCCCAAGTGGTTTACCCTGGACCATAAGATCGCGTTCTTCTTCCCGCTGTAATTCCCCGCGGTGGCGCGGCATGCCTGCCATGCCACGAGCCCGCCTCCATTCCTGAACTGAAATAGCTGCACCTGTCTTCGCCTGTTTATTCTGGCGAGGCGATGTCGTGCACCCATTTCACAATATTTCCCACCTGCCGGACATTCTATTTTCGGCGGGGGAAGAGACTCATTTTGAATATTTAAATCTGGGGTGTTTATATTATGGAAAACTTCAAGCATCTGCCCGAACCCTTCCGTATTCGTGTCATCGAGCCGGTCAAGCGCACCACCCGTGCCTATCGGGAAGAGGCCATTGTCCGGGCGGGCATGAACCCCTTCCTGCTGGACAGCGAAGACGTCTTCATCGACCTGCTGACCGACAGTGGCACCGGCGCCATCACCCAGGACATGCAGGCCGCCATGCTGCGCGGTGACGAGGCCTACAGCGGCAGCCGCAGCTACTATGCCCTGCAACAGGCGGTGCAGGAGATCTTCGGCTACTCCCTGACCATCCCCACTCACCAGGGGCGCGGCGCCGAGCAGATTTACATCCCCGTGCTCATCAAGAAGCGGGAGCAGGAGAAGGGGCTGGATCGCAAGAAGATGGTGGCCCTCTCCAACTACTTCTTCGACACCACCCAGGGCCACACCCAGATCAACTGCTGCGTGGCGAAGAACGTCTACACCAGGGAGGCGTTCGATACCTCGGTCACCGCCGACTTCAAAGGCAACTTCGATCTGGTGAAGCTGGAAGAGGCCATCCTGGAGGCGGGCCCCGCCAACGTGCCCTACATCGTCAGCACCATCACCTGCAACTCCGCCGGGGGGCAGCCGGTCTCCATTGCCAACCTGAAGGCGGTGTACGAGATCGCCAGAAAGTACGACATCCCCGTCATCATGGACTCCGCCCGCTTCGCCGAGAACGCCTACTTCATCCAGCAGCGGGAGCCCGGCTACGCGAACTGGACCATCGAGGAGATCACCAGAGAGTCCTACAAGTACGCGGACGGCCTCGCCATGTCGGCGAAGAAGGATGCCATGGTGCAGATGGGGGGGCTGCTGTGCTTCAAGGATGACAGCATGCTGGACGTCTACACCGAGTGCCGCACCCTGTGCGTGGTGCAGGAGGGCTTCCCGACCTATGGCGGCCTGGAAGGGGGCGCCATGGAGCGTCTGGCGGTGGGCCTGCGGGACGGCATGCGCCAGGACTGGCTGGCCTATCGCATCGGCCAGGTGCAGTACCTGGTGGACGGGCTGGAGGCCATCGGCGTGGTGTGCCAGCAGGCGGGGGGCCATGCGGCCTTCGTGGATGCGGGCAAGCTGCTGCCCCACATCCCGGCGGATCAGTTCCCGGCCCACGCCCTGGCCTGCGAGCTCTACAAGGTCGCCGGCATCCGCGCGGTGGAGATAGGTTCCCTGCTGCTGGGGCGCGACCCCGCCACCGGCAAGCAGCACCCCTGCCCGGCGGAGCTGCTGCGCCTGACCATCCCCCGTGCCACCTATACCCAGACCCACATGGACTTTGTCATCGAGGCCTTCGGCGAGGTGAAGAAGAACGCCCACCGGGTGAAGGGGCTGGACTTCATTTACGAGCCGGCCGTGCTGCGTCACTTCACCGCCAGACTGAAAGAGGTCGAGCATAACGACCCGTCAGCCGGCAAGACGCAGAAAAAATTGATAGAAGCATAACGAGTCAGGGGCACAGATTTTTCTGTGCCCTTTTTTTTCACTGCTCTGTGAAAGATTTGGAGTGACACACATGACATCAACACCGTCCGTCATCGGAGGGGCCTGCATCATTGCCAGCGTCTGTGTCGGTGCCGGCATGCTGGGGCTGCCGAGCGCGGGAGCCGGGGCCTGGACCAGCTGGTCAACCCTCGCCATCATTCTTACCATGGTCGTCATGACGGTTTCAGGCTGGATGCTGCTGGAAGCCCTGAAACCCTACGCATTGACCGCCTCCTTCAACTCGGTGACCAAGGACCTGCTCGGTCACAGGATCAATCTCTTCAACAACCTCACCGTCTATTTCGTGGGCGGCATTTTGCTCTATGCCTACATCACCTCGTCGGGTCTCATCCTGGGCGGCCTGCTGGGCATCGATAGCCAGCTGGCCTCGGTGTTGTTCGTGCTGGTGTTCTCCTGGTTCGTCTGGCATTCGACCCGGGCGGTGGACAGGATTTCGGTCGTCCTGATCGTCTTTATGGTGCTGAGCTTCGTGTTCGGGGTCTCCGGGCTTGCCAGCAAGGTCGACACCGCCAAGCTGTTCAACTCCTTTGCCGAGGAGCTGGGCCGCGCCCCTTACGCCCTGGCCATGTTGCCGGTGGCGCTCACCTCGTTTGGCTACCACCACTCTGTGGCATCGATGCGCGCCTATTACGGCGAGGAGCAGAAAGCCAGGCAGGCGATCCTGGGGGGCACCCTGATCGCCCTGGCGCTCTATCTGCTGTGGCTGCTCAGCATCTTCGGCAACCTGCCTCGTCCCGCCTTCGGCCCCGTCATCGCCAAGGGGGGCGACGTGGATGTGCTGCTCGGGGCGCTGGCCTCGGTGATAGAGTCCAGGCAGGTCTCCCAGGCCATCAACCTCTTCTCCATGGCGGCCATCCTCTCCTCCTTCATCGGGGTGGGGCTCGGGGTGTTCGACTATCTGGCGGATCTGTTCCGGTTCGACAACAGCCGCCGGGGGCGGGCCAAATCCTGGGCGGTGACCTTCCTGCCCCCCCTGGCGCTCTCCCTGATGTTCCCGTTCGGCTTCGTGGTGGCCATCGGCTATGCCGGGGCTGCGGCGACCGTCTGGGCCTGCATCATCCCGGCCCTGCTGGCGAAGAAGTCCCGGGAGCTGGCCCCGGACGAGGCGGGGTTCAAGGCCCCCGGCGGCCAGCCCATGGTGGTGGCCGTCATCGTCTTCGGGGTGCTTACCGCCATCTTCCACCTGATGGCCATGGCGGGTCTGCTGCCCGTCTACACCGGCTGACCCTGGTGTGCTGAACCTGGCCCCATCCCGAACATATTCCACGGATGGGGCGCAGGATCCGGCCCGTTTCCCCCCATTTCCCCTCCGGATTTGATACCCGAAGGCATGCAGGGTAAAGTCCCCCGGCGCCAGCAGTGGCGAACGCAGGAGAAGCACGGCGGTGTGCCGTGACCAGTCGACAATCCGTTTGGGGGAGTAATGGAACAGAAACCATCGTTGGTGGGCGGGGCATGCATCATTGCCGGCGTCTGTGTGGGGGCCGGCATGCTGGGGTTGCCGAGTGCGGGGGCGGGCGCCTGGACCCTCTGGTCCATGCTCGCGGTGGCACTGACCATGGTGGTGATGACGGTCTCCGGCTGGATGCTGCTGGAGTCCTATCGGGGCTATCCCCTGCGCGTCTCCTTCGATACCGTGACCCGGGATCTGCTGGGGGAGAAGGTCAACGCCCTCAACAACCTGAGCGTTTATTTCGTCGGCGGCATCCTGCTCTATGCCTACATCACCTCGGCCGGTCTCATCATCGACGGCATGACGGGGATGGGCAGCCAGTGGGCGTCCGTGCTCTTTACCCTGGCCTTCTCCCTGCTGGTGTGGCACTCCACCCGGGCGGTGGACCGCATCTCGGTGTTGCTGGTGATCCTGATGGGGCTGAGCTTTGCCTTCGGCATCTCGGGCCTGTCGATGAACGTGCGCCTCGATCTGCTGCTCGACCGGGTGGGCAGCGAAGTGAGCTACGCCCCCTATGCCCTGGTGATGCTGCCGGTGGCGCTCACCTCGTTCGGCTACCACCATTCGGTCTCCTCCATGCGCGCCTACTACGGTGAAGAGCGCCGTGCCAGCCGCGCCATTCTGGGGGGCACCCTGATCGCGCTCGCGTTTTACCTCATCTGGCTGGTGAGCGTCTTTGGCAACCTGCCCCGCAGCGAGTTCGGCTCGGTGATCGCAGAGGGGGGCAACGTGGATGCCCTGCTCAAGGCCCTCGGTTCGGTGATCGAGTCCAAGGCGGTGGCCAGCGCCCTCAACGCCTTCTCCATGGCGGCCATCCTCTCCTCCTTCATCGGGGTGGGGCTCGGGGTGTTCGACTACCTGGCGGATCTGTTCAAGTTCGACAACAGCCGGGGTGGCCGCGCCAAGTCCTGGGCGGTGACCTTCCTGCCGCCCCTGGTGCTCTCCTTGCTGTTCCCGTTCGGCTTCCTGGTGGCCATCGGCTATGCGGGCGCCGTAGCGACCCTGTGGACCTGCATCATCCCGCCTCTGCTGGCCTGGAAGGTGCGGGCGGCCCGGCGCGAAGAAGGTGGCGAGGGCTTCCGCGCCCCCGGCGGCCTCTTCATGATCGTCCTGGTGATCCTGTTCGGCGTGCTGACCGCCGCCTTCCACCTGCTCAACATGGTGGACCTGCTGCCCGCCTACAAGGGCTGAGCCGTTACCCGGGCCGCAGTGCCAGCACACAATGACAAAGAAGGAGCCTCATGGGCTCCTTCTTGCTTGTCACACAGGCAATATTGGCGTCGGTTACTGAATGCCGACCGACAGGGAGTGGGGGACCTTGGCGCCTTTACGGGCGGTGGCGCGCATCTGGTAGACCTGGATCAGGTACTTGCCCGACTTGGGCAGGGTGCCTTGCCATTTTGTGTCCACGTTGCCGCCGCCCAGTGCCTCGGCCTGACCCGGGATGGCGCCCGGCGCGAAGACGTTGAAGTTGGCATTGGTGCTGCCGGTGATGGCGACCGTCATGGTCTGGCCTTCTTTGGCGACCAGGGTGTAGTTGATGGTGTCATAACCGGAGAAGGTACCGTCAACCTTGGCGCTGTGCGCGCCTTTGGCGAAGTGCACCGGCACCGTGGTCACCTTGTCTGCCGCCTGAACCGAGGCCGCCATCATCATGGCCAGCAAGGCGGCCGTTACTGCTTTTTTCATTATCTATTGCTCCTGTGATCGGGCCCTGGCACGGGCCTCGAGGGGAAGATATGCCGGAACGATGACGCGACTCCATCGAAATGATGGGGCGGTCGGAGTGGGGGATGTTGCAAGATTTGGGGTATGCACAGACGGACATGGTGCCTTTTGGCCGCAAGCCAGATGAACACAAGGTCGATGGGGGTTTATATGGCGAGTTCCCTGATACAGGGGGCGTTTTTGTCAACGTGGTGTTGACGAACAGGGTGCCCGCTGCGGCCATGAGTCTGCGACAGAATTGATCGCCCCGGGTCTCCTGCATGGTCAGGGCGCGGGAGGGCTTGCGGAAAAAGAGGACGTCATGGCTGGCTGGTGCCCTCAGCCGCCATGGCCTGCTGCTCATAGCGCGCTACCGTGCCGTCCTGCTTCATTTGCCGGATCACGCTGGCAAGGGGGGCCAGCAGATCCTGATGCCGTTCGTGCAGATAGACGTAAGAATCGGCCAGCTCCATCACCCCGGCGGAGTAGATGCCGGCATAGCCCGGGTCCTGGCGCGTCAGGGCGGCCAGGGTCTGGCTGGCAATCAGGGTCTGCTCCACATAGAGGTCACTGCGCCCCTTGAGCAGCTTGCCCATCCCCTGCTCGGCGGTGGCGATGGCAAAGAGCCGGTCCGGTGCCACCACCTTGCCCAGCATCATCTCCGGCAGCTTGGCGCCACGGCGAAACTCGACCCGATAACCGGTGCCCTGCAGGCTGTGCCACCCCTGCAGCTGGATCCCGGGCTGGTGGGCATAGGCCTGATAGGAGACGGCGAAATGGGGCTCGGGCACGCGCTGGAGGGTGCGGGTCTGCTGCTGGTAGCTGGCGGCGCGGTGGATCTCGCCATCGACCTGTCCCTGCTCTGCCAGCAGGGGGGCCCGTCCCCCGGGGTAGCCCTGGTACTGGAAGTCATAGCCCAGGCGGGCGAACGCATCCCGATAGATGAGATGGAGCCAGCGACCATAGGGGGACTCCCTGGTTTCAAGGGAGCTCACCAGTGTGATGTTGCCCCTGCCTTGCGCCCCCCATACCTGGAAGGCCAGCAGCAAGAGCAGTGAAAGAGCGAAGAAGCGGTATCCTGAAACCTGCGCCATGGTGTCCCTGTCAGAGCGGTGGTTGCAAAGGGTGACAGTCCCATCCTAGCCCAGGGGGTTGCCCGGTCCAGCGCTTTCTGCCGTCCGCCCGTGGATATCCTCCCGTCCCGCCTTGCCCGAATGAACGCCAACCAAGGGAGATGGCCAGCGCCGCTCACAGGCTGGCGAAATCCACCTCGGGCAGGGTTTCGAAGCCGGGGCGGGCAAACAGATAGCCCTGCATCAGGCTGACGCCCATCTCCCGCAGGCAGGCCATCTCGTCGCGGGTCTCGACCCCTTCCGCCAGCGGGGTGATCTGCAACTCCGTAAACAGCGCCAGACAGTGGCGAACGATGGCCTGACGGATCGGGTCCTGGTCGATGCCGCGCAGCAGGTGCATATCGAGTTTGATGATGTCGGGGCGAAAATCGGCCAGCAGGCTCAGGCCCGAGTAACCGGCGCCAAAGTCGTCGATCGCCGTCTTGAAGCCCAGGGCCTGATAGTGATCGACGATGCCGCGAATATGGCGGTTGTCCTGCACCTGTTCCACCTCGGTGAACTCGAACATGATCTGCTCGATGGGAAAGAGATGCTCGCGGGCCGCCTGCAACGTGGTGCGGATGCAGCGCTCCGGGCGATAGACCGCGTTGGGCAGGAAGTTGATGCTCAGCATGCCCCGCATGTCGAGGCGGGCTGCCAGCGCGATGGCCTTGATCCGGCACAGCTGATCGAAGCGGTAGCGGTTGTCGTCGTTGACCCGGTCGATCACGCTCTGCGCCGACTCGTTGTTGAGCCCCCGCACCAGCGCCTCGTAGCCGAAGAGGGTGCGCTGGCTGCAATCGACGATGGGCTGAAAGGCCATGGTGAAATCGAAGTCGAGATCCACCTGCTCATGACACTGCTGGCAGAGGGGGGAGGACGGGGTGGCAGGTATGTCCATGACGTTCCTTTCAAGGCGGGGGGTCGCGAGAGATTGCCTCAAAGGATAACAGCTCCTCTCTCGCCAGCAGAGGTTATTCCTCCGGATAGGCTGGCCGTCTTCTGGCATATCAGAGGTTGTGCCCGACAGGCGGCCATGGCGGGTCAGGTGCCGCCGCTTGTGGGCCTGTTTGTCCGGGATTGGCCTCGCTGGCATCCTCCAAGGCCACGTCTTGCCCGCGAACCGGTCGGGTCAAGCGGTATAAGCTGATTCGATGGCATTGCGGAAAATGCACATATTTTTGCTTATACCTCCTCGCGGTGTGCTCCTATGGCACAAATAGGCCTAATCAGGGCCCACAAAGGCCACTGGCCGATCTTGAGCAACCGCCATAGAGCGCCAGCCACCGCACCGCAGGTTCGATTAGCGCCGTGTAATCGGACGGACGAGGTGCATTCGTCTCGGTTATTGCTTTGAGTCAGGGGCGGGTGCAATGCGGCTGGCCGTGAGAACGGGAGAATCAATTTACGCGAACGTCCGATTACGCCTGACGGCTAATCGAACCTACCGAGGTGATAATTCTTCGCTAATTAAGCCTGTAGCTTTATTATTAGCATTGCCAAAATATGGAGCGAAGTCTATGGGAAAGCGAAATTTCATTATTGTCATGTTGTGTGTGTTGGTTTTGGTTAGTGCTCCGTTACTTCTCTATATCTATATATTTGCACCAATCTCACACTATTCATTATCTACATCTGATCAAGCGTGGTCGAATTTTGGTGGTTTTATTGGTGGCACAATAGGAACTACTTTTTCTTTCTTAACATTTCTTGGCGCCGCGTTTGCAGTCTACTATCAAAAGAAGCAATTAGATGTACAAAAGGCGACAATGAAATTAGAGGAAGTTCATAGCTTACTTTCTAGAGTTTCTGAAAGATTAGATGTTTTAATTTATACTAATCCGCAGTTATATCCTAATCAATACATTGAGTTGAATGAACTTGAGCCAAGAATGAAGGCTTATATAGAAGGAAGTTTTATTAGTGTATTGGCAGCATTAGGTACTTTATCTTTGAGAAAGAAGTATAACAAAAATCTTAATGTGTCTGACTCAAATATACCAGATGGTTTTATATCTAGCTTTTTACAACAAAGTGCCTCATTAATAAATGTTGAGTTAAATAATTATGGTCGTTTGTTATCCATATATAAAGCTAGTTATGGGGACCGAGAGCTTGTTGAGTTTCATGTAGATAAATACTCAGCATTAATTTGCTGGTTGAATGTAGTTGGATTGCTTAATGCGCCATTGATTAATGAGCATGTTGACTTTAATGTATTAGAGCATGTCCTCGTAGGTAATAACTTCAAAGATTATTCATCTGCTATTTAGATTTTATGGTTTTTTATAAAAACGGCGCCTCGCGGCGCCGTTTTTAATATCAATCCACCCAACCAATATCACTGCAGCAGGGAGATATCCGCGACTTGCAGGAACAGGTTGCGCAGGTTGTTCAGCAGTGCCAGACGGTTGGCCTTGAGGGCTTCGTCGTCGGCCATCACCATGACTTCGTTGAAGAAGGTATCGACCGGTTCGCGCAGGGCGGCCAGACGGGTGAGGGCAGCCTGATAGTCACCGGCAGCGAACAGCGGGGCCAGTTCTGCTTGCAGTTCGGCAACCTGGGTGGCCAGCGCCTTCTCGGCGGCATCGACCAGCAGTTCCGGTTTGACGGCAGTCGGCAGTTCGCCTTCGACCTTGGCCAGAATGTTGCTCACGCGCTTGTTGGCGGCAGCCAGTGCCAGTGCGGCATCCAGCGTGCGGAAGTGGCTGACGGCCTTGACGCGACGATCGAAGTCGAGCGGACGGGTCGGGCGGCGGGCCAGTACGGCCAGCACCACGTCGGCACCGATGCCTTCGTCCTGATAGGCGGCGCGGAAGCGGCCCAGCATAAAGTCGACCACGTCGGTAACGACGGTTTTGTTGGTCAGCTTGTCGCCGTAGACGCGTACCGCTTCTTCAACCAGTTCAACCAGATCCAGATCCAGCTGCTTCTCGGTCATGATGCGCAGGGCACCGATGGCGGCGCGACGCAGAGCGAACGGGTCCTTGTCACCCTTCGGCAGCATGCCGATGCCGAAGATACCGGCCAGGGTGTCGAACTTGTCGGCCAGCGCGACGGCGCAGGCAACCAGACCGGACGGCAGGGCATCACCGGCAAAGCGCGGCATGTACTGCTCGTTGAGGGCCACGGCCACCGCTTCGTCTTCGCCATCGTGACGGGCGTAGTGCATCCCCATGACACCCTGGGTGTCGGTGAACTCGCCGACCATGTTGGTCATCAGATCACACTTGGAGAGCAGACCGGCACGCTTGGCCTGAGCCACATCGGCACCGATGCGCTCGGCGATAAAGCCGGCGACGGTCTCGATGCGCTCGACCTTGGCCTTGACGGTGCCCAGCTGTTGCTGGAACAGCACGGTTTCAAGGCGCGGCAGACGGGAGGCTAGGGTCTGTTTGAGGTCGGTCTTGAAGAAGAACTCGGCGTCTGAGAGACGGGGGCGAACCACCTTCTCGTTGCCGCTGATGATCTGGCTCGGGTCTTTGGACTCGATGTTGGTGACGAAGATGAACTTCGGCAGCAGCTTGCCGTTCTTGTCGTAGACCGGGAAGTACTTCTGGTCACCCTTCATGGTGTGAACCAGCGCCTCAGCCGGAACGGCCAGGAACTTCTCTTCGAAGTTGGCGGTCAGCACCACAGGCCACTCGACCAGGGCGGTCACTTCTTCCAGCAGGGCGTCGTCCAGATCGGCCACGCCACCGAAAGCGGCAGCGGCCGCTTCGACGTCAGCCTTGATCTTGGCCTTGCGCGCCATGAAGTCGGCAATCACCATGCCGCGCTCCTGCAGGATCTGCGGGTACTGGCTGGCGTTGTCGATGGTGAACTCGCTCTCGCCCATAAAGCGGTGGCCGCGGATGGTGCGGGCAGAGTCGATACCCAGAATGTGGGCGGGAACCAGCTCGCCATCCAGCAGCAGGGTCACGGTGAAGACCGGACGCACGAACTGGATGGTCTTGTCGCCCCAGCGCATCATCTTCGGGATCGGCAGCTTGGCCAGTGCTTGGCTAACCAGCTCGCCCAGCAATTCTTTGGCCGGACGACCTTCAACCTTGGCGGTGTGAACCAGCCACTCGCCCTTGTCGGTGACCAGACGCTCGGCCTGCTCAACTGTGATGCCGTTGCCACGGGCCCAGCCTTCGGCAGCCTTGGTCGGCTTGCCTTCGGCATCGAACGCCTGCGCCACGGCCGGGCCGCGCTTCTCGACGCTCTTGCTCGGCTGTTCGCCAGCCAGCTCGCTCACCTTCAGCGCCAGACGGCGCGGTGAAGCAAACCACTCGACGTCGCCGAAGGCCAGATCGGCCTTGGTCAGTTCGGCTTTGAAGTTGTCGGCAAAGGCTTCGGCCAGGGAGCGCAGGGCTTTGGGCGGCAGCTCAGCAGTACCGATCTCTACCAGAAATGTATGTTGTGCCATGTCCGTTCCTTAACCTTGCTTGTTCTCGTTGCTGCCACGTTGGCACATCGGGAAGCCCAGCGCTTCGCGGGAGGCGTAGTATGCCTCTGCCACGGCCTTGGTCAGGGTGCGAATGCGCAGGATGTAGCGCTGACGCTCGGTGACCGAGATGGCCTTGCGGGCATCCAGCAGGTTGAAGGAGTGAGCGGCTTTGAGGATGCGCTCGTAGGCAGGCAGCGGCAGCGGTTTTTCCAGTGCCAGCAGATTCTGGGCTTCCTTCTCGTACTGCTCGAAGCAGTGGAACAGGAACTCCACGTCGGCGTGTTCGAAGTTGTAGGTGGATTGCTCCACTTCGTTCTGGTGGAACACGTCGCCGTAGGTGGTCTTGCCCAGGGGGCCGTCAGACCAGACCAGGTCGTAGACGCTGTCGACGCCCTGGATGTACATGGCCAGACGCTCGAGACCGTAGGTGATCTCGCCGGTGACCGGCTTGCATTCGAGGCCGCCAACCTGCTGGAAGTAGGTGAACTGGGTCACTTCCATGCCGTTCAGCCACACTTCCCAGCCCAGACCCCAGGCACCCAGCGTCGGGTTTTCCCAGTTGTCTTCCACGAAGCGGATGTCATGGATCTCGGGATCCATGCCCAGCTCTTTCAGGGAGCCCAGATAGAGTTCCTGAATGTTGTCGGGGGAGGGCTTGATGATCACCTGGAACTGGTAGTAGTGCTGCAGGCGGTTCGGGTTTTCACCGTAGCGGCCGTCAGTCGGACGGCGGGACGGTTGTACGTAGGCGCAGGCGATGGGCTCCGGGCCCAGGGCGCGCAGGCAGGTCATGGGGTGGGAGGTACCGGCACCCACTTCCATATCCAGCGGCTGAATGATGGTACAGCCCTGGCGGGACCAATAGTCCTGCAACTGCAGGATCAGGCCCTGAAAGGTTTTGACATCGAATTTTTGCATAGTGTTTTTCGCGCGAAATGAAATCAGAGCAAGATTTGCTGAATGTGAACCGAGGGAGTATACCGTCTGGCATGGTCGGATAATAGGCGAAATTACAGGGGATTAGTGGGGCTATGTTGCCGCTTGCCCTATGATGTCGCCGACACAAGCGGCCTGCCGATGGCCGATGAAAAACAGGGGAGAGGAAATGGAACTGCGTTGCGCCTGGGTGACCAGAGACCCGGAATACATCGAATACCATGACAAGCAGTGGGGCAGGCCGGTGTATGACGCCCGCGAGTTGTTTGCCAAGCTCTGCCTCGATGGTCAACAGGCGGGGCTGTCGTGGATCACCATCCTCAAGCGCACCGAGAGCTACCATCGCGCCTATGCGGATTTTGATCCGGTGCGCATCGTGCAGTTCGACGAGCAGGATGTGGAACGGCTGATGCAGGACAGCGGCATCATCCGCAACCGGCTCAAGGTGCAATCGATCATCAAAAATGCCCGCGCCTATCTGGCGCTGGAGGCGGAAGGCATCGACTTCGTCGATTATCTGTGGGGCTTCGTGGGCGGCGCCCCCATCGTCAACCAGCGTCAGGGCAACGGCGACATTCCGGCGACCTCACCGGAGTCGGATGCCATGTCCAAGGCGCTGAAGAAGCGCGGCTTCACCTTCGTCGGCAGCACCATCTGCTACGCCTTCATGCAGGCGGTGGGCATGGTGAACGATCATCTGGTGACCTGCCCTTGCCACGCCGAGTGCCAGCAAGCAGCGGCGACGTGAAGGGGAAATGCACGAAGAAGGGAGGCTCAAGCCTCCCTTCTTTTTTGCTCAGAATCAGCAGGGCTCAAGGGGGCGGCCGAGCGCCTCGCACACCTCGTCGCTGCTCATCAGCCGCACGAAGGGGCCGGCCAGGGTGGCGTTGTGATGGGCGATGATCTGGGGGGCGGTCAGTTGCGGCGTGTCCATGCAGGTGTGGGCATCGCTCACCAGCACCACTGTGTAGCCGAGATCTGCCGCCGCCCGGCAGGTGGTGTCGATGCAGTACTGGGTCTTCATGCCGGTGATGATCAGGGTCTGCACGCCGTCCTCTTTCAGCCAGCCATCGAGGCCGGTGCCATGGAAGGCGCTGGGGCGCTGCTTGTCGAACACCCGATCGGCCTCGCCGACGACCAGCTCAGGCGCAAGCTGCCAGAACGGGCTGCCGGCGGCGATGGGGCTGCCGGCCGGGCCCGTGTGACGCACCGCCAGCACGGGGAGAGCGGCACTGCGGGCCGCCTGGCTCAGGCGATTGATGTTGGCCAGGGTCTCGGCCCCGGCATGGGGGGCTTCCGGGCCGTGAAGGAGGCCCACCTGGATGTCGATGATGAGCAGCGCGGGGCGGGAAAGGGACGACATGGTCATGGCTCCGTGAGAAATGTCCCCCACTCTGGGGCCATGGGCTCTTATGAGACAACCCGCATCTGGGGGGCAACCACTCCAGACCCCGGGAGCATGTTCCGTTGCGCCGGGCCGGGAGCCTTGTCGCCCCTTGGTACAGCCGGGATACAGTCACACGGGTTCATCATCGGGATCGCCATCACGAGGGAGTCCCGTGTCACTGAGCACCGTTCGCCCTCTCTTCCCCGACCTGATCGGCTGCACCCTGGGGATGACGTTGCTCGTCAGGGCAAACACGAGGGGAAGCCGGCCCTGTGCAAGAAGGTCCGAGGCTGCACAAACGACGCCCCCGAGGGCCGAGTTTGCGCTACCGGGATCTTGCCCCTCCCCTATCATTGAAAGACGCCGGACCGGTTCAGGTTGTCTGGCGAAGGAGCCATCATGAAGAAGTCCGTATTGGCGCTGCTTGCCGCCACCGCCTTGCTGGCCGCCCTGCCTGCACAGGCCACCAAGCAGGCCCAGGAGCGCCGTGACGCCCGCGATGTGCGTCAGGATACCCGTCAGGAGTCCCGTGACGCGAAACAGGCGTGTCGTGAGGGGGTGGTGGGCAATGCCGACTGCCGCCAGGAGCATCGTGACAACAAGCAGGAGGGGCGAGACAAGGCCCGGGATATCAAATATTGAGGCGGGCCCGTCCGAAGATGGCCTGCACCGGGTAAGTCGCAAGGGGCAGGGGGCGTTTTGCCCCCTGCCCATCTTCGCAATGCGCGCGTCACACTCTGGCGCCTCTCTGGGTTAGAATGCGCGGCTATCGGCTAGAGTCGTTCTTTTTCAGAGGTTTTTTCATGCATTTCAAGAAACTGGTTCCTGCACTTGCCCTGACCGTCGCCATCACTGGCTGTACCACCAACCCCTATACCGGTGAATCCCAGACCTCCAAGGGCGCCTGGGGCGCGTTGGCGGGTGCGGCGACCGGCGCAGCCGTGGGGGCGCTCTCCTCCAGCAAGGGCGACCGCAAAAAGGGCATCCTGACTGGCGTCGCCGCCGGTGCGGCCCTGGGTGGTGGTATCGGTTACTACATGGATGTGCAGGAAGCCAAGCTGCGCGAGAAGCTGCAAGGCACCGGCGTCAGCGTGACCCGCAACGGTGATCAGCTGATCCTCAACATGCCGAACAACGTCACCTTCGACAGCTCCAGCGCCCAGCTGAAAGCCGCCGGTGCCAACACCCTGTCCGGCGTGGCCCTGGTGGTTGCCGAGTTCGACAAGACCCGTCTGAACGTGGTCGGTCACACCGACAGCACCGGCTCCCGCGAGCTGAACATGAAGCTCTCCCGGGATCGCGCCGATGCCGTCGCCGCCCAGCTGATCGGCCAGGGCGTGTCCGGCAGCCGCATCGCCATCAGCGGTGTGGGCCCGGATCAGCCGGTGGCCAGCAACAGCACCGCCGAAGGCAAGGCCCAGAACCGTCGGGTGACCATCACCCTGACCCCGACCGCCTAAGCGGCCCGGTTCGATGCCATGAAAAAGGCCCCGCCAGCGATGGCGGGGCCTTTCTATTGGCGCCGGTGCGTGCCCTGTGCTCCTTGCCCCCTTCTCCCCTTGCGGGAGAAGGGTCGGGGATGAGGGGATAACCGCCTCTTAGACAGCGGCAGTGAGCTGTACTTCCACCCTGTAGCCTTCGTGGGCGAGGCGGGCCTGCATGCAGGTGCGCACGGGGGCGGTGTCTGCATCAGGGGAGCCAGGCATCCCGCTTTGTTTAGACAGCCGCAGTCAGCTGCACTTCCACCTTGTAGCCTTCGTGGGCGAGACGGGCCTGTACACAGACACGAACGGGGCGGTGTCTGCATCAGGGGAGCCAGGCATCCCGCTTTGTTTAGACAGCTGCTGTGAGCTGCACTTCTACCCTGTAGCCTTCGTGGGCCAGACGGGCCTGTACACAGGCGCGAACGGGGGCTGTGTCTGCATCAGGGGAGCCAGGCATCCCGCTTTGTTTAGACAGCTGCTGTGAGCTGCACTTCTACCCTGTAGCCTTCGTGGGCCAGACGGGCCTGTACACAGGCGCGAACGGGGGCTGTGCCGGCCGGGATCCAGGCATCCCACAGCGCGTTGAAGGCGGCGATGTCTTCAATGTCCTTGAGATAGATGTTGGCCATCAGGATCCTGTCGACGCCGGAACCGTTGGCTTCCAGCAAACGCTGCAGGCTTTCCAGCACTTCACGGGTCTGCTGGTGGATGTCGGCGGTCTCGGTGGCGGGCACTTCCACCACGTAGAGAGTGCCGTTGTGGATGACCACATCAGACCAGCGCTGGGTGGTCCCGATACGGGTAATAGTTGTCATGTTTGCTCCGGTACAGGGTTATTGACCCTTGCGGATCAGGTAGCGGTAAGGGGCCTGCTCAGTCTCGCTGGCGACCAGGGTATGGTCCATGAAGCGGCAGAAGCTGGGAATGTCGCGGGTGGTGGAGGGGTCGTCGGCGCTGACCAGCAGGGTCTCCCCATCCGCCATCAGCCGCACTTTCTTGCGAACCATCATCACGGGTTCGGGGCAACGAAGCCCGATTGCGTCCAGCTCGTGGGTCGCATTGCAGAATTCAGTACTCATGAATAATCAACCTTCAGCCGCACCTTCTTGCGCGCCATCGTCACGGGTTCGGGGCAACGAAGCCCGATTGTGTCCAACTCGTGCGTTGCGTCGCAGAATAAAGCACTCATCAATAATCAACCTTCAACCAATTCGGCCAGCAATGATACTCACGGCGAAAAAATAATCAAACCACGGGGCGGTTATGCAGCATATGCTACCAAAATGTGAACCGGCTCTACCCAGGCTTCGCTCGATGAGTAATATAAAAATTGAACCATATTCAACAAGGAGGTGTGAATATGCAGGTCTCCTACGGCAGATTGCAAGCCTACGCAGGCATGGGGTTCTTGTCGTTCGCCATGATAGTGCTGGGCAGCCCGATCGGTAATACCGGTACCTGGTTCGGCTCCATGGTGATGATAGGGCTGGGGCTCTGGATCGAGCTCAGTGACTACTACGACGAGGATGAGGACGAGAACGATCCCTCCTGAGAGCCTGGCTCTCGGCACTCAAAGGCGGACGATGTCCGCCTTTGTCATTTCTGCTCCGCGCCTGAACGGGTCGAGCGCATGGCGCGCTCCAGCTGCTGTGCCGTCTGCTCGGGGTTGGCCCTGGCGTCGTTGAAGAAGCTGCTCAGCACATCCATGATCCCCTGGCGCATGTTGGTGGGCACCGCCATCCCCTCCGCCATGCTGGGCAGCAGGTTATCCTGTTGCTCGGCGTGGAGGAAGTCCTGATAGGAGCGGATGGCGCAGCGATCGAACTTGCTCATGTCCGGCTTGATGAGTGCCGGGATGGAGCCCTTCACCCGGTTGAACGCTTCCTGGAAGCGCGGTGTCATCAACAGCCTGGCCAGCTCGCCCTGGGCCTGCAACTGGGCGGGATCCCGCTGCTTAAACATGGCGATGGAGTCGAGGTTGTAGCTGAACAGCCCCTGGCTGCCCGGGCTTGGCAAGCACTCGATATCCTCGCCGGGGCGGTAGTTGCCTGCACTCAGCTCTCCCTTCACCCAGTCCCCCATCACCTGCATGGCGGCGCCGCCGCTCTCCAGCAGGTTGGTGGCCTGGTGCCATTTCAGGCCAGCGTATTTCTCGGGCACATAAGCGCGCAACTGCTGGAAGCGGGTCAGCACCCGCACCATGTCGGGGCCGGTCAGGGTGGCGCTGTCCTGTTCGAGGAAGGCCTTGCGATAAAAGGTCTTGCCCCCTTCGCCGAGGGCCACCGTTTCGAACAGCACCGCGATCTGCCAGGGTTCGTTACCGATGGCGAGGGGGGTGATGCCCTTCTCCTTGAGCTTGTCCGCCACCGCCACGAACTGGGCCCAGTCGGTGGGGGGCTTGAGCCCCTGTTGCTCGAATACCTTGCGGTTGAGCCACAGCCAGTTGACCCGGTGGATGCCGGTGGGGACCGCCATCAGGGCGCCGTTCTGGCTGAGTGTGTCGCGCACCATGGGGGGCAGCTGAGGGTACCAGCCGAGGTGCTCGGCCATGGGGGTGAGATCGCGCAGAAAGCCCAGGCTGCCCCACTCGTGCAGCTCGAACCCCTTGAGGTGGGCTGCCTCCGGCGGGTTTGCCGCCAGGGCCCGGCTCTTGAGCACCGTCATGGCGCTCTTGCCGCCCCCCCCCTGTACCGCGAAGTCGTTCCACTGGTTGCCCTGTTCGGCCCACTCGGACTTGAGCACTTCCACGGCCCTGGCCTCGCCGCCGGAGGTCCACCAGTGCAATACCTCCACCTGGGAGGCACAAACGGGCAGGGAGAGCAGGGCGATGACAGAAAAAGACAACCACTTCATACATTACTGCCTTGGTAGGGAGAGGGTGGCCTGCAGGCCGCCCTGGGGGCGATTTTCCAGCACCAGGTCACCGCCGTGGGCGTGGGCTATGTTGCGGGCGATGCCAAGGCCCAGCCCGGTGCCAGCGGCATCGGTGCTGAGGCGGTAGTAGGGCTCGAAGATGCGCTCGAACTGATCGTCCGGCAGACCGGGCCCCTCGTCCATGATGAAGAGGATCAGCATCTCCTCGTCATCCATGATGATGATGCGCACCTTCTGGCCGTACTTGATGCCGTTGTCCACCAGGTTGCCGATGCAGCGCTTGAGGGCCAGCAGCTTGCCGCGATAGGGCCACTTGCAGTGGCCCTCGATGGTGAGCAGATCCTCGTGCAGGTTCATGGCCTCCGCCATCTGCTCCAGCAGGGCGTTGACGTCGATCTGCTCGAGGTTCTCGTGAATGTCCGTCTCTTTGACCGTCTGCAGCGCCCCTTTGACCATCAGCTCCAGCTCGTCCAGGTCCTTGTTGAACTTGGCGATCTGCACCTCGTCGTCCAGCAGTTCGACCCGCAGTCGCAGCCGGGTGATGGGGGTCTTGAGGTCGTGGGAGATGGAGCTGAAGAGGCGCTCCCTGTCGTCGATGAAGCGGCGAATGCGCTGCTGCATGATGTTGAAGGCGCGGGTCGCCGCCACGATTTCGGAGGCACCCTCCTCTTTGAGGGACGGCTGGTCGATGTCCTTGCCGAGGTTGACCGCTGCCTTGGCGAGGCGACGCAGGGGGCGGGTCTGCCAGCGCACCAGCATGAAGGTGAAGAAGCAGAGGAAGACCGTCATCAGGGCGATGAAACGCACCTGGTTGCTTGGCATCACGGTGTCATCCAGCGTCATGTAGGGGGCGGGCAGCAGGGCCGCCAGATAGAGCCACTCCCCCGGTTCTATCTCGATCTGGGTCACCAGCACCGGCGGATTGATGGGCTCCAGGGACAGGGTGTAGCGGGCCCAGGAGGAGGGAAGATCCGCCAGCAGGGTGTCGTTGTTGAAGACGTGCAGCTCCTCGGGGCGGGAGAAGTCCACCTTGATGGCCATGGCGTCGGAGAGCTTGCGGCTGAGCACCTCCTGCACCTCTTTGAGCACCAGCGTCTTGCGCTCGCTGTCGGGGATGGCGCTGATGTGGATCTCTTCCTCGTTCAGGGAGACGAAGAAGCGGCTGCCCCCCATGTTGCGCAGCTGATCCAGCGCGATGTGGCGGTATTGCAGGGGCAGGGACTTGAAGAAGTTGACGGTGGAAGCCGCCGACAGCGCCAGGTTGCGGGTGGTGCTGAGCATGCCCTCCAGCTCCCGCTTCTGGATCTGCTGCATCCAGATGCCGGTGAGGATGGTCTGGGAGAGCAGGATGGCGAGCAGCAGCAGCAGCAGCATCCGCGACAGCAGGGAGCGGGGCACCAGGGCCCGCCAGAACTTCTGCCCCGTCATGGCAGCGTGTGTCTCTTGTCGATCAGCATGGGGTGCTTACCTCTGTGCCTTGCCCGTTGCCCCGTCATGGGTCTCTCTTCTGCCCGTTCAAGGTCTCGCCGTAGCGTCTGTCTGTTACGGGATCTCGTGGACTTCGGCGATCAGCATGTAGCCGCTGCCGCGAATGGTCTTGATGATGCGCGGGCTCTTGCCGTTGTCACCCAGCTTCTGGCGCAGGCGGCTGATCTGCACATCGATGCCGCGCTCCATGGGCAGGCTCTCGCGACCGCGGGTGGCGTCCGAGATGGTATCCCGGTCCAGGACCACGCCGGGCTGTTGCAGGAACATGCCGAGCAGCAGGGCATCGCTGCCGGAGAGATCCAGCAGGCTGCCATCTTCGTGGGTCAGCTGGTGGCTCAGGGTGTCCAGGGTCCACTCGGCGAAGCGCAGCCGACGGCTCGGTTCCTTTTCTTTCTCCGGCTGGCGGAATTCGGCGCGGCGCAGCAGCGCCTTGATGCGGGCCTGCAGTTCGCGCGGGCTGAACGGCTTGGCGATGTAGTCGTCGGCGCCAAGTTCCAGCCCAATCACCCGGTCAGCCTCGTCGGAGGCGGCGGTCAGCATGATGATGGGTACCTGGGAGTCGCGGCGGATCTGCTGGCAGAGGGTAAAGCCGTCGTCGCCGGGCATCATGATGTCCAGAATGATGAGGTCCGGGCTGTGCTGGGCCAGTTGTTGGCGCATCTCGTTCCCTTCGGCCGCGGTCAGTACCTCAAAACCGGCCCGGGTCAGGTACTCGTTGAGCAGCTCGCGGATCTCCCGATCGTCGTCGACGATAAGCAGTTGTTTGCTCGTTGACATATGTATGTGCATCCACCCATTTTTTTGTGCAGATTGAACCTGTCGGGGGAGCAAAAAGCAAGCAAGCCCCCCCTCTAATGTGAAGTTATGGGCAATATAGCCTCAGGATTGGCCCCGATCGCGGGAAAAGAATAAAAAAGGCCGACCCAAACGGGCCGGCCAACACGCAGATTCCGACGGCAGGAGCGCACCCCGTGTGGCGCGTTCCACAGACTCGACAGCAGGGTCGGCAGGCCGACCCGGTATTCGTGATGGGGCCGCTGTGCCGGGAAGCAGGGCCGCCTTCTGTCTGTTGTTGCCGCCCCGAGGCGGCGTCCCTGACCGGTGAGCAGTCAGGGGCGATTCACTTACACCCGTTCGAACACGGTGGCGATACCCTGACCCAGGCCGATGCACATGGTGGCGACTCCCAGGGTGGCATCCTTCTCTTCCATCAGGTTGATCAGGGTGGTGGAGATGCGGGCACCGGAGCAGCCGAGCGGGTGACCCAGGGCGATGGCGCCACCGTTCAGGTTCACCTTCTCATCCACCAAGTCTTGCAGACCCAGATCCTTCACGCAGGGGAGGGACTGGGCGGCAAACGCCTCGTTCAGCTCGAAGAGGTCGATGTCGCCGACGGTCAGCCCGGCTCGCTTGAGCGCTTTCTGGGTGGCCGGCACCGGGCCGTAACCCATGATGGCGGCGTCACAGCCGGCGATGGCCATGGCGCGCACCCTGGCGCGCGGCGTGAGGCCGAGGGCCTTTGCACGGTCCGCACTCATCACCAGCATGGCGGCGGCGCCATCGGACAGGGCTGAGGAGGTGCCGGCGGTGACGGTACCGTTGACCGGGTCGAACACCGGGCGCAGCTGGCTCAGCGTCTCGACCGTGGTCTCGGGGCGGATCACCTCGTCATAGTCGTAGAAGAAGCGGGCGCCGCTGGCGTCGTGCCCTTCCAGCCCGACGATCTCCTTGGCAAAACGCCCTTCCACGGTGGCGGCGTGGGCACGGCGGTGGGAGCGGGCCGCAAACTCGTCCTGCTGTTGACGGCTGATGCCGTGCAGCTTGCCGAGCATCTCGGCGGTCAGCCCCATCATGCCGGAGGCTTTTGCCACCGACTTGGCCATGCCGGGGTGGAAGTCCACCCCGTGGCTCATGGGCACGTGGCCCATGTGTTCGACGCCGCCGATGATGAAGATATCCCCATCACCTACCTGAATGGCGCGGGAGGCATCATGCAGCGCCTGCATGCTGGAGCCGCACAGGCGGTTGACGGTGACCGCCCCCACCTGCTTGGGAATGCCGGCCAGCAAGGCGGCGTTGCGGGCAATGTTGAAGCCCTGTTCCAGGGTCTGCTGCACGCAGCCCCAGTAGATATCCTCGATCTCGTTCGGGTCGAGGTTGGGGTTGCGCAGCAGGATGGATTTCATCAGGTGCGCGGACAAGTCTTCTGCACGCACGTTGCGGAAGGCGCCGCCCTTGGACCGGCCCATGGGGGTCCGGATACAGTCGACAATGACTACGTCTTTCATGAATGGATCTCCTTTCCGCAATCAGTAGAAGGTGTTGCCCTGGGCGGCCATCTCACGCAAGCGGTCGCTGACGCGGTAGAGCGGGCCCAAGTCGGCATACTGGTCGGCCATGGCGACATAGCGATCCAGACCGATAGTGTCCAGATAGCGGAACACGCCGCCGCGGAAGGGAGGGAAGCCCAGACCGTAGACCAGCGCGATGTCGGCTTCGGCTGGCGTGGCGACTATGCCCTCTTCCAGACAGAGCACCACCTCGTTGATCATCGGGATCATCATGCGGGCGATGATGGCGTCCTTGTCGAAATCCTGTTTCGGCTTGGCGATGGGGGCCAGCAGCTCGTAAGCAGCGGCGTCGGCCACCTTCTTCGGCTTGCCCTTCTTGTCCTGCTCGTAGGCGTAGAAGCCCTTGCCGTTCTTCTGACCGAAGCGGTTCACTTCGTACATCACGTCGATGGCGGTACGGCCTTCTTTGCTCATGCGTGCCGGGAAGCCCTGCGCCATCACGTCACCGGCATGGTGGCCAGTGTCGATGCCGACCACGTCCAGCAGGTAGGCGGGGCCCATGGGCCAGCCGAACTCCTTCTCCATCACCTTGTCGACGGCGGCGAAGTCGGCGCCATCGGCGACCAGCTTGTTGAAGCCGAAGAAGTAGGGGAACAGCACACGGTTCACGAAGAAGCCGGGGCAGTCGTTGACCACGACCGGGGACTTGCCCATGGCGGCGGCGTAGGCCACCACGCGGTTGATGGTTTCATCGGAGGTTTGCTCGCCGCGGATGATCTCCACCAGTGGCATGCGGTGCACCGGGTTGAAGAAGTGCATGCCGCAGAAATTCTCGGGGCGCTTCAGTCCCTTGGCCAGCAGGGAGATGGGGATGGTGGAGGTGTTGCTGGCGAGCACGGAGTCTTCGCCGATCACGCCTTCCACTTCACTCAGCACGGCCGCCTTCACTTTCGGGTTCTCGACCACGGCTTCGACCACCACGTCCACATGCTTGACGTTGTCATAGCTCAGGGTCGGCGTGATGGCGGAGAGCACCTGGCCCATCTTGATGCCGTCGATGCGACCGCGCTCGAGCTGGCCGTTGAGCAGCTTGGTGGCCTCATTCATGCCAAGTGCCAGCGCCTTCTCGTTGATGTCCTTCATCACCGCCGGGATGCCTTTGCTGGCAGACTGGTAGGCGATGCCGCCCCCCATGATGCCGGCACCCAGCACGGCGGCATGGCCGGTGGCCTTGTTTGCCTGCTTGGCGGCCTTCTTGGCCAGCGCCTTGATGTGTTGATCGTTGAGGAAGATACCGACCAGCGCCTTGGCCACGTCGGTTTTCGCCAGCTTGATGAAGGTGGCGGCCTCGGCGGCCAGCGCTTCGTCACGGCCCATGCTGGCGGCGGCTTCCACCGTCTTCACGGCGGCCATGGGGGCCGGATAGTGTTTGCCCGCCACGGCGGCAACCATGCCGGCGGCGGTGGTGAAGCTCATCATGGCTTCCAGTTTGGAGAGGCGCAGCGGGGCCTTCTTGGTGGCGCGGCGGCCCTGCCAGTCCAGCTTGCCTTTGATCGCGTCCTTGATCATCTGCACGGCGGCGCTGTGCAGCGCGTCGGGGGCGACCACGGCATCGATGGCACCCACCTTGAGGGCGTCATCGGCACGGTAATCCTTGCCGGTGGTGATCCACTCCAGCGCGTTGTCGGCACCGATCACCCGCGGCAGACGGACGGTGCCGCCAAAGCCCGGCATGATGCCGAGCTTGGTCTCGGGCAGGCCGATCTTGGCCGTGGTGTCGGCCAACCGGAAATCGGTGGAGAGAATGGTCTCGCAGCCGCCGCCCAGAGCATGGCCCTTGATGGCGGAGAGGGTGGGCACCGGCAGATCTTCGATGGCGCTGAAGATGTCGTTGGCCTTCTCCAGCCAGCCGAGCAGGTCTTCTTGCGGCAGATCGAACAGTTCCAGGAATTCGGTGATGTCGGCGCCGACGATGAAAGCGTCTTTGCCGGAGGTGAGGATCAGACCCTTCAAATCGGCTTGTTGCTGTAATGCGGCGATCGCTTCGCTCAGGGAGAGCAGGGTAGCGCGATCCAGCTTGTTGACTGAACCCGGGGCATCGAACCTCAGCTCGGCAATGCCGTCTTCGAGGTAGCTGACCGTCAGGGTTTCGCCTTGGTAGATCATGAGAGTGTCTCCTTGTTCCCACTCTGTGGGGAATGGTGCTCCTTTATCCCCAGCAGGGGGCGAGGCTCACTATTGATCCAAAAGGAGACATTTTCAACACCTATTTAAAACATTTGTTTAACAGTTGTCGAGTAAAAGCTCTTCATCACAAAACGGGCAAAAAAGAGGCGCCTTGCGGCGCCTCCGATGGAGATGAGCGTGGTATCAGCTAGCCAGTTCCGGCCGGTTGCGATACTGGTTCAGCACCTCGGGATCGGCGAGGGCATGGGTGTTGTTGACGGGCCGATTGTGCACCACTTCCCGCACCGCCAGCTCCACTATCTTGCCGGACTTGGTGCGGGGGATGGCATCCACCTGCAGGATGCGGGCAGGCACATGACGGGCGGTGCAGTGTCGCTTGATCTGCTGGCATATCCGCTCACGCAGCCCGTCGTCCAGCTTGCAACCCGCCTTGAGCTTGACGAACAGCACCACCCGCTCGTCCTGTTTCCATTGCTGGCCGATGACGATGCTCTCTTCCACCTCGTCGAGTTGTTCCACATAGCGGTAGATCTCGCTGGTGCCGATGCGCACGCCGCCCGGGTTGAGGGTCGCGTCGGAGCGGCCGTAGAACAGAATGCCGCCGGTCGGGGTCAGCTCGATCCAGTCCCCGTGGCACCAGATGTTGTCGAACCGCTCGAAGTAGGCGGCGTGGTATTTGTCGCCGTTCTCGTCACCCCAGAAGTAGATGGGCTGGGCCGGGAAAGGCTTGGTGCAGACCAGTTCGCCCTTTTCACCCAGCACCGGCTGGCCCGCCTCGTTGAATACCTGCACCGCGAGACCAAGGCCGCGCCCCTGGCTCTCGCCGCGATAGACGGGGCTCAAGGGGTTGCCGATGACGAAGCAGGAGCAGATGTCGGTGCCGCCAGAGATGGAGCTGAGCTGCACATCCTGCTTTATCTGCTGGTAAACGTAGTCAAACCCCTCCGGCGACAGCACGGATCCGGTGCTGCAGATGAGGCGCAAGGCAGGCAGGTCGTGGGTCTTGATGGGGGCATAACCCTGTTTATGCAGCGCATCGAGATACTTGGCCGAGGTGCCGAACAGGGCGACCTCTTCGTCCCGTGCCAGATCCCACAGCACCTTGCCATCCGGGTAGAAGGGGGAACCATCGTAGAGCACCAGGGTGGCGCCGGAGGCGAGGGCGCTCACCAGCCAGTTCCACATCATCCAGCCACAGGTGGTGAAGTAGAAGATGCGCTCCCCCGGCTTGATGTCGCAGTGCAACTGGTGCTCTTTCAGGTGTTGCAGCAGGGTGCCGCCAATGCCGTGCACGATGCACTTGGGTTTGCCGGTGGTGCCGGAGGAGTAGAGGATATAGAGCGGGTCATTGAAAGCCATGGGCTCGAAGGCGAGCTGGGTGTCATGCTGGCTTGCCAGCAATTGCTGCCAGTTGTGACCAAGCTGCAGCGGGTTGCCGAGCAGAGGGATCATCACCGTCTGCTCTATGCTGTCGAGCTGACCGACGACGCTGGCCACCTTGTCCTGAATGTCGATGGCCTTGCCGCCGTAGCGGTAGCCATCCACCGCGAACAGCACCCTGGGACGGGTCTGGCCGAAGCGCTCCACCACGCTGGCCTCGCCAAAATCGGGACTGGTGGAGGTCCAGATCGCGCCGAGGCTGGTGGTTGCCAGCATGGCTACCACGGTTTCCGGGATATTGGGCAGGTAGGCTGCGACCACATCACCCCGGCCTATGCCCTGGCTGCGAAGCCACTGGGCCAGGCGGGCGACCTGATCTGCCAGCTGATGCCAGCTCAGGGTCCGGCTTGGACCCCCTTCGATGCGGGAGATGATGGCCGGGCTCTCATCCTGACGGCGCAGCAGGTTCTCGGCGAAGTTGAGCTGGCTGTCGGGGAACCAGCGGGCGCGCTGCATATCCTGGCGGTTCTCCGCCACAATGTTGCCAAGCTCGCCCTTGACGCCGCAGTGCTGCCACACCAGGGGCCAGAAGCGGGTGGTCTTCTCCACCGACCATTGATACAGGTCGGCATAGCTGCGCAGTTGCAGACCATGGAAGTGATTGACCTCGGCCATGAACTGGTGGAGGTTGGAGTGCTGCATCCTGTCCTGATCCGGTGTCCACAGACAAAGGTTTTGCATGAGTCGTTCCTGACGGCTGATATCTACTGTCTGTGGGCAGTGTATTGAATTGTTCTTTGTTTGTTAATTGTCTGTTTTATCTTCATAACAAAAAGCCTGTAACCTATGCGTTACCTCACGAAGCGAAAGCCGGGTGGCTCGAGCCTTGATTCGCTTGATGTTATGCTGAAGTCACATTCGCCCGGAGCAGGACGCCATGAGCAGTTACAGCCAACTTTTTGCCCAGCATCTCGACACCCTTCAGCAGCGTACCCGCGACATCCTGCAACAACAGGGTCTTGGCGGCCTCGCTATTCACTCCGGCCAGACTCATCGCATCTTTCTCGATGACCAGGATTATCCCTTCAAGGTGAATCCCCAGTTCAAGGCCTGGTTGCCGGTGCTGGACAACCCTCACTGCTGGTTGCTGGTGGACGGGGTGAACAAGCCGGTGCTGCTGTTCTACCGGCCGGTGGACTTCTGGCACAAGGTGGCGGAGTTGCCCAACGCCTTCTGGGTCGATTTCTTCGACATTCGCTTCCTGACTCGCCCGGAGCAGGTTGCCGATCACCTGCCGGCCAACAAGCAGGAGTGGGCCTATCTGGGCGGCCATCTGGAAGTGGCCGAGCTGCTGGGACTGGGCCAGCCCAATCCGGAGGCGGTCCTCAACTACCTGCACTACCACCGTGCCTACAAGACGCCCTATGAGCTGGAATGTCTTCGCGATGCCAACCGCATCGGCGTGCGCGGCCACATCGCGGCCAAGGACTCCTTCATGGCGGGGGCGAGCGAGTTCGAGATCAACCTGTCCTACATGAAGGCGGTCGGACAGGGGGCCAATGAGGCGCCCTACGGCAACATTGTTGCCATCAACCGCAATGCGGCCATCCTGCACTACACCCATCTCTCCACCCAGCGGGTGCCGGATGCGGAGCGTTACTCCTTCCTCATCGATGCCGGTGTGGACGTGCACGGTTATGCCTCCGACATTACCCGGACCTGGGCCTGGCGCCGCGGTGAGTTCGCCGATCTGATTGCTGCGCTGGATGCACAGCAACAGGAGATCATCGACGAGATCAAGCCGGGCCGCCGCTACAGCGAGCTGCACCTGCAGATGCACCACAGGCTGGCGCGCCTGCTGCAAGCCACCGAACTGGTAGACATGTCGGTGGACGAGATGATCCATACCGGGGTGACCAATGTCTTCTTCCCCCACGGTCTCGGCCACTTCCTCGGCCTGCAGGTACACGATGCCGGCGGCTTCATGCAGGATGAGCGCGGCACCCACCTGGCGGCCCCCGAGCAGTTCCCCTATCTGCGCTGCACCCGGGTGATCGAAGTGGGTCAGGTCTTCACCATAGAGCC
The DNA here is from genome assembly GCF_050252055.1 of Aeromonas sp. Taxonomy (NCBI): domain Bacteria; kingdom Pseudomonadati; phylum Pseudomonadota; class Gammaproteobacteria; order Aeromonadales; family Aeromonadaceae; genus Aeromonas; species Aeromonas sp. The sequence continues at coordinate 3,171 of NZ_JBFWLQ010000014.1, read as the reverse complement.
CGGCCTCTACTTCATCGACAGCCTGCTGGAGCCGCTGCGCCAGGGTGAGCAGGGCAAGCGGGTCAACTGGAACAAGGTGGAGGCGCTGCGTCCCTATGGTGGTATTCGCATCGAGGACAACGTGGTGCTGCATGCCAACGGGGTGGAGAACCTGACCAGACAAGCAGGGCTCTGATGGCGACGGATTACCCCATACCGGCAGCCCCGCTGGAGGTGAGCGAAGAGATCAAGAAGAGCCGCTTCATTACCTACATCGCCCACACTCCGACCGTCGAGGCCGCCAAGGCCTGGATAGACGAGATCAAACAGCAACACCCGGGAGCCCGGCATCACTGCTGGGCTTTTGTCGCCGGCGCCCCGCAAGACAGCCAGGTTTATGGTTTCAGTGATGATGGCGAACCCTCGGGCACGGCGGGCAAACCCATGCTGGCCCAGTTGATGGGGGCCGGTCTGGGTGAAGTCGCCGCCGTGGTGGTGCGCTATTACGGTGGCGTGCTGCTGGGGACCGGTGGCCTGGTCAAGGCCTATGGTGGTGGTGTGGGGGCAGCACTCAAGCAACTTGAAACCTGTATCAAGCGTCAGCTGACCTCTTCCGTGATCCAGTGTGACTACACCGACATGGGGGCCGTGGAGTCACTCATCTCTGTCCATCAAGGGCAGTTGCTGGTGGCCGATTATGGTGCCAGCGTCACCCTTCAGGTAGCGTGGGAGTCTGCGCTCTGGGCCCGTATCGCACAGGAATTGACCGACCGGACCCAGGGTCGGGTATCCCTTCGTCCCTTAGATGGCTAGAATCCATCGCTCTTTTAGTCTGAAGAGGGAGCCGGAATGCAGATTCTGAGCATCATTCGTATCGTCGGTCTGCTGGTTGCCCTGTTCAGCTCGACCATGCTGCTGCCCGCGATGGTCGCTTTTGGGTATCGTGATGGCGGTGGTACCGAGTTCGTCAACTCCTTCGTCATAGCCCTCCTGCTCGGCCTCCTGCTCTGGTTTCCCAACCGCCATCAGAAAAAGGAACTCAGGTCCAAGGAAGGCTTCCTCATCGTGGTGCTGTTCTGGGTGGTGCTGGGGAGCGTGGGTGCCGTCCCCTTCATCATGAGCGACACGCCTGACATGTCGGTCTCGGAGGCATTTTTCGAGTCGTTTTCCGGCCTGACTACCACGGGCGCAACGGTGCTGACCGGGCTGGACAATCTGCCCAAGGCGTTTCTCTTCTACCGCCAGCTGCTGCAATGGCTCGGTGGCATGGGGATCATCGTGCTGGCGGTGGCCGTGCTGCCACTTCTGGGTATCGGGGGTATGCAGCTCTATCGCGCCGAGATCCCGGGGCCCGTCAAGGACAACAAGGTGACCCCGCGCATCGCCGAGACGGCCAAGGCGCTCTGGTTCATCTATCTGTTGCTGACCTCCCTCTGCGCTCTCGCGTACTGGATGGCGGGAATGACGTTGTTCGATGCCATCTGCCACTCCTTCTCCACCTTGTCGGTTGGGGGGTTCTCGACCCACGACGCCAGCATCGGTTTCTTCGACAGCCCGGCCATCAACCTGATCACAGTGGTGTTCCTGTTGCTGGCGAGCGTCAACTTCGCGCTTCACTTCATGGTATTTGCCCACAAGCCGGTGCGCGTGAGCAGCTATCTGCGGGACTCGGAGCTCAAAGTGTTTCTGAGCATCCAGTGCGTGCTGGTGTTGATCTGTTTCGTCTCTCTGCTGTTCCACGGTCATTACGCCACCTGGCAGGAGGCGCTCAACCACGGTCTGTTCCAGGCGGTGTCGCTTGGCACGACCACCGGCTACAGCACGACCAGCTATGCGGAGTGGCCCTCCTTTCTGCCCATGCTGTTGATGTTCTCCGCCTTCATCGGCTGCTGCGCCGGCAGTACCGGGGGGGGCATCAAGGTGATGCGTTTCATGATCTTGTTCCTGCAGGGGATGCGTGAACTCAAACGGCTGGTGCATCCGCGGGCCATCTACACCTTGAAGCTGGGACGCCGCGCCGTACCGGAGCGGATCGTGGAAGCGGTCTGGGGCTACTTTGCCACCTACATCATCCTGTTCTTCATCTTCATGCTGTTGCTGCTGATGACGGGGCTGAACGAAGTGACGGCCTTCTCCGCCGTGGCTGCGGCATTCACCAACGTGGGGCCGGGTCTGGGGGAGGTGTCGGCCAACTTCGGCAATATCTCGGCCACTGCACAGTGGATATTAATCGTGGCCATGTTGTTTGGTCGATTGGAAATCTTCACACTTCTGGTACTGTTTACTCCTGCATTCTGGCGTAGTTGAGGTTGGTATGGACAAGATTTTGGTGCTTTATTCTTCCCGGGACGGGCAAACGCGGAAAATCGTGGATGTCATGCTGGAGGAAATATCAGGATGCGAAGTGGTGATGCACGACCTGCACACCCTGCCCATGTGCAACCTCAGCAAGTATGCCAAGGTGTTGATTGGCGCTTCCATTCGCTACGGTAACTTCCACCCCAGCCTGCTCAGCTTCATACACGCACATCATGAACAGCTGGAAGTAGCCAATGCGGCGTTCTTCTGCGTGAACCTGACGGCACGCAAGCCCGAGAAGCAGACGCCGCAGACCAACGCCTACATGAAGAAGTTTCTGCGCCTCTCTCCCTGGAAGCCTAAAACTCTGGGGGTGTTTGCCGGGGCATTGCAGTACTCCCGTTACAACTGGTGGCAGACCCGCATCATCCAGTTGATCATGAAGATCACCGGGGGCAGCACGGATACCAGCAAGGATCTGGAATTCACCGACTGGGACAAGGTGCGCGGCTTTGCCCGTGAATTTTGGTCAAAAAAGTAACAGTGACGTCATTCAGAGCGGCCAGAGCCCTGCGTAAGTAGGGCTTTTTGTTTGATAAGTAGGCGTTCGAGCCACAAATCGGTAAAAAGGACTATTTTTCGCAAGATAGCCCTTGTCATCCCGGCGCGGCTCCCTATAATGCGCCCCTACCAGCACGGCGGACCACGCCAACCTGATGAGCCAGCTTCCTAGCGAAGTGGGCGCCGAAAGAAAAGCGAAAACAACCGCTTGACTTTCGAAGTGAGGAGCGTAAGATGCGCCTCCTCAACGCGATAAGCGTGACGCTCTTTAACAATTTGAATCAAGCAATCTGTGTGGGCACTCACAGCATCGAGCATCAAAAACAATTTTTG
>NZ_JBFWLQ010000013.1:0-117853 GCF_050252055.1 Aeromonas sp. | reverse complement strand
ACTTCATCAGACATTGAAAATCAAAAATTGTTTTTGATGCTCGATGCTGTGAGTGCCCACACAGATTGCTTGATTCAAATTGTTAAAGAGCGTCACGCTTATCGCGTTGAGGAGGCGCATCTTACGCGCCTCACTTCGAAAGTCAAGCGATTGTTTTCGCTTTTCTTTCGGCGCCCACCTCATCAGGAGGCTAGCTCATCAGTTCGGCGTGGTCCGCCGTGCTGGTAGGGGCGCATTATAGGGAGCCGCGCCGGGATGACAAGGGCTTTTTATAAAAATGCGCTCGTTTGCTGAAAAAGCAGGCTAAACCCCATGAAATGAGAGTTTACCCCAGTTTCACGCCGCTTTTTTGTTCATACCGTCAGTCTGGGCCTGAATGTAGTTGACCCAACTGGTCGCCCTGTCTTGCCAGTTGTTCTGCTGTTGCAGCTCGCGAGCCAACACCAGCGCCTGAGCATATTGTTCTTTATTGAGGTGTGCCTGCACCAGCAGGGCCTTGGCTCTGTTGCCCTGCTCTCCCTTCACCGACTTGATGGCCGCGAGCTGGGTCATGGCGGCATCCGTCTTGCCCTGTTGCAGCAGCAGTTCCGCGGCTCGCATGGCGGCCTTGGGGTGAGCATGTTCCCGGGCAAGCAGTTGCCAGCTGTCCACAGCCTTCGGCCACTCACGCGCTCCTTCCCACAACTGGGCCAGCAATTGGCGATTCTCGGCATTCTGCTTCATCACCCCCTTGGCCATGGCAGACTCCAGCAGACGCGCACCACGATAGGGCAGTCCCTGCCAGGCATACAGGCGGATCAGCTGGTTGCGGGCGGCGGCATCATCCATCAGTTGACGGTCGATGGCGGTTTGCAGCAGTGCAAGCGCTCGATCACCACGCTTGGCGGAGAGATTGAGCGACACAGCCTGCTGCCACCATTTGCTCTCTTTTGGCTCGCGGCGGATCAACTCTTCGGCCTGATCCGCAGCCACGCCGTAACGCTGCAATGCAGTGAGGGAGGAGAGGCGGATGATGGCTGCCTGCTTCTGCCAGCTTTTCTTCAACAGTTGTTCACTCTGGCTGGCTGCCTCGCCGTACTGCTTGTTGTGGTAATAGAGGCCAGCCAAGCGCAGACGCAAGGCATCGTCAGCCTTGATGGCCAATGCGGCCTTGTAGCTGGCGATGGCGCCGGGCCAGTTGGATTGCTGGGCCTGGATATCCCCTCGCAGACGCAACAACTGAAGTCGTTGCTGCTCTGGCCACTCTTTATAGGCAAGAGCCTGCTCCACGTAGCGACTCGCCTGTGCGGTCTGCTGCAGGTTGGCGGCCAGAGAGGCCTGTAACTGCGCCAGCCAGGCGTGCTCAGCCTCGGAACCGGGTTTGAGCACAGCCGCCTTGCTCTGGGCCTGTTGCCACTGGCCAGATTGATAGAGCTTCATCACGGGCTCCAGCTGGCGGGAGAAATGAGGGCTCACCTCCATCGCCAGACAGGCTTGGCTGACCAGGGCCAGCAGACAGATCCAGATCCGCAACATGGTTATGACTCCAATTTGAATTTGAGCGTGATGACTTGCACCAGCTTGTCGGTGGCGCCCGGCCTCGGCTGATAGCGCCACTTGTTGATCGCCTGAATGGCCGCTCGCTCGAACTGGCGCTTCGGCTTGGCCTCGACAACCTCCACATCCTGTACCCGGCCGTCGGCATCGACGCTGAAACGCAAGGTCACAGACCCCTCGATGCCGGCCTGCTGGGCCCGGTAGGGATAAACGGGCTCAACCCGTTGCAGTGGCATCAGCATGTCGCCGGCACCGATCCCGGTACCCTGCTGCTGACCATGGAAATTGCCGCTCGCGACCGGAGTGGGACTGGTCGCCACGCCAGGGGCAGAGACCTGTACCGCACTCAGGGTCGAGACCAGATCCAGGCTCGGCTGTACCGAAGGCAGCGGAGCCGCCGCCGGCATGGGCATCGGTGTCGAAGCCAGCGCGGCAGGCGGCTCCGGCAAGGGTTCCGGCTCCTGGGGTACCGGCCGCTCACGCACCTGTACCTCGGTCACCTCGTTCTGCATGTTGATGACAATGGATTTCTGCTCTGTGGTCGCCTTCTCTCCTCCGGGCGGCTCCACCAGGGTGGCCATGAACAACAGGATGCCCAGACTGAGGGTGATCCCCAGTCCCAGGCTCATCAACTTGTGTTTCATTTCGGTGCCACCGCCACGGCGATGTTGGCGATGCCTGCCGCCTTGGCTTCATCCATCACCCGCACCACCTTGCCGTGGGGTACCCGTTCATCGGCCTGGATCACCAGGCTTGCCTCGGGCTGCTCCGCCAACAGTCGGGCGAGGGTGGCCTGCACCCGCTCCACATCCACCTGTTTGCGGTCGAGGAAGATCTGCCCCTGAGCGCCGATCGCCAGCATGATGCTGGACGATTTCTGCGCCTTGGCCTGGCTGGCCTGGGGTCTGTGTACCTCAAGCCCGGCTTCGCGCACGAAGGAGGTGGTCACGATGAAGAAGATCAGCATGATGAAGACGATATCCAGCATGGGGGTCATGTCGATCTGCACTTCATCGCGCTGGCGTTTGGATTGCCGTCTCATTGCATTACCTTCTCTTCTCGCAGGCCGTCCCGGGTCTTGGCCAGCGCACGCTTGGCCTGACTCTCGAGCCGGCTAAGTAACAACACGCCGGAGAGGGCCACCACCATGCCTGCCATGGTGGGGATGGTGGCGCGGGAGATCCCGCCCGCCATGCTCTCCGGGTTAAAGCGGTTGGCCGCAGCCAGCGCATCGAATACGCCTATCATGCCGGTCACTGTACCCAGCAACCCCAGCATGGGGCAGAGCACCACCAGGGTGCGGATGAAGATCAGATGACGGTTGAGCGCCAGCTCCACTTCTGCCAGCCAGCGCCCGCGAATCGCGCGAGCGTGCCAGCTGTGACGCTCGCGACGCGCCTGCCAGCGGCCCAGCAGCTCACGCTGCAACGGTGCAAACCCCAGGTTGAGGTAGAGCAGCCGCTCGATCATCAGAATCCACATCAGCACCAGCAAGGCCAGAATGACCCAGAGCACCGGGCCGCCACGGCCCATGAAGCTCTGCAACTGCTGCCAGATGTCGAGCATCATGCTACCCGCTCCACCCTGTCACCATTGCTTTCGGCCCGCTCGGCCAGGATCCCGGCCACCTGCTGTTCCAGCACGTTGGAGAGCTCGGTGAAACGGGACTGCAACAGGCTGTGGGCCAGGATCAGCGGAATGGCCGCTACCAGACCTTGCACCGTGGTGACCAGGGCCATGGAGATGCCGCCCGCCATGATCTTGGGATCGCCGGTACCGAACTGGGTGATGGCCTGGAAGGTGCCGATCATACCGGTCACTGTCCCGAGCAGACCCAGCATGGGGGCGATGGCCGCGATCACCTTGACCATGCCGATGCCGCGCTCCAGGCGAGGAGTCTCCTGCAGGATCGCCTCATCCAGACGCAATTCGAGGGTCTCCATGCTCAGTTCTGGATGCTTGTCAGCCACCGTCAGCACCCGGCCGAGGGCGTTGTCGGCATGATATTCACCGCTCTTGAGCTGGCGACGAACCCGACCCAGTTCGCGAGAGAGGCTCCACAGCCGTACTCCAGCGATCCCCAGGCCGATAGCGGCCAGCAGCACGATGATGGCGCCGACCTGGCCGCCCTGCTGGACTTGCTGCCAGAAGGTGGGCGCCTGGGCCAGCATATCGAGCAGAACACCGTGGGAGGGGTCCAGCGGCAACGCTTCTCCCTCCTGACCCTGATAAGCGGCCACAGCGGAAAGCACGCTGCCTGGCAGGCCCAGCACCGGACTCAGGCCTTCGGCCCCCGGTTGCAAGAAACCAGCATCGCCCAGCAGGGCGAAGCTGCCGATCCGGGTCAACGTCTGCTCGCTGGCAACGCCTTGGGCATCAAGCACCTTGCCGTTGAACTGGGCAACCCGGCCCGATTCGCGGATCTCCTGCAGCAAGGTGGCTGGCAGCAGGGCAAGGGCGGCGCGATCAGGCACCTGTTTATCCTGTGCCATGGTTTTCAGTGGGGCGAGACGATCAGGATACTGGCCCTCGACGGCGGATTCGCTCAGCAACTTGACCGCATCGCTGGCCCCCTGACGGGTGACCGCAAAGATGTCGTTCATGTCGCCGGAGGCTTGCTCCCACTGGGTATTGAGCTCCACCAGCTGCTTTTCATTGGCCGCGAACTGGCTGGCCAGCTCCTTGCTCAGGCGCTGGGCCTCGGCCAGCTTGGTACGGGCAGTGCTCAGCTCCCTGGAGACAGACGCCAGATCCTGCTGAGCCTTCTGTTCACGGGCCTGTTCCTGCTGCTGCCAGGCTTCCTCGGCCACGGCGGCTGTGGTGCCCAGAGAGAGGGCGAGGGCAAGGGGTAACCACTTCATGGTGACGCTCATGACTGGGCCTCCTGACCACGGCTGACGGAAAGGGGGACATTCAACAACTGGGGAACTTTCTTGTCGGCAGCCATTTCCAACGCCTCGGCGATGGGGGAGAGCCACTGGCCGTCGAGGGCTTGCCACTGCTTGTGCTCGGCAGACCAACGCCACGCCTGGGAGCGATCGGCGGTCATCGCCAGCAGGGAGACCCGACCCAGAGCCAGCACATCGACCCGGCGCGGTGCGCCATCCAGCACCAGCTCGGCGGAATAATGGTCCAGCCTGCTGCCGTATTCGGCTTCAATCTGATAGGCCTGCAATAGCTGGCGGAACTTCTCCGCCTCGCTCACATCGGCTCTGGCCAGCGTCGCTTTCAAGGCAGCAACCCGCGCCAGACGATCCTCCCTGCGCAGCGGGATGTCATCCTGTACCAGCTGTTCCAGATCGGCTTGCATCTGCAGCATCAGGGGGACAAGCCCCTGTCTGGTCTCCTGTACCGCCTCCAACTGCTGGTCCAGCTTGCCCAGCTCGTTTTGCTGATCGGCCACCAGAGACTGCATGTAGCGGTTGTAGGCTTCCAGATCCCGCAGTTGCAGTTGGGCATTTTGCAGCTCAATCCTGGCGGCGACGGCTCCATCGGCGGCTTTCTCCACACGCAGCTGGGAGGCTTTCCCGTCGGCGATACTGTTCTTCAATGCTGGCGCAACCACTTCGTCGGCGGACACGACGCAATGAACGGCCATGGGTAACAAGGCCAGACCCCAAAACTTGTTCATGATATAAATCTTAACAATGATAACTATTCTCATTGTCTCAAAGAGTAGGGTCACTGGCAATCAGATGATTTTCTTGGCCTCTGGCCGAAAAAACAGGATACTTTTTAGACAAGTACGGGAATAACTGGCGTTGGTAGTCGCAACACCATTTTAAATAACTAAAAAATGTCTTTTCGATCAGCAAGATAAGTGATCGAAAAAGGAGACTTACATGTTTAACGATGCGATCTGGGAACACATAGATCGGTTCACCAAGGCGAAGAAGACCAGCGAGATCCAGCAACAACTGGAGCGCTTCAGTCATCAGATGGGGTTTGATTACTTCCGTTTGCTGATTATTTTCCCCATCAGTATGCAGAAATCCCATGTGGCCTTGTTCAACAACTGCCCCACCAGCTGGTTTGATGCCTATTCGGAACGACACTACCTGACCCAGGATCCGGTCGTCTTCCTGGGACTGAAGCAGACCCAGCCCATCTTCTGGAACAAGCTCGATTGTGATGCCCCCTGGTTGCCCAGCGCCAGCAGGGAAGTAATGAACCTCGCCGCCGACTTCGGGGTGAGGAACGGCGTCTCCTTCCCGCTGCACACGCCGCAGGGGGAACACGGCATCCTCTCTTTCATCAGCAAGGAGAAGTCCAATTCCGATCTGATGTTTGAAAACGTTCCCCTGCTGTCATTCTGTGCCAGCTACATTTTCAACTCGGCCCTGACCCTCATCAAGGCCAGGCCAGACCTGATGAAATACCTGGCCGAGCTGTCGGATCGGGAGAAGGAGTGCCTGTTCTGGGCCAGCGAGGGCAAGACCTCCTGGGAGATCGCCACCATCCTCGGCATCAGCGAGCGAACCGTGAACTTCCACCTCAATCAGGTCACCAACAAGACGGACTCGCGCAACCGCAACCAGGCGATTGCCAAGAGCATCTCCAGCGGCATCATTGTGCCTTCCCTGGACGACGTGACCATCACCAACCTGCGGCTGTCGTAGCCTGTTTTGCCAAAACAAAAAGAGCCGCAATGCGGCTCTTTTTTCATTTCCGGCGACGGCTTATTCCACAGTCACGGATTTGGCCAGGTTGCGTGGCTGATCCACGTCGGTGCCCTTGATGAGGGCGACGTGGTAGGAGAGCAACTGCAGCGGCACGGTATAGACGATCGGCGCGATCATCTCTTCCACGTGGTTCAGGCTCATCACCCGCATGGTCTCGTCGCTCTTGAAACCGGCGTCCGCATCGGCGAACACATAGAGGATACCGCCACGGGCACGCACCTCTTCCACGTTGGACTTGAGCTTCTCCAGCAGATCGTTGTTCGGCGCCACGACGATGATGGGCATCTCGGCATCGATCAGCGCCAGCGGGCCATGCTTCAACTCACCGGCGGCATAGGCTTCTGCGTGGATGTAGGATATCTCCTTGAGTTTGAGCGCCCCTTCCATGGCGATGGGGTACTGACTGCCACGACCGAGGAACAGGCTATGGTGCTTGTCGGCAAACTCTTCGGCCAGAGTCTCGATCTGCTTGGCCAGGGCCAGGCTCTCCTTGATGCGCACAGGCAGGGCTTGCAGCGCCTTGACCAGTTCGGCCTCGGCGGCGGCGCTCAGGTTGCCACGGCAGTGACCGACGGAGGCCACCAGCATCAGCAGACCAGCCAACTGGGTGGTGAACGCTTTGGTGGACGCCACCCCGATCTCGGCACCAGCCCGGGTCATGAAGGCCAGGTCGGATTCGCGCACCAGGGAGGAGCCTGGTACGTTGCAGATGGCCAGAGAGCTCATGTAACCAGACTCCTTGGCCAGACGCAGGGCTGCCAGGGTATCGGCAGTCTCGCCGCTCTGGGAGAGGGTCACCAGCAGGCTGTTGGGACGCACCACCGACTTGCGATAGCGGAACTCGGAGGCGATCTCCACGTCGCAGGAGACGCCGGCGATCTCTTCGAACCAGTAGCGCGCCACCATGCCGGAGTTGTAGGAGGTGCCACAGGCGACGATCTGGACGTGCTCGACCTTGTCGAAAATGGCACGGGCGCCGTTGCCGAAGGACTCGACCACCACGTGATCGCTGCCCAGGCGGCCTTCCAGGGTATTGGTGATGGCCTTGGGCTGCTCGTAGATCTCCTTGAGCATGTAGTGGCGGTATTCACCCTTGTCACCGGCATCGTGGGACAACTCGGACTCCAGCTCTTCGCGCACCACGGCCTCGCCGTGGGTATCGAAGATGTGCACGTCGCGGCGGGTCACTTCGGCCACATCGCCCTCCTCCAGGAAGATGAAGCGGCGGGTCACCGGCAGCAGGGCCATCTGGTCGGAGGCGATGAAGTTCTCGCCGATGCCGCGGCCGATCACCAGGGGGGAGCCGGAACGGGCCACCACCACGCGGCTGTCGTCACGGCTGTCCATCACGACTGTGCCGTAGGCGCCGCGCAGCTGCTTCACCGCTACCTGCATGGCCGCCAGCAGGCTGGGGGCGGATTTCAGCTCGTGGTGCACCAGGTGGGCGATCACTTCGGTGTCGGTGTCGGAGCTGAAGACATAGCCCAGCGCCTTCAACTCTTCCCGCAGCTCTTCGTGGTTCTCGATGATGCCGTTGTGCACCACCACGATATGCTCGGAGACGTGGGGGTGAGCATTGCGCTCGGACGGCTCGCCATGGGTAGCCCAGCGGGTGTGGGCAATGCCGGTACCACCGTGGACGGACTGCTCCTCCAGCGCCTTGGCCAGCTCGGCCACCTTGCCGAGGCGACGTACCCGCTGCAGCGGCTGGTTGGCGCTGAACACGGCGACACCGGCCGAATCGTAGCCACGGTATTCCAGACGGCGCAGACCCTCTACCAGGATTTCAGCCACATCACGTTGGGCGACGGCCCCGACGATGCCACACATAGACTTCTCCTTGAAACGTAAGACGTTAATTCGGTTGGATAATGGTTTGTTCAAATCACACGGCCACGGGAGCGCAAATCAGCGTGATCCCCCTGGCCTGAATCTGTTCTCTGGCCGCATTGCTCAGCCCCTCGTCGGTCACCAGGGTATGGATGCCGGACCAGGGCAGCTCGAGATTGGGGATCTTTCGGCCGATCTTTTCCGACTCCACCATGACGATGACCTCCCGTGACACTTCGGCCATGACCCGGGAGAGGCCCACCAGCTCGTTGAAGGTGGTGGTGCCCCGCTCCGGGTCGATGCCATCGGCACCGATGAAGAGCTGGTCGAAGTCATAGGAGCGCAGCACCTGCTCCGCCACCTGACCCTGGAATGATTCGGAATGGGGATCCCAGGTCCCGCCAGTCATCAGCAGGGTGGGCTCGTTTTCCAGCTCGCGCAGGGCACCGGCCACATTGAGGGAGTTGGTCATGACGATGAGGCCGCGCTTGTTGCCCAGCATGGGGATCATGGCGCTGGTGGTGCTGCCGCTGTCGATGATGACGCGGTTGTGATCGCGGATCCGCTCGGCGGCAGCGCGGGCAATGGCCAGCTTTCGATTCGAAACTTGTTCCGGGTTGCTGTCCACCACCATCTCGCTGGGGAGGGGAACGGCACCGCCGTAGCGACGCAGCAACAGGCCACCGGTCTCCAGCACCGCCAGATCTTTGCGGATGGTCACCTCGGAAGTGGCGAAGTGTTTGGCCAGGGCATCGACGCTGACTTCCCCCTGCTCCTGCACCAGACTCACTATGGTGTGACGGCGCTGCTGTGTGTTGCGTTTGGTCATCTTTAAGTTTCGATTCGAAAGAATTGCGAAATATTAATGCCTTTTCGGGAAAAATCAAACGGCAAATAGGATCCGATTTGGTTCGATGCCAGAATGAGGAGCCGATTTGCGACGAGGACGCCATGCAAAAACGACTCATCTGGCTGGTGGAAGATGAAGCCAGCATTGCCGATACCCTGATCTATGCCCTGCAGACCGATGGTTTCGAGGTGGAGTGGTTCCCCCTCGGCCAGCCGTTGCTGGCGCGACTGGAACAGACGCGACCGGATTTTTTGATCCTGGATGTGGGGCTGCCGGACATCAGCGGTTTTGAACTGTGCAAGCGGGTGCGGGCACTGACCGATATTCCCCTGATGTTTCTCACCGCTCGCAGCGAGGAGATAGACAGGCTGATCGGGCTGGAGATAGGGGCAGACGACTATGTGGCCAAACCCTTCTCACCCCGTGAGGTGTGCGCCCGGGTGCGGGTCATCCTGCGCCGCAGCCAGCCCGCCCCCTACCAGCCGATACAGCCACTCGCCCTGGACGAGGAGCGGGCACGAATCTGCTTCCTGGGCCAGCCCCTGACGCTCACCCGCTATGAGTACCTGCTGCTCAAGACCCTGATGCTGGCGCCGGGTCGGGTCTACTCCCGCCAGCAGCTGATGGATCTGGTGTGGCAGGATGCGGAAGAGAGTCTGGATCGCACCGTCGACACCCACATCAAGACTCTGCGGGCCAAGCTGCGGGAGCGGGACCCTGACGCCAACCTGATCCTGACCCACCGCGGGCTGGGCTACAGTCTGGAGCTGGCATGAACTCGGGGTGGCCGGGCATCGGCAGGGGGATGAGATGAGAATCGGATTGCAACTGCTGTGCGGCCTGGTGCTGATCTTCGCCCTGGCCGCCTGGTTCGTGCTGGAGATCTTCGTCGAGGAGATCAAGCCCGGGGTACGCAGCGCCACCGAAGATACCCTGGTAGACATGGCGCAGATGCTGGCCCCCCTGGCCCTGGACGACATGCAGGAAGGAAAGATGGCGAATGGCCGGCTGGCCAGCGCCTTCGCCCGCCTGAACCAGAGTCCCATCAATGCCCTCATCGATGGCCACCTCAAGCAGCAGGCGGAGTACCGCATCTATGTGACCGACGCAAAAGGCAGGGTGGTCTACGACTCGGACGGGGTGGATCTGGGCAAGGACTACTCGCGCTGGAACGACGTCTACCTGACCCTGCGCGGCGAATATGGCGCCCGCAGCACCCGCAGCGACCCCGACGATCCCGCCAGTTCGGTGATGCACGTGGCCGCCCCGCTGCGGGAAGGGGATGACATCCTCGGCTCCCTCACCGTCGCCAAGCCCAACAGCACCCTGCAGCCCATGATAGAGCGCAGCGAAGACCAGTTGCTGAAAGGGGCGGCCCTGCTGCTGTTCATCTCGCTGCTCATCGGCGCCTTGCTGGTGTGGTGGCTCAACCGCGCCATCGGCAAGCTGGTGCACTATGCAGATGCAATCAGCCAGGGTCAGCCCGCCAGCCTGCCGCGCCTCTACAGCCCCGAACTGGACAGGCTAGGCCACTCCCTGGAAACCATGCGCCGCCAACTGGACGGCAAGGCCTATATCGAGGCCTATGTCCACAGCCTGACCCACGAGCTCAAAAGCCCGCTGGCGGCCATTCGCGGGGCGGGGGAGATTCTGGCCGAGGCGCCGCCGCCGGACATCGCAAAGCGCTTTATCGGCAACATCAATCTGGAGACGGCCCGCATGCAGCAGCTGATCGAGCGCATGCTGCAACTCGCCCGCCTCGAATCAGGGCAGGGGCTGGACAGACAATCCGTCGAGCCGGCCCGGCTGGGCAGACGGGTGCTCGACGCCCGCCAGATCCAGGCCCAGCGCCGCCAGATCTCCCTGCACGCCGAGCTGGGGGAAGGTCAGAAGCAGAAGTGGGATCCCCTGCTGGTGGAGCAGGCCCTTGGCAACCTGCTGGACAACGCCCTCGATTTCGCCCCCGTCGGCAGTACCCTGGTGCTGAGCGGCGCCATGGAGGAGGGGGGTTATTGCTTCCGGGTGCGGGATCAGGGGCCAGGCATTCCCGACTTTGCGCTGCCCAGGATTTTCGAGCGTTTCTACTCCCTGCCAAGGCCAGACAAGGGAAAAAGCAGCGGCCTCGGGCTCAGTTTTGCCATGGAGGTGGCACGCCAGCATGGCGGCCATCTTGCTCTTGCCAATCAGCCGGACGGGGGGGTGCTGGCCACACTCTGGCTGCCCGGCAACTGAGGACACTTCACACCAAGCACACAGAGCCGGGCTAAGCTGCACCTCCTCGATGACGACCTTCCCCGTCGATGCGCATTCATATTAATCAAGGAGATAGATATGCCCCGTATGCTGTTGTCCGGTCTGCTTGCTGCTGGCCTCTTCTGTGCACTGCCTGCCAGCGCCGCTTCTGGCTGCATGCTGTTTGCCGACGGCACCGGCAAACCCGTCAGCACCCAGGGGGACTGTGCCGCCCAGTTGACCCCGGCCTCCACCTTCAAGATCCCGCTGGCAGTGATGGGCTATGACAGCGGCTTCCTGGTGGATGAACAACTGCCTGCCCTGCCGTTCAAGGCCGGTGATCCTGATTTCCTGCCGGAGTGGAAACAGACCACCACCCCGAGCAGCTGGATGCAATTCTCGGTCATCTGGTACTCGCAGCGCCTCACCGAGTGGCTGGGAGAGGCTCGCTTCCAGCACTACGTGGACAGCTTCGACTACGGCAACCGGGATCTCGAAGGCAACCCGGGCAAGCACGACGGTCTGACCCAGGCCTGGCTCAGCGCCAGCCTCGCCATCAGCCCCCAGGAGCAAGCCCGCTTCCTTGGCAAGATGGTGAGCGGCAAGCTGCCGGTCTCCGCCCAGACCCTGCGCCATACCGCCAACCTGATGCGTCAGCCCGACATCGACGGTTGGCAGATCCACGGCAAGACCGGCATGGGTTACCCCAAGCTGCTGGATGGCAGCCTGGACAGGGAGCAGCAGATCGGCTGGTTCGTCGGCTGGGCCAGCAAACAGGACAAGACGCTCATCTTCGTCCACACCGTCATCCAGACGCCGGGCAAGCAGTTCGCTTCCCTCAGGGCCAGGGAGGAGGTGTTCGCCGCCCTGCCGGCCCGGTTGAAGACACTCTGATGCCAGCAACACCGGCGCCTGGCGCCGGTTTTTTTATCCCCCTTCACCACTACTTCACACTGCCCCATCCTCCCTTCACGCGACCCCGGCACACTCCCGTTCAACAACAAGGAGACGTGTCATGGTCAAACAGATTTTCACCCACAAGATCGCCCTGCTGCTGTTGCTCTGCCTGCTGATGATGATCCCGGTTCACGCCATCATGGAGCTGAATCGGGAGCGCCAGGCCTATCGCAGTCAGGCCATTCACAGCATCATGGCCAGCCACAGCGGGCCCCAGCGCCTGATGGGGCCCGTACTGGTACAACCCTATACCCGGGCCGTCACCGTCGAGCAGGATGGCAAACATTTCGTGCGCAAGGAGCAGGTCTATCGCTACCTGCTGCCCAAGAGGCTGGACGTGCGGGCCAGCATGGAGGTGACCCCGCGCAAGCTCGGCATCTATCAGGCCCAGATTTATCACAGTCGCCTCTCTCTCTCCGGCCTGATGCCCACCAGCCTGGCTGACAAGGGGCTGGTGGCCGGCAACCCGAACCTGAGCTTCGACCCGGCTGATCCCGCCCTGGTGCCGGGCAAACCCTATCTCAGCCTGATCCTCTCCGATGCCCGGGGCATCAGCCGCGTACCCGAACTGCAATGGGGGGAGCAACGCATCCCGTTTGCCCCTGGTGCCCAGCTGGGGGACGGGCGAGTGGGGATCCATGCCCCGCTCGACGCCTTGCCAGACGAAGATGGCCGCTTTCACATCGAGCTGGATCTGCAGGGCATGAACGCGCTGGAAGTGGTGCCGCTCGGACAGGACAGCCGGTTTCACCTGAGCGGCAACTGGCCCCATCCCAATTTTCTCGGCGACTTTCTGCCCGGTGAACGCACCCTTGCGGATCAAGGGTTCGAGGCAAGCTGGCAGACCAGCTGGTTCGCCACCGACATGGAGAGTCGCTTCAACCGCATGATGAAGGGAACGGGCACCAAACTGCCGTCATTCAGCGTCAGCCTGGTGCAACCGGTGGATCACTATCAGCTGAACGAGCGGGCCGCCAAATATGCCCTGCTGTTCATCGGCCTCACCTTCATCAGCTTCTTCATGTTCGAGCTGATCAAGGGACTGCGGGTACACCCCATCCAGTACGCGCTGGTGGGCATGGGGCTGGCCATCTTCTATCTGGTGCTGCTGGCGCTGACCGAGCATCTCGGCTTTACCTTGGCCTATCTCATTGCCGCCCTGGCCAGTGTGGCCCTCAACGGCTTCTACCTGAGCCATGTGCTGGGCGGCCCGAAACAGGGCATGGGATTCGCCGCCCTGCTGGGGCTGGTCTACGCCATCCTGTTCGGGCTGCTGCAGGCCGAGGAGACAGCCCTGTTGCTCGGCGCCCTGCTGCTGTTCGCCACCCTGGCGCTGGTCATGGGGCTGACTCGCAAGCTCGACTGGTATCAGGTGATGGAGAGCAGTCCCTCCGCCACCGCATGGGCGGCCCCCCAGCCATCGACCAGTAACACCAGCCATCAGCCATAAGCAAAAAAACCGGCGCCTTCGGGCGCCGGTTTGCATTTCATTGATCGGGCATCACTTCTTCTTGACCGGACGGGGCCAGTTGGGAATGTGGCGCTGGGGCACCCGGGTGATCACCAGCTCGTTTTCCGCCACATCCTTGGTGATGGTGGAACCCGCTCCCAGGGTCGCCCCCTTGCCGATGCGCACCGGCGCCACCAGCTGGGTATCGGAGCCGACAAACACATCGTCCTCGATGATGGTCTGGAACTTGTTCACCCCGTCGTAATTGCAGGTGATGGTGCCGGCACCGATGTTCACCTTGGCGCCGACGTCCGCATCCCCCAGATAGGTCAGATGACCGCACTTCGAGCCAACCCCCAGCCGGGCCTTCTTCATCTCGACGAAGTTGCCGACATGGGCATCCTGCTCCAGCACGGCACCCGGGCGCAGGCGGGTAAAGGGCCCGACCGAGCACTGGTCGGCAATTTGCGCACCTTCGATGACGGAGTAAGGTTTCACCTCGGAGTGGTCGCCGATCACGCAATCCTTCAGCACGCTGCCGGCACCGATGCGCACGTGATTGCCCAGCACCACCTTGCCTTCGATGATGACGTTGACGTCGATCACCACCTCCTCCCCGATTTCCAGGGAACCCCGCAGATCGAAACGGGCCGGATCGATCAGGGTGGCGCCAGCGATCATCAGCTTCTCGGCCTGCATCTGCTGGTAGCTGCGCTCGAGCGCCGCCAGCTGCACCCGGTTGTTGGCCCCTTCCACTTCCATGGCGCTGTCCGGGTGGACGGCGGCGATGGCACAGCCATCCCCATGGGCCATGGCGATGACGTCGGTCAGGTAGAACTCGCCCTGGGCATTCTTGTTGTCCAGGCGGGAGAGCCAGCTGCGCAGCTGGCCGCCGTTGGCCACCAGCACGCCGGTGTTCACTTCACGGATGGCGAGTTGCTCGGCGTTGGCATCCTTCTGCTCGACAATGCCGACCACCTGACCGTGTTCCCGCACGATGCGGCCATAGCCGGTCGGATTGTCCAGTACCACGGTCAGCAGCGCCATGCCATCGTCGGTCTTGGCGGCCAGCAACCTTTGCAGGGTCTCGGGCTGGATCAGCGGGGTATCGCCGTAGAGCACCAGCACGTCGTCTTCGTCATGCCAGAACGGAATGGCCTGGGCAACGGCATGGCCGGTTCCCAGTTGCTGGGCCTGCAGCACCCAGTTCAGGTCGGATGCCTGGATCCGCTCCTTCAGCAGTTCGGCGCCGTGGCCATAGACCAGGTGCAGCTGTTCGGCACCGATCTGGCGGGCGGTCTCGATCACATGGGAGACCATGGGCTTGCTGGCAACGGGGTGCAGCACCTTGGGCAGGGAGGAACGCATGCGGGTGCCTTTGCCCGCAGCCAGGATCACGACGTTGAGAGACATAGCTAGCCTTTGAAACAGGTGGAAATGCTGGGCGGAGTCTATCCAACGGGCAAAAAAAAAGCGACCCGAAGGTCGCTTTTTGCATCACCGTGATTAACGGTAATTCTTTTTGACGATATCGATAACCCGCAGCTGGGCCATCGCTTTGGCCAGCTCGGCAGACGCCTGAGCATAGTCGATATCACCATGGGAGCTGTTGATCCGCTCTTCGGCACGACGCTTGGCTTCCTGGGCTTTCGCCTCATCCAGATCGTCTGCGCGAATGGCGGTATCGGCCAGCACGGTCACGGCTTCGGGTTGTACTTCCAGCATGCCGCCGGAGATGTACAGCACCTCTTCGCTACCATTTTGCTTGATCAAGCGGACCAGGCCCGGCTTGATGGCAGTCAGCAACGGAGCATGACCGTGGCGGAGACCCAGCTCACCTTCGGAGCCTGATACCTGGGCAGATTGCACGCGACCGGAAAACAGTTTTCCTTCGGCGCTCACCACATCCAGGTGAAAGGAGATCATCTCAGCCATGGGCCCTCCTATCGAGGCTTACAGTTTCTTGGACTTCTCGACGACTTCGTCGATGCCGCCAACCATGTAGAACGCCTGCTCCGGCAGATCGTCATACTCGCCCTTCAGGATGCCCTGGAAGCCACGGATGGTTTCCTTCAGCGGCACATATTTGCCCGGAGAACCGGTAAATACTTCGGCCACGAAGAACGGCTGGGACAGGAAACGCTCGATCTTACGGGCACGGGCTACGGTCAGTTTGTCTTCTTCTGACAGTTCATCCATACCCAGGATGGCGATGATGTCCTTCAGCTCCTTGTAGCGCTGCAGTACGGTCTGAACGCCACGAGCGGTCTCGTAGTGCTCCTTGCCAACCACCAGCGGATCCAGCTGACGGGAGGTGGAGTCCAGCGGGTCAACGGCCGGGTAGATACCCAGAGCCGCGATCTGACGGGACAGTACGACGGTCGCATCCAGGTGGGCGAAGGTGGTCGCCGGAGACGGGTCGGTCAAGTCATCCGCAGGCACGTAAACGGCCTGTACGGAGGTGATGGAACCGGTCTTGGTGGAGGTGATGCGCTCTTGCAGAACACCCATCTCCTCGGCCAGGGTCGGCTGGTAACCTACTGCGGAGGGCATACGGCCCAGCAGTGCGGATACTTCGGTACCGGCCAGGGTGTAACGGTAGATGTTGTCCACGAAGAACAGCACGTCACGACCTTCGTCACGGAACTTCTCGGCCATGGTCAGGCCGGTCAGCGCCACGCGCAGACGGTTTCCGGGCGGCTCGTTCATCTGACCGTAAACCAGAGATACTTTGTCCAGTACGTTGGACTCCATCATCTCGTGGTAGAAGTCGTTACCCTCACGGGTACGCTCACCTACACCGGCGAACACGGAGTAACCGCTGTGCTCGATCGCGATGTTACGGATCAGCTCCATCATGTTGACGGTCTTGCCGACACCGGCGCCGCCGAACAGACCAACCTTACCACCCTTGGCGAACGGACATACCAGGTCGATAACCTTGATGCCGGTCTCCAGCAGCTCGGTGCTGTTGGACTGATCTTCGTAGCTGGGGGCTTCGCGGTGGATGGACCAACGCTCTTCTTCGCCGATCGGACCCTTCTCGTCGATGGGGTCGCCCAGTACGTTCATGATACGGCCCAGGGTCGAGGTACCGACCGGTACCTGGATGGCCTTGCCGCTGTTAACTACTTCCAACCCACGACGCAGACCGTCGGAGGAACCCATGGTGATGCAACGCACGACGCCGCCGCCGATCTGTTGCTGAACTTCCAGTACCAGACCCTGGCCTTGGCCTTCGCTGACAACCTTCAGTGCATCGTACACCTGGGGCACGGCATTCTGCGGGAACTCGATGTCCACCACAGCGCCGATGATTTGGACGATGAAACCGTTACTCATGTCAAATCCTCTAAACCTTTGATAACCCTTGCCTTACACCGCAGCAGCACCGGAAACGATCTCTGTGAGCTCCTGGGTAATACTGGCCTGACGGGCCTTGTTGTATACCAGTTGCAGATCGTTAATCAGGTTGCCGGCGTTGTCAGTCGCGGCTTGCATGGCAACCATTCGGGCTGCCTGTTCACTTGCCAAGTTTTCTACCACACCCTGGTAGACCTGGGATTCGACGTAGCGAATCAGCAGGGTATCCAGCAGTTGCTTGGGATCCGGCTCATAGAGGTAGTCCCAGTGGTGCTTCTTGGCGAGCTTGCTGTCTTCTGTTACGGGCAAAGGCAGCAGTTGATCGACTTTTGGTTGCTGAACCATGGTGTTGACGAACTTGTTGTACACCAGATACAGCCTGTCAATCTCACCGTTGTCGTAAGCCTTCAGCATGACCTTCACTGAACCGATCAGGTCATTGACGCTCGGGTTGTCACCCAGTCCGGAGACGTGGGCTTTCACCTTGGCGCCGTGCCGTTCAAAGAAGTTGGAGGCCTTGTTACCGATCAATGCCAGGTCAACCTTGGCACCTTTCGCGCTCCATTGCTTCATATCATTGAGGGCAGCCTTGAACAGGTTGATGTTCAGACCACCACACAGGCCACGGTCGGTGGAGACGACGATGTAACCCACTCGCTTCACCTCACGTTCGATGAGGTAGGGGTGCTTGTATTCCAAGTTCCCCTGAGCGATATGGCCGATCACCTTGCGCATGGTTTCAGCGTACGGACGGCTGGCAGACATGCGTTCCTGCGCACGGCGCATCTTGCTCGCTGCCACCATTTCCATAGCGCTGGTGATCTTCTGAGTGTTCTTCACACTCCCGATCTTGTTACGTATCTCTTTTGCGCCGGCCATCTCTTCTCTCCATCAGGTGGCAGCTTGCGCTGCCACACACGCTTACCAGGTCTGGGTTGCCTTGAAGTCATCCAGCAACGCAGTCAGCTTGCCAACGATCGCGTCGTTGTAGTCGGCCTTGGCATTGATTTCAGCCATCAGCTCGGCATGCTGGGTATTGGCGTAAGAGAGCAGAGCGGCTTCGAAGTCGACGATCTTGCTCAGTTCGACATCGGCGAGATAACCCTTCTCGGCGGCGAACAGCACCAGGGATTGCTGGGCCACGCTCATCGGAGAGTACTGCTTCTGCTTCATCAGCTCGGTGACTTTCTGACCGTGATCCAGCTGCTTGCGAGTGGCATCGTCCAGGTCGGAAGAGAACTGGGCAAATGCCGCCAGTTCGCGGTACTGGGCCAGCGCGGTACGGATACCACCGGACAGCTTCTTGACGATCTTGGTCTGAGCAGCACCGCCCACACGGGATACGGAGATACCCGGGTCAACCGCCGGACGAATACCGGAGTTGAACAGCTGGGAGGTCAGGAAGATCTGGCCATCGGTGATGGAGATCACGTTGGTCGGAACGAACGCGGAGACGTCACCGGCCTGGGTTTCGATGATCGGCAGGGCGGTCAGGGAACCGGTCTGGCCTTTCACGGCACCATTGGTGAACTTCTCTACGTACTCGGCGTTGACGCGAGCAGCACGCTCCAGCAGACGGGAGTGCAGATAGAAGACGTCACCCGGGTAAGCTTCACGTCCAGGCGGACGGCGCAGCAGCAGGGAGATCTGGCGATAGGCAACGGCCTGCTTGGACAGGTCATCATAGATGATCAGTGCGTCTTCGCCGCGGTCACGGAAGTACTCGCCCATGGAGCAACCGGCGTAGGGAGCCAGGTACTGCAGAGCAGCCGCTTCGGAGGCAGAAGCCACGACCACGATGGTGTTGGCCAGGGCACCGTGCTCTTCCAGCTTGCGCACCACGTTGGCGATGGTGGAGGCCTTCTGGCCGATCGCAACGTAGACGCACTTAATGCCGGAATCTTTCTGGTTGATGATGGTGTCGATGGCGATGGCGGTCTTACCAACCTGGCGGTCACCGATGATCAGCTCACGCTGGCCACGACCGATAGGGATCATGGCATCGATGGCTTTCAGACCGGTCTGGACTGGCTGGTCAACAGACTTACGCTCGATAACGCCCGGGGCGATCACTTCGATCGGCGAGAAGCCGTCGTTGTCTACCGGACCCTTACCGTCGATCGGCTGACCCAGGGTGTTGACCACCCGGCCCAACAGACCACGACCGACCGGCACTTCCAGAATGCGGCCGGTACCCTTTACCTTCATCCCTTCGGCCAGATCGGCATAGGGACCCATTACTACGGCACCAACGGAGTCACGCTCCAGGTTCAATGCCAGAGCGAAGCGGTTGCCCGGCAGCTCGATCATCTCACCCTGCATGGCATCGGCCAGACCGTGGATACGAATGATACCGTCGCTTACAGAAACGATGGTACCTTCGTTACGCGCTTCGCTTTTGACATCAAACTGCGCAATGCGCTGCTTGATCAGCTCGGCGATTTCAGTGGAATTCAGTTGCATGCTCTAATACCCCAATCAAGATTGCAGCGCATCGGCCATGCGATCCAGCTTACCGCGGACCGTGCCGTCGATAACGAGATCACCGGCCTTGATGAGCACCCCGGCCATCAAGGACGCATCTGTGCTGCAATTCAGCTTCACTTTGCGCGCGAGACGTTGTTCCAGAGAAGCCTGAATATTGGCTTTCTGCTGGTCGGTCAGTTCGATCGCCGAAATCACGTCAGCCTGAACTTCTTTGTCCAGTTCAGCCTTGAGCGCGACGAATTCGGCAACGACCGCCGGCAGCACACCCAAGCGACCATTCTCGGCCATCACCCGGATCAGGTTCTGACCGTGCTCGTTGAGCTGCTCACCGCAGACACCGACAAACAGCTTTGCCAGTTCTTCGGCAGCAACGGAGCCGTTTACCAGGCTGTGCATGGTCTCGTTTTCAGCCACCTGAGCGGCGAAATCGAGCATCTCCAGCCATTGGTCAACCGCCTTGTGCTCAACGGCAAACTCGAAAGCAGCCTTGGCGTAGGGGCGAGCGATTGTAGTCAGTTCAGACATAGCCCCGTTCCCGTTACAGTTCTGCTACCAGTTTGTCGACGATGTCGCTGTTGGCAGCCTGGTCGATTTGGCGTGCCAGGATCTTCTCTGCACCCGCGATGGCAAGAGCAGCAACCTGCTTGCGCAGTTCTTCTTTGGCACGATGACGTTCAGCTTCGATCTCTGCACGGCCCTGAGCCAGGATTTTCTCCCGCTCAGCTTGGGCTCCGACAGCAGCCTCATCAATGATCTGGGCCTTGCGTTTGTTGGCCTGATCGATGATTTCAGCAGCCTGAAGCTTGGCTTCTTTCAGCTGATCGGTGGCGTTGGCCTTGGCCAGCTCCAGATCTTTCTTGGCACGCTCTGCAGAAGAGAGGCCGTCAGCTATTTCTTTCTGACGGGCTTCGATGGCAGCCATCAGCGGCGGCCATACGTACTTCATGCAAAACACTACGAAGATGAAAAAAGCAACTGCTTGGCCGAGGAGGGTGGCGTTGATATTCACAGCCGATGTCCTCTTTAGTTAGTTAATGGGTTCTGCGTGAGTCGTAATGACTTAGGCAACCGCAAACATCACATACAGACCCAGACCAACGGCGATCATCGGGATCGCATCCACCAGACCCATCACGATGAAGAACTGGGTACGCAGAACAGGGATCAGGTCAGGTTGACGAGCTGCACCTTCCAGGAACTTGCCACCCAGGATACCGATACCGATGGAGGCGCCGATAGCCGCCAGACCCATCATCATTGCAGCAGCGATGTACAGCAGGTCCATGTTCAAGTTTTCCATGAGGATCTCCATTTATTTAGATGTAATTGATTGTATAAAAAGGATTATTTGAGTTGCATCAACCATGGTCTTCCTGCGCCATCGACAGATAGACGATGGTCAGAACCATGAAGATAAACGCCTGCAAAGTGATGATCAGGATGTGGAAGATTGCCCAAGGCACGGACAGGATCCACTGTGACCACCAGGGTAACAAACCCGCAATCAGGATGAAGATCAGTTCGCCAGCATACATGTTGCCGAACAGTCGCAGACCCAATGAAACAGGCTTGGAAATCAACGTGACGGTTTCAAGGATGAAGTTAACCGGGATGGCAGCAGGGTGATTGAAAGGCTGAAGCGTCAGCTCCTTCACGAACCCGCTGATACCCTTGACCTTGATGCTGTAGTACAGGATCAAGAAGAACACGCCCAAAGCCATGGACATGGTGATGTTAACGTCAGCAGAGGGAACCACACGCAGATAGGGAACACCCATCAACTGTGCAGCGTGAGGGATAAAGTCAACGGGGATCAGGTCCATGAAGTTCATCAGGAAGATCCACACGAACACCGTCAGGGCCAAAGGTGCGATGACCTTGTTGCGACCATGAAAGATGTCCTTGACGTTACCATTCACAAACTCGACCAGCATCTCCACAAAGCACTGCAGCTTACCGGGCACACCGCTGGTGGCCTTGACGGCAACCTTGCGGAACAACCAGATAAACAGGGCGCCTAGCACGACGGAAAATATCATGGAATCGATATTCACCGTCCAGAACCCGGACCCTACCTGCAGGTGGGTCAGGTGGTGGGAGATATATCCCTGAGGAGTCAGGACTTCTCCGGTTGCAGACATGAGTTTTCCTAATAGTGGTTGTTAAGCGTGAATGAAACTATCCACTGTACAACGAGGGCGAGGATATAAGTGGCGAAGAACGAGGCGGTGTCGACCTCAATCCCGGCGCCAAACAGCAGGGCGAAAAGTCCTGTTGTAGTAATGAGCTTAATCCCTGCCCCACCATAAAAGTCCCGCAAAACCAGGCCTACGCTCTCTTTCGTCACCTTGCGGCGCAGAACCCAGAGCGTGAACAGGGCTTGAGGAACCCAGTACATCCCCCCTCCGTAGAGAGAGGATTGTCCGGCGAACTCTCCCGCCTGATAAAACCAGACGGTGGCGATCGCCAGGATCAGGACCAGCTGACAAACGAGCATAGCCAAGGCCAGCGTCAAACCTTCCAAGGCTATTTTCTGCTTCACCAACCTACCCCTGAACATTACAGAACTGTAAAAAATCGGGATCCGAAGACCCCAGGTTCACAGCTCGAAAAGCCGGTCAAATTATACCCGTGAAGACGGCTATTGCAACATGGCAAAAATCCTTAATTTTTGCGGCTTTCCGCGCGAAATTAAGGTTATGTTCATATCGAAAGTAATGGATGTTTTATTACTACAAAAAGCGTAAAAATCACGATTCTGACAGGCCAAAATAGCCCAATACCCGGTCCAAATCTGCCAAGTTATCGTAACTTATTACTAACTTGCCGCTATCTTTCTTGCCCGGCTGAAGTTGCACCTGATTGCCAATTTTTTCAGAAATCTGGCGCTCGAGATAACCAAACTGCGGATCGCGGACGGGTTCAACCCTGGTTTTTGCCGGTTCCAGTGCTTTTTGCACCAGCTTCTCGGTATCTCTCACTGTCAGCCCCTTCTGGGCCACCAGTTTGGCCAGCTCTGACTGGGCCTGGCCGCTCAGGGCCAGCAGGGCACGGGCATGCCCCATGTCGAGGTCGCCGTGTTCCACGAAGCGCTTCACGTCCTCGTTGAGCTGGTTGAGACGCAACAGGTTGGTGACCGTGGTGCGGGACTTGCCCACCGCCTCGGCAACCTGCTGGTGGGTCAGTTCGAACTCCGTCAGCAGGCGCTGGAGGGCGACGGCCTCCTCGATGGCGTTGAGATCTTCACGCTGGATGTTCTCGATGAGTGCGATGGCGACGGCCGCCTCGTCGGCGACATCCTTGACCAGGCAGGGCACCACTTCGAGACGGGCCAGCTGGGAGGCGCGCCAGCGGCGTTCACCAGCAATGATTTCGAAACGGTTTTCACCGATGGAGCGAACCACGATGGGCTGGATCACCCCTTGTGCACGGATGGAGTTGGCCAGCTCCTCCAGCGCATCCTGGGACATGTCCTTGCGCGGCTGGTATTTGCCGGACTGCAACCACTCCACCGGCAGCTTGCGCAATTCCCCCTGATTGGTCGGGGCCATGGCCTGTTCGGTGCGCTGGTCGCTCATCACCTGTTTCTGGCGGGCGGCCGTGCTGGTGCTGAGCAGGGCGTCCAGCCCCTTGCCCAGCCCACGTTTCTTCGGCGTCATATGCTCTCTCGATCTGCGGTGAACGGCAGGGACTCCTGTTCCTGGCGGCGCAGGATCTCGCCAGCCAGGGCCAGATAGGCCTTGGCCCCCACCGATGATTTGTCATAGTGCATGGCTGGCGCGCCAAAGCTCGGCGCCTCCGCCAGTCTTACGTTGCGGGGAATGATGGTGCGATAGACCTTGTCCCCGAAATGCTGTTTCAGCTGATCGGACACATCATTGGCCAGCCGGTTGCGATGATCGAACATGGTGCGCAGCACCCCTTCAATCTTCAGCTCCGGATTGACCACGGCTGCCAGCTTGCTGATGGTGTCCACCAGGGCGGTCAGCCCTTCCAGCGCATAGTATTCGCACTGCATGGGCACCAGCACTGAGTCGGCGGCGGCCATGGCGTTCACCGTCAGCATGTTGAGAGAAGGCGGGCAGTCGATGAAGACGTAGTCGTACTTGTCCCTGACCGAGGCCAGGGCGTTGCGCAGGCGGATCTCGCGGGCAAAAAACTCCATCAGGCGGATTTCTGCCGCGGTCACGTCGGCATTGGCGGCAATCAGGTGATAGCCTCCCGAGGTTTCGGGGATGATCACCTCGCCGATGGGGGCATCTTCGATCAGCAGTTCATAGGCAGTGCGTTCGACATCGTACTTGTCGACGCCACTGCCCATGGTGGCATTGCCCTGCGGATCCAGATCGATCACCAGCACCTTGCGCCGGGTAGCGGCCATGGAGGCGGCCAGATTCACACAGGTGGTGGTTTTACCCACTCCACCCTTCTGGTTGGCTATGGCAATGACTTTTCCCACACTGTCCCCTAAATGAATGCGGCGGCCCTATTCGGGCTGGATGGCTTTAAACTCCAGCAGATGGCGTTCGCCTTCCAGTTCCGGCACCACCAGCTTGTGGGTGGCAACCAGACGAATGCTGTCAGGCAACTGTGCCAGCTCCTGCTCGGGGTATTGTCCCTTGAGCGCCAGGAAGCTGCCCTCGGGTGACGGCAGATGATGACACCAGCTCAGCATGTCCTCCAGGGAGGCGAAAGCCCGGCTCAGTACA
Organism: Aeromonas sp.; assembly: GCF_050252055.1. Classification (NCBI taxonomy): domain Bacteria; kingdom Pseudomonadati; phylum Pseudomonadota; class Gammaproteobacteria; order Aeromonadales; family Aeromonadaceae; genus Aeromonas; species Aeromonas sp. The sequence continues at coordinate 93,757 of NZ_JBFWLQ010000013.1, read as the reverse complement.
CCATCAAATCCGGTCTCGGGTTGATACTCCTCCACCCGGGATTTGACGGGGGTCACATTGGTCAACCCCAGTTCCAGGATCACCTGGCGGATGAAGTTGATCCGCTTGCCCAGGCTGTCGAGCAGCACGAACTGTTTGTCCGGATTGATGATGGCCAGCGGCAGTCCGGGCAGACCCGGACCCGTTCCCACATCGATGAAGCGTTCACCGTGCAGGTGAGGACTCACCACCAGGCTGTCGAGGATATGCTTGACCAGCATGGCGTCCGGATCTCGCACCGAGGTGAGATTGTAAGCCTTGTTCCACTTGTGCAGCAACTCGACCAACTGCACCAACTGGGTCTTCTGGGTTTCGGTGATAACAATTCCGGCCTGCATGAGCAGGCCGTTCAATCTTTGCAGCATGTTGTCCAACGGGGAATTCCTCAGGCGGTTTTACGCAGCAGGCCGTGTTTCTTCAGGTGCACCAGCAAGATGGAGATGGCGGCAGGGGTGATGCCGGAGATGCGGGACGCCTGACCAATGGTCTCTGGCTTGGCATCGTTGAGCTTGGCGATCACCTCGTTGGAGAGACCGTTCACGTCGCGGTAGTTCATGTCCAGCGGCAGCAGGGTGTTTTCGTTGCGCAGCTGTTTCTCCACCTCGTCGTGCTGACGCTCGATATAACCGGCGTACTTGATCTGGATCTCCACCTGATCCGCGGCAGCCGCATCGGTCAATGCAGGCCCCACACCCTCGATGGCCATCAGGGCATCGTAGGTCACCTCGGGGCGACGCAGCAGCTCTTCCAGGCTCTGCTCCCGGGTCAGGGGAGTGTTGACCAGGGCGTTGACGGCCTCCAGAGACGGATGCTGCGGGTGGATCCAGGTCGAGCGCATGCGCTGACGTTCCTGCTCCACCTGTTCCACCTTGGCATTGAACAGGCTCCAGCGATGATCATCCACCAGACCCAGCTCGCGGCCGATGGCGGTCAGGCGCAGATCCGCATTGTCTTCCCGCAGCAGCAGGCGATATTCGGCACGGCTGGTGAACATGCGATAGGGTTCGCGGGTCCCCAGTGTGGAGAGATCGTCCATCATCACGCCCATGTAGGCCTGATCCCGGCGTGGGTGCCAGGCTTCCTTGCCCTGGGCGCGCAAGCCCGCGTTCAGACCGGCCATCAGGCCCTGGGCAGCGGCCTCTTCATAGCCGGTGGTGCCGTTGATCTGACCGGCGAAGAAGAGGTTCTCGATGCACTTGCTCTCCATGTTGGCCTTGAGATCCCGCGGATCGAAGAAATCGTACTCGATGGCGTAGCCAGGGCGAGTGATATGGGCATTCTCGAAGCCACAGATCGAGCGGACGATCTGCACCTGCACGTCGAACGGCAGGCTGGTGGAGATCCCGTTCGGGTAGAGCTCGTGGGTGGTCAGGCCTTCCGGCTCGACGAAGATCTGGTGCGCCGTCTTGTCGGCAAAGCGGGTGATCTTGTCTTCGATCGACGGGCAGTAGCGCGGGCCTATCCCCTCGATCACCCCGGCGTACATGGGGCTGCGATCAAGGTTGTTGCGGATCACCTCGTGGGTCTGCTCATTGGTATGTGTCACGTAGCAAGGCATCTGGCGCGGATGCTGGTTGGCGTTGCCGATGAAGGAGAAGACCGGGCGAGGATCGTCGCCATGTTGCTGCTGCATCACGGAAAAATCGACGGTGCGTGCATCGATGCGTGGTGGCGTGCCCGTTTTGAGGCGATCGATGCGCAGCGGCATTTCACGCAGGCGCTGAGCGAGGGCGATCGAGGGAGGATCCCCGGCGCGGCCCCCTTTGTAGTTCTCCATGCCGATGTGGATCAGACCATTGAGGAAGGTGCCAACGGTCAGTACGACCGTCTTGCCGCTGATGCGGATCCCGCTCTGGGTGACGACCCCGGCGACGCGATCCCCGTCCATGACCAGATCGTCGCAGGCCTGCTGGAAGATCTTCAGGTTCGGGTAGTTCTCCAGGGTCTGACGCACCACAGCCTTGTACAGCAGGCGATCCGCCTGAGCACGGGTAGCCCGCACCGCAGGGCCCTTGGAGGAGTTGAGCGTGCGGAACTGGATCCCGCCGAGATCGATGGCCTGCGCCATGATCCCGCCAAGGGCGTCGACTTCCTTGACCAGGTGTCCCTTGCCGATCCCGCCGATCGCCGGATTGCAGGACATATGCCCCAGCGTATCTATGTTGTGGGTGAGCAACAGGGTATTGAGACCCATGCGGGCTGCCGCTGTTGCTGCTTCGGTTCCTGCATGACCGCCACCGACGACGATCACATCAAATTGTTCATGGTATTGCATTGGGGATCACCTTGATCTGCACGCCTGAAGATCTTTGTTTGCCTGGTCTGAAGGGCGGATCATTCTATCTGTTTAGCATCCGGAGGGGAACGTCTACTTCAGGATCAGTATGGATCAGGGATCGGTTAAATAGATCTTAAGGATCTTTAGATCGATCTTTTATTGGATCTTTTATTAGGATCCGCGACTTCTGTTGATAAGGCATTTTTGATCATAAAGATCATTCGGTTAAGGTCGATCGCTGCTTGTGGAAAAGCTTGGATCCAGAGGGAGCGAGCGGGGGGATAACATGGGTTTTTATGCACAGGCACATGGTTGGTAAGATCTAATACATGAATAACTATAGGTTTTGCAGAGCTTAGCACCTAAGTTATACACAATTATCTGAGCTCATGTGGGGAGCTCTCGGGAAAAACTTATCCGGATCCCCCTGTTAATAACCTGGTGGATAGGGATCTGGGGATAACCAGGGAGATCGGAGGTCGTGACCGGATCTCCCTGGCCCCGATCAGCTGATCAAGGTCATCCAGTCGTGGATCCAGGTTTCTGCGGCATCTTCGGGGATCTCGTGCTGGGTCACGTCTATTTCCAGGAGATCCCCCAGTCGGCTGGCACCGCACCCGGCCAGCAGCCGATCCAGCGTCTTGCCGCCCTGGCAGAAGGTGTCATAACTGCGATCCCCCAGGGCGATCACTCCGTACTTGAAGGCGGTGAGATCCGGCTGCTGTTCGGCAAGATCCCGGGCAAAGGGCTGCAGATTGTCGGGTACATCCCCCGCACCATGGGTGGAAGTGACCACCAGCACGATGGCTTCTGGCTCGGCCAGGATCCTGGCCAGGCTGGCGGGGTTGTGGATCTCCGCCTGGTGGCCCGCCTGTTCAAGGAGGCCGACCACATGATCTGCGACATATTCGGAGGCCCCCAGCATGGAGCCGACGACGAGGTTGAGTTTGGCCATGGAATGGATCCTGATGTCATCGAAAAGGTGAAGAGCGGGGATCTTACCGCCAAAGCATGTGGATAAATATGGATAAAGCTTGGGGATAAGGATCCTGTCCACTTTGTTGCAGCCAAAACCGGCCTCGTGGCCACTGTGCCGCCTTCTTTCCGCCTGTTGCGACCTCATCGCACCTTTCGTTGTCAAACGACACTTCAAAACATCAATTAACAATGCAGATGCAAATGATTAGCAATTATTGAATCGATTCGATCACGGCACCTGTAGTAGCATGGCGCTGCTTTATTCGCCTGAGGCGCCGGGCTGACCGGTCCAATTGGGCACCCATAATAAGAAATCAAACATAAATTATTGATATTTGAGACACTTATATGATTGCGCAAAAAAATACCCCGAATGCCGTGATGCGAAAGAGAGGCGCACAGCTGCTGCCGCTCTCCTGTCTGCTGGCGTCCCTGCCCGTGTTGGCGGCGGAACAGGCGGATAAAGAGTTGCCCAAGGCGGGCGAAACCATGGTCGTGACCGGGACCGCCATGAAGGTCGAGGTCCCCATGGCAGAGACCCCCCGTGCCGTCTCCGTGGTCAATCGCGAAGAGCTGGACCAGCACGCCGTACTCAAGCTAGACGAGTCCCTGCGCTATCGCTCCGGCGTCCTGTCCCAATCCTATGGTTCGGACACGGATGCTGACTGGTTCAAGGTGCGCGGCTTCGATGCGGCTTCTTACCTGGATGGCAACCGTCTTTTCAGCACCGGTTACTATGTCTGGACCCCGGAGCCCTTCGGCCTTGAGAGCGTGGAAGTGCTCAAAGGCCCGGCCTCCATTCTGTATGGCGAAGCCCCTCCCGGAGGCGTCATCAACGCCATCAGCAAGCGTCCGACCGCGACCCCGCAGGGACTGGTGAACCTGCAACTGGGCAACCGGGATCTGCGCCAGGTCGGGGTGGATGTCTCCGACACCCTTACCGACAACAGCCGTTATCGTCTGGTGGCCCTCTACAACGAGCGGGACGGCGTGCTGGATGGCACCTACAACGAGCGCGCCTATCTGGCGCCGAGCGTGACCCTGGATATTTCGGATCGCACCACGCTGACGCTGCTTTCCAGCTTCAAGCACGATGAAGGGGTGCCGACCAACGGCTTCTTCCCGGTTTACGGCACCCTGAATACCTCCGGAGGCCAGATCGATCCCTCCACCAACCTGAGCCAGCCGGATTACGATCGCAATCGCAATACCCAGATCTCCGCCGGGTACGAGCTGGCCCACCAGCTCAACCAGACCTGGGAGTTCAAGCAGAACGTTCGCTTCAACTACAACGATCTGCTGCTGCGCCAGACCTATATCTTCCCGACCTATGAAGGCACCACCGCCTACCGCGGCCTGGTCTACCGGGATGGGGATACCAAGAGCGCCACCATGGACAACCAGATGGTGGGCTACTGGAACACCGACAGCACGGAGCAGACCCTGCTGCTGGGGGTGGATCTGCAGCGCCATGTCAATGAAGGCCAGGAAGCCGACAACTATGGCATGGGCGCCATCAACACCATGAACCCGGATTACAGCGGTTTCCCCGGTTTTGATGAATCCACCGCGACCCATCAGAAGAGCACCAAGGGTCAGAGCGGCCTCTATGCCCAGCACCAGATCCGCTGGGATGATCGCTGGCTGCTGACCGCGGGCGGTCGTTTCGATTACGTGGAAACCCACAACATCAGCGAAGCCAAGAGCAAGAACGAGAAACAGTACGACAACAACCTCTCTCTCTCCGGCAGCCTGATGTACCTGGCCGACAACGGTCTCTCCCCTTACTTCGCCTATGCGGAATCCTTCGAAGTGCTGCCGGGGATAGACCCCAACACCGGCAACTCCTACAAGCCGCTGGAAGGCAAGCTCTACGAGACCGGCGTCAAGTACGCACCCAGCTTCCTCGATGGCTACATCAACCTGGCGCTGTTCGATCTGGAGCAGACCAACTCCCTGGTCTCTACCGGCTCCGGCCAGCAGACCCAGGCCGGTGAAGTGACCTCCCAGGGGGTCGAGCTGGAGGGGAGCGTGCAGGCCACCGAGGCGTTGCGCCTGACCGCTGCCTATACCTATACCGATGCCAAGACCAACGACACCGGCAACGGCGATCGTCGTGCGAGCCTGATCCCGCGCCACCAGGCCTCCTTCTGGGGCAACTACAAGGTGCAGCAGGGCCCGGTATCCGGTCTTGAGCTGGGTTCCGGCGTGCGCTATGTGGGTTCCAGCGTCGGCATCGGCGCGGTGAATGCGGACTACACTCCCATCTATGGTTCCGCCCAGGTACCGGCACACACTGTATGGGATGCGATGATCGGGTATGACTTTGCCAAGAACTGGCGTGCCCAGATCAACGTCAACAACCTGCTGAACGACACCTATGTGGCGAGCTGCGACTACTACTGCTACTACGGCGAGCCGCGCAGCATAGTCGGCACCGTCAACTACCGCTGGTAAGCGACAGGCCGGGCGGGGGCGAAGGCTCCCGCCCTCCTTCCATTCATCTACAGGCCTGTCATGGAACTCTTGTCACTGGTTTATCGCCAATACCGTTGGCCCTTCATCGCCATTACCCTGCTCAGCCTGCTGAGTGCTGTCAGCGGGATAGGCGTCATTGCCTTCATCAATCAATCACTTATCGAATCAGTCGGGGATCCGCTGCCGATCCTGGGTCAGCTTGTCGGCCTTGTCTTGCTGCTGCTGGTGATCACGCTCGGATCCCAGCTGGCCCTGACCACCCTGGGTCACCATTTCGTCTACCGGTTGCGTGGCCGCCTGCTCAAGCAACTGCTGGATACCGACGTCGCCCGTCTGCGTCAAATAGGGCAGGGGCCGCTCCTGGCCTCCCTTTCCAGCGACATCGGTCAGATCACCATCGCCTTCGTGCGCCTGCCGGAACTGGTACAGGGTCTGGTGCTCACCCTGGGCTCCATCATCTACCTTGGCCTGCTCTCTCCCGCCTTGCTCGGTGTTACCGCCCTCTGGGTCACCGTGACCATGGTGGTTGGCTGGCTGCTGGTGAACCGGGTCTATCGCCACCTGGCGCACATGCGCCAGGCCGAAGACAGGCTCTACCAGAACTACCAGTCCATCATCGCCGGGAGCAAGGAGCTGGCGCTCAACCGCGAGCGTGCCCACTTCGTCTACCACCAGCTCTATGAGCAGAATGCCCGGGACTACCGGGAGCAGATCATCCGCGCCGATACCTACCACCTGAGCGCGGTGAACTGGTCGAACATCATGATGCTGGGTGCCATCGGCCTGGTCTTCTTCCTGGCCAACGGGCTGGGCTGGGCCAACACCAATGTGGCCGCCACCTTCGCCCTGACCCTGTTGTTCCTGCGCACTCCCTTGCTGCAAGGCATCGGAGCCCTGCCGACCCTGATCGCCGCCCAGGTGGCGTTCGACAAGATAGCTGCCCTCAATCTGGCAGAGTCGGACGAAGCGTTCCCGTTGCCGCCTGCGCCTCGCCCCTGGCAGCGCATCGAGCTGGATCAGGTGAGCTTTCACTACCAGGGGGAGGGCGGTTTCTCCGTGGGCCCCATCAATCTGGTGATCGAGCGGGGGGAGCAGATATTCCTCATCGGTGGCAATGGCTCCGGCAAGTCGACCCTGGCCATGCTGCTGACCGGGCTCTATCAACCGGTCTCTGGCCGGATCCTGCTGGATGGGGAGCCGGTCACCGATCGCAACGGCTATCTGGGGCTCTTCTCCGCCATCTTCACCGACTACCACCTGTTCCAGCATTTGCTGGGGCCCGAGCCGAAAGAGGCGCTGGTCGCCGAGTGGCTTGAGCGGTTGCAGATGGGCAGCAAGCTTGCCATCGAGGATGGCTTCATCGCCGATATCGACCTCTCCCAGGGCCAGCGCAAGCGGGTCGCCCTGCTGCTGGCCCTGGCAGAGCAGCGGGAGGTGATGCTGTTCGACGAGTGGGCCGCGGATCAGGATCCCCAGTTCCGCCGCATCTTCTATCAGGTGCTGTTGCCGCGTCTCAAGGAGATGGGCAAGACGGTGATCGCCATCAGCCACGACGATCACTACTTCTCTCTGGCCGATCGCCTGCTGGAGATGCGCCAGGGCCGCCTCACCGAACTGACCGGCGAGCAGCGCGAGCAGGTGAGCCGGGATGCGGTCGCCCATCTGGATGGCAAGGTGCCGACCTGATGCTGGCACCGATGAGACTGGCAGCAAGCCAGCACAGGAATTGCTTATGTTCGAGATGAAATCCGCCAGCTTCGCGGTCAATGACCGCACGCTGCTGCACCCCACCAGCCTTCGCTTCGAGCAAGGTCGGGTCTATGGCCTCATCGGCCACAACGGGTCGGGAAAATCGACCCTGATCAAGCTGCTGGCGCGCCAGCAACCCCACAGCGGCGGGGAGATCCTGTTCGATGACCAGCCGTTGTCTGCCTGGGGCAACCGGGAGTTTGCCCGTCAGGTGGCCTATCTGCCCCAGCACCTGCCGAGTGCCGAAAACCTGCTCGGCCGCGAGCTGGTGGAGATGGGGCGCTACCCCTGGCGCGGCCTGCTGGGCCGGATGGGAGCGGAAGATCACCGTCAGGTGGAGCGGGCCATCGCCCTGACCCACACCGAACGCTTTGCCGATCGGCTGGTGGATACCCTCTCCGGCGGTGAGCGGGGACGAGTCTGGCTCGCCATGCTGCTGGCTCAGGAGAGCCGTTTCATCCTGCTGGACGAGCCACTGGCCGCCCTGGACGTGGCCCATCAGGTGGAGGTGCTCACGCTCGTCAAGCAGCTCAGCCGCCAGCTCAACCTCGGGGTCATCATCGTCATTCACGACATCAACATGGCCTCCCGCTTCTGCGATCGGCTGGTGGCGCTGCACTCCGGCCGTCTGCTGACCCACGGCGAGCCCGAACAGATTATGACAGGGGAGACCCTGAACGCCATCTATGGCATCCCCATGGAGGTCATTCGCCATCCGGCCCATGACCACGCCATCGCCATCGTCTGACCGGGGGCCGCTCTTGAACCGTTTATTGAAGATGGCGCCCTGTCTGCTCAGTCTGCTGCTGCCCCTGGCAGGGGAGGCCGGGCAGCTTGTCACCGCCACCGACGCCACCAGCGCCACGCCTCGCATCGCCACAGTGGACTGGACCATGGCCGAGACCCTCCTGGCTCTGGGGGTCACCCCGATGGCGGTGGGGGATGTGGCCCCCTATCGCGCCTGGGTCGGTGAACCCCAGCTTCCTGCCGGGGTGATCGATATCGGGCTGCGTGCCCAGCCCAACCGGGAACTGCTGGCGGAGCTCAAACCGGATCTTATTCTCATCTCGCCGCTGGCGGCCCCCCTGGCGCCGACTCTCTCCCGCATCGCGCCGGTGCACTCCATCGCCCTGTATGAACCGGGCACCGATCTGTGGCAGCGACTGCGGGAAGCGACCCTGACCATAGCCGCCCTGGTCAACAAAGAGGCGGAGGCTGAACGCCAGCTCGCCGCGCTGGAGCAGGATCTGGCACAGATGCAGGCGGCGCTGCCCGCCGATCTGCCCCCCTTGCTGGTGGTGCAATTCATCGATGAGCGCCATGTGCGGGTGTTTGGCCGTGGCAGCCTGTTCGAGGCAGTGATGCAGCGCCTCGGCCTTCGCAACGCCTGGCAGGGAGAGACCAATGCCTGGGGATTCTCGGTCGCGAGCCTGGAGCAGTTTCTCGGGATGTCGGAGGCCAGGCTGGTGGTGGTGGACCCCGTGCCCGTAGGAGTTGGTGAAAAACTTCAGGAGCCTGGATTGTGGCAGCATCTCCCGCTGGTACAGAACAATTCGGTGATCCATCTGCCTGCGACATGGAGTTTTGGTGGCATATTGGCGGCCCGCCGCTTCGCCACCCTGCTGGACGGTGCCTTGCGGGAGCAGGCTGTCCACAGAGCAACCGGGGGATCAAATCAATGAGCTCTTCTCTTTCTTCGCCCCTGCTGCGCCCGGGTCTCTGCCTGTTGGTGCTGACACTGGGGCTGGCTTGCGCCGAGCTGGCGCGTCAACTGCCGGGGGCGCTCTGGTGGCAGGCCCTGTTCTCCCCCGAGCTGGACGATGCCCGCCAGGCGGTGGTCCATTTCAGCTGGCTGCCGCGCCTTGCCATCTGCCTGCTGGCCGGTGCCGCCCTCGGGCTCGCCGGTACCCTGATGCAGCAGGTGCTGCGCAATCCCCTGGCCTCGCCCACCACCCTGGGGGTGGCCTCCGGCGCCCAGCTGGCGCTGATGATGGTGACCCTGCTCGCCCCCTCCTGGCTGCTGATCGGGCGGGAGTGGATCGCCATGGCCGGGGGAAGCCTGGCCATGGGGCTGGTCTTCGCCCTGGCTTGGCGCCGTCAGCTCAATCCCGTGGTCATCGTCTTTGCAGGGCTGGTGATCAACCTCTATCTGGCCGCCATCAGCATGGGATTGCTGCTGTTCTTCCAGGAGGAGCTCAAAGGGTTGCTGGTGTGGGGGAGCGGATCTCTGGCCCAGAACAGCTGGAGCGGCGTCGGCTATCTGCTGCCACGGTTGCTGCTGGCCGCGATGCTGGCGGCGGTGCTGGTGCGCCCGCTGGCAGTGCTGGAGCTGGACGATGCCAGCGCTCGCAGCCTGGGGGTCTCTCTCAAGCACCTGAGATTCGCCGGTCTCGGCCTCGCGGTCTTCATCACCGCCTGCGTGGTGAGCGTGGTGGGGCTGATCGGTTTTATCGGGCTGGCGGCGCCCGCCATGGTGCGGCTGCTGGGGGTCAGAAAACTGGCCCAGCGGCTGCTGTGGGCACCCATCCTCGGCGCCCTGTTGCTGGCGGCCACCGATCTGCTGCTGCAGACCCTGAGCCGGTTCTGGCCTGTGCTGATCCCGACCGGCGCCATGACGGCCCTGTTGGGGGCGCCGCTGCTGCTTTGGCTGATCCCGCGTCTTGGCATCAAGCAGAGTGCGCCTAAGGCGAACTCCTCTCTGTTGTTGGCCCGCCATCCGGCGCCGACTCGCCTTGTTGGCCTGATGGTGTTGGGGCTGGCTGCGGCGGTGATCGCCTCCCTGTTGTTTGGGCAGGGGATGGGCGGCTGGGGTTGGCCGAGCTGGCTGCGGTGGCAGGCCCAACTGGAGTGGCGCTTGCCGCGCACGCTGGCTGCGGGTGCCGCAGGCGTGTTGCTGGCGCTGGCTGGCACCCTGTTGCAGCGAGTCAGCAACAACCCCATGGCGAGCCCCGAGCTGCTGGGGGTGAGCGGTGGCACCTTCATGGGGGTGATTGCGGCGGCCCTGTTGCTGCCCGCCTTGCCGCTGCCCATGATGCTGCTAGGGGGACTGGTGGGCGCCTTCGCCTGCCTGTTGCTGCTGGTGCTTATCAACCGGCGCAACGGCTTCCAGCCGGAGCGGATACTGCTGTCTGGCATCGCCATCACGGCGCTGTTCGAGCCGTTGCAGGCCATCGCCCTGGCCAACGGCGACCTGCGGGTGCAGCAACTGCTCTCCTGGATGTCCGGCTCCACCTATTACGTCACCCAGCCGGTGGCCCTTGCCCTGGTGGTGTTGGCGCTGCTGATGCTGGCAGCCTGCCTGCTGGCGAGCCGCTGGCTCGACCTCATGCCCATGGGGCCGGCGGTAGCGACGGCTCTGGGGATCCATCTCGGCCGCGCCCAGCTCACCATCCTGCTGCTGGTGGCCGTGCTCACCGCCAGTGCCACCATGGTGATAGGCCCGCTCTCCTTTGCCGGTCTGCTGGCGCCGCACCTGGCCAGATTGATGGGGTTGGTGAGGGCGCGCTGGCACCTGCTCGGCGCCGCAGGCTGTGGCGCTTTGCTGATGGTGTCGGCGGACTGGATCGGCCAGCAGATCCTCTTTCCCCAGGAGGTGCCCGTCGGTCTGGTCTCCACCCTGTTAGGGGGCGCTTACTTCATGTGGTGCCTGCGCCGTCTCTAGGTTGGTGGATGAAAAGCGCACAAAAAAAGCCCGGGGTGAACCCGGGCTTTTCATTGCCTGCTCTGCGGATTTACTTGCCGATGCAGAAGCTGGAGAAGATGCGGCCCAGCAGATCGTCGGAGCTGAACTCGCCCGTGATTTCGGACAGGGACTCCTGGGCCAGGCGCAGCTCCTCGGCCACCAGTTCGCCAGCCACATAGACCTCAAGCTGCTCCCTGGCTACCAGCAGCCGCTCGGCGGCGCGCTCCAGTGCGTCCAGGTGGCGGCGGCGGGCCATGAAGCCCCCTTCGGTGTTGCCCTGGAAGCCCATGCAGGCCTTGAGGTGCTCGCGCAGTGCGGGCAGCCCAAGCTCGGTCTTGGCGGAGATGCGATAGACGGCGTGGCCCTGCTCCTGGCTCGGTGCCAGGTCCTCGCCGGTCAGGTCCGCCTTGTTGCGCACCACGGTGAGGCCGATGTTTTTTGGCAACCGATCAACGAATTCCGGCCAGATATCGTGGGGATCGACGGCATCCGTGGTGGTGCCGTCCACCATGAACAGCACCCGGTCGGCCTGTTCGATCTCGGCCCAGGCACGCTCGATGCCGATCTGTTCCACCTTGTCCTGGGTATCGCGCAGGCCCGCGGTGTCGATGATGTGCAGCGGCATGCCGTCCAGATGGATGTGCTCGCGCAGCACGTCGCGGGTGGTACCGGCGATCTCGGTGACGATGGCGGACTCGCGGCCTGCAAGGGCGTTGAGCAGGCTCGATTTGCCGGCGTTGGGACGACCGGCGATCACCACCTTCATTCCCTCTCGCAGCAGGGCGCCCTGTTTGGCCTCGCCGCGCACGTCGTCCAGCTCGGACATGATGGCGTAGAGGTCACCCGCCACCTTGCCGTCGGAGAGAAAGTCGATCTCTTCATCCGGGAAGTCGATGGCCGCTTCCACATAGATGCGCAGCCGGGTGAGGCTCTCCACCAACTGCTGAACCTTGCCGGAGAACTGCCCCTGCAGGGAGTGCATGGCGCTGCGGGCCGCCTGCTCGCTGGAGGCTTCGATGAGATCGGCGATGGCCTCGGCCTGGGCCAGATCCAGCTTGTCGTTGAGGAAGGCGCGCTCGCTGAACTCGCCCGGGCGGGCGGGGCGGATGCCATCGATCTGCAGGATGCGGCGGATCAGCATGTCGAGAATGACGGGGCCACCATGGCCCTGCAGCTCCAGCACGTCTTCGCCAGTGAAGCTGTTGGGGGCCTTGAACAGCAGGGCGATGCCCTGATCCAGCGCCTGGCCCTGCTCGTCCCTGAACGGCAGATATTCGGCATAACGCACCCTGGGGAGCTTGCCGAGCACTATCTCGGCGACCCGCTCGGCGGCAGGGCCGGAGACGCGGACTATGCCGACACCGCCACGGCCGGGGGCGGTGGCCTGGGCCACGATGGTATCTGTTGTCATCTTGCTTGACTCGCTGGTTGGCTGAATGAGTAAGAGGGTGGGGGACATTGTAATAAAAAAGGCGGCCCGAAGGCCGCCTCTTTTGTCATCAGGAAAGATGGGCTGCGCATCAGTTGCGTGAGTGCAGGCCTTTCTTCTCCAGCTGACGATAGATGATGGTCTGCTGGATGATGGAGATGACGTTGCTCACCAGCCAGTACAGAGTCAGACCTGCCGGGAACCAGAGGAACATGAAGGTGAAGATGATCGGCATGAACTGCATCACCTTCTGCTGCATCGGGTCCGTGATGGTAGTCGGGCTCATCTTCTGCAGATACCACATGGAGGCACCCATGAGGATTGGCAACACGAAGAAGGGGTCCTTCACCGACAGGTCGGTGATCCACAGGGCGAACGGTGCGTGGCGCAGCTCGACAGACTCCATCAGTGCCCAGTAGAGAGCGATGAAGATGGGCATCTGTACCAGGATGGGCAGGCAGCCGCCCAGCGGGTTGACCTTCTCCTTCTTGTACAGCTCCATCATGCCCTGGGACATCTTCTGACGATCGTCACCGAAGCGTTCCTTGAGCGCAGCCAGCTTGGGCTGGAGCATGCGCATCTTGGCCATGGAGGTGTACTGGGCCTTGGTCAGCGGGAACATGATGCCGCGCACCAGCAGGGTCAGCATGATGATGGCCAGACCCCAGTTCTGGACGAAACCGTGGAACACGGTCAGCAGCCAGTGCAGCGGTTGGGCGATGAACCAGAGCCAGCCGTAGTCGACAGTCAGATCCAGGTGGTTTGCCACCTTGGCCATCTGATCCTGCAGCTTGGGACCGATCCACAGCTTGCCGCTCACTTCGGCCTGCTGGCCGGCAGCGACGTCAACCAGCGGCGCCTTGTAGCCGATGATGGCCTGGTCCTTGCCCGGGATCACGCGGCTGTAGAAGCTGTTGGTGTCGTTGGCATTCGGGGCCCAGGCAGAGACGAAGTAGTGCTGCAGCATGGCGACCCAACCACCCTGGGTGGTCTTGTTCAGGTCGGCATCCTTCATCTCGTCAAAGGTGTACTTCTTGTAGCGGGAGTCTTCGCTGGAGAAGGCACCACCACGGTAGGCACTGGCCACCATGGCATGACCTTCCTGATCCTTCGGCGTGGTCATGGTCTGCTTCAGCTGACCGTAGAACTGTACCTGGACCGGCTCGGCAGACTTGTTGTCGATCTTGTAGTCGACGCCCACGGCGTAATCACCGCGCTTGAGCACGAACTCCTTGGTGAAGACCACGCCCTTGCTGTCGGTCCAGGTCATCGGAACGACGACTTGATCCTGACCATCGGCCAGCTGATAGCTGGTCTGGGCGGCTTCATAGGTGGGACGACCCTGGGCCTGGCTGTCCGGACCATCGCGACCGACCAGACCGCTCTGGGCCACATAGAGGTGGGCAGGCTGGCTGGTCAGCAGGGTGAACGGCTGTTCCTTGCCTTCTTCCAGCTTGTGGGCCAGCAGTTCGGCAGAGACGATGTCACCGCCCTGGGTGTCCAGGGTCAATTTGAGCACGTCGGAGGAGACGGTGATCAGCTTGCGCGCGGCGTTACCATTTGCTTGCTCGGAAACCTGAGGAATATCACCGGTCTGACCGGCTTCAGGTACGAAATGTTCGGTTTGGGCCACGGTAGTCGGGGCCGGCTTCGGAGCCTTGTCGGACTCCCACTGTTGCCAGAGCAAGAAGCTCACGAACAGCAAACCGATCAGGAGTAAATTGCGTTGTGATTCCATAGTCTTCAGTTTCTTCGCTTTGGTTGCGGAACCGGGTCATAACCACCCTCGGATAAGGGATGGCATTTTAATAGACGTTTGCTGGCTAACCAAACGCCTTTTATGAAACCGTGAAGTCGGATTGCTTCTATCGCAAATTGGGAACAAGTCGGGGTGAAACGGCAGCGCGGCCCGAGCAGGGGACTAATGATTAGCTGATACAGGCGTATCAGTTTGATTGCTACCCATTGCAACGGCGTGACAGAGTGCGCCATAGCTTTTCCAGTAACTTGAACAGCGCTTCGTTGTCCATCTCCTTCACGCCACCCTTGGCGATCACGACGATGTCGATAGCGGGCAGATTGGCTTGATTGAGGCGAAAACTTTCCCGAACCACTCGTTTTACACGGTTGCGCCAGACGGCACGCTTGAGCGCCTTTTTGGGCACGGCGAGGCCAAGACGGGGGTGTTCGAGGGAGTTGGGGCAAGCAAGAAGCGTAATTTGCGGAGAAGCGGCCCGGACAGGCTCGGCGAAAACGCGTTTGAAGTGTTCGGGAGTTAACAGACGTAACTCCCGAGAGAAGGTGTGCTGGGTAGGCATTAGACTACCAGGCGGGCACGACCCTTGGCACGACGAGCGGCCAGAACTTTGCGGCCGTTGGCAGTAGCCATGCGAGCGCGGAAACCGTGAGAGCGCTTGCGCTTCAGGTTGGACGGTTGAAAAGTACGTTTCATGATTCGATTCCGTATTTCTGTACAGTTTTGATTGTCACACTTAGCCGACGCGCCAGCTATAGCGTGTGACGACTAGCAAAAGAGGCCGAATTCTAAACAGAGTTCAGCTTCTCGTCAATCCGCCGTTCCTTTCCATCTCGCCCCGTTCGTCGACCGAGCGGGATAATCTGGCAGGATCCGGAGGATCAAGGGCCCCGAATTATACTGGCAACCCGGGGTTAAACAAGGATCCCTCAAGAAAAAAGGCGGCCAGGCCGCCAAAGAGAGAGCTATTTAAGTACTTTGCGCAGGAACTCCCGGGTACGGGGATCCTGCGGATCGACCAATATCTGATCCGGCGGGCCCTGCTCCACGATCCGGCCTCCTTCCATGAAGATCACCCGATCGGCGACATCACGGGCAAACTCGATCTCGTGGGTCACCACCACCATGGTCTGGTGCTGGCGGGCGAGCTGCTTCATCAGGCCCAGCACCTCGTCGACCCATTCGGGATCGAGGGCGGAGGTGGGCTCGTCAAACAGGATCACCTTGGAGTGGGCCGCCATGGCCCGGCCGATGCCGACGCGCTGTTGCTGGCCGCCGGAGAGGGAGGCCGGGTAGGCATCCTGTTTCTCGGCGAGGCCGATGTCCTTGAGGATGCCCAGGGCAGTGGCACGAGCCTCCGCCTTCGGCTGCTTCCAGACGGTGATCAGCCCCTCGGCGATGTTGTCCAGCGCCGTCTTGTTGGCGAACAGGGCGTAGTTCTGGAACACGAAAGAGGCGCGTTTGCGCAGTTCGATGGCCTGCTGGTCGCTGGCCTTGGCCAGATCCACGGCGAGGTCATCGATGACGAGCCGCCCTGCATCCGGGGTTTCCAGCAGGTTGAGGCAGCGCAGCAGAGTCGACTTGCCGGTACCGGAAGGACCGATGATGACGACAATCTCCCCCTTCTTTACCTCAAGATCGATGCCGTTGAGCACCTGATTTCCGTCATAGGCCTTGGAGAGACCCGTTAGGTTGATCATGACAGGCCTCCTTTAATAAGCACGGTTCAGCCGCACTTCCAGCAGATGCTGCAAGCGAGTGAAGAAGATGACCACCACCCAGTAGATCAGCGCCACCGCCATGAAGCTCTCGAAGAACTTGAAGGAGGAGGCCGCTTCCATCTGGGCCTTGCCCATGATCTCCGCCACTCCCAGGGTAAACGCCAGGGAGGTGCTCTTGATCATGTCGATGAAGTAGTTCATCAACGATGGTGTCGCGATGCGGGCCGCCTGGGGCAGGATGATCCGCTGCATCGCCTGCAGCCGGCTCATGCCGATACTGAGGGCGGCTTCCATCTGGCTCTTGTGGATGCCGAGAATGGCTGCCCGGATCGACTCGGCCATGTAGGCGGCAAAGTGCAGGGTCAGGCCGATGATGGCGGCGGTAAAGGCATCCATCCCCACGAAGATGGGGAAGAGCTGCGGCAGCCCGTAATAGAGCAGGAACAGCTGGACGAGCAGCGGTGTACCCCGGAAGAACGAGATATACAGCATCGCCAGCCAGTGAAGTGCGGGAACGCGAAACACCCGTACTATTGCCAGGATCAGCGACAGTACGAGTGCCAATACGAATCCCCACAGGGCCATTTCCATCGTGGTGCCCAGGTATTTGAGCAGGATGGGAAACAGCCCTAGCGTGTACTCGAGGTCAAATTCCATCATTTATTTGCTGGTGATGTCCGCTGCGAACCATTTTTCGGAGATTTTGGTCAGGGTGCCGTCTTTGCGCATGGCGGTGAGGGCATCGTCAACCTTCTTCAGCACGGCCTGCTTTTCCGGGGTCTTCAGGAAGGGCAGGGCGTTCTCGATGGTTTCGAACGGTGCACCGGCCTGTTGCAGCGGCAGCTTGGATTCCTTGATCAGCTGGGCGGTGGAGACGCGGTCCATCACGAAGGCGTCGATGCGGCCCAGGGCGACATCCTGCTCGAAGGCGGAGTCATAGGTACGGATATCGATCTTCTTGTTGGGGTCGTTCTTGCGCAGCAGCTCTTCGAAGTTGGAGCCCAGGTTGACGGCGACTTTCTTGCCTTCCAGGTCTTTGATGCCGTGGATGGTGTTGTTGCCCTTGCGGACCACGATCTGGGCACCGTCATAGACATAGGGCTGGGAGAAGGCGTACTTGGCCTTGCGCTCGTCGGTGATGGTGATCTGGTTGGAGATGGTGTCGACGCGGCCGGTTTCCAGCATGCCGAACAGGCCGGAGAAGCTGGCGGTCACGAACTCGACCTTGTAGCCGGTGCGCTCACCGATCTGGTTCCACATGTCCACCTCGAAGCCCTGCAGCTTGTCCTGCTTGACGAAGGTGAACGGGAAATATTTGCCGGACATGCCGACCTTGATGGTTTCCTGGGCGATGGCCTGGCCGGACAGGCTGGCCAGCAGAATGGCGGCGCCGGAAATCAGCTTGATGGTGGTTTTCATGGGGATTCCTCTCTCTGTAGTGCTGTATTTTTAGTTGTAATCACGGGTTGGCGCTGATGTTATTGGAATAAAATATAAAAAATAAATGATATTTGGTTATATAAAATAACTATGGTCGCAGCGCGCCATTCTGTCCACATTGACGATATCCGGCTGTGGGTAACTTTGGGGATGAAATGGGATCCTGGGGCGTTGGATCCTTGAAAGTCAAGGATCTTATTTGCTGGATCCGTGCGGCAGCAACTGGAGATCCGGCCACTAAAAACGTAGAATAGCCGGTCTTTACTTAATCAATTGACGGGAGTCTAGAGTGACTGCTTCGCTATGGCAGCAGTGCCTTAACCGGCTGCAAGATGAGTTGCCCTCGGCAGAATTCAGCATGTGGATCCGGCCGCTTCAAGCGGAGTTGAGTGACAATACTCTGACCCTGTATGCACCGAACCGCTTTGTTCTGGACTGGGTACGCGACAAGTACCTGCTCCGGGTCAACGGCATCATCAACGAGCTGTGCGGAGCCGACGCTCCCACCCTGCGTTTTGATATCGGCAATCGCCCTCATCCCGTCGCGGTCGCCAGGGCGCCGGCCCGTGGTGTCGATCCTGTGAATAACTCTCCCAAGAGCTGGGAAAACAAGGCCGAAAACAAGCCCGAGCCAAACCACAAGAGCAACACCAACGTGAACTATACCTTCGAGAATTTCGTCGAGGGTAAGTCCAACCAGCTGGCCCGTGCGGCCGCCCGTCAGGTGGCCGACAATCCGGGTGGTGCCTACAACCCGCTGTTCCTCTATGGCGGCACCGGCCTGGGCAAGACCCACCTGTTGCACGCCGTTGGCAATGCCATCAAGGATCGCAAGAAAGACGCCAAAGTCATCTACATGCACTCCGAACGGTTCGTGCAGGACATGGTGAAGGCGCTGCAGAATAACGCCATTGAAGAGTTCAAGCGTTATTACCGTAGCGTCGATGCCCTGCTCATCGATGACATCCAGTTCTTCGCCAACAAGGAGCGCTCCCAAGAGGAGTTCTTCCACACCTTCAACGCCCTGCTTGAAGGCAACCAGCAGATCATCCTGACCTCGGACCGTTATCCGAAAGAGATCAACGGGGTGGAAGATCGTCTCAAGTCCCGCTTCGGCTGGGGCCTGACGGTGGCGATCGAACCGCCCGAGCTGGAGACCCGGGTGGCGATCCTGATGCGCAAGGCGGACGAGAACCAGATCCACCTGCCGGACGAAGTGGCCTTCTTCATCGCCAAACGACTTCGCTCCAACGTCCGTGAACTGGAAGGTGCCCTCAACCGGGTGATCGCCAATGCCAACTTCACCGGCCGCGCCATCAACATCGACTTCGTGCGCGAGGCGCTGCGCGATCTCCTGGCCTTGCAGGAGAAGCTGGTTACGATCGACAACATCCAGAAGACGGTGGCGGAGTACTACAAGATCAAGCTGGCGGATCTGCTCTCCAAGCGTCGCTCCCGTTCCGTTGCCCGCCCGCGCCAGCTGGCGATGGCGCTGGCCAAGGAGCTGACCAACCACAGCTTGCCTGAGATAGGGGATGCCTTTGGTGGCCGTGACCACACCACGGTTCTTCATGCCTGCCGCAAGATCGAGCAGCTGAAGGAAGAGAGTCACGACATCAAGGAAGACTATTCCAACCTGATCCGTACCCTTTCTTCCTGATAACGGAACGGAGTGCACAGATGCAGATTGCATGTTCCAGCCTGATCCGAATCCTTTCCTCCCAATAACAACGGAGAGCACAGATGCAGCTCGAAATTAGCCGTGAGGCCCTGTTACGTCCCCTGCAACTGGTGTCCGGTGCCCTGGGTGGCCGGCCGACTCTGCCCATCCTCGGCAACGTCCTGCTCGATGTCAGCAATGGCC
The DNA here is from genome assembly GCF_050252055.1 of Aeromonas sp. NCBI lineage: Bacteria > Pseudomonadati > Pseudomonadota > Gammaproteobacteria > Aeromonadales > Aeromonadaceae > Aeromonas > Aeromonas sp. Next base: position 74,343 of record NZ_JBFWLQ010000013.1, on the reverse strand, counting down.
TGCTGTCGCTGACCGGGACCGATCTCGAGGTGGAGATGATCGGACAGGTCTATCTCAACAGCGACAGCCAGGATGGCCGCACCACAGTGCCGGCGCGCAAGCTGCTGGACATCTGTCGCGGTCTGCCGGAGGGGGCGGAGATCCGCCTCAGCACCGAGGGAGAGCGCCTCATCATCCGTTCCGGCCGCTCCCGCTTCAACCTGTCGACCCTGCCGGCGACCGAATACCCGAACATCGAGGATTGGGAATCCGTGCTCGAGTTCGATATCAGCCAGCTGGAGCTGAAAAAACTCATCGACGCGACCCAGTTCTCCATGGCGAGCCAGGACGTGCGCTACTACCTGAACGGCATGCTGTTCGAGAGCGAAGGACACGGCCTGCGTACCGTGGCGACGGACGGTCACCGGCTGGCCACCTGCCGCCGCGAGGTGGTGGGGGAATCGTTGCCCGATCATCAGGTCATCCTGCCGCGCAAAGGGGTGCTGGAGCTGGTGCGCCTGCTAGAAGCAGAAGACAAGCCGGTACGGCTGCAAGTGGGCCGCAGCAACCTGCGCGCCGCCCTGGATGGCTTCATCTTCACCTCCAAGCTGGTGGATGGCCGTTTCCCGGACTGGCGCCGCGTCATCCCGAGAGGGAGCGACAAGGCCCTGATCGCCGGTCGCGAGGATCTGCGCCAGGCCTTTGCTCGTGCCGCCATCCTCTCCAACGAGAAATTCCGTGGGGTGCGTCTCAATCTGCAGGAAAACCTGCTGCGCATCACCGCCAACAACCCGGAACAGGAAGAAGCCGAAGAGCTGCTTGACGTACAATACGCCGCTGGCGAGATGGAGATCGGCTTCAACGTCTCCTATGTGCTGGACGTGTTGAATACGTTAAAATGTGACCAAATCCGGATCAGCCTGAGCGATTCCATCAGCAGCGCCATTATTGAGGATTTTGAGAACCAAGATGCCCAGTACGTGGTGATGCCGATGCGGATCTAGTCGTGTCCCTGGTCAAACTCCAGCTCAGCGACTTTCGCAACATTCAGCACGCCAGTCTCGCGCTGTCTCCCGGCCTCAATATCCTGGTCGGGAGCAACGGCAGCGGCAAGACCAGCGTGCTGGAAGCCATTCATTACCTTGGTCTCGGCCGCTCGTTTCGTACCCATTTGACCGGGCGGGTCATCCGCCAGGGCGAGCGGGCCTTTACCCTGTTTGCCCAGTGCGAGCTGGAGGGGCGTCAGGTGCCCATCGGGCTTGCCAAGGACAAGGGGGGCGAAACCCAGCTCAAGATCGCCGGTGCCCAGGCCCAGCGCCTGGCCGATCTGGCGGAGCTGTTGCCGGTACAGTTGATCCACCCCGATGGTTTCAGCCTGCTGACCGGTGGGCCCCAGGCTCGCCGGGCCTGGCTCGACTGGGGTGTTTTCCATCAGGAGCCGACCTTCTTCTCCCTCTGGGGGCGGGTGCGTCGGCTGCTGAAGCAGCGCAATGCCTTGCTGCGCCAGAGCACCCAGTATCGCCAGCTGGCGTTCTGGGATCAGGAGCTGGTGCGACTGGGTGGCGAGCTGGCGGGGTTTCGCGCCAGTTATTGTCAGGCCATTACGCCCCTGATCAAGGAGATGACGGCAGATTTTCTGCCGGAGTTCGATATCAGTCTTGGATTCTATCGAGGCTGGGAAAAAGACACTCCCCTCGATGCATTGCTGGAGGCGGGGTTCGAACGGGATCGTTCGCTGGGGTACACTGGGGTCGGTCCGCAGAAGGCGGACGTGCGGCTCAAGGCGAACGGCGTGCCCGCGCAGGATATTTTGTCCAGGGGTCAGCTGAAGTTGCTGGTCTGTGCCATGCGGCTGGCCCAAGGGCTCTATTTGAATCAACATAGCAGCCGCGGCTGTATTTTTTTAATTGATGATTTTGCCTCTGAACTGGATGTCGACAAACGTCGTCTGCTGGCCGCAAGGCTGAAGCAGTGCGCGTCCCAGGTGTTCATCACCGCCATCGATACCGGTCAGCTCGCAGACATGATGGATGCGAGTGACTGCAAGCTGTTCCACGTGGAACAAGGCAAGATCTCCGAAACGTTAGAGAAGGCAGAGAGTAAGCTATGAGTGAAAATACTTACGACTCCTCGAATATCAAGGTGCTCAAGGGCCTGGATGCGGTCCGCAAGCGCCCGGGGATGTATATCGGCGATACGGACGATGGATCGGGCCTGCACCACATGGTGTTCGAGGTCGTCGACAACTCCATCGACGAGGCTCTGGCTGGCTACTGCTCCGATATCCAGGTCAAGATCCATTCCGACGGCTCCGTCTCCGTGCGCGACAACGGTCGCGGCATTCCGGTGGACATCCACCCGGAAGAGGGCCGCTCCGCCGCCGAAGTCATCATGACCGTGCTGCACGCCGGCGGCAAATTCGATGACAACTCCTACAAGGTGTCCGGCGGTCTGCACGGTGTGGGCGTCTCCGTGGTGAACGCGCTTTCCGACAAGCTGCTGCTGACCATCCGCCGCAACGGTCATGTCTACGAGCAGACCTATCACCTGGGCGAGCCGCAGGCCCCCCTCAAGCAGATTGGTGACAGCTCCGGCACCGGGACCGAAGTTCGCTTCTGGCCGAGCCCGACCATCTTCAGCGACACCCTGTTCCACTACGAGATCCTGGCCAAGCGTCTGCGCGAGCTCTCCTTCCTCAACTCCGGCGTCTCCATCCGTCTGATGGACGAGCGTGACGGCCGCGAGGCGCACTTCTGCTACGAAGGGGGCATCAAGGCCTTCGTCGAGTACCTGAACCAGAACAAGACTCCGATCCACCCCAAGGTGTTCCACTTCACCACCGAGCAGGACGGCATCGGTGTCGAAGTCGCCATGCAGTGGAACGACGCCTATCAGGAAGGGGTCTACTGCTTCACCAACAACATTCCGCAGCGGGATGGCGGTACCCACCTGGTGGGCTTCCGTACCGCGTTGACCCGGACGCTGAACAACTACATGGACAAGGAGGACTACAGCAAGAAGGCCAAGTCCGCCGCCAGTGGTGACGATGTCCGTGAAGGTCTGATTGCCGTTATCTCCGTCAAGGTGCCTGACCCTAAGTTCTCCTCCCAGACCAAGGACAAGCTGGTTTCGTCCGAGGTGAAGACCGCCGTGGAACAGGCGATGGGTGAGAAGCTGGCGGACTTCCTGCTGGAAAACCCGGGCGACGCCAAAATCGTGGTCAACAAGATCATCGATGCGGCCCGTGCCCGCGAAGCGGCCCGCAAGGCCCGCGAACTGACCCGCCGCAAGGGCGCGCTGGATATCGCCGGTCTGCCTGGCAAGCTGGCGGACTGTCAGGAGAAAGACCCGGCGCTCTCCGAACTCTACATCGTGGAAGGGGACTCTGCTGGCGGCTCCGCCAAGCAGGGTCGCAACCGGAAGAACCAGGCCATCCTGCCCCTCAAGGGCAAGATCCTGAACGTGGAGAAGGCCCGTTTCGACAAGATGATCTCCTCCCAGGAGGTGGGCACCCTGATCACCGCCCTGGGCTGTGGCATCGGTCGCGACGAGTACAACCCGGACAAGCTGCGCTATCACAACATCATCATCATGACGGATGCGGACGTCGATGGTGCGCACATCCGTACCCTGCTGCTGACCTTCTTCTATCGTCAGATGCCGGAAATCATCGAGCGTGGCTATGTCTTCATCGCCCAGCCGCCGCTCTACAAGGTGAAGAAGGGCAAGCAGGAGCAGTACCTGAAAGACGAAGACGCATTGTTGCAGTACCAGACCGCCATGGCGCTGGACGGTGCGACCCTGCACGTCAACGAGTCCGCCCCGGCCATCGGTGGCGAGGCACTGGAACGTCTGGTCAACCAGCATCGCGCCGTGACTCACCTCATCACCCGCATGTCCCGTCGCGCCCCGGAAGCCGTGTTGACCCAGCTGATCTATCAGCCTGAGTTGAACGAAACCCTGCTGGCCAGCGAGAGCGATCTGCTGGCCTGGTGCCAGAGCATGGAGGCCGTGCTCAACGAGAGCAACCACGGCATCCAGTACCAGATGCAGGTACGCCGCGACGAGGAGCGCAGCCTGTTCGTGCCCCACGCCGTGGTACGCCAGCACGGGGTCGACCGCGAATACCCGCTCAGCTATGACTTCCTGCAATCCTCCGAGTACCGTCAGCTGGTCTCCCTGGGCAAGGAGATCGCCAACCTGATCGAGGAAGGCGGTTACATCAAGCGTGGCGAGAAGGTGAAGCCGGTCGCCAGCTTCGTTGAAGCGGTCGAGTGGCTGATGGGCGAAGGCAAGCGTGGCATCTACATCCAGCGCTATAAAGGGCTGGGGGAGATGAACCCGGAGCAGCTGTGGGAAACCACCATGGATCCGGAAGCCCGCCGCATGCTGCGCGTGACCATCGACGACGCGGTCGGTGCCGACCAGCTCTTCTCCACCCTGATGGGTGATGCAGTAGAGCCCCGTCGCGACTTCATCGAGACCAACGCCCTGCGGGTTGCCAACCTCGACGTCTAATCAGACGGTCCGACAACCATCAAAAGCCGCTCCTCGTGAGCGGCTTTTTGTTTTCTGGGGCAAGGAAGAGGGCGCGTTCCACGTGAAACATGAGGGGCCTAGACCTAGACTCTGTCACCGCGAAAGGTGCGGCGCCACTCCCGCGGCGACACCCCGAAGCGGGCGCGAAAGTGCTTGCGCAATATGGTGGCAGACCCGAGCCCCACCAGTTCGGCGATGCGTTCCACGGTGTGGGCGCTGGACTCCAGCAGCGTCTGGCTGCGGCGCAGTCGCTCCGCCATCAGCCACTCCCCGAGGGAGAGACCGGTGGCAAGCTGGAAGCGGCGGCTAAAGGTGCGTCGACTCATCATGCAATGTTCCACCAGGCTGTCCAGGGTGTGGGGCGCGGCCAGGTGCAGGCGCAGGTGATCGAACAGCTGGTTGATCCTGGCATCCCGGGTGGTGGCGGGCACCGGCTGCTCGATGAACTGGGCCTGGCCACCCTCCCGGTGGGGAGGCACCACCAGCCGCCTGGCCAGCTTGTTGGCAATCTGGCTGCCGAGATGCTGGCGAACCAGATAGAGGCAGCAGTCCAGGCTGGCGGCGGTGCCAGCCGAGGTGATGAGCCCGTCGTCGTCGACGTAGAGCGCATTGGTATCGAGCCGCACCCGGGGGAAGCGCTGGACAAACTCCTGTTCAAATTCCCAGTGGGTGGCGGCACCGCGCCCGTCCAGCAGGCCAGCGTAGGCCAGCACGTAGGTGCCGAGACAGAGCCCCACGATCTGGGCTCCCCTGATCCGGGCGGCAACCAGGGCATCGAGCAGGGGTTGGGCGGGGCGCTCGGCCGGATCGCGCCAGAAGGGGATGATGATGATATCCGCCTCCAGCAGACCCTCCAGGCCATAGTCGGCCTCCATGCGAAAGCCCTGGGAGGAGGCGGGTTGCCGCGTGTCATCCCCGGCGCAGAGTCTCAGCTCGAACAACGGCTGGCCCGGCATCATCTTGTCGCCAAAGATGAGGCAGGGCACCGAGCAGTGAAAGGGGCTGAAGCGATCGAAGGTGATGACGGCGACGATAAGGGGACGGGGCATGGTGGCAGACTCCTTTGCACTCGGATCCCCATCATACGGGGCAGCAACAGAAAGCCGAAGAGCCATCTGGTGCCCGGCCTCTCGCTCAGAGCACCATGGTGTCGCCATCCTCGGGCACCCGTACCCGGGCGGCCATCCCCTGGCTGTCCAGGTAGTCGCGCAGCTCCCGCCGGGACAGCAGGGCATGATTGACCGCCTCCATGTGGCTGGCGATCAGGGTGGCCTGCGGGGCGGCCTGATAGACGGCGGCCACATCCTCCTTGCCCATGATGATGGCGCCCAGACCCGTCACCTGGGCATCGCCGCAGTTGAGGACGACGACCTCGGGTTGGTGCCGGTGCAGCGTTTGTTCAACCTGGGCATTCCAGACGGTGTCGCCGGCCAGATAGAGGGTCTTTTCGGCGGGATGGGAGAAGACCACTCCGCTGACCTCGCCAAGGCGATCCCCCAGCAGGGCCATGATGGTGTCGCTGCCGTGCCGGCCTTCCGTCTGTTGCAGGCGGATGCCGGCGAACTCGCCGACCTCGCCCAGCAGGCGCACATCCTCGAAGCCGCATCCCCTCATGGTGTCGGCATCTTTCTGATGCTGCACGAACAGGGGAAGGTGCCTGGGGATCTTCGCTTTCGCGACGTCGTCCCAGTGATCCAGATGGTCATGGGTGACAATCACCGCATCCACCTCCAGCAGGGTCGCCATGGGCAGCGGCAGCTCGACCAGGGGGTTGCGAAGATGGCTGTTGGCCATGCCTTCGAAGCCGGGGTAGCTCCCCTTGGGGGCCAGCATGGGGTCGATGAGGAAGCGGGTTCCTGCGTAGTGGATGAGCAGGGTGGCGTTGCGAACCTGGGTAATCTTCATGGCGTGCTCCGGTTTCTCGTTGGGGACACGGCCAGTATGGAGGGATGAGGGACGGATCATGAGTGGCCCGCAGGCCTATTATCGATCCAATCGGGCCATTCTTGATGGCCTGCATTTCTTTTGTTTTTACCCCTTGAAAGCCACATGCTGGCCCCTATATAGATAACAAGGCCGGAACGCTCGACAGAGGTTTCGACCAGGCGCCCGTCCATCAGGAGGGCAAACAATCCGTTATCGCTCACAAGAGGGTAATACTATGCGTTCTATCGACTTTTCTCCGCTCTATCGTTCTGCCATCGGCTTCGATCGTCTGGCCACTCTCATCGAATCTGCCGCCAGCAATGGCAATGCCGGCTATCCCCCCTACAACATCGAGCAGCTGGGTGACAGCGACTACCGCATCAGCATGGCGGTGGCGGGCTTTACCCAGGAAGAGCTGGAGTTGAGCTTCCAGGAAAATCTGCTGACGGTGAAGGGCAGCAAGCAGGCCGACACCGAGCGCAACTACCTCTACCAAGGCATAGCCGAACGCGGCTTCGAGCGTCGCTTCCAGCTGGCCGACTACGTGCGGGTGAAGGGGGCCGACCTGAAGAACGGTCTGCTGCACATCGACCTGGTGCGCGAAGTGCCCGAGGCGATGAAGCCCCGCAAGATCGAGATCAACGGCTGACAGCCTGACCTCGTTGCATTGCTGATGTTTCCCGGGTGCCGATGGCGGGCCCGCGGAGAGTAAACCCTGTTGCTTTATAGAAGGATAGGATCATGCGTAACCTCGATTTTTCTCATCTCTATTCCAATGCCGTCGGCTTCGAGCGGATGGCCCGCGAGCTGGAAGGCCTGTTCGATCAGAAGACCTCGGCCTACCCCCCATACAACATCGAAAAGCGGGATCACGACAGCTACCTCATCACGGTTGCCGTGGCCGGTTTCGATCGCAATGAGCTGGAGCTGGAGACCGAAAACGGTACCCTCAAGGTGAAGGGGCGCAAGGTCGCCACCATGGGCGAGCGCCAGTTCCTCCATCAGGGGATCGCCGAGCGGGACTTCGAGCTCGCCTTCAAGCTGAGCCAGCACGTGGAAGTGCAGGGGGCCAGGCTGGAGCACGGCCTGCTGACCATAGAGCTGGCCCGGGAGCTGCCGGAAGCGCTCAAGCCCCGCGCCATCCCCATCGGCAAACCCGATCAGCTGGCACTGCCCGGTTAAACAACATCGCTGACCACCTGATAGAAAAGAGGCCTGCATCTGCAGGCCTCTTTTTTTCATGCCGAAGGGGGAATCAACCGGCGTAGAGGGCGTTGATCTCGTCGGCCAGGATGGCGATGCCACGACGCACCAGGTCTTCGCTCTGGGCATAGTTGAGGCGGATGCACTCCTGGCTGTGGCGCCACTCGGGGTCGTCGATGCCGGGGAAGAAGTAGTGGCCGGGCACGATCAGCAGGTTCTTCGCCTTCAGTCGCTCGTACAGCTCCTGGCAGTGGATCGGCAGGTCTTCGAACCAGAGCCAGAGGAAGAGGGCACCCTCCGGCTTGTGGATGTGGAAGCGCGGGTCCGGAATGGCCTCGCGCAGCAGCTGGACCGCGAAGGTGGCTTTGTGCTGGTAGAAGGGTTTCACCACCTGTTCGCTCAGGGTGATGATGTCTCCGCTCTCGATCATCGGAATGGTGATGGCCGGACCCAGGCTGCCCGGCGCCAGATTGATGATGCCGCTCAGGTTGGTGATGGCCCGGATGATCTTCTCGTCGGCGATGACGATGCCGCAACGGGTGCCCGGCAGGCCGAGCTTGGAGAGGCTCATGCAGAGGATGGTGTTGGCGTTCCAGAACGGCTTGGCGTCGCTGAAGATGATGCCGGGGAAGGGCACGCCGTAGGCATTGTCGATGAGGAGCGGGATCCCCTTGTCACGGGCGATCTGATCGAGGTGTTCGATCTCCTCGTCGGTGAGCACGTTGCCGGTGGGGTTGGTCGGCCGGGAGACACAGATCACCCCGATGTCGTCGCCCACCTGCAGGCTCTCGAAATCCACGTGGTATTTGAACTGGCCGTCGGGCAGCTTCTCGATGGTGGGCTTGTAGGCGACGAAATGATCGTCCGAGAGGGCCGAGTCGGCATAGCCGATGTATTCGGGGGCCAGGGGGAACAGCACCTTCTTCTTGCGACCGTCGGCGAATTCGCCGGCCAGCAGGTTGAACAGATAGAAGAAGGCGTTCTGGCTGCCGTTGGTCAGGGCGATGTTGCGGGCGGAGATCTCCCAGCCCAGCTCCTTGCTGAGCAGGGCGGCCAGCGCCCTGGTGAACCTGTCCTTGCCCTGGGGGCCATCGTAGTTGGCCATGGCCTTGATCAGTTCGCCGTTGTCGAGCAGGGTATTGGCCTCGGCCTGAAAGCGTTCCAGCATGGCGGGGATGGGGGCCGGATTGCCGCCTCCCAGCATGATGGCGTCGGGATTCAGCAGCCCTTGATTGAGGTCGTCCATGAGTTGGGTAATACCGGCGTGGCGAGTGAACTTCTCGCCGAACAAGGAGAATTCCATTCGGTGGCAAATCCAGAGTCAGTTAAGGGGGGAGCTAGCACCATAGCTCACTTCAAAAGCGGGTGTCGATCAAAAAAACGGGGCGTTTCACGTGGAACAAGGTTGCCATGATGGAGGTGGTAAAAAAAACCATTTATAGGTTTTAAAATAACCAATATTCGATTCAGGAAGAGGGGTGGCAGCATCAAAAAATTATTTATATCAATAAAATCATGCTGTTATAAATATGGCACAACTATTGGAATAGCTATCTGGTCATCTCAACCACACCGGAGCACACCAGATGAAGATCCTGATCGCTACCCTGATTGCCAGCAGCCTGAGCCTGAATGCCATGGCCGCCGAGAACCCCAGACCCGAACTGGACAGCGCCGCCCTGCAGCAGGAGATGCTGGCCTTGCAGCAGCAGGCTTCCCATGACGTGGTGGCAGAGGCCATTCAAAACCTCAAGCCGCTGGCCCTGGAGACCCTGGTGGTGGAGGCGAGTTCGGCCGATGCGACTCATCCCGAGAGTTGAGGTAGCGCAAGGGGGTCTGCCCCGTGTGCTGCCTGAAGAAGGCGATGAAGGCGCTGTCGCTGGCGAACTCCAGCGCAGCGGCCACCCGGCTGATGGGCTCGGCTTCGGCCAGCAGTTCCATGGCCCGCAGCAGTCGCCACTGCTGGCGCCAGGCCTGGTAGCTCATGCCGGTCTCCCGCATGAAGATGCGGCCTATGGTCTTGTCACTGGCACCCACCCGTTCGGCCAGCCGGTTGAGCCGATCGGGCAGGGTGTCACCCCGCTTTATCTCCTGCAGCCAGCCGATCAGACGCCCGTCTGACGGCAGCGGCAACTGCCAGGATTCCCGCGGCGCTTGCGCCAGCTCTTCTTTCAATAATGCCAGTGTGCAGGTTTGCTCTACCTCCGGCTTGTCCCAGGGCCAGAGCGCCATCCGCTCGATGATCTCCCGCAGCAGCGGGTTGACCGCCAGCACCGCCATCTCGTTTGGCAACGCGGGCTCCGGCTGGAAGTAGAGGGAGCGATACGCCACTACCCCGCGCATCAACACCCGATGGGGCAGGCCTGCTGGCAACCAGGCCGCTCGCGTCGGCGGCAGCAGGCAGACCTGATCGTCCAGCTCTATAGTCATGCAGCCTGCCTGGGCGAACAGCAGCTGGTGGCGCTGGTGCTGATGGCGGCCGGAGTCGTGCCAGCCGAGGGCGGCGGCAATACCGATGGTGCTGCCATCGTGCTGGTCCGGATCAAAGGGGTGATCGGGAAGAATAAAGGCCATGTGTCCGATTCTTGCTGTTTATAGTCCGCCTTATTGTAATCGGACATGTTATCCCTCTCTAGAATGGCGACCTCTTGTGAAGGAGGTGTGTCATGAACAACAGGTTGCCACCGCGCTGGCTGGTGGTCGGATTGATGATGTTTCCCCAGATGGTGGAGACCATCTACAGCCCGGTGCTGACCCATATCGCCACTGAGTTTCGGGTGAGCGAGGGGCAGGCGTCCCAGACCCTGTCGGTCTATTTTCTGGCGTTTGCGGCGGGCGTGGTCTGCTGGGGCAGGTTGTGCGATCTGGTCGGGCGGCGTCCCGCCATGCTGGCGGGGCTGCTGACCTATGGCGCCGGCACTCTGCTGGCGTTGCTGGCCGCTCAATTTGAAACCCTGCTGCTGGCACGGGTCATCGCGGCCTTCGGTGCCGCCGTGGGTTCCGTGGTGACCCAGACCATGCTGCGCGACAGCTATCAGGGCAGCGATCTGGCGCGGGTCTTTTCGGTGATGGGCATCGCGCTCTCCCTGAGTCCTGTGCTGGGGCTGGTGAGCGGTGGCCTGCTGGCTGATGGCTTGGGTTATCTCGGGGTATTCGGCGCCCTGCTGGTATTGGCAGTTGGATTGCTGCTGGTCACTTGCTGGCAACTGCCGGAAACCCGCCCGGCCATCACCCAGAGGGTCGCACTCTGGCCGCTAGCCTGCCGGATGGTGCGTGATACCGGCTTGTGGCGCAGCGCTGCCCTGGTGGCGCTGTTCAACACCATGCTGTTCGGCTACTACAGCCTGGCGCCGTTTCTGTTTGCCAGTCTGGGGCTGAGCGCGGGGGAATTTGGTTACTCCGGCATCGTGCTGGCGCTGGCGACCCTGGTGGGCAGCCTGCTCAACAAGCGCCTGCTGGGCCGTGGCTGGACGCCTGCCTCGTTAATACGGCTCGCCGCCGTGCTGGCGTCGGGTTCGGGTTGGCTGGTGTGGGCCAGTCAGGCATCGCTCTGGTTTCTGCTGCCCATGACGGGAGTGGTGGTCGCGTTCGGGCTGGCTATCCCCAATGTGCTGAGCCAGGCGCTGCTGGCCTATCGGGAGGTGGCGGGCAGTGCCGGGGCCCTGTTCGGGCTCGGTTACTACCTGTTGCTCAGCCTGGGGTTGGCGGTTGCCGCCAGCTTGCAGGATCTCGGGCTGCTGCTCGGGGGATGCGGTCTGCTGGCCCTGTGCTGCGGTTGGCGTCGTTCCACGTGAAACATCAGCTGCCGATAAAACGGTAGCCGATGCCGGCTTCAGTTTCGATCAGGGTGGGTTGCTGGGAATGTTGCCGCCCAGCTTCTTGCTGCAACATCAGCTGCCGATAAAGCGGTAGCCGATACCGGATTCGGTCTCGATCAGCGTGGGTTGCTGGGGGTTATCTCCCAGCTTCTTGCGCAGGCTGGCGATGACGATGCGCAGGTAGTGGGTATCTTCCTTGTGGCTCGGTCCCCAGATGTCGATGAGCAGCTGGGTCTGTTGCACCAGCTTGCCGGGGTGGCACACCAGCGCCTGCAACAGGGCGAACTCCTTGCGGGAGAGGGGGATCTCCTCGCCCTGCAGGGTCACCTTGTGGCTGCTGCTGTCCAGGGTCAGGCCACAGTGGGGGAAGTGTCGACACTCGCCGCTGGTGGCACCGACTCGCTGGCGCAGCAGCACCCGGATACGGGCCATCATCTCCCCGACGCCGAACGGCTTGCTCATGTAGTCGTTGGCCCCCGCATCCAGCAGCCGCACCTTCTCCTGTTCCGAGTCCCGCGCCGAGAGCACCAGAACGGGATTGGCGTGATGCTCGCGGATGGCGTGCAGGATATGGATGCCATCACCGTCCGGCAGGCCCAGATCCAGGATCACCAGATCGGGGTTGAGGTGGCGATACTGCGCCATCCCCTCGGTGACGCCGACCGCCTCACTCACCTGATGTCCTTCGGCGATCAGGCTGATCCGCAAAAAACGGCGGATGGCCGCCTCGTCGTCGATGACCAGTATGTGAGCCATTCAGCCTCCCGTTTGCTGATTGAAAAGGGCGGCGACCATCAGGCCGCCGGTGCGTTGAGGGCCAGCGGCAGGGAGATGCGCATGCAGGTGCCGTTGCCGTTGGGGCCGGCGAATGCCCAGATGCGGCCGCCGTGGACCTCTATCATAGCGCGGGAAATGGCGAGGCCAAGCCCGGTGCCGCGGCTGCCGCAGTCGCCGACCGGCTGGGTGTAGAACAGATTGAAGATCTTGTCCCGATCCGACTCGGCGATGCCGACCCCGATATCGATGATGTCGATGATGAGGTCGGGGTCTGCCAGCATCACCTTGAACTCGATGGGGGTGCCGGCCGGCGAGTAGCGGGAGGCGTTGTCGAGGATGTTGACCAGCACCTGCTCGATCAGGGCGCCGTGCACATAGAGCCGGGGGATCTGCTGATCGAAGTGCACCAGCAGCTTGTGCTGGCGCCAGGAGGAGTCGAGTCTGCGGCGGGCGCTTTCCACCAGGTCCGCCAGGTCGACCCAGTCCCGTTTCAACTGGAAGTCCGGTGAACCGATGCGGGTCATGTCCAGCAGGTTTTGCACATAGCCGTGCAGGCGGCGCGCCTCGTCCTGCACCGAGTGCAGCAGTTCGATGCGGTCCTCCGCACTTATCCGGTCCCCGTATTCCAGCAGGGTGCTGCCAGCCCCCATGATGGTGGCCAGCGGCGTCTTCAGGTCGTGGGAGACCGAGGAGAGCAGGGCCGCGCGCATCCGGTCGGTCTCCGCCTGCAACTGGCTGTCGGCCAGCCGCTCGTTGAGATCGATCCGCGCCAGGGCGGCGCGGATATCGGTGAGCAGGGCCTGTAGCTGGTGCTCGGCGGCGGAGGTGAGCGGGCTGGCCAGCCGGATGCCCAGCACCAGGTCATCGCCGAGGTGATGATACTGGGCCTCGGCGGCGTTGAGGGTGGCGGTATGGGCACCGGCACTCTGTTTCTGGGCCAGGCACCAGTCAATGGCGGCCTTGTCTGTCTGGCCCGGCCCGGTCTGGGTGTCACCGGCCCGGTACTGGTAATCCCCATCGAGCGCGAACACGGGCTGCCCAAGGGCGAGGGCGATGGCCTGGGTTCCCTGTCTCAGCACGTCCACCGGGCTGCTGGCGGTGGCCAGCCCCTGGCTCAGGGAGAGCAGGGCGTTACCGAGCTGCTGGGTCTCGCGCAGACTGACCAGTTGCTGACGCTGGCGGGAGGCGAGGCGCCCGGCCGCGATGCCGACGATGAGCAGCACGAACAGGGTGAGCAGGTCGCTGTGGCTGGCCACGCTCAGGGAGAAGTAGGGGAAGGTGAACAGCAGATTGTGGCCGACGAAGCCCAGCACGGCGGCCAGGATGGCGGGGACCAGGCTGGTGGTGAGCGCGGTGGCCAGCACCCCCAGCACGAACAGCATGGGCAGGGAGGCGGGGGGCAGCCAGTGGGAGAGGGCCCAGACCACGGCCGAGGTCCCCCCCATGATGGCCACCGCGAGCAGGCTCTGGCGAAGCTCACCCGGGCCTGCCGTAGGTAGGGTCAGGCCGGGCTTGCGCTTCTCGGTATCCACCAGCGTGATCTCGAATCCCTGCGCCTGTTTGAGCAGGTGCTGTACCAGGGATCGACGCCAGGGCGGGTTGCGGGATTTGCCGAGCAGCAATTGGGAGACCTGCTGCTGTTCGGCGGTTTCCAGCAGGGCATCGGCCACGGCCGGGCTGGAGAGGGTCAGCACCCTGGCCCCCAGTTGGGAGGCGAGGGCCAGCGCCTGCTCCAGCTCGGGGGAGCGTTGCCCCTTGCTGTCGATGTGCACCACCAGCCAGGGTAGTTGCCTGCGCTGGGCGAAGCGGTGGCCGTAACGCACCAGAGCGGCGCCGTGCTCATCCCCGATGCAGACCATCAGTTTGCCCCGCAGCGGCAGTGTGGTCTTGCCGGCGGCCTGCCACTGCAACTGCAGATCCCCCTCCACGTGGCTGGCGGCGGTCTGCATTGCCAGCTCCCGCAGGGCGGTCAGGTTGTTGAGGGAGAAGAAGGACTGCAGGGCGGCCTTGGCCTGGTGGGGCACATAGACCTTGCCCTCCTTGAGGCGGCCGAGCAGCTCCTTGGGGGGGAGGTCGATCAGTACCAGGCTGTCGGCCTCCAGCAGCACCTGATCCGGCAGGGTCTCCTTGACCCTGACCCCGGTCAGCTGCCACACCAGATCGTTGAGGCTCTCCAGGTGCTGCACGTTGAGGGTGGTGTAGACGTCGATGCCGGCGCCCAGCAGCTCCTCTACATCCTGCCAGCGCTTCTCGTGGCGGCTGCCGGGGGCGTTGCTGTGGGCCAGCTCGTCCACCACGGCGATGGCGGGCTTGCGCGCCAGCAGACCGTCCAGATCCATCTCCTCCAGCCGCTGCTGGCGGTGCAGGTGCAGTGTGCGCGGCAGGATGGCGAGCTTGTCGAGCAGGGCCAGGGTCTCCTGGCGGCCGTGGGTCTCCACCACCCCGATCAGGATGTCGACTCCCTCTCTGGCCTGCTCCCGCACCGCCTGCAGCATGGCGTAGGTCTTGCCGACGCCGGGGGCCGCGCCGAGAAACACCTTCAGCTTGCCCCTGTGCTCCTGCTCCAGGCTCGCCAGCAGGGCGTCCGCCCTCACTTCATCACGCATCCCCGTGCTCCCGTTGCATCGGCCGAACCGCGGCCGTGACCTCATTGCTCATGCTTGTCCCCGTTGTCGAAAGGGAGCCTTCCCGAACGGCAAGGAGCGCCCTCAGGCGCCCTTTTGATGATCGAGTTGCAGGTTCAACTGGAGAATGTTGACCACCTGCGGGCCAAGGATACCAGCTTGTGCCGCCGACTTGACCTGCTCCGTCAGCCGAACGGGATCCAGCCCCCGTTGCCCGGCGACCCTATCCACCTGGGCCAGCGCTGCATCGAGGGGCAGATGGGGATCGAGGCCGGAGGCGGAGCGGGTCAGCAGGGCGGGGACCCTGGCTTCCGGCTGCGCCCTGGCCGCCGCTGCGGCAAACTCGGCCCGCAGGGGCGAGCTCATCCCCAGGTTGCTTCCGCCGCCACCTATGGTGGCGAAATCGCTGGCGGAGGGGCGGGAGTGGAAGTAGTCGGCCCGCTCGAATTTCTGGGCCAGCAGGGCGCTGCCGACCACCTGCTGCTTGGCGTTGGTGAGCAGGCTGCCGTTGGCCTGCCAGGGGAAGAGCAGCTGGGCCAGCCCGGTGACGGCCAGCGGATATGCCACCCCCAGCAGCAGGGTCAGGGTCAGCAGGGTTCTGATTGCGATCATGATGTGTTTGCTCCAAATGTGTTGGGTGGATGCGGGCCTGCCCCGCATCCGGTGATGCCGTTACACCAGCCCCAGGCCGGTGATGACCAGGTCGATCAGCTTGATACCTATGAAAGGCACTATCAGGCCGCCGACGCCGTAGATCAGCAGGTTGCGGCGCAGCAGGCTGGCCGCCGTTCCCTTCAGGCTGACCCCGCGCAGGGCCAGCGGCACCAGCGCGACGATGATCAGGGCGTTGAAGATGATGGCCGACAGGATGGCGCTCTCCGGGCTGCCCAGCTGCATCAGGTTCAGCGCCCCCAGCTGTGGATAGGCGGCGATGAACAGGGCCGGCAGGATGGCGAAGTACTTGGCCACGTCGTTGGCGATGGAGAAGGTGGTCAGGGCGCCACGGGTCACCAGCAGCTGCTTGCCCACCAGCACCACGTCCAGCAGCTTGGTGGGGTTGGAGTCGAGATCCACCAGGTTGCCCGCCTCCTTGGCGGCCTGGGTCCCCTCGTTCATGGCCAGGCCCACGTCGGCCTGGGCCAGCGCCGGTGCGTCGTTGGCGCCGTCCCCGCACATGGCGACCAGGCGGCCATCGGCCTGCTCCTGACGGATGTAGGCCAGCTTCTTCTCCGGCGTCGCCTCGGCGATGAAGTCGTCCACCCCAGCCTCGGCGGCGATGGCGGCGGCGGTCAGCGGGTTGTCACCGGTGATCATCACGGTGCGGATCCCCATGTGGCGCAGGATCTGGAAGCGTGCCTTGATGCCCGGCTTGATGATGTCCTTGAGGAACACTACCCCCAGCAGCTTCTCGTGGGTGCAGACCAGCAGCGGGGTACCGCCCTGGCGGGCAATGTTGTCCACCGATTTGAGAATGAGCTCGGGCACCGCCTTGCGATCGAGTGAGAGGTAGCGCAGCACAGCGTCCACCGCCCCCTTGCGATAGTGATGGCCGTTGCGATCCAGCCCGCTCAGCCGGGTCTCGGCGCTGAAGGGGATGAGGATGTCGCTCTCCAGCTGGCTCGGTCTGGTGTGGCTCTTGCCCGCCAGGGTCAGGATGGATTTGCCCTCCGGCGTATTGTCACCGAGCGAGGCCAGCATGGCGGCCTGAGCCAGCAGGGAGGGATCCACGCCGGGGGCCGGGATCAGCTCGTCCGCCATCCGGTTGCCGAAGGTGATGGTGCCGGTCTTGTCCAGCAGCAGGGTACGCACGTCGCCGGCGGCCTCCACCGCCCGGCCCGACTTGGCGATCACGTTGAGCTTCACCAGCCGGTCCATGCCGGCGATGCCGATGGCGGAGAGCAGACCGCCGATGGTGGTCGGGATCAGGGTGATGAACAGCGCCAGCAGATAGAGCCGGGGTACCTGGGTGCCGTTGTAGTCGAGGAACCAGGGCAGGGTGGCCACCACCAGCAGGAAGATCAGGGTCAGCCCCACCAGCAGGGCATCCAGCGCCATCTCGTTGGGGGTCTTCTGCCGCTTGGCCCCTTCCACCAGGGCAATCATGCGATCCAGCGTGTTTTCGCCCGGGTTGTTGCTGATGTGCACCCAGATCTGGTCGGAGACGACGGTGGTGTTGCCGGTCACGCCGCTGCGGTCGGTGCCCGACTCGCGGATGACGGGGGCGGATTCGCCGGTGATGGCCGCCTCGTTGACCGAGGCGATGCCGGCGACCACTTCGCCGTCGGCGGGGATCATCTCGCCGCTGCGCACCAGCACCAGATCGCCCTTGAGCAGGCTGGTGGCCGGTACCCATTCGCCCTTGTCATCCTGCGGGCTGGTGACCCGGCGTGCCTTGAGCTGGCTCATGCCGGCCTTCAGGCTGTCGGCCCGCGCCTTGCCACGCCCCTCGGCCAGAGTCTCGGCGAAGTTGGCAAACCAGAGGGTGAGCCAGAGCCAGGCGGTCAGCTGCCAGGCCAGCGAAGGAGCGACGCCGGAGAGCGGTTGCCCCAGCAGCGACTCCAGGGTCGCCATCACGGCCGCCAGCCAGAGGGTGAACAGGATGGGGCTGCCGAACAGCGCCCTGGGGTTGAAGCGATAGAGGGCTTCCACCATGGCCTGCAGGATCTGTGATTTCTGTTTCTTGCCCTTCACCGGAATGGTGTCGGTGCTCATTGAAGCGGACTTGCTCATTGGAAAGCTCCCTGCATCGAATAGTTGGTCACGCAGATCAATCGGGTGTGCAGCATCAGAAGGCACCTCCCAGCAGGCTCAGGTGTTCCGCCACCGGGCCCAACGCCAGCACCGGCAGGAAGGAGAGACCCCCCATCAGCAGCACGGTGACGATCAGCAGGGTGATGAAGAGCGGGCCGCTGACGGGGAAGTCCCCCTCGCTTCGCTCCTGGCGCGGGGCGCGGGCCAGCTGGCCGGCGATGGCCAGTACCGGAATGATGTAGCCGAAGCGGCCGAGCAGCATGGCCAGCCCGATGGCGATGCACTGCCAGCTGTCGGCGGCGGCAAAGCCGGCGAAGGCGGAGCCGTTGTTGCCGGCGGCCGAGGCGTAGGCATAGATCAGTCGTGACAGGCCATGGGGGCCATCGTGACCGATGACGGTGGCGGAGTTCGGCATCAGCAGGGTAATGCCGCCGATCACCAATACCCCGACCGGCATCACCAGCATGCTGGCGACCACCCACTTCATCTCGGTGATGCCGAGCCGTTTGCCCAGATAGGTGGGGGTGCGCCCCACCATCAGGCCGCACAGGAACACGGTGAGCAGCACGAACAGCATCATGCCGTAGATGCCGGCACCGACGCCGCCGAACACCACTTCACCCAGCAGCATGTTGATCATGCCGACCATGCCGGCGAGCGGGGCGAAGCTGTCGTGCATGGCGTTGACCGAGCCGTTGGAGGCGGCGGTGGTCGCCACTTCCCAGATGCTGGACAGCACGGGGCCGAAGCGGCTCTCCTTGCCTTCCCAGTTGCCGGCTTCGCTGGTGAGGTGGGCGAGGGCGGGATCCGGCTTCAGCTCCTGGCCGATGGCGAGGCAGAGCCCCAGCACCAGCATGATGGTCATGGCGATGAGGATGGCGCGGCTGTGGGCCAGATCCTTCACGTAACGCCCCAGGGTGCAGACCATGGCGGCGGCCAGCGTCAGCAGGGCGACCATCTCCAGCCAGTTGGAGAGGGCGGTCGGGTTTTCAAACGGATGAGCCGAGTTGATGCCGAAGAAGCCACCGCCGTTGGAGCCGAGCTGCTTGATGGCGATCTGGGAGGCGGCCGGGCCGAGCGGCAGCAGCTGCTCCTGGCCTTCCAGCGCGTGGAACGGCAGGTAGGCCGACAGACTCTGGGGCACCCCCTGCCAGACCAGCAGCAGCGCCAGGATCAGCGCCATCGGCAGCAGCACGTAGAGACAGAAACGCACCAGATCCTGCCAGAAGTTGCCAAGGTGGGTGGTCTGCTGGCGGGCGATGCCGCGAAACAGGGCGATGGCGACGGCGGCGCCGGTGGCGGCGGAGACGAAGTTCTGGGTGGTGAGCCCCACCATCTGGCTGAAGTAGGAGAGGCTGGCTTCGCCGGAGTAGGCCTGCCAGTTGGTGTTGGTCATGAAGCTGACCGCGGTGTTGAAGGCGAGTTGCCAGTTCAGCCCGGGCAGCTGCTGCGGGTTGAGGGGCAGCAGCCCCTGTGCCAGCAGGATCAGGAACAGCAGGCCGAAGCCGGCGCCGTTGAAGGCCAGCAGGCTGAGGGCGTAGGACTTCCAGTCCTGCTCGCGCCCGTCCGTGCCGCAGCAGGCCAGGGTGGCGCGCTCAAGCGGGGCCAGCCAGCGACTCTTGCCTTCAAATACCCGATAGAGGTAGTTGCCAAGCAGAGGCGCCGGCAGCAGCACCAGCAGCACGAACGCGACGGGATAGATGATCTCTTGCCACATATCCGGTTCCTCACTCATGGGTACGCGCGAGGGCGCGCAGCAGATAACCCGCGAGGGCGAGGACCAGCAGCAGATATAGCCAATTCATAACGACTCCGTTGAGGTAATTAGCGTCAGGGATCGATGCATATCCGTGTCGATCCCATAGGTCTCATTGACGCTGAAAGGGTATGTAAAACGGGCGTAAAGGCGCCATAAAGCCCAATTTGGCTGGCATAAAATCGGCGTAAAATCGGCGTAAAGAAGGCGTAAAGAAGGCGGGTTTTGCCGGCTGGTGGACGGGCAAGGCACAAAAAACCCGGCCTGGGCCGGGTTTGGTAGCAAGTTGCTGTGACTTTGATATGCGGTTAGCGCATGGTCACAAACTCTTCCGCGCTGGTGGGATGGATGGCGACACAGTTGTCGAAGTCCGCCTTGGTGGCGCCCATCTTCATGGCGACGCCGAAGCCCTGCAGGATCTCGTCCATGGCGAAGCCGATTCCATGCAGGCCGACTACCTTCTCTTCCGGCCCGACGCAGACCAGTTTCATCCGGGTGGGCTGGCGATGCTGGGTCAGGGCCGAGTACATGGCGGTGAACTGGCTGCGGTAGACCTTCACCTGATCTTCCCCGTACTCGGCAACGGCTTCCGGCTCGGTCAGGCCGATGGTGCCGATGGGCGGGTGGCTGAACACCACGGTCGGCACCAGATCGTAGTTGAGGTGCTCGCCCGGCTTGTTGTTGAACAGCCGCTCCGAGAGGCGGCGGCCTGCCGCGACAGCCACCGGGGTGAGCTGGATGCGGCCGGTGTTGTCACCGACGGCATAGAGGTTGGCGACGGCGGTGTTCTGGAACTTGTCGGTCGGGATAAAGCCCTTCTCGTCCAGGGTGATGCCGGTGGCAGCCAGATTGAGGTTGTCGGTGGCAGGCACGCGACCGATGGCCCAGATGAGGCAGTCCACGGTGAGGTGGCGACCATCTTCCAGTTGCAGGGTCAGGCTGTCGTCGGCGTTCTTGATGACGGCCTTGGGAATGGCGTGGGTGTGCAGCTTGGGCCCTTCCTGCGCCATGATCTCCACCAGGGTCTCGTGGATCATGGGGTCGAAGTTGCGCAGCGGCGCATGTTTGCGCACCACCAGATGGGTCTCGGAGCCAAGTGCCTGCATCACGCCAGCGATCTCCACGGCGATATAGCCGGCACCCACCACGGCAACCCGTTTGGGCTGGCTTTGCAGGTCGAAGAAACCGTCGGAGTCGATACCCAGTTCGGCGCCCGGAATGGTCGGGACCTCGGGGCGTCCGCCGGTGGCAATCAGGATGTGATCGGCGCTGTAGTGCTCGCCGTTCACCTCGACGGTATGGCTGTCGATGAAGCGGGCGAAGCCCTTGATGACGGTGATCTGGTTCTTGCCCAGCACGTTCTGGTAGGACTGGTGAATACGCCCGATATAGGCCTGACGGGATTCGACCAGCTTGGCCCAGCTGAAGTGGTTGAGCGTGGTGTCGAAGCCGTAGTCGGCGCCATATTTCAGGGCATCGGCGATCTGGCCTGCATACCACATGGCCTTCTTCGGTACGCAGCCGACGTTGACGCAGGTGCCACCCAGCTCTTTGGCTTCGATCAGGGCGACTTTCTTGCCGTACATGGCTGCCCGGTTGGCCGAGGCGATACCGCCGCTGCCGCCACCGATGGCGATGTAGTCAAAATGCTGTGCCATTGCGAGGTTCTCCGCTCGTTAAGAATGCAGTCACAGCATGATGGGGACAAAGCGGCCGGCCCACAAGAGCCGGTGCTCAGTTCTGCTGGATGGGCAGGCGAATGTGGAACTGGGCACCCTGGCCCGGTTCGCTGGCGCAGTGGATGCGGCCGCGCAGCAGCTGGACCACCAGATTGTAGATGATGTGAGTGCCGAGTCCGCTGCCACCCTGGCCCCGCTTGGAGGTGACGAAGGGATCGAAGATGCGCGGCAGTATCTCCGGGGGGATGCCGCGGCCGTTGTCACTGTAGTCGATGACCAGCTCGTCTCCCTGCTGCGCCACCTGGATGGTGATCTTTCTGGGCCTGTCCCAGCCATCGAAACCGTGATGGATGGAGTTGAGGATCAGGTTGGAATAGATCTGGGTGAAGCTGCCCGGGAAGGAGTAGATGCTCAGCTTGGGATCGCACTGGATGTCCACCTCGCACTGGGCCTTCTTGAGCTTGTAGCCGAGGGAGACCACCACCTGATGCAGGTTGTCGGCGAGGCTGAAGTTGTAGCGGGCCTCGGAGGACTGATCCACTGCCACCTGCTTGAAGCTGGCGATGAGCTCGGAGGCGCGGCGCAGGTTACCTTGCAGCAGTTGCATCGACTCGTCGAGATTCTGGGTGAATTCGTTGAGGTAGGTGCGGGAGAGCTGCTTGGCCTCGATATGCTGCTTGAAGTCGGCCACCCGCTCCTGCAGGTAGGAGGAGGCGGTGACGCTGATGCCGATGGGGGTGTTGATCTCGTGGGCCACGCCGGCAACCAGGGAACCGAGGGAGGCCATTTTCTCCGACTCCACCAGGGTCTGCTGGGCCTGCTTGAGATCGTCATAGGCCTTGCCCAGCTGGTCGTTGGCATCGCTCAGGCTGCGGGTGCGTTCCGCCACCTTGCCTTCCAGCTGCTCGTTGAACAGGGTGATCTCCCGCTCCACCTTTTTGAGGGGGGTGATGTCATAGCCAAAGCCGATCAGGTACTTGAGGTTGGGCCCCTCGTAGAAGGGAGCGAAGGTCCACTGCAGTACCAGCTCGTTGCCCTGCTGGTCGTGCATGGTGATCTCCCTGTCCTCCAGGGCGCCCTGATCGGCCAGGGTGGCGGCTAGCTCGTCACGCTGCTCCTTGCTGACGAAGAGATCCAGCCAGTTGTGCTGCAACAGCTCCTGGTGGTGATAGCCGGTGAGCAGGATGGCCGCCGGGTTGATGCTGGCGATGTTGAGATCCGGCTCCATGCAGCAGATGACCATGTTGGCGGAGTTGATCAAGGTGGCGGAGAAGTCCCGCTCCTGTTGGAGCTGATCGGCGGCCTGATGGCGGGCGGTGAACTCGTCGTTCAGCCGGGTGCGCATCTGGTTGAGGGTGGCGGCCAGGGTATCGAATTCGTCAGGGGACTTGCGGGGCAGGGGGCGACCTTCCAGGGTCAGCTCCACCGCGAGGCGATCCAGGCTCAGTTTCTGGGCATAGCTGACGATGCGGTTGATATGACGGATCACCAGATAGTAGATGATGACCAGGATGCAGAACGAGACGACCAGGGTCTTGATGGTCTGGCTGACCAGGATCAGCACGGATTTCTCGATGAGGCGCTGGTAGACCTGCTCCAGGGAGGCGGCGACGAACAGCTTGCCGACCACTTCCCCCTGATAGCTCAGGGTGAACTCGCGGGAGATGTCGTATTGGGGCTGCTCCACCCCCTGGGTGAGCAGGGGCACTTCCGAATTGCCCAGCATCTCCTTGACCATGACGAACTGCATGTTGGGCAGGTTCATGATGCCCTCGATCTGCACCTTCACCTGCTCTTCATCCAGGTTCCAGAGACTGGCCGAGATGGGTTGCAGGAAGGAGGCCTCGATCTGGCCGATGCTGGCCTCGATGACGGTCACATCCTTGTTGTAGTCCCAGGCGAGCTGAAGCACGGTGATGAGCAGTGCCAGCACCGTACTGCAGATCAGAATGTAGGAAAGCAGACGATAAGAGAGTCCGTTAAGGCCGACGGCCTTGGAGAAGATTCCTGACATGGCGTCCTTGCGGTCTGGATTGAGTGCGGTTTAGTTTAACTGCTTCATGGACTTATGTCGTGTGTCATCCAATGGATAAAAATAAGGCCCCTTTCGGGGCCTTTTTTGTGTGGGCTGGGATCAGTGACCGCCCTTGGCTTTTGCCGGGATGGATTCGTCGAATTCCGGCAGCGGCTTGTGCTCGGATGCCAGGAAGGTGTAGATGACCGGCAGCACGAACAGGGTGAACAGGGTGCCGATGGCCAGACCCGCCACGATGACGATGCCGATGCTGAAGCGCTGTGCCGCCCCCGCCCCCGAGGCATAGAGCAGCGGGATGAGGCCTGCGATCATCGCCGCCGTGGTCATCAGGATGGGGCGCAGACGGACCTTGGCAGCCTGCATCACGGCTTGCATCCGGTTCAGACCATGGAGCAGCTGCTCCTCCTTCGCCACCTCGCAGATCAGAATACCGTGCTTGGTAATCAGACCGACGAGGGTGATGAGACCGACCTGGGAGTAGATGTTCATGGTGGCCATGCCCCACGCCAGGGCGATCAGCGCGCCACTGATGGCCAGCGGCACTGACACCATGATGACCAGCGGGTCACGCACGGATTCGAACTGGATCGCCAGCACCAGGAAGATGATGGCCAGGGCCAGGGCGAAGGTGGCGTAGAGCGCATTCCCTTCGGTCACGAACTGGCGGGCTTCACCCATGAAGTCGTAACGATAGCCTTGGGGCAGCTTCTCTTCCGCGGTCGCCTTAAACCAGTTGATCGCATCCCCCATGGCCACGCCCGGTGCCGGCACGGCGCCGATGGTGGCGGAGTTCAGCTGGTTGAAGTGGGGTAGGGCACGGGGCTCACCCTTCACTTCAATCTTGATCAGGCTGCCCAGCGGGATCGACTTGCCGTCGGCGGCACGCACGTAGTAGCCCTTGATGGACTCGGGGTTGAGACGGAACTTGCGCTCCACCTGCGGGATCACCTCGTAGGAGCGGCCATCCAGGTCGATACGGTTGACGTAACCGTCCGCCATCATGGTGCCCATGGTGATGCCGATGTCCTGCATGGTGATGCCGTAGGCACCCGCCTTGTCCTTGTCGATGCTGATCTTCATGGTGGCCGAGTCGTAGTTCAGATCGAGATCCGAATAGACGAACTGGCCGTTGGCCTGGGTTGCCGCCAGCATCTCACCCGCGATCAGGAACAGGCTCTCGAAGCTGTTCGGGGTGGTGATAACGAACTGGATGGGCAGACCGCTCGACGCCCCCGGCAGTTCCGGGAACTGGAAGGTGGTGATGGCCATCCCGGGGATGTCCTTCACTAGACCGGCGACCCGATCCAGCACCTCTTTCTGGCTCGCTTCACGCTGGCTCCAGGGCACCATGGAGGCGATACCGAACGCCTGATTGGAGTTGAACACCCCCGAGAAGACCTGGGAGTAAGCGATCTCCGGCTGGTCGTCCAGGACTTTGTTCACGTCCGCCATGGTGTTTTCGATGTAGTCCAGGTTGGCGTTGGAAGGCGCCGTCCCCAGCACCGCCATGACGCCTTTGTCCTCGGACGGGGCCAGCTCGCTCGGAATGAACTTGAACAGCAGCGGCAGGCTGGCGAACACGATGACGGCAAACAGGATGACCACGATGCGCTTTTGCATCACGGCATGGAGCATGGCGTCGTAGCGGGCCGTCATCCGGTCCAGCAGATCGTGCACGGTACGCTCGAACTTGCCGGGCTCCTCGTTGGCCCTGAGCATCTTGGCGCACATCATGGGCGACAGGGTCAGGGCGATGATGCCCGAGACGAACACGGCTCCTGCCAGGGTCAGCGCGAACTCCTTGAACAGGGAGCCGGTGATGCCCCCCATCAGGGCGATGGGCGCATACACCGCCGCCAGGGTGACCGTCATGGCGATGACGGGCACGGCGATCTCCCGGGTACCTATGATGGCGGCCCGGAACGGCTCTTCCCCTTCCTTGATGTGACGGTCGACGTTCTCCAGCACCACGATGGCGTCATCCACCACCAGACCGATGGCCAGCACCATCGCCAGCAGGGTCATGAGGTTTATGGAGAAGCCGAACATGTCCATCATCATCACCACGCCGATGAGGCTCAGGGGAATGGTGATGATGGGGATGATGACCGCCCGGAACGAACCGAGGAACAGGGTGATCACCACCAGTACGATGGCGGCCGCCTCCAGTATGGTCTTGATGACCTCGTGGATGGATTCGTTGATGGCGATGGTGGAGTCATACAGGATGTTCACCTGCATGGTGCTCGGCATGTTGCGCTTCAGGCTCGGCAGCAGCTCCAGCACATCGTGGGCGATGTTGATGGGGTTGGCTGTCGGGGCTGCGTTGATGGCCAGAACCACGGCTTCGCGGCCATTGGCGCTGGCGCGATAGATGTCGTGGCTCTTCTCCAGGGAGACCTTGGCGATGTCGGAGAGACGGATCACCTTGCTGTCGCGGGTGGCGACCACCAGGCGCTTGAGCTCTTCGATGTTGCCGACCTGGGTCTCGGCGTTGCCGTTGAACAGGGTGAAATAGCCGGTGGCCTGGCCGGTCGCGGACTGATAGTTGTTGCTGTTGAGCACCGTCATCACGTCGCTTGAGGTCAGGTCAAAGGCGGCCATCTTGGCCGGATCCAGCCACACCCGCAGGGCGAATTCGACCCCGCCATACAGATCCACCTTGGAGACCCCGCCCACGGTAAACAGCTGGGGCTTGATGACCCGCTCCAGGTAGTCGGTGATCTGGCTGGAGTTGAGCTCCGGGCTGGTGAAGCCCATGTAGAGCACCGCCGTGGTGGAGCCGGTGGAGGAGGTGACCGAAGGGTCTTCCGCCTCTTTGGGCAACTGGGAACGCACCGAGTTGACCTTGGCCAGGATGTCGGACAGCGCGGCGTTCGGATCGGTGTTGAGCTTCATGTACGCCGTCACCGTGGAACTGCCCAGCTGGCTCGAGGAGGTCATGAAGTCGATGTTGTCGGCCTGGGCGACCGCCTGCTCCAGGGGCTGGGTGATGAAGCCCTGGATCAGGTCCGCACTGGCGCCATAGTAGCTGGTGTTGACCGTGATGACGGTGTTGATCACCTCGGGGTATTCACGCACCTGCATCTTGAAGATGGCCTGGAAGCCCAGCAGGGCTATCAGGAAGCTGAGCGAGATCGCCAGCACAGGCCGTTTTATGAATATGTCAGTAAATCGCATCGCAGCTCTCCGCGCTTACAGCATCGGGGTTTGTGCCGGAACGGCAAGGGCATCGTTCTCGACCACGTGCACCTTGGTATCGTTGCTCAGGCGAACCTGACCCGACAGCACGATTTGATCGCCAGCCTTGATGCCGGACAGCACATGGACATCGTTGCCGCGACGCTCACCTGCCTTGACCACCACCTGCTTGGCGCGTTTCACGCCGTCAGCCTCGTGAATGACATAGACGTTCTCGCCATAGAGGGTGAAAGAGATGGCGGACTGCGGGATCACGATCTGGTCCTTCACCGTGGGCAGTATGATGCTGGCGCGGGCGAACATGCCGGAACGGAGCTGGCCGTCGTTGTTCGGGATGTCTGCCTGCACCTGGATCAGGCCGCTCTGATAGTTGACCGCGGGCTCGATGGCCGTGATCTGGCCGTCAAACTGGGTCTGGGGATAGGCATCCACGTTGATCTTGATGGTCTGTCCCAGGGTGATTTTGGAGATGTCGGTCTGGGGCACGGTGAAGCGCAGGCGCATCACGCTGGTGTCTTCCAGGCGCACGATCTCGGTACCGGGCTCCAGATACTGGCCGAGGAAGACGTTGCGCAGGCCCACGGCGCCGCTGAAGGGGGCTCTCACCTCACGACGGGCGATGGTGGCCTTCAGACTGTCGATGTCCGCCTCGAGGGAGCGGTAGCTTGCCTCGGCATCATCCAGCTGGTCCCGGGAGATGGAGTTCTTCTGATAGAGGTTCTTGTAGCGCTCGAACTTGGCCCTGGCTGCCGGCAGTCTGGCCTGGGAAGAGTTCAGATTGGCTTTTTCCACACTGGAGTCCAGGCTCAGCAGCAGTTGATCCGCTTTGACATGTGCCCCCGATTCGAACCGGATGCTGTCGATGGTGCCTGACAGCTCGCTGGAGAGGGTGACCCCCTGGTTCGGCTCGATGAAGCCGATGGCTTCAATGGTGGGGACCCAGTCCTGCGCCTTGGTGACCATGGCGGTGACCGGGAACTCGGGCTCGGGCCGATTGGCCATGAACTCTGCAATCTTCTTCTGCTTGAACATATTGAAGCCGATGACACTGCCAAACAGGGCGAGTGCTATCAGCAACATGATGGCCATCCACTTTTTCATGAACAGGCTCCTGTGATGGAAACATTAGGGTTTAAAATGGCATTCCAGCTGGCCCGGATGACCGTCTCCAGCTGTTCCTGCGTCAATTCGAAATCGTGAACCCGGCGCTGCTGTGCCAGGTTGGCCACGCAATCCAGACTCAATGCTTGCAACACCAGAATGGGGAGATCGATGAAGAGTCCCTGTTGGCGTCCTTGCTCAAAGAAGCGCTCAAGTGGCGCCCACGTCGCCATTATGACCGGATCCCGCTCCAATTCAGCCCCCAATGGAGAACTTTCGTACTGCAATTTGCACTTGAGTGCATTGGGGTAGCTGGTGAAGATGGCATCGATGTTGAGCCAGAGGCGTCGATACTGCTTATAGGACACCTCTTCTATCTGCACACCTTCCATGACCAGGGGATGACACTTGAGGATAGTGTGCTGATAGAGCTGGCGGATCAGGTCATCCTTGTCGCTGAAATAGCGATAGATGGTGCCTGCCGCCACCTTGGCTTTCTTGGCGACCACGGCAATGGAAAGGCCGTAGAAGCCCTGCTCGCCGAGGATCTCGTGAGCTGCTTCGAAAATGCGTTCTTTCTTATCCATGGTTATCAGAGGTCAACGACTGAATGAACGTTCATTCATTCTAGGTGGGCGCAAAGGCAAGTCAAGCATTGCCCATCATCTCTGACCCTATGGGGTGAGGGATTCAAAAAGTAGTGGGGAATTGCTGGATCCAGCCTGAACAAAACAAAAATAGTTGAAAAGGGTCGGAAGTGATTGAAAAACAGGCACTTGATTCTTTGTGTCAAAAAAAGAGTAGACAAGGTCGGCATCATCATCAATAATGCGCCCCGTTCGACAGCGTAGCGCCCGTAGCTCAGCTGGATAGAGCGCTGCCCTCCGGAGGCAGAGGTCACAGGTTCGAATCCTGTCGGGCGCACCATCAAAAGTGCGCCGGTTAAACGGGCGTGTTGAAGAACGAAAACAGCTGTGGTGGCTGTAGCTCAGTTGGTAGAGTCCCGGATTGTGATTCCGGTTGTCGTGGGTTCGAGCCCCATCAGCCACCCCATTTTACAGCTTGTCAGGTACGCGAAGGTGGCGGAATTGGTAGACGCGCTAGCTTCAGGTGTTAGTGCCCCCCGGGTGTGAGGGTTCGAGTCCCTCTCTTCGCACCATACTTGCTGTATGACGAGGATGACCAGATGGTCATCTTTGTGTTTTTAGAATACCCCCTCGGTGATTAGCGCAGCCCGGTAGCGCATCTGGTTTGGGACCAGAGGGTCAAAGGTTCGAATCCTTTATCACCGACCACATTTGAAAACCCCGCTCAGGCGGGGTTTTTGCTTTTTGGCGTTTCTCTTCCACTTTTTCCTGTCACGTCTTTTTACACTTCTTCAGGCGCCTGTTCGCCACGAGTTCGCTATGCTGGGGCCCGGAGCCGCGAGACAGGGGACGCTCGGGCACGGACCAGATACAAGGCCTATGCATCACCATATCACTTCTCTTCAACTCTCCGTGCTGGCCATGGCCGCACTGCTGCTGGGTGGTTGCGCCCTGCAGCCGAAACCGGAAGCTCTTCTGATGGGCGCCGCCCCCAAGCCAAAGGCGGAACTCGAGGCTACCTTGGTAACCAGTGGTGGCTTCTGCGTGACCCTGAGCGAGCAGGGCCGTCTGCTGACCCAGCCCTGCGATCAGCAACCGAACCAGTCATTCAGCTGGGATGTCGGTGCCCTGCAACTGGCCGGGGATTGCCTGGTCGCCAGAGGGGAAGATGGTCTGGGGATGGAGGCGTGCCGGGAGGAGAGCCATCAATGGCAGTGGCAGGGGGATCGGCTGTTCAATCGGCAGGTGTCGTTGTGCCTGGATGTGGCGGGTCGCCGTCACAAGCCGGCCGTCCCCCTGCGCCTCGCCGAATGCTATGGCGGCGCCAACCAGAGCTTTGAGTGGACGCCCTCCGGCACGCTGTTGAACCGTCTGATACACCCGGCTCTGGTGTGGTGACAAGAGAGCGAGAAGAAAAAAGGGTGGCCACATGGGCCACCCTTTTTCGATCCGCGATGGGGATGCCTTATCAGCGGGTCTGGGAGGCGAACAGTTTCTCCAGATAGACGGCAACGCCATCTTCATCGGAAGTGAGGGTCTGTTCGTGCTCTGGCAGGGCCAGTTTGAGGCGATCGTGGGCGTTGCCCATGACCACACCACGGCCCACCATGCTCAGCATCTCGAAGTCGTTCATGCCATCGCCGAAGGCCACGGCCTGGGACATCTCCAGCCCGTGCTGTTCCAGCACGGCGCGCACGGCATTGCCCTTGTGCACGCCGGCGTGCATCACCTCGAGGCAGTCAGGCAGGGAGAAGGTGACGTTGATCCGATCACCATATTGCTGGTTGAGGTGCGCCTCTATCTTCAGCAGCTTGTCGTGGTCGCCGATGTAGAACACTTTGTTGACCCTGTCCTTCGGGTGGTTGGCCAGATCCGCCAGGCGGTAGCTGAAGCCGGAGTCGTGATGGAACTGCAGCAACCAGGGCAGCTCTTCTTCCACCAGCCACTCGTCGCCGTAGTAGACGTTGATGTGGATGGACGGGTCGCGTTCCATGGCGATCAGCTCGGCCGCCACCGTGCTCGGTAGCGCCTGGTTGTAGACCAGCTGATCCTGCTTGTCGTGTACCACGGCGCCGTTGGAGGTAATGAGGTAGATATCCAGCCCCAGTGCATCGCGGATGCTGCGCACATCCACATGGTGACGGCCGGTGGCGACCACGAACTTGACGCCCTGATCGACCAGACGGTGCAGGGTATCCCGGGTGCGGGAGGAGATCTGGTGCTGCCCGTTGAGCAGGGTACCATCGAGATCGGACACAACTACCTTGAACATCATTACCTCGACTTCAATTGAACGCCGGGGGAGTGTACCCCAGCGTCTGCCGTCACCCCATTTATTTAGGGATCCAAAAAATAACCAGCCCCTTCTGGTCGCGTCAGTAGCGCGCGAAGAAGGCCAGGGTCGCATTGAGCGCGGCCTGGCGCTGGGGATCCGCCTCGATGAAGAGCTCATGCCAGGCTCCGTCGATGCGCAGCGGCTTGCTCCCTTCACATTGGGCCTTGGCGCAGAAGGCCTCCTGGGCGGCGTTGTCCACCACGCTGTCCTCGCCGGCCTGCAGCAGCAGCAGCGGCGTCTTGATGGCGCCGGCGTCGGCTACGGCCGCGTCCGATCCTGTGATGGCCTGATGGATCCAGTGTGCGGTGGCGCCCCCCAGCCTGACCTGGGGATGCTGCTCGTAGATCTGGCGGAAGGCCTGATAACGCACCGTGCTGTGGGTCAGCTCGTTGTCGGCAAAGCCGTGATCCTCATAGGGTCCCTGACCCGGGCCGTAGGGGGGCTCGCCCACCCAGCCGCCGACCGTGCCGATGGTGGCCGCCAACCCCTTGGCCAGCCACTTGGGCAGGCCGCCGAGGTTGATGCCCATCATGGGGGAGGAGAGCACCGCCGCCTGGATGTCGTTCGGCCAGCGTTCCAGATAGCGGGCCGAGATGGCCCCCCCCATGGAGTGGGCCAGCAGGAACAGCTTGGCAGGCTTGTCCGGTACAATCACTTCGTCATGAAACTGTTTGAGATCGGCGACATAGTCGTCGAACTGGTCGACATACCCCTTCTCTTTGTCGGCCAGCATGCGGTCTGACATTCCCTGGCCGCGATGATCGATGAGGTAGAGGCTGTAACCCTGGCGCCAGAGATCCCAGGCCAGCTCCTGATACTTGAGGTAGCTCTCGACCCGGCCGTTGACGATGAGGATGGCGCGATCGATCTTGGGTTGGCGCAGGGCGGCATAGCGGAGGGTGACCCCGTCCTTGCCCTTGAACTCCCCCTCGACGGCATGCTGGCGCCAGAAGTCGGGCAGGGTCTGCTGATAGAGGGCGGGGACGTCGGCTTCAGTGGTCAGCTGGTAAGGATTGCTCACGGCAAGGGCTCCGGCAGAAAACAGGGTCAGGGCCAGCAGGGGCAGGTGGTTAAGCTTCATCAGTGTACTCTTCCGAAGGATCATCCGATTGATGGGCGGCCCAGCCCTTGCGGGTCAGCTGCATCTGCTGCCACCAGCGTTCGTCCGCCATGATCTCGCCGGCCGGACCGAGCTGGGGATAGGGCATCTCTTTCTCCTTGCAGAGCTGGGCATAGATGGGGTAGCCCCCCTCGAACAGTATGTGGTTTTGCTCCTCTAGGTCGAGCGGGCAGCCGCGCTGATAGCAGCCGGCCAGCTCGCGCTGGCGCTGGGCCTCGTAAAGGATGGCGGCGGCGGCCACCGAGACGTTGAGGGACTGCACCATGCCCACCATGGGGATGACGATATGGTGATCGGCCAGGGCCAGCGCCTCTTCGCCGATGCCGTGCTTCTCCTGGCCCACCAGGATGGCGGTGGGTCTGGTGTAGTCGATGGCACGAAAGTCCACGGAGCTGTCGGAGAGGTGGGTCGCCAGGATCTGCATGCCGGAAGCCTTGAGTTCGGTCACTGCACTGCCGATGTCCGGGTGCAGCTTCACGTCCACCCAGTTCTGGCTGCCGCGGGCGGTGCCCTTGCGCTTGTGGATCCAGCTCTTGGGCCAGACCGCGTGCACCCGGTGGATGCCGATGGCATCGGCGGTGCGCACGATGGCGGCCAGGTTGTGAGGTTTATGAACCTCTTCCATGCAGACGGTCAGGTCGAGCTGGCGCATGGCCAGCATGTCGGAAATGCGTTTGAAGCGTTCAGGAGTCATGTCGGTTTCTATGTCGTGAGGCCGGTGCATGCAACAAGGCTGGTGGCCTGCGGCA
This sequence comes from Aeromonas sp., assembly GCF_050252055.1. NCBI lineage: Bacteria > Pseudomonadati > Pseudomonadota > Gammaproteobacteria > Aeromonadales > Aeromonadaceae > Aeromonas > Aeromonas sp. The sequence continues at coordinate 42,163 of NZ_JBFWLQ010000013.1, read as the reverse complement.
TGGGGCCCTGGGTATCTCTTGAAAAGCAGCAGGCGGCTTGCGCCGCCTGTGTTCAGTTTTTCTGTCGGCTCACCCTGAGCACGTTGGGCATGACCCGGATCTTGCGCATGATGTTGGCGAGGTGGATCCGGCTCTTGGTGGTGATGAGCAGGGTGACCACATAGACCCGGCCATCCTTCTCCTCGGTGCTGATGGCGTGGATGTTGGCGCCGGTGGCGGCAATCACGTTGGCCAGCTCCGCCAGGGCGCCCTGGTGGTTGACGATCTCGATGCTGATGCCGGTGCGGAATTCCTGCTCCTGCTCCTTGTCCACCTCCCACTGCACCGGCAGGTATTTGTCCGGTTCGCGGCTGTAGCCCTTGATGTTGCGGCAGGACTCCTGGTGGATCACCAGTCCCTTGCCCGGGCTGATGTGGGCAATGATGGCGTCCCCCGGGATGGGGCGGCAGCAGTTGGCGAAGGTGACCAGCATGCCGTCGGCCCCCTTGATCGGCATCTTCTTGCTGGTGGATTTGGGCTGCTCTTCCGGCGGCAGTTCATCTCCCAGCATGCGGCGTGCCACCATGACGCTCATGGCGTTGCCAAGGCCCACGTCGGCCAGCAGCCCCTGCAGGTTCTCGTGTTTGGTATCGGCCAGCACCTGCTTGACGCGGGCTTCCGGGATGTCTTCGATGTTCTTGGCGCCGAGGGCATGGTTGAGCAGGCGGCGGCCCAGCACCACGGACTCTTCGGTGCGCAGGTTCTTGAGGAACTGACGTATCTTGGAGCGCGCCTTGGTGGTCACCACGAAGTTGAGCCAGGCCGCGTTCGGGCGGGCGCCGGGGGCCGTGATGATCTCCACCGTCTGACCGGAGTGCAGCGGGCTGCTCAGCGGATATGGGTGGCGGTCGACCCGGGAACCGACGCAGGCATGACCGATGTCTGTGTGCACCGTGTAGGCGAAGTCCACCGGGGTGGCGCCGGCGGGCAGCTCCATGATGCGGCCCTCCGGTGTGAAGACGTAGATCTCGTCGGGGAAGAGGTCGGTCTTGACTCCCTCGATGAACTCGAAGGAGCTGCCGGCGCTCTGTTGCAGCTCCAGCAGGCTCTGCATCCAGCGCTGGGCGCGGATCTGGGCCGTGGTGCCCGAGCTGTCCCCATCCTGCTTGTAGGCCCAGTGGGCGGCGACGCCCTTGTCGGCCATCTGGTCCATGAACTCGGTGCGGATCTGCACCTCCACCGGTACCCCGTGGGGGCCCACCAGGGAGGTGTGCAGGGACTGGTAGCCGTTGGTCTTGGGGATGGCGATGTAGTCCTTGAAGCGACCGGGGCGCGGCTTGTAGAGGCTGTGCATCTGCCCAAGCACCCGGTAGCAGGTGTCTATGTCTTTCACTCTCACTCTGAAAGCATAGATATCCATCACTTCGTGGAATTGCAGTTCTTTCTTCTCCATCTTGTTGTAGATGGAGAACAGGTTCTTCTCGCGTCCACTTACCTGGGCATCGATACCGGCTTCCCGCAGACGCCCCTCAATCTCGCTCTGGATGGAGTCGATGATCTCGCGTCGGTTGCCACGGGCGCGGCGCACCGATTCCCGCAGTACCCGGGAGCGCATGGGGTAGAGCGCCTCGAAACCGAGCTCTTCCAGCTCGTTCTTCATGGTGTGAATACCGAGGCGGTTGGCGATGGGGGCGAAAATCTCGAGGGTTTCCCGGGCGATGCGGCGGCGCTTGTCCGGTCGCAAGGAGCCGAGGGTACGCATGTTGTGAGTGCGGTCGGCCAGCTTGATCAGGATGACCCGGATGTCCTGGGTCATGGCCATCATCATCTTGCGGAAGTTCTCGACCTGGGCTTCCTTGCGATCGCGGAACTTCAGCTTGTCGAGCTTGGAGACACCGGAGACCAGCTCGGCGACGGCGTTGCCAAACTGCTCGGCAAGATCGTCCTTGGTGACAGGGGTATCTTCGATGACGTCGTGCAGCACGGCGGCCATCAGGGTTTCGTGATCGAGGCGCATGTCGCCCAGGATGCGGGCCACGGCAACGGGATGAGTGATGTAGGGTTCACCACTGGAACGCATCTGTCCCTGGTGAGCATCACGGGCTACCACATAGGCTTGCCTGAGCTTCTCAACCTGCTCGGGTGGCAGGTAGGAACTGGCTATTTCTTTAAGATTTTCAAATAAATACAAGACAGTCCCCGCAGCGGTTAAACGGCAATCCGTGAAATTGAGGGTATGCCCTCGAGTTTGCGAGGTTTTCGAGCGGTTGTAAATGGGGAGAACAGCCGGCACCCGGGCGGGCGCCGACTATGGGAAGCGACTGACTTAGCCGCGACCTTCTGCGATGGCAGCAACGGCAGCCAGCTCGGCGGCTTCCTGCTCTTGCTGCTCGTAGCGGTCCTGAGTATCCATCACCTGGTTGTTGACCAGACCCAGTTCGATCTCGCGCAGGGCGATCACGGTCGGCTTGTCGTTCTCTTCGTCGACCAGGGGATCCTTGCCTTGTACCGCGATTTGACGAGCGCGGCGCGCGGCGACCAGCACCAGGTCAAAACGGTTACCTACCTGTTTTACAGCATCTTCTACAGTAACGCGGGCCATGCGGGACTCCAGTGTTTGGGCTTTCTGTGATTGAAAAAGCGGTGTTTAAAAATGACGCAAAAGTTTACTTGTTTTTGGCTTACTCTGCCAGTAGCTGTTTCAGCAAGTTTTGCTGGGCCTGCTGTTGCTGACGCATTTCCAGGCGCTGGCACTCTATGACGGCCCTGAGCTGGAACAGTGCCTGATCAAAGTCTTCATTGATGATGACATAGTCATACTCGTCGTAGTGCACCATTTCGGCAATGGCTTTCTCCATCCGGCCCTTGATCACCTCGGCGCTGTCCTGGCCGCGGCCGATCAGGCGGCGCTCCAGCTCCTCGCGGCTGGGGGGCAGGATGAAGATGGACTTGGTCGGCATCAGTTCGCGGATCTGGCGGGCACCCTGCCAGTCGATGTCGAGGAAGACGTCGATGCCCTGCGCCAGACAGGCCTCGATGGCGGCGCGGGAAGTGCCGTAGTAGTTGCCGAAGACTTCTGCCCACTCCAGAAAGTCACCGCGCTCGATCAGCGCCTTGAACTCTTCCACCTTGACGAAGTGGTAGTGCACCCCGTGCTCTTCACCGGGACGGGTGGCGCGGGTGGTGTGGGAAACCGATAGCTGCATCTTGCCGGCGGCGTTGTGCTGGGTCAGCAAGGCATTGAGCAGACTGGACTTACCGGCCCCGCTCGGGGAAGAGATGATATAGAGAGTGCCTTGTTGCGCCATGTCTGTACCTTTAAGCGATGATCCGCGCTTTGGTTGTAGCAGAGGCCGCCGTCTTGTGCCCGATAAGGGAGACGGTTGCTCGCAATGCGCGGAGGAATCAGAGTCAGGAGGATGTAAAGGCGGCGAATGTTAGCAGATGGGGGCGGATAAAAAAACGGCCGGAATCATATTCCAGCCGATCAAAATATCCGTAGCTTGCTGTGCGGGCGTTACCCGCATAGAGGGCCATTCTGCCCACGGAGCCGGGGCCGGGCCATCAGATTATCCCTGCGCCAGGGCTCGGAATTTCCGAGTTGCCCTGGGTCGGTAGAAGATGCTTGTCGGTACAGAGGCGGTCGAAGGCGGCGATGACCCGCTCGCGGCTTATCTTGGCCATGGCGTCCGGATCCTTGAGGCGGGTGCGCCAGCCGAGCTCGGCCAGCGGCTTGCCGGTCTCCTGCTCAATCAGTTCCTGATAGACGCTGACCAGATAATCCCGGCACAGATAGGGGCCGGTACGGGCGGGGTTGTGGTGGGCGTAGAGGCCGATCACGGGTGTCCCCACCAAGGTGGCCATGTGGGCCGGGCCGGTATCCGGGGCCAGCACCAGGCTCGCCTCGCCAATCAGCGCCAGCAATTGCTTGAGGCTGGTCTGCCCCACCAAATCTTCCGGCTTGCTCTGGCTGAGGCGCTGGATCTCGGCGGCGAGATCCCGCTCCAGCCTGGCCGGTCCGCCGCACAGATAGACCTGAAAGCCCTTGTCTGCGGCGTGATCCGCCAGCGCGGCATAGCCGGCGGCAGTCCAATTCTTGAATGCCTTGCTGGCAGCGGCGCAGATGAGCAGGGTCGGCTTGCCGCCAATTTTCTCCTTCGCCCAGGCCTGGTGCTTGGCGCTGATGGGCAGTTGCCAGTCCGGGGTCAGATCCTTTATCCCGAGCTCTTTGGCGAAGGCGAGAAAGCCGTCCAGGACGTGGGGGGAGGCGGGTGAGGGGACCCGATGGTTGGTGAACAGCCACTGACCGTCGCTGGCGCGCTCCCGATCAAACCCGAGTTTGACCTTGGCCTTGATGCCGAGGGTGGCGATGCTGGCGCGCATGGCGGCCTGCAGGTGGAGCAGGGCATCAAACCTGCGCCCCTTGAGGGTCTGCCAGAGATCGCGATAGCCTCGCCACCCCTTGCTCTTGTCGAAGGGAATGACCTCGACCCCCGGCAGATCGGCGAACAGGGTCGCCTCAATCTTGCCGGTGATCCAGGTGATGCGGGTCTGGGGCCACTCCCGCTGGATGACGCGCACCAGCGCCAGCGCGTGGCAGCAATCTCCGATGGCGGAGAGCCGCAGGATGCAGATGGAGGAGGGCGGCGTTTGGAACAGCGGCATGATGTGGCGCAACGATGGCAAAATGGATGGATGGCATTATGCAAACTCCCCTGTGGATTGTAAAATTGCGCCGGTTGCCCGACCGGCACGGCTTTCTGAATGGATGCCCTGCCCCCACTATCGACCGGAAATCTCATCATGCTGACACACACCACCCACAACCAGGTCTGCTGGTATGCCGACGGAGTCTTCCGCGATCCTTCCCCTGCCTTGTTCGATCCTGTCTGGTGGCAGACCCATCGCCAGGTGGTGGGCTCTTCCATCGGCCGCGGTGTGACCTGGTTCGTGAAGGATGAATCCCGTCACTTGGTGCTGCGTCACTACTACCGTGGCGGCATGGTGGGCAAGCTGGTACGTGACCGGTTCTGGTTTGAGGGGGTGGAGAGCAGCCGGGCCATGGCTGAATATCGTCTGCTGGCGACCCTGAGTGAACAGGGGCTGCCGGTGCCGCGCCCCTTTGCGGCCCGCATGGTCAAGCAGGGGCCCTTCTATCGGGCCGACATCCTGATCGAGCGTATTCGCGGCGCCAAGGATCTGGTGGCCCTGCTCAAGCAGGGGTCGATCGCCGGTGAGGTGTGGCACAAGATAGGCAAAACGGTGCGCCAGTTGCACGATGCAGGGGTCTATCATGCGGATCTCAACAGCCACAACCTGCTGCTCGACAAGGAGGGCAAGGTGTGGGTGATCGACTTCGACAAAGGAGCCATCCGCTCCCCCGGCAACTGGCAGCAGGCCAACCTGGAGCGGTTGCTGCGCTCCTTCAACAAGGAGTCGCAACTGCACACCAGCTTCCACTTCGTGCCGGAGAACTGGCAAGCCCTGATGGCAGGCTATCAGGGCAAGGTGGCGTGACGTCTGGCTTCACTTCGTAGCTGGAAGCAGGCAGGCCCTGATGGCGGACCACCGGGGGCGAGGGGTGCGAGGCCAGCGATGCTGGCGCGGTTGCTCGGCGCCAGCACCAATGTTACTTATTGAGTGTGATTGCTTGGACAGATATTCAGATCCGGTTTCGAGGCGCGTGATGGAAAGGTATGAGACTCCCGGGGTTGAGGTCACCACTCCCCTTGAGGTGACGCTGATGGCACAGGCCATGGCGATGTTGGAGGCCGGGATCTGGACCTGGTCGGCCGGGCAGGGTCTGAAGCGGGACCCTTCCTGTCTGCAACTGCTAGGTCTGGAGGGGGGTGAGCTGGGAGATCTCGGCTGGCTGGATCGGGTACATCCGGATGATGCTCCCCGTCTGGCAGAGGCCCTGGAGGCCTGTCAGCAAGGGCGCAGCAACGGGCTTCGACTCGAGTACCGCATCCTGCACCATCAGGGCCATTACATCCGGCTGGAGGAGCGGGTCCGTCGCGACGAAGGGGGTCAACTGCTGGGGGTGGTTCGCCATCTGGATGCCGCCATGGCGCCCCTGGAGGATCGCCATGACACGGATCCCCTCACCGGCCTCGAGAGCCGCAGCCACTTCGAGCTGTTGCTGGATGAACGGCTGGCCAGCGAGAGCGGCAGTTTCTGTCTGCTGCAGTTCAGCGTGGATCACCGCAGCAAGATCCTGCAGTTGTTCGGGGAGGCGGCCTGCGACGCCATGCTGGCCAAGCTGGCCCGCATCGTGCGCCGCGAGCTGCGCCGGGAAGATCCCTTCGCCCGTTGGGACGAAGACGGCTTCATCCTGATGCTCTCCCAGACCGATCGGTTGAGCGGCCTGGAGATTGCCGAGCGGCTGCGTCTTGAGATCGCCGACGCCAGCCTGCTGCCCCAGCGCCCGGTGACCGTGAGTATCGGCCTGGTGCAGAGCCAGAGTGCCGAGCAGCTCGATCACCTGCTGGCCCGGTTGGCCTCCTGCCACGGTCAGGCGAAGCGGGAACACAACGCCGTGGTCGGCTGACGGCCAGTCAGTGTCCGCGTACCCATTGACGCCGATGGACCCATCAGCGTCAATGGTTTTCAGTCAGCGCTCACTGACCTGCTGACGCTGGCAGACCCAGAGAGAAGCCAGCATCAGCAGGGCGCCCAGACCGAGCCTGAGCAGGTCGGTATCCTTTCCCCAGAGCACCAGATTGACCAGCAGACCCGCGGGGATCAAGGCGTTGTTCATGATGGCCAGCACACCGCTGCTGACCAGGGTCGCCCCCTTGTTCCACAGGAAGTAGCCGAGCCCGGATGCCCCGACCCCCAGCCAGAAGAGGATGCCCCATTGCAGGGGGCTGGCGGGATATTGAGGTTTGCCCAGCAGCCACCAGGCGGGCAGGGCGATCACCAGGGCGCCCAGATAGAAGCAGCCGAACACCGCCAGCTGGGGCGGCTGCTCAGCCTCCCGGGCCAGCAGCACCTTGTAGCCTACCTGGCCCAGGGCGAAGCAGACGTTGGCGCCCTGCACCACCAGGAATCCCAGTACATAGCTTTCGGTCAGGCCGTCGAAACGGATGACGGCCGCCCCCAGCACCGCCAGCAGGGCCCCCCACAGATAGACAGGCTTGAAGCGCCCTTCCAGCAGGTCGTGGATCAGGGTGACATAGATGGGGGTGAAGATGGTGAACACCAGCACTTCCGGTACCGTCAAGAGCAGGAAGGAGTGGTAGTAGAAGAGATACATGATGCCGAGCTGGATGGCACCGAGGGCCATCAGCTTGGCCACCAGATCGGGGCGCAGCCAGCGACGGCGCAGGAAGGGCAGAAACACCAGGCTGGCGAGCACGATGCGGGTCAGTACCGAGAAGTAGGCATCCACCTGACCGGCAAGGTAGACCCCGATCAGGCTGAAGGAGAAGGACCAGAGCAGGGTAACCCCTATCAAGTAGTTCATGTGATTGAATTGTCGTCAGTTGTCAATTTGGAGGGCGCTATGATGGCCGAGTTGGAAGGCGCGATCCAGCGTTTATGGGAAGGGTTGTCACAGATCGGAGCATTTGCCTTCGAGGCGAGCAACGGGGCCGGATCCGCCACCGACTGGTGCGGTCGCGGGGAGGGGGCCGTGGTGGTGACCGATCACCACGGGGGGTGGCTGTATGCCGAGACGGGTCGCTACACCACGCCCCATGGCCGGGAGCTGACCATGCACAACCGCTTCTGGTGGCAGCGCACCGCACGGGGGATCATGCTCTCCCACCTGCGCTACGAGCAGCCGGTGATGTTGTTCGAGCTGTTGCCCCGGGGGGACGGGCACTGGGTCACGGCCGAGCCTCACCTGTGCGGGCAGGATCACTACAGCGCCGAGCTGACCGAAACCGGCGAGGGTTTCCTGCTCGCCTGGCAGATAACGGGGCCGCGCAAGAACGAGCGGTTGAGTTATCGCTACGGACCAGAGGCGCAGAGATAAAAAAACCGGCGCAGGGCGCCGGTAGAGGGGACAAATCGGAGGTTTTGTTAAAACGGTCCCAAAAACAGGAGAGATACACTCTCGTCACACACGCAGAGAGGGTCTTCAGGCATTCAGTGCATAGTTCAGCATGGCTTGCAGCTTGCTGTCGAAGAACCAGGGCAGCAGCACCATCAGCAGACCCAGCACCCCGGCCAGCCGGTGGCGATACTGCCAGCCGGCTATCAGTACCAGACCGCCGCAGAGGGTGGTCAGGATGCCTGACATAGGGCAGCCTCCCGCTGTTGGCGGCGCTGCTGTGCCCACTGGTTGAGGGCGACCGAACCCAGGATCAGGGCCAGCGCCACGCCCGTGGTGGACTGGATCTGCTCGCCGAGGAACAGGGCTCCCAGCATGACGCCGAACAGCGGCACCAGGTAGTTGCTGAAGGAGGCGAAGGTCGGGCCCGCCTTCTGGATCAGCGCCATGTAGAGGAAGTAGACCAGGCCGGTACAGAAGATCCCCAGCATGGCGACGGCGCCCATGGCCTGCTGGCTCGGCAGGGTGAGGGTGCTCAGGTCGGCCACGAAGGGCGCGGCCAGCAGCAGCTGGATGGCTGAGGAGATCAGGATGTTGCGGGCCACGACCACAGGATGGTCCTTGGCGAAGCGCTTGATCATCAGCAGGCCGATGGCGAAGCAGCTGGCACCGAACAGGATGGCCATGGCACCGAGCAGGCCGGCATTCATGCCGCTGGTCAGCTTGGGCCAGAACAGTACCAGCACGCCGATGAAGCCGATGATCACGGAGACGAGGCCGCCCTTGGTGATTCTTTCACCAGAAATAAACAAGGGAGCCGCCAGAATGGTCACAAAGGGGATACAACCCATGACCACGGCCGCGATGGCGCTGTCCACGTACTGTTGTCCCCAGGCCACCATGATGAAGGGGATGGTGGCGTCGAGCAGGGCGATCAGCATATAGGTTCGCCAGGGCGTGTGTTCACTCTTGAGGCGCATGAACAGGCAGAGCAGACCCAGGGTCAGGCTGCCGCACAGGGCGCGTCCGGCGGCCACCATGATGGGGGGCAGTTCAGCCACGGCCTGGTGCATGAAAATGAACTGGGAGCCCCACAACAGGCCGATCGCCAGCAACAACAGATAGCTACGCATTTGAATCTCCGATGTAATTCGCCTGCGCATTCTATGCAATCTGCTACTATGCCAAAAATGAATTGTCGTCATTCAACTATGGCCAATATCGATGGAACTGCCCCTCTCCCGCCTCGACCTCAACCTGCTCACCGTGTTCGACATGCTGATGCAGGAGCGCAACGTCACCCGCGCCGCCGAACGGCTGCACCTCTCCCAATCCACCGTCAGCCATGCGCTGGGGCGCTTGCGCCAGGCGCTGGATGACCCGCTGTTCGTGATGAGTCGGCGCGAGATGATGCCGACCGAACGGGCCAAGGCGCTGGCGAGCCCAGTGCGCCAGGCGCTGGCCATGCTGGAGCAGGGGCTGCGTCAGGCCAAGGGATTCGACCCGGCAAGTGCGCGGCGGATCTTTCGCATCGCCACCCCGGGCTCGGTGGAGCACGGCCTGGTGCCGGTGCTGGTGGAGTGGATGGTGCAGCAGGCTCCCCACTGCCGACTGGAAGTGTGCGAGCTGGCGGACAGCGACTACGAGCGGGAGCTGGAGAAGGGGGAACTGGATTTGGTGATCGGGTTTGCCGGTGCCAACCACCTCTCGCCCCGGTTGTGGCGCGAGGAGTGGTTCAGCAATCCGCTGGTCTGTTTGTCGCCCCTCGGCAGCGCTCTGCCCGACATGCTGGGGCCGGGAGAACTGGTCAGCCGCCCCCATATCCACACTTCCAGCTGGGGCCACAGCCAGGCCATGGTGGATCTCTGGCTGGCCCGTTTCGGGGTGGAGCGGGAGCTGGGGGTCAGGCTGCCGAGCTTTATGGCGGTACCGCCGCTGATGGCGACCGGCCGCTACCTGGTGGTGGTGCCCGAGATGATCGGGCGCCACTTCTGTCGCCACTATCCGTTGCGCCTGCACCAGCTGGAACCCGCCATCCCCATCGTCTATCTGATGGCGGGCCACCCGCTCAGTGCCCATGACGAGGCGATCGGCTGGTTCAAGGGGTTGTTGCACCGGCTGGCGAAGGAGCGCTACGGCGCGGATGCGCTCGGCAGCCCGGCGCAGCGCGGGGCGGATCAGTTCAATCCGGCGAAGTAGTCGAGCCCCATCGCACCCTTCACCTCGGCCAGCACCTCGTCGGTGAGGGCCCGGGCCTGCTGGGTGCCCTGCTGCAACAGGCGCAGCAGCTGGCGCTTGTCGGCGATGGCGGCCTCGCGCCGCTCCCGCATCGGAGCGAGCAGGGTCTGCAGGCAGTCGTTGAGTACCTGCTTGCAGCGCATGTCCCCCAGACCACCGCGCTGGTAGTGGGCCTTCATCTCGGCCACCAGGGCCTTGTCGGGGTGGAAGGCATCCAGATAGGCGAACACCGTATTGCCCTCCACCTGACCCGGATCGCTCACCTTGAGGTGATTGGGGTCGGTATACATGGCGAACACCGCCTGCTTGATCTCGTCGCACGACATGCCGAGTTCGATGGTGTTGCCAAGGGACTTGGACATCTTGGCCTTGCCGTCGATGCCGGGCAGGCGGCCGGTGTCGCTCAGGATGGGCTGGCACTCGGTCAGCACCTCTTTGCCAACCAGGGTGTTGAAGCGGCGCACTATCTCGTTGGTCTGCTCCAGCATGGGCAGCTGATCCTCGCCCACCGGCACGTGAGTGGCACGAAAGGCGGTGATGTCGGCGGCCTGGCTGACCGGATAGACGAGGAAGCCGGCGGGCAGGCTGCGCTCGAACCCTTTTTGCTGGATCTCGGCCTTCACCGTGGGGTTGCGCTCCAGCCGGGCGACGCTGACCAGGTTGAGGTAGTAGGTCGTGAGTTCGGCGAGGGCGGGCAGGGCGCTCTGGAGACAGAAAGTGGTCTTGGCCGGGTCGAGGCCAGCGGCCAGGTAGTCGGCCATCACCTCCAGCACGTGGTCGGTCACCTTGGCCGGGTTGTGGCCGTTGTCGGTCAGCGCCTGCAGATCGGCGATCATCACGAACTGGCGGTAATGGTGCTGGGCGGCCACGCGCTGGCGCAGGGAGCCGACGTAGTGGCCGATGTGCAGTTTGCCGGTGGGGCGGTCGCCGGTCAGGATCACGGGGTTGTGCATGTCACTCTCTCCAGTTGGGTGAGCCGGGAGGCGACAAAGGGATGAAAACAATGACCGCCTCTCGGCGGTCACGGTGTTTTCTTTGGGGAATTTTACATAGAAAAGCAGTGCCGCCTGTTTAGAAGCAGCACCACCAGTAGTTGTGATTGAATGAGGTCATATTCATGGCAAATCACACTACGCCTGTTCGATCACTTCTGCAAGGGCACGACCAGCATGTCGCAGGGCACGGTATTCATCAGCTGGCGTGCGCTCGAGGTGAGCAGGCTCCAGAAGCTCTGGCGATGGCCGCACACCAGCAGGTCGATCTGGTAGTCCTTGACCGCCTGGTTAACCCGCTCGCTCAGATCGCCGCAGATGACCAGCTTCTTCTCGATGGGGTAGTCCACCGAGGCGAGGAAGGCTTCCAGCTTCTCCTTCGCTTCGGCGATCACCTGGTCCTGCACGTTGTCGATGTCGATGTCGATCATCTCGGTGTAGAGATCCTTGAGGTCCACATCCACATGGATCACCGACAGCTTGGCGCCGTTGGAGCGGGCCCGGTCGACCGCCTTCTCGATCACCTTGCGGTTGTCTTCCGACAGGTCGATCGCGGCCAGTACGTGTTTGTAATAGGTTCCATTCATGGGAGTTCTCCTCACTGATCCTGGGTCCACTATACCAATGTCTGCTGAAACTAAAACGGCATCGTCGCCACAGTTTCAGGATTTGCCTGACCCCGAACCGGAAGGCGTAGAGGTGCAGGTGGCCGGGGAGTGCATATTTTGAACAGGAGTTTGACGCCGGTCACAGGCGTGCTATTGCCCCCGGGAAGGTGGGGGAATAGGATGTGCCCGTGCTTCGCAATGAACACAAAACAACAAAAAGCATCTGAATACCGCTTTGGGGAGCCTCGCGCTCCCTTTTGTTTTTCTGCCCTCTTCCAGCCCATATCCCGTCCGACATCAAGGTAATCCCGCCCCCCTTGGTTATGCTGTAGCCAGTTCCCTTGGCAAAACGGCCAGGGCTCCTCACCTGCAACCGGGTGACGCTGTCATGGCCGTTTCTCATGTCCCACCGATGCACCGGAGAGTCCTTCATGATCATTCATCCCCAGATCCAGGGTTGTGTTGCCCGCAATTGCCACCCCATGGGTTGTCGCGCCGCCGTGCTGCAACAGATCGAACAGGTGCGGGCGGCGGGGCCGTTCAACGGGCCGAAACGGGTGCTGGTGCTGGGGGCATCGTCCGGTTTCGGGCTGGCGTCCCGGATCGCGCTCACCTTCGGTGCCGGGGCCGATACCCTGGGCGTCTCGTTCGAGCGGGGTCCCTCCGACAAGGGGCTCGGCAGTGCTGGCTGGTACAACAACATCTGGTTTCGTCAGGTGGCGGAGCAAGCCGGTCGCATCGCCGTCAACCTGATCGGGGATGCCTTCTCCGACACCATGCGCCAGCAGGCCATCGACGTCATCCGCCAGCAGCTCGGGCAGGTGGATCTGGTGGTCTATTCGCTGGCGAGCGGAGTCAGGGTGATGCCGGATGGCACACAGGTACGCTCGGTGCTCAAGACCACAGGCCAGCCGCTGCAAGGTTGGGGGCTGGATCTGGAGCACGATGCGCTGGTGCAGCAGTCGCTGGTGCCAGCCACCCCGGAGGAGATCCGCGACACCGTCACCGTGATGGGGGGCGAGGACTGGCAGCGCTGGATGCAGGCATTGCAGCAGGCGGATTGCCTGGCCCCCGGTGCCCGGACCGTCGCCTACTCCTATATCGGCCCCGAGTCCACCTATCCCCTCTATCGGGACGGCACCATCGGCTATGCCAAGGAGCACCTGCACGCCACCGCCGAGACCATCAACCTGCAACTTGCCGGGATTGGCGGTCATGCCTGGGTGTCGGTCTGCAAGGCGCTGGTGACCAAGGCGAGCGTGTTTATTCCGGTGCTGCCTGTCTATCTGGGCCTGTTGATGGGGGTGATGAAGGAGCGTGGTGTCCACGAGGGCTGCATCGAGCAGATGCAGCGGCTGTTTGCCGACAAGATGTACGGGCCCAGAGGGGTCGTCGCCGATGGCAACCGGCTGATCCGGATGGATGACCACGAGCTTGAGCCAGCGGTGCAGGCCGCCGTCTCGGCACTCTGGCCCAAGGTGACGCCGGAGAACTTCCGCACCCTGGGGGATTTTGCCGGGTTGCGCCAGGAGTTCATGCAGCTCAACGGCTTCGAGCTGCCGGGGGTGGATTACGGTGCGCCGGTGAACGTGGCGTCACTCACTGAGCTGACGCCCTGACACCCGCACGAGGGGCATCAGGCGACGTTGCAGGCCAGTTCAGGGGAAAGGTGGGGAGACTGGGCCAGCACGGTCTGGTTGCGCCCCTGGCGTTTCGCCTGATACATGGCCATGTCGGCCCGATGGATGAGCTGGCTCAGGCTGTCATCCTGCGTCGAGCGTTCCGCCACTCCGATGCTGATGGTCATGTGGGGGGCGGCCAGGTAGGCGATCCGGCTTCTCAGCTGCTCCGCCAGCCGCCAGCAGGTGGCCCCGTCCTGGGTCATGGCCACCAGAAATTCTTCCCCGCCCCAGCGCCCGATCAATTGCTGGTCCGGCGCCCAGCTCTTGAGCTCCCTGGCCAACTGCCGGATAGCCTGATCCCCCGCCTGGTGACCATGCTTGTCGTTGATCTGCTTGAAGTGATCGATGTCGATGATGAGCAGGGTCAGGGGCGTTTCGTGCAGCCACTGTTGACCCAGTCTCTCCAGCAGGGCGCGCCGGTTGGGCAGCCCGGTCAGCTGATCGAAGGTGGCGAGCTTGTAGAGGTGGCGCGAGCTGCGGTGGAGCCTGCGGGTGGTGAGCCCGAGCAGGATCAGGGCGACGGCCAGCAGCACCAGCAGCAGCAATTGGTAGTAGCGGGCACTCTGCTGGTAGAGCAGTTGCTGGCGCTTGCTCTCGTTCTCCTGCTGCAGCACGCGATTGCTGGCCTCGCTGCGAGCCAGATCCATCTCGACCTGGAAGGCGGCCGCATGCTGGCTCAGGGTCTGGTTGAAGTGCTGCTTGTAGTACTGCATGTAGCGGGTCATGGCCCCGTAGGCCTCGGGGTAGCGGCCCAGATCGGCCAGCAACCTGGCCTGCATCGCCCGACCATCCATGGAGAGAGGGGCGGTGTGCTCCATCAGCAGTTGCAGGGCCAGCTGCTTTTCGCCACGACCCAGCAAGGTTCTTGCCCGGATCTCGGTCAGACGGGAGGCTGCCTGCGGGCTATCCAGCCTGTCATAGATGGCTTGTGCCTCCTCCAGGCTGCGCCAGGCGGCGTGCCAGTCCGCCCGTGCGTTGAACACCATGGCCTGGTAGCCGAGGACGATGGCACGATAGTGGGGTGACAGGCTCGGCGTGGCCAGCAGGGTATCGAGCAACTGGCTGGCTCTGGCAGGCTGGCCCATGTCGATGTAGAGCCTGGCCATGTTGGCCCGGATGATGGCCTGGCTGTTGGGTTCGTTGAGCTGCACCATCTGGCCGAGGGCATCCTGATAATAGGTCTCGGCCTCACGGTAGAGATTGAGGTCCGCATAGAGGTTGCCGAGTGTCATCAGCAGACGGCCGCACTGCAAGGTGGAGAGGATGGAATCCGGCTCTTTCTGCTTGAGGTGATAGGCGGTCTTGAGCTCGAGGATCGCCTCTTTCATCTGCTGGGTACGGTAGAGGGCGAGCCCGTTGAGGGCATGCCACTCCGAGACCTGCCTGGGGTGATGCCGGACCGCTGGCCAGAGCTGGGTGAGCAGATCGAGCGCCTGATCCGGCGTATCGGCATCCAGGGTCAGGGCAATCTGCTGCAACCGGAAGTCGAGCAGGCGAAGGGTCTCCTGCTGGGCATTGGCCAGACCGCGGGCGCGGGCATTGTCGCGCTGTGCCTGTGGATAGCGGCCAAGGGCTGCCTGGGCCAGGGACCTGGCGTAGAACAGTTCCATATCCTGCTGGGGACTGGCGTCGAGGCGCTGCAGATAGCCGACGGGATCGCGCGCCGCTTGCAATTCAGCCTCTTTCAGCAAGGAGGGAGCTGCCTGCAACTGGGTCATCCAGAGCAGCGCCAGTGCCATTATGAATCTCATTGAATCCTTTCCCCGACCAATGGCGCCATCATAATGGCTGATGTCACCTACACCATGTTTCTTTGCTTCTCTATAACCGTATGGGGGAGAGGATGAGGTGAAAAGTCGTCGCAACTGCGGGGTGCGTCGGTTGTCTTTGGTTGCGTCAGGATGCAACAGTGGCGACAATCGTGGGCAAATCACAGTGGAGAATCATCATGTTGGCCAAAGCCATGATCGAGAAGTTGAACGAGCAGATTAATCTTGAATTCTATTCCTCCAACCTCTACCTGCAGATGAGCGCCTGGTGCGAGGACAAGGGCTTCGAGGGAGCCGCCACCTTCCTGCGCCAGCATGCGGTCGAGGAGCGCCAGCACATGGAGCGCCTGTTCACCTACGTGAGCGAGACCGGCGCCATGCCGGTGCTGGGGGCCATCGAAGCGCCTCCCCATGAATTCAAGTCCCTGGGTGACATCTTCCGCACCACCCTGGAGCACGAGTATCACATCACCAAGTGCATCAACGGTCTGGCCCATGTCGCCTTCACCACCCAGGATTACTCCACCTTCAACTTCCTGCAGTGGTACGTGGCCGAGCAGCACGAAGAGGAGAAGCTGTTCAAGAGCATCGTCGACCGTCTGAGCCTGGTGGGCGAGGATGGCAAGGGCCTCTATTTCATCGACAAGGAGCTGGCCGAGCTGGCCAAGGGCGCCCCGGCCAGCATCATGGACGGCAACGCCTGATAGTCGTGGACACTTAGTGTTCAGTCAGTACAATGACGGCCCCTTGTAAAGGGGCCGTTTTCTATTTGCAGGTATCCTTGTACCGCTGTGCTGGTGTCTGCCGGGTACAATGACGGTCCTTTAAGGTAAAGGGGCCGTTTTTCTTTTGATGGGTGAGTGACGATGAAACAGGTGGATGTGGTGGTGATCGGTGCCGGGGCGGCCGGATTGATGTGTGCGGCCCAGGCTGGCTACCGGGGTCGCTCCGTGCTGGTGCTCGACAACGCCAAAAAGCCGGGCCGCAAGATCCTCATCAGCGGCGGCGGTCGCTGCAACTTCACCAACCATCAGGCGGGTCCCCATGCCTTCCTTTCGGCCAACCCCCACTTCTGCAAGTCGGCGCTGGCGCGCTATACCCAGCAGGATTTCATCGATCTGGTGGACAGGCACGGCCTGAACTACCACGAGAAGACGCTGGGCCAGCTCTTCTGTGACGACAGCGCCAAGGATATCGTCGACATCCTGCTGACCGAGTGCGCCTGGGCTGGCGTGACCCTGCAGTTCCAGACCGAGATCCTCACCGTCAGCAAGACAGATGAAGGCTTCGTGCTCGACACCAGCAAGGGGGAGATCGCCTGCTCGTCGCTGGTGGTCGCCACCGGCGGCCTCTCCATGCCGAAACTCGGTGCTACCCCTTATGGCTTCAAGCTGGCGGAGCAGTTCGGCCTCACCGTGCTGCCGACTCGCGCCGGGCTGGTGCCCTTTACCCTGCATCAGGCCGACAAGGAGGCCTTCGCCGATCTGGCGGGGGTCAGCCTGCCGGTGGCGGTGACCGCCGAGGATGGCACCCGCTTCAAGGAGGCCATGCTGTTCACCCATCGCGGCCTCTCCGGCCCCGCCATCCTGCAGATCTCCTCTTTTTGGCTGGCGGGGGAGAAGATTCACATCAACCTGCTGCCGGATCTCGACATTCCAGAGACCCTCAAGACCTGGGCCCAGGCCCATCCTGCCCAGGAGCTGAAAACCGTGCTGGGGCGCGAGCTGCCCAAGCGCTTCGTCGACAAGCTGGTGGAGCTGGGATGGCTGGTGAGCAAGCCGATGCGCCAGTACAACGAACGGGAGCTGGAGGCGGTGGCCACCCTGCTGGGGGATTGGCAGATCCTGCCCAACGGCACCGAAGGGTATCGCACCGCCGAAGTGACCTTAGGGGGGGTGGATACCAACGCGCTCTCCTCCAAGACCATGGAGGCGCGCACCGTGCCCGGCCTCTACTTCATCGGCGAAGTGGTGGACGTGACCGGCTGGCTCGGTGGTTACAACTTCCAGTGGGCCTGGTCGTCGGGCTGGGTGGCAGGCCAGTACTGCTGAGGGATGCCGCGGCCCTGCGGTGAATGGCCCCGTCAGCGGCCTCTCGGGTGACAACTTCCAGTTGGCCCGGTCGTCGGGCTGGGGTGCTGACAAAGAGGCTAGGCGGATGAGTCCGAGCGGATCGGGCCGTGTCAGGCGGCCCGAGTGATGGAACCAGACGCGGCCTGCTCAGGCCGCGTTTTTTATGGTCGGTCGACTCGTCCGTCGACGCTGGCGGCCGCTTGGCCTCTAGCCTCTCCTGATATTGGGCAGGAATGCGGTCAGCAGGCCAATAAGGGGCAGATAGGCGCAGACCTGATAGACGGTTTCGATGCTGGTGGCATCGGCCAATCTGCCCAGCAGGGCGGCCCCTATCCCTCCCATGCCGAAGGCGAAGCCGAAGAAGAGGCCGGAAATGGTGCCGACCTTGCCGGGTACCAGATCCTGGGCGTAGACCAGGATGGCGGAGAAGGCCGACGCCAGGATGAGGCCGATGACGATCGACAGCACCGAGGTCCAGAACAGGTCGACGTGGGGCAGCAGCAGGGTGAAGGGAGCGACGCCGAGGATGGAGATCCAGATCACCCGCTTGCGACCGATGCGATCGCCGAGCGGCCCGCCGAGCACTGTCCCCGCCGCGACGGCAAACAGGAAGGCGAACAGATAGAGCTGGGCGCTCTCCAGCGACAGGTGGAACTTGTCCATCAGGTAGAAGGTGTAATAGCTGCTCAGGCTGGCCATGTAGAAGAACTTGGAGAACATCAGCAGACCGAGGATGGCCAGTGACCAGCCAATCTGGCGGCGGCTCAGGCCGGTGCCGGCATGGGCCCTCATCCGCCGATGGAAGCTGGCAGCATGGTGGCTGGACCAGCGGCCGACGAAGCTGAGCACGATGACCCCGATGAGTGCGAACAACGAGAACCAGGCCGCACTGCCCTGTCCCTTCGGCACGATGATGAGCGCCGCGAGCAGGGGGCCGATGGCCGATCCCAGATTGCCGCCGATCTGGAACAGAGACTGGGCCAGACCAGGCTGGTTGCCGGCCGCCATGCGGGCGACCCGGGAGGATTCCGGGTGGAAGACGGAGGAGCCCATGCCGATCAGCATGGCCGACAACAGCACGGCGCCAAAGCTGCCTGCCTGCGACAGGTAGAGCAGCCCCACCAGAGTGAAGCCCATGCCCAGAGGCAGGGAGTAGGGCATGGGTCTGCGGTCGGTATAGAGGCCGATCAGGGGTTGCAGCAGCGAGGCCGTGAACTGGTAGGTGAGGGTGATGAGACCTATCTGGGTGAACGACAGATCGAGCCCCAGCTTCAGGAGGGGATAGATGGCCAGCAGTACCGACTGCATCATGTCGTTCAACAGGTGCGAGAAGCTGATGGCGGCGATCACCGGATAAGCGGTGGTAGTCGGGTTGTCCACCGCGGGCGGGGCGGTGATCGGGGTGTCGGTACTCAAGGTCTTGTCCATGGCTGGGGTATCACTCCCTCTACCATGCCCTATCCCGGCGTATCTGGACATAACCAAAATGGGCGAACGCCCGGATTGCGTTCGCGTGGCGCGCAGGCCGTTCATGCTGACGGCGTGTGGATGGCTGGTCAGATCTTGTGCTTGGCGCGGGGCGGATTAGTATAGAAGGCCTGCCGCCGTTATCCGGCTCATCACCCGCCATGGAGGGAACATGTTCGAAAGCCTGGGTGTCATCAACGTCTGGACCTATCTGGTCGGTCTCTTCTTCATCATCATCGCCCCGGGCCCGAACTCCCTCTATGTGCTGCGAACCGGTGCCGTGCGCGGCATAGGCCCGGGTTATCGCGCCGCCCTCGGCGTCTTCGTCGGCGATGCCATCCTCATTTTCTGCGCCTATCTGGGGATCGCGTCCCTCATTCGCACCACCCCATTGCTGTTTACCCTGGTGCGCTATCTGGGCGCCATCTACCTGCTTTATCTGGGGGTGAAGATCCTGCACGCGAACTTCATCGCCAAAAAGGCGGGACCGGCATCCGAGATGGATCCCGGTGAGCGCTATTTTACCAAGGCCCTCACCCTGAGCCTCACCAATCCCAAGGCGATCCTGTTCTACGTCTCTTTCTTCGTGCAGTTCATCGACTTCAGCTATGCCCACACCTGGATCTCCTACCTGGTGCTGGCTGGCATGCTGGAAGCGATGAGCTTCGTCTATCTGACCCTGCTGATCTTCGGCGGTACCCTGATGGCCCGCTTTTTCCGTCAGCGCCAGACGGCGGCCCGTCTCGGCAACGGCCTTATCGGCCTCTTCTTCATGGGGTTTGCGGCCAGGCTGGCGACGCTCTCCTCCTGACCCAATCAATTAGCCAATTTCGTGAACATGATTGCTGTTAATAGATGGAGAGAGCCGGGCGTCCCCAGCTGTTCTGTCAATCAAACATATAAAGGGTGCCACTCTTAGACAATGCTAAAAACTGCCCAGCGGAAGGATATATCCCTGTAATATTTCTGAGTTTACTCTGGGAGCCATTTTCAATACTCATCTGGTCACCCCAAGCAATTACAGAACCATCAATTTTGAGTGCGGCGAATGAATTGAGCATAGGGATTACTGATGCGATATCGTGTCGATACGTCTCGAGCTGTTCATTATTATATTCATCGCTATAACCACCCCAAGTGAACACATCACCGACGGTGTCAATGGCTGCAAAGCCACTGTAATTGCTAATTACAGACTTAATGTTGGCCAATGATTTCAGAGTTGTCTGAGATTGTTCATTGAGATTGCTATTATAACAGTGAGCTTGAGATACTGAACCATCTGACATTTGTAGCATCATCATCCCCGTGCCCAAAGCTGTTGCCACAGTCAAACTACCCTTCGTATTAATAAAAGCTGATGCATCACTGCAAGTGATATGGTCCTTACTGACAGATAAACCATAGTTATTACCACTGATAATATGGGAAACATTTTTTTCCTGGGATATCAGGTGTTGTGTATCATAAGGGTATTTATATGCATTACCCTCTTTGTCTAGAATTGTGAATCCGTATGTTCCTACAGCAACATCAATAACTTCAGTATTGTTAGTAGAAAAGCCACTACAAATATCATAGCTCCATGCTGATACTGACCCATCTCCATGTAATGCAACAACACCATAACTATTGGGGTGCGTGATAACTCTTTTTATATTATTTAAGTTGGTCTGACATTGGAAAGGAGGTGTTTGCTCATTCCAGGTGACAACTGTTCCATTGCTACGAAGAGCAACGAAACCACTTTGCATCGCTTGTAAATCTATAATACCTGGGATGATCATTGAGGTATTCTGATCCCCTTTATTGAGAAGGACATTGCCGATGGAGGTCAGGGCTGCAAAGTCACCCGTAGAAGAGGATAAGATCTTGACAACATCTTTGCCAATTACACCTGTATTTATGATGCTGTCATGCTCAACTTTAAATATATTCTTATCACCCTCCCTTATAAAATAGGCTGGTGTGACATGATCTCCTGGGAAAACTCTATATACATTTTCCGCTATGATTTCTGGCTCTGAAGTATCTGCATGAGAAGATGATATGAACAGCATGCTCACTAAGAACAACTTAATTTTTAAAGATATGTACTTCATTCCATAACTCCTATGTCGAGAATAATTTATGTTGCAAATGCTTGTGATATTGCAATAATTAAAGTGTAACGCTTTATCGCCCAGTTAAGTGATGTGTTATTTATTTTCAGCATTCTTTACCTAAAGGAATGAATCGTTGCTGATATATAATCATGTGCTGGTTTCCTGTCTTACCTATTTTTGAGTTTTGATAGCTTTCTCCCGGTAATAAATATTTACTTTCTGCCTCGTGATCTGGTTGTTCACAGCCTTTTTTGATCATGAACTCGAAATAGGTGTTGCCGGTATTGGTGATGGCGCTCTGTACCGGGTCCAGCTGGTATGCAAAACGTGACTGACGCGGGCGCACCACCAGGATGGACTGCAGGGCCAGTTTCACCTCGACGGTTCCCCGGTGCTGCGTCTGGCTGCCTTCATCCACCTGGGCTGCCGGTGACTCGGTGAAGGTGATGCGGTAGTAACGCTCATGGTCATCGGCGGGCCCCTTGTAGTAGAACTTGACGTTCTGGGCATGTCTGGCGTGCAGGGTGAAGCGCTTGGGGGCAAACAGCAGCTCACCGGGGACGGTGGGCAGTGTCCTGCCTCTGGCCGTGGGGTCGCTGATTTTTTCCATCTGTATGTCGTACAGCTTGGGTGAAGCACTGTTGTTGGTCAGGGTTCTGGTAATGAACTCCTGCTCTGGCGCCATGGCAAGAGTCATGGCGCCGATGTCGAGGGCGGCGGCCTGTGAGGCCAGCAAGCCGCCCAGCAAGGGCCAAAGTAGACGATGCATGTTGTACTCCATGGTCAGCGCCAGGTCCCCTTGATGGTGATGGTGCCGCTTTGTTCCACCTCGCCTTCCCACATCTCGTCGCCCATGGTGCGCTGCACCATGGGATCGGTCAGGTCGAATTCCAGCGCCAGCTTGTAAAACCGGGTGATGCCCTGGCCGTTGACGGGATCATTCCACTCCTGTGGTGGTTGATTGTCCTGTATTCCGAGGGTGCGAATATCCACCGGTGTGCGATCGCAGCGAATGGCGTGCCGTGAACCCGCTCCATGAGCCACCGAATCGAATACCAGCCTGGTAGGGATGGGGACGGCCTGTTCAGGTGCGAAGGAGCCTGCCGGATAGAAGGTGCAATATCCCCGATAGGGCGACCCTCTGTCCTGTGAAATAGAAATTTCCAGCATATCGGCACTGATGGGGCCGCTATCAGAGATATTGTATGAGAAGCTCAGAATGTCTTTTCCGACCTGCCCCTCCCTGTAAGGATTGCTGACGCCCTCCGAAGACAAGATGGATACGCTGAAGTCCCGTGGCTTTATCACGATTTCAGTGGTGCCACTGAATTCATAAAATCCACTTTCTGGAGATCTGATGTTTGTCATGTTGAAGTTAATAAAGCTTCTGGTTAGCTGGTTCTGAAGTCCTAGTCTGACCACCTGCTTGAAAAAATTACTTGATAGGAAAATATAGATAGAGGACTGGCCTCTAAGGTAATTAAGATCGTAGTTGTATCCTTTAAGTGCCCAATTAGTTAGATTTGTGCTCATTTGCACATCTGTGCTAGCAATAGCACTATTAAGTGCCGAGTTTTTCATGTTGGTGTTAATGTTTATCCCTGAGAGAGACTGATTCCCGTCTAGATTGAAATCGTAGTCAAGGAAGCGACAGAGAATGCCATCCTGGGTACCCCGCCGATAATTCTCGCAGCCTTGTGAACCGGGTAACACATAGGGGGCTCCATTGCTGTCCACGATCACTTCACTGATGGCATTGGTCTGTATAAAGCGCAGATGACCCGCTTTCTTGTGCTGTACCTTTCTCACATACCAGGTGCCGCTGCTTTGATCTATGCAACGCTCACCCGAGGCTGCATCATAGGCTCGGGTGGTCATGCAGAGGTTCATCTCCCTGTTCAGGATGGCTCCAACCGGCATGGTGCGCAGGTAATCAAAGAAGCTGGCGCTCAATTTTGCATGAGCATATCCAGTCGCGGCTTTCGTTAACCCAAAGAAACCAGTCTCATTGACGACGACCGGTTTGTTGACCGCTTCTGCCGTTTGCGGATCACATCCAGACCAGCTTTTTATGCAACGCTGATTGATATAAGGATACCGAATCGGGCCGTTTTCCCACATGTCGATGTTGTAGTTGGTGACAGTGTAGTTATAGCCATTGTCGGCATAGGCCAGGCTGACCTGTCTGGAGTCGGACGTCCAGGCATTGCCACCCGACAGGCGAGGGTCCAGATAATCGGTTGGGGTAATGAATAAATTGTTGTCCTCCTGATTTTCAATAAACAGCAAATGACGAAGATCGGCATCAGCCAGATTATATTTTGTGACAGCCGCACTGCCTTGCTGTGCCCAGCCGGCGCCAAGTGCAATGACCAGCAGCAATCTGTGTGTGATGTTCATGTTCAATACTCTCTCACCATGGCGTAGGTGGGCAGCCCCTGGCAGGTCACGATGCCGACCCAGGCCGCGCCCGTGTGTTGTGCAAGATCCAGGTCGGCTTCACAGAAGTCGCTTCCCCGGCGGAAAGTCAGCATGGGGTTGGCCTTGTCCACGTCCAGGGTGAACTCGCCGACCTCGTTGGTCACCGTGGTGCCGATGTGGTTGTCAATGCGGGCGTTAGCAAGCAGCGAGCCATCTTCTGCCCTGAGTACGCCAAACACGGTGACCATCTCCTTGATGCTGCTGCCGGCATCCAGAGTGGCGACGTTGCCGGGGAACAGGGTGTAGCGCTGCTTGCCGGTGTTGATGTCATAGCTGTCCTTGCCCGTCTTGCTGTTGAGCAGTTCCACCTCGTATTCCTGATAAGGCGAGAGCGCCAGGAAGGTCTGTTCCCCTTGCAGGGGGTAGTCCTGTCCATTCACCTTGGCGAGCATCTGTCCTTCCCGGTGGATGCCGGTATTGATGATGAGGCCTGAACCAGAGGTGCTCCGGCTGGATGCGATCACGTCGTTCTCCGTGGTGATCAGGGCACCCCGTGCAATCAGGTTGCCATTCACGTCGCCGCCATGACCGCGACCCAGCGTCATGGTGCCGCCGATGACCCTGTTCTCGAACCCCAGGGTGCCGGAAAGCGCCATATTGTGTGTGTCGCTGCCGTGCATCATGCGGGAGGCATTCAGTGCGGCCAGGTTGATGGCTCCCTCCATGCGCTTCTGATAGTTGAGGTTGGCCGTGGTCTGGCCCTGCTCGTTGCTGCTCATGCCGAAGCTGAACAGATTGTCGAACGGGATGGAGTAGTCCAGGGTGATGCTCTTGTTGCTGAATCCATTGAGTGTGCCACTGTCGCTCTGCAGGCTGGCGCGCATGGAGAGGTTGCCGTATCGGCCCGCATAGAGGTGCTGGTAGTAATCCGCATAACTGCGATCGCTGTTCATCTGACGGTCGTGCGTGGTGTTGAAGGTCAGCTGGCCCATGCCGCTGACCCAGCCACCCAGATTGATCGTGATGCCGGCCGAGTAGAGCTCGGTTGCACTCACTCCCAGGGCATCGCCTGCATACAGTTTTTCCTGGCTGACCCACAGGGAGGCATTGTCATGGGCTTGCAAGGAAAGGCTGGACGCCAGCCGCCAGGAGTGATCGGTGGACAGCATGCTTTGCAACTGGGTGCCGAGGCGATCCGTGACCTGCCAGCTTGCGCGTGCCTCGCCGACTGCCGCATCCCTGAAAGCATAGGTGGTCGTCGCCAGATCAAGGGTATCCAGCGAGCGTGCCAGCGACAGACCGAGCAGGGGGGAATCGCCGCTGTGCTGGCTGTTCTCCATCATGCCTCCCCACCATTGCCATCCCCACTCCCGGGTAAAGCCCTGATTGCCGCCCAGCTTGGTGACTCGCTGGGTGGTCGTGCTGGTCAGGCGGCCGTCGACATAGACTTCGACCGTGACGTTGTAGACCCCGTTGGGGAACGCGGAGGTGTCGATGTGCTGGTTGCCGATCGCCAGGTTTTGCAGGCCTATCAGGCGTTCATCCCGATAGACCCTGACCTCGCCGTTGGCGGGCATGAAGACTTGCACCGGAGTGGTCGATTCGTTGGTGGTCTGTTTTCGAGATTGCGCCTGGTTGCCATAGGATGCGCCGTAGAGGCGACCCGTGGTCAGGCCCGTCACCACCCCCAGTGTCTGCAGGTCCCATGTCGAGACCATGCCTGCTGCGATGCGGCGATCATCGAGATCCCGCTCGTACATGGCGCGGTAGATATCGCCGCTCTGCTCCGGCTCACCCAGGTTGTAAAGGGAGGCATCCACGGCGACATGGTGCGCGCCCAGCCCGACGGTACTCTCCAGCTGCAGGAAATTGGAGTCCTGGTGCCCGCTCTGGGGGGTATTGATGAAGGAGTAACCCAGGTTGTAGCGCTGTACGCCCGTCAGGGTGTCCACCGTCGGGGTCAGTGCGACACGGTTGTCAGATTGCCTCGCCTGGCCAAAGGCGTCCCGTGACACCCGGATGGTGAGCAGCATGGCGACGAGGTCCAGCTGCATGCTGGCATCGGCATCGATCTGCAAGTCGCCATCGGCAGAAAAGGTGCGTCTTTGCTTGCTGGAGAGCAGAGTGGTAAGGGCATCGTTCAGCACGCCTTGCTGCTGGCCGGCACTGAAATCAAGGTGCAACAAGTGCAGCTTGCCGTCTTGCAGCAGCAGGGTGGCATTGCCGATGGTGTCGTCGGTCAGGGTGTCGATCCTGTTGTCCTCATCCGTGTATCGCAGGCGTACCGGTACCGCCAGCCCCTCTTCCAGCGCCTTGGCAAAACTGGCAGGAATGATGACGTTGGCAATTTTGAGAGGGGCAGCAGTGCTGGCCGAGGCTGACATCGCAATCAGCCAGGAGAGCGGCAACAGCCAGGCTTTTTTCAACATATCGAGCACCATGGTTCCGGGTGTGGAGATCGAGAGCCGTCACCCTGCAAGAGGGTGGGGCGGCACCGTGATAGGGGGTTACTTGATGACGACGAATTCCTGACCCAGCCAGAGTCCCAGGTGGCTCTTTGGATCACGCATGTTGACCTGCTTGAACCGGCGTTGCTTGCCCGGCAGGTCGTAGTAGGTTTCCTTGCACAGCTCCTCGCCTTTCAGGCAGGGGCCATACGCTACCGTGCGATAGGAGGCATTGCCCTGGTTGGTGAGCGTGTCGTCCTTCAGGTCATAGGCGAACCGGTGCTGGCGTGGTGTTACCACCAGAATGGTGCCTATCTGTGCTGACGTGGTGGCAACCGCCTGACGGCGTTCGTTGCGCTG
Source organism: Aeromonas sp. (assembly GCF_050252055.1). Lineage (NCBI taxonomy): Bacteria > Pseudomonadati > Pseudomonadota > Gammaproteobacteria > Aeromonadales > Aeromonadaceae > Aeromonas > Aeromonas sp. Next base: position 16,024 of record NZ_JBFWLQ010000013.1, on the reverse strand, counting down.
ATCGTCGACGGAGAGCGCCGTGTCCAGCCAGCGGATGCGGTAGTAACGCTCCTTGTCATCCTGCGGACCCTTGTAAAAGAACCTGACGTTGTTTCTGGCATTGGCGGGCAGCATCAGCCGACTGGGTGACAACATCAGCTCGCCGCTGACTTCCATGGGGATCTCCTGCCCTCCCTCTTCCGGTGAGGTGATGCGTGTCACGCTGATCGTGACCAATCTGGCCTGGTCACTGCCATTTTCAATCTGTTTGGCGACCTCCTGGCTGCCTGCATCGATGAAGGTGGTGACGGCGCCGACATTGATTGCCTGGCTGATACCGGGAATGAGCAGCAGCCATATCGCTGCAATTTTCAGGTTCATGATGTGCCCCTAAGAGAACAAAGGGCCCCTCAGGGCCCTCAATGGTACGCGGTGGATGAGTTAGCTCCAGTTCGCTACGAACTCGACGTTGACTTCACCGCTCCACAGGCCGTCCGGCAGGGCGTCAAAGGTGGTGGGGGTGCCGCTGGCAGTGGCACTTTCAATGTTGAAAGTGAAGGAACCCTGCGCCGTGACGCGTTCGGCATCGTTCTTGAAGCCGTTGGCAAGAGGAGACAGATTCCCCCCCGTGATGCCGGCAGCGGTGTCGATCAGGGTGGTGTAGGCGGTTGTGCTGACCGGGGCGCCGCCCCACAGCACACCCACATCGACGGTAGAGTCGCCGCTCAGGTGATTCAGGGTGCCGTTCAGCTTCTTCGCCTTCAGGGTGAAGTCGGTCGCGCTGGCATCCCCCTTGATGGCGACATCAAACAGGCCGTTGACGGTGTTGAACCCCTTGATCCCTTCGGCATATTGGAAGGAGAGGCTGGAGAGCGGGGTGACCACCAGCTCGGAAGTGGTGTCTTTCTTGGCAGTGGCCTGCCAGGTCGCGACGGCTGTGGCTTCTACGGCAGCATAAGAGGCGGTAGTGAAGCCGAGGCCTACAACGGTCAGTGCAATCAGAGTCTTTTTCATTTTTTCTTCCTAATTTTCCCAATATGACAGGCTGGATACCCGATACTTGCCGTATTCTTGGACCACTCTCCGTGCAGTGGAGTAGGATGGCCAAGATTTCGACAGCAAAGATACCGTAGTAACGCATCTTCATCGACAAAAGGGCGTGTAGGAAAAGTCTTAATAAGTGTATGTGCTATACGTTATTACTTGTGTTTCTTTACTGTGTCGAATCCCCTCATTTTTTATGTATCTATATGTTTTTTAAATATAAAAAGCACTCATCGATTTGAGAGTGAGAGACTTTTTTAGTCTCATTTCTAGGGGGCGATATGATAAGTGCATGATTATAAAAACAAAAAATAATTTTCTATACTTGGTGCGAAGTTGCCGAGATCACTTCCTGAAATGACCAAAGATAGTGATAGATTATGTGTGTTCGAATCGTTGTATGTTTAATGCAACATGGGGGTACATATGGCGAATGTTTTGGTAGTTGATGACCATCCTGCAATAAGAATGGCTGTTTCATTATTGTTGCAGCAAGATGGACACAACATATGTGGTGAGGTAGACAATGGTGTCGATGCTATTCAGGAGTGCAAGCGTATATCTCCCGATATCGTTGTGTTAGATATAGGTATTCCCAAGCTTGATGGGATCGAGGTAATTAAAAGGATGAGAGAGTTGGAAAATACCCCTTTCGTTGTTGTGCTCTCAGCCCAAGACAGTCATCACATCATGATCCGTAGCTTTCAGGCCGGCGCCAGTGGCTTCGTCTCCAAACTGGAAGATCTGACCTTGTTAAACAAGGCAATAAAGGCTTGCCTTGCAGGTGAGATTTTTTTCCTACTGAAATTAGGGTACATGGTAAATATTCAGCTGATGTAAACAATAATAATATTCTGAAGACGCTCTCAGATAGAGAGATGAGTGTGCTGATTGCGCTATGCCAAGGGCGTTCAAACAAGTTAATTGCTAATGATATGCTTTTGAGTGAAAAAACTATTAGCACCTATAAAACGAGAGTCATGCAAAAACTACAGGTTAGCAATATGGTCGAATTAATCGAGCTTACCAAACGCCATATGAACATTTAGGATAAAAAATGCATAGTTATGTATTAACCTTATTGATCATTATATATAGCCTACCTATATTATTAATGGCGGATGAGCATGATAATAAAGGTATCATAGAGGTTTTTTCAAGGGAGTCATTACCTGATTATAATAGGATGACACCATTCTTAAGTGCAGAAGAGTGGTTATGGTTGAAAAAAAAAGATAACTTGGTTCTGGCAGTTCCATTACCAGATAATCCACCAATGGATATTACTCTGAGGTCTAAAAACTACGAAGGTGTAACTGCTGACATCGTTGGGATATTGAAAAGTAGTCTTGGTATAGATGTTGTTGTAAAAACATACTCATCAAGAGAGAAAGCCATTGAAGCTGTAAAAAATGAAGATGCAGATTTTATTGGGTCTGCTAATAGCTATGAAGTTGGAGAGGGACTTCTGTTAACTAATCCATATATAATGGATGAACCTGCCATATATAAAAGCTTTGGTGTTAATAATGATGACCTTAAAAAGGTTGCCATTCCTGAATCATACCTACCACTTTCCGAAGTAATAAGATATTTACCTGGAAAGAAAGTAGAAATATATCCATCTCGTTATGCTGCTGTGGCTGCCGTTGCATATGGAAAGGCGGACGCAGTCTTGATTGATATGATTTCGGGTAACTTTATTGTAAATAAGTTTTATCAGGATCGGATCCAATTGGTTAGACCTATTTACTCCGACACTGGAGGTTTTTCTTTTGCTGTGAAGTTTGATAACAGTATGTTGATTAACATTCTTAATGCAGCACTTGTTTCTGTTTCTGAGATGCATACATCTTCTATAATAAAGCGCTGGAGTGGTGGTGGTCTATCAATTCAGTCTGCTCGGGCTCGACTTAGTATGCAAGATTGGCAATTGCTTAACGATAAAGGTAGCATCTCCATAGCTGTTAACACAGGGTTGCCACCATTGAGCTTTATTGATGTGCAGGGTAATCTACATGGTATGGCGGCAGATTTATTTCAAATAATAGGTTCGAAGCTGGGCATAAACATTGAAGTGTTACCATTTCCGTCAATGAGTGAACAAATTGACGCGGTGGCATCAGGGAGCGCTGATCTTATGATAATGTCCTCAAGTGAGGATAGGCGTAAAAAGTTTATCTTTAGTCGATCTTTTGCTCTTGACCCATTGGTATATGTAATAAATATAAAAAATAGAGGCGTTGATCCAGAAACACTCCTTAGAATTGGGAGAGTTGCGCAGATTAAAGAGTTTATTCCATATGTTAAGAGTGAGAATGCTAAAGCGGGTAACACAGTGTCTTTTACTAAGGTAGATAATGCACTTGCATGTGTTGAGAGGGATTTATGTGATGTCATAGTATTACCACTAAGGATTGCAAAATTTTTTGTTAGTTCAGAATACTCAGAGACATTGTTTATTGCTGGAGAGCTTTTTGAGTCAACTCCAATTGGGGCTAGCTTTGCTGCTCTACCTAGTCAGAAGCCTTTAATTAATATATTGAGTCAAGTGTTGTCCTCTATACCACCAGATGAACTAGAGAGCTTGGCAACCCGTTGGAGGGTTAGTGCCAAAAAGGAATTAATTACATGGCAAGACGTCTTGAACGAGTTCGGATTAACTATATCTTTCACATTGTTTATTTTCCTGTGCGGTGGACTTTGGAGCTTATCTCTTCGTTGGCAAATTAAACATAGAAATAAAGCGGAGCATGCGCTTGGGTCTCAGTTGAAGTTTATCGAAGAGTTGGTTGATAGTACCCCACATCCAATTTATGCAAGAGATAGTTCAGGATGCCTCATTCTTTGCAATAGTAGTTATGCAGAATTTATTGGCGTAGAAAAAAAGGAGTTGCTTGGCTCAAATATATCAGATGCAGAGCATCGCTGGCCTCATTTCAGTGTGTTGGAGGATATTTTTAGAAAGACTCTAGAGGATGGGGTTGTACGAAATGAGGACCATCATATTCAGCTAGCAGACCGTGAAGTCGATATATATCACTGGTTACAGGTTTATCGAGGGCTTTCCGGTGAAGTGCAGGGCGTTGTCGGGGGATGGATTGATGTGAGCGAGCGAGCCGCTCTGGTGCGTGAGCTGGCGGTGGCCAGCCAGGAGGCCCAGGAGGCAAACCGTGCCAAGAGCACCTTCCTCGCGACCATGAGCCACGAGATCCGTACCCCCATGAATGCCATCATCGGCTTGCTGGAACTGGCGCTCAAGCGGGGTCGGCTGCACGAGGAGGATCAGGCCTCCCTCGCCATTGCCCATGGCTCGGCCAGCGATCTGCTGAGCCTCATCGGCGACATCCTGGATATTTCCAAGATCGAGTCTGGCCGGTTCGAACTTGCCCCCGAACCCCATGACATCGTGACCCTGACAGCGTCGGTCGTCACCGTCTTTACCGCGCTGGCGACGCAGAAAAACCTGCGGCTGGATCTCGTCACGGGCGATCCGTCCTGGGTGCAGATCGATGGTCTTTGTTACAAGCAGATCGTCTCCAACCTGATCAGCAACGCCATCAAGTACACCGAGCGCGGGTCGGTCACGGTGACGCTGGCCTCCCTGGTCAGCGATGGCTGGTGTACCGTGCAGCTCACCATTCTGGATACCGGAATCGGCATCGATCAGGCCGAGCAGGCCAGGCTGTTCGAGCCCTTCAGCCAGGCCAGCCAACCCGAGAAAATCCAGCAGTCGGGTACTGGGCTGGGTTTGATGATCTCCCGCTCCCTGTGCGAGACGATGGGCGGCTCCCTGCAACTGGAGAGTGCGCCCGGGCAGGGGACCCGGGTCAGTATCGAGATCAAGCTGCCGGTGGCCGATGCCGTGGCGATGCCCGCCACGCCTGCACAGGAGCCGGCGGTGGAGCCGGTGCGGCGACTGAAGATCATGGTCGTGGACGATCATCCAGCCAACCGGTTGCTGGTCAGCCAGCAACTGGCTTATCTGGGTCATGACGCCACGGCCGTCGAGTCGGGAGAAGAGGCGCTGCGGCTGCTGATCGGAGCCAGGGTGGATGTCATCATGACCGACTTCAACATGCCCGGCATGAACGGCTTCGAGCTGGTTCGCCAATGCCGGGAGCTGGAGCGGCTGCACGGCTGGCGACGCACCGTGATCCTCGGGCTGACGGCCGATGCGCGGCAGGAGCAGATCAATGAAGGGCAGGCGGCAGGGATGGATGACTGTCTGTTCAAGCCCGTCGGGCTGGAGGCGCTCGATCATTGCCTGCGTCGGCACATGCAGCGGGAAGAGCAGAGTGACATGGTCGTCTGCATGGAGGAGATCCGGCGGTATCTGGGGCCGCTGACCGCACACCAGTCGACCCTGATGGTGCCTCTGCTGGCCGAGTTCGTGCGGGCCAGTGACGACGATATCGCGGGATTGCAACGGGCCGCGGAGGAGGGGCATGTCGGCCAGTTCATCGACCGCATACATCGCCTGAAAGGGGGCGCCAGGATCATGGGCACTCTGAAACTGGTGGCGACCTGCAGCGAAATAGAATCCTGGGAGCTCGATCAGGCCAGGCTGCCCGAGGCGCTGGTCCGTTTGCAGCAAGAGTACGAGGTCGTTCGGCTGGCGGCGACCCAACTGCAGGTGATGGAAGGGGAGGAATGAAGGCATGGGAACATGCCTTCGGCTCCTGTGGTCAGCCCAGCCAGTACACCATCAACTCATAGGCGGCTTCGCCCACCTGGTCCGGTCTGGCTGACGGGGCCTGATAGCTGAGGTAATAGCGGGTCGCCTGCGCCAGGGGGAGGGCGCGGCTTGCTTCGAGGGGTTGTCCGTTGAGCGCCAGCGTGATCCGGAGATCATCCTGCTGTGGCAGGGAGCCGTAGAGTGCGCGGGCTTGCAAACGATAGGTGGTGTTGAAATCCGGGTGGCTCAGGTCTGCTGCCAGGATCTGGACGGGAGCCTGTGCCGGATCCGAATTGATGGCCTGGAGGCCTGGGTGGGTAAGCGCTACTTCCATGTTGGTCTCTTTGCTGGCGGTGGCCTGCCAGTTCAGCTGGCTCACCTGCGTATTGGCGTGAACGGCGGCACTGCTGCAACCGATCATCACTGCCAGCACCATGCTTTTTTGAAACATAGTTATCTCCTTTGTCGGACTGGGCCCTCCTTGGCGAGGGCCTCCTCTTATCGGCGCTTTCCCCGAAAGCTGAACCGCTCTCCCCGGATTCGCCCATGAGTCGGCGGCAGATAAGGGGTATGATCCGCCCCCTGGCGCCATGCCATTGACGGAGGAGAGCCATGCTCGAAAATCAGATGATGTTGTTGGCGGTGTTTGAGCGGGCGGCGCTGATGCTGATGACGCTCTTTCTTCTCACCCGCACCCGGCCGTTTCAGCGATTGTTTCAGAAGCGTGACCACACCCCTGCTGAGCTGGTGCTGGTGGCGGCCATCTTCTGTCTGTTCGCGGTGTTCAGCACCTACACCGGCATTCCGGTGGAGGGGGCCCTCATCAATGTGCGGATCATCGCCATCATCTCGGGCGGCATCCTGTTCGGCCCCTGGGTCGGCATTCCGGCCGGGGTCATCTCGGGGCTGCACCGCTATCTCATCGACATGGATGGCCACACCTCCATTCCCTGTCTCATCGCCAGCATCATCGCCGGCCTGCTCGCCACCTGGCTGCACCTGCGCTGTCGCAAGTCGCGGCTCTGGCTCTATGGCATCCTGGCGGGCATGGCCTGCGAGGGGCTGACCATGCTGCTTATCTGGCAACTGACCGAGCCCCATGCGGTAGGTGTGGAGATAGTCAGTCATATTGCCTACCCGATGATCGCCGGTGCGCTCTGTATCGGGCTCATTATCAAGCTGGTGCAGGATCTGGATGACGAGAAGGAGCTGATTGCCGCCAAGCAGGCCAAGCTGGCGCTCGACATCGCCAACAAGACGTTGCCGTTTTTCCAGAACATCGATCGCCACTCCCTGAGCCAGGTGTGCGGCATCATTCGCAGCGAGATCAGCGCCGATGCGGTGGCCATCACCGATACCCGCGACGTGCTGGCCTATGTGGGGGTGGGCAAGGATTACTACGAGCTGGACGAGCACCACGCCATCAGCGACATGACCCACAGAGCGGTGCTGCTGGACCAGATCATCATCAACAACGATCTGCGCCAGTATCACCTCTCCGATTTCCACTCGGTCATCATTATTCCGCTGCGGGAAAACGGCGCCGTCAGCGGCACCCTCAAGATCTACTATCGCCGCACCCACAGCATCACCAGCTCCCTCAAGGAGATGGCGGTGGGTCTCTCCCAGCTCATCTCCACCCAGATGGAGGTGTCGCGCATCGAGCAGCTCAAGGAGATGACCCGCAAGGCGGAGTTCACCGCGCTGCAGAGCAAGATCAACCCCCACTTCCTGTTCAACGCCCTCAATGCCATCTCGTCGCTGATCCGCATCCGTCCCCAGCAGGCACGCCAGCTGATCGCGAACCTCGCGGATTACCTGCGCTACAACCTCAACAAGGGGGACACCCTCATCGACATCCAGGAGGAGCTGCAGCAGGTGCGCGACTACGTGGCCATCGAGCAGGCCCGCTTCGGCGACAAGCTGGAGGTGGTGTTTGAGGTGGACGACGTGCATATCCAGGTGCCGAGCCTGCTGTTGCAGCCGTTGGTGGAAAACGCCATCCTGCACGGCATCCAGCCCCGCAGTGCGCCGGGTCGGGTCACCATCGAGGTGAAGCAGCTGGCGGGCGGCATCCGGGTCGCGGTGCGCGACACCGGCTACGGCATCAGCCAGGCGGTGATCGACGGGGTCGCCGCCGGTCGGGTGGAAAGCCGCAGCATCGGTCTGATGAACGTGCATCAGCGTGTCAAGCTGCTCTATGGCGACGGCCTGCACCTCAAGCGGCTGGAGCCGGGGACCGAAGTCTGTTTCTATCTGCCTGATCAGGAGGCAATGCCATGCTGAAAGCCATCATAGTGGAAGACGAATACCTTGCCCGCGAGGAGCTGGCCTTTCTGGTGGGGCAGCACAGCAACATCGAGATAGTGGCGAGCTTCGAGGACGGGCTGGAGGCGTTCAAGTATCTGCAGGATCACGAGGTGGACGTGGTGTTTCTGGATATCCAGATCCCCGCCATCGACGGCCTGCTGCTGGCCAAGAACCTGCACAAGTCCAGCCATCCGCCCCACATCGTCTTCGTCACCGCCTACAAGGAGTTTGCGGTGGAGGCGTTCGAGCTGGAGGCATTCGACTACATCCTCAAGCCCTACAACGAGCCGCGTCTCATCAATCTGCTGCAGAAGCTCGAACTGGCGGGCAAGTCCCAGCCCCAGGGTGCGGAGTCCGGGTTGCCACAGAACCGCACCGTCAATCTGGTGAAGGGGGAGCGCATCATCGTCACCCCCTGCGAGCAGATCTACTACGCGGAAGCCGACGAGAAGCTGACCCATGTCTACACCCGTACCGATCGCTACGTGATGACCATGACCCTCAGCGAGTTCGTCAGTCGGTTGCCTGCCGAGGGGTTCTTTCGTTGCCACCGCTCCTACTGCGTCAACATCAACAAGATCCGCGAGATAGTGCCCTGGTTCAACAGCACCTATCTCATCCGGCTCCATGACCTGCCGTTCGAGGTGCCGGTCAGCCGCAGCAACATCAAGGCATTCCGTCAGCTGATGCGGCTCTGATTGTCATTCATTCCCGCCGATCTGCATTTCATGCCTTAATCGGTCGGCGGGAGTGGCGTCTTGCCTATAGTGGCCCCAGTTTCCTTAAGGCCATTCCTCGAGACGCATCATGACCAAAGAGATGAATCGCACCCGGTACCTGACACTGATCGGTACCATCATCACCCAGTTTGCACTGGGTTCCGTTTATACCTGGAGCCTGTTCAACGCCCAGCTTTCCGACAAGCTGGACGAACCGGTGAGCCAGGTCGCCTTCGCCTTTGGCCTGCTCAGCCTCTCCCTGGCGGTGGCCTCCTCCCTGGCGGGCAAGCTGCAGGAGCGGTTCGGGGTGCGCAACGTCACCCTGGGCGCCGGCGTGCTGCTCGGCATCGGCTTCTTCCTCACCGCTCATGCCAGCAACCTGGCGATGCTCTACCTCTGCGCCGGCATCCTGGTCGGTTTTGCCGATGGTACCGGTTACCTGATGACCCTCTCCAACTGCGTGAAGTGGTTCCCGGAGCGCAAGGGGCTCATCTCCGCCTGCTCCATCGGTGCTTATGGCCTCGGCAGCCTGGGTTTCAAGTACATCAACCTGCTGCTGCTCTCCAGCAATGGCCTTGAGACCACCTTCCAGCTGTGGGGGCTGATCGCCATGTCCATGGTGCTGGTGGGTGGCATGCTGATGAAGGATGCGCCCAAGCAGGCCGCCGCCGTGCAGCAGAGCGAGAGCCGCGACTTCACCCTGGCCGAGGCGATGCGCAAGCCCCAATACTGGATGCTGGCGCTGATGTTCCTCACCGCCTGCATGAGCGGTCTCTACGTCATCGGCGTGGCCAAGGACATCGGCGAGAACATGGTGGGCCTGCCGGCCGTGGTCGCCGCCAACGCCGTCGCCATCATCGCCATGGCCAACCTGGGCGGCCGGCTGGTGCTGGGGATCCTCTCCGACAAGATGTCCCGTATCCGGGTCATCACCATCGCCCAGTTGATTACCCTGGCGGGCATGGCGCTGCTGCTGTTCGTGCCGCTCAATGCCAACCTCTTCTTCGTGGCAGTGGCCTGCGTGGCGTTCAGCTTCGGCGGCACCATCACCGTCTACCCCTCGCTGGTGAGCGACTTCTTCGGCCTCAACAACCTGACCAAGAACTACGGCGTCATCTATCTGGGCTTTGGTCTGGGCAGCATCATCGGCTCCATCGTGGCCTCCCTGTTTGGCGGCTTCATGGCGACTTTCAACCTCATTCTGGTGTTGCTGGTGGTGGCCCTGGTGCTCTCCCTCACCATCCGCCTGCCAGCTCCCGTTGCGGCTGTCGACAGGGCCTGACCCCTCTCGCTTCTCAAGTCATAAAAAAAGACCCGGGCCTTGGCCCGGGTCTTTGCATGTCAAGGGGTGGACTCAGCGCGGAGGCAGACCCAGCAGGGCGCGCAGCTGGTGCGCGGTGGCCTCGACCGCCGCCCAGTCGCGGCCAGTGACGGTGACGTGGCCCATCTTGCGGCCGGGGCGGGCTTCGCCCTTGCCATAGAGGTGAAGGTGCACCCCGGGCAGGGCCAGGGCGCCGGCCCAGTCCGGCGTGCCGTCTTGCCACAGATCCCCGAGCAGGTTGAGCAGGATGGCGGGCTGAACCTCAGCCTGTGCCGGCAGCGGCAGATCGCACAGGGCGCGCACCTGCAACTCGAACTGGCTGCAACCGGCGTTGTCGATGCTGGGATGACCCGAATTGTGGGGCCGGGGGGCCATCTCGTTGACCAGCAGTTCACCGCCGACCAGGAAGAACTCCACCGTCAGCACACCCACATAGTCGAGGGCGGCGATGATGTGCTCGGCGATGCGCTGGGCTTCGCGCTCCAGGGCGGGCACATTGGCCGGGGAGCGGGTCTGATCCAGGATGCCGCCGCTGTGCCAGTTCTGCACCAGAGGCAGGGCACTGATGGCACCGCTCGGACTGCGGGCCAGGGTGAGGGCAAACTCCCCCTCCAGTGGCAGGCGTTTTTCCAGCACGCAAGGGACACCGCTGGCGGCCAGGGCCGCTGGCAATTCGCCCGCATTGTGGATAGTCCACTGCCCCTTGCCATCGTAGCCCTCGCGGGCGGTCTTGAGGATGGCCGGGAAGAGGTCGCTGGGCAGGGCGGGCAGCGGCTCGCCGGGCAGCAGGGTCAGGTTCGGGGCGACCGGTACGCCGGCGCGGGTCAGGAAGGCTTTCTCTTCCCGGCGATCCTGACAGACACGTACTGCGCTCGCGGCCGGACGCACCGGCTTGTACTGCTCCAGCAGGGCCAGGGAGGCGGCGGGCACGTTTTCGAACTCGCAGGTGATGGCGTCGCAGCGGCTGGCCAGATCGCGCAGGGCATCGGTATCGTCATAGGCGGCAACGATCTGCTCGTCGGCGGCTGCACCGGCGATGCTGATGGGGTCCGGGTCCAGCACTATCACCTTGTAGCCGAGACGGTGGGCAGACATCACGAAGTAGCGGCCGAGCTGGCCGCCACCGAGCATACCCAAAGTGGCGGGGGGCAGTATCATGCCGGCTCCTCCAGGGTGAGCGCCAGCACCCGGTCGCGCTCCTTGGCGCGGAAGCCATCGAGCTGCTGGTGATAACGGGGAGCGTCGCCATCCTGGGCGACAGAGAGCAGGGACACGGCGAACAGACCGGCATTGGCGGCACCCGCCTCGCCGATGGCGAAGGTGGCGACCGGCACGCCCTTGGGCATCTGCACGATGGAGAGCAGGGAATCCATCCCCTTGAGCTGGCGGGTGGGGATGGGCACGCCCAGCACCGGGATCGTGGTCTTGGCGGCCAGCATGCCCGGCAGGTGGGCTGCGCCGCCGGCGCCGGCGATGATGGCGCGCAGACCGCGATCGCGCGCACTGGCGGCATATTCAAACAGGAGATCCGGGGTGCGATGGGCGGATACGACGCGCGCTTCATAGGGCACGCCGTGCTCCTTGAGGATGCGGGCGGCGGCCTGCATCACGGGCCAGTCAGAGTCGGAGCCCATTACCAGGCCGATCATAGGGGGGGTCGTCATTACGGCTTCCTCGGATGTCAAACGTTTGCCGCATGTTACCAAAAAGCCGTGGGATCTGGCTCAACATTTCTTGTGTTTGACCCGCTCGAATGACGGTCAACGAGCCTCAAGGTACGAGAGGGGGCGAGGATATGCGCCACTTGGCACCGACTTTGGGTAAAAACGACATTAGAAATCCAGATGGCTATACATCCAAGACGGCTCTGCCTATAATCCCCCCGCTTTGGCGCATCATGCTTAAAAGGGAATCCGGTGAGAATCCGGAGCTGGCGCGCAGCGGTAAGGGGGAACGAAGCGACATCAGGGCACTGCCGTCAGGTGGGAAGCCGTCGCCGTAGGCCATCAGCCCCCAAGCCCGAAGACCTGCCAAAGTTCGTATTTCGGGCCGAGAGAAACCGGCCACGAAGTAGATGCTTACGCGAACTTAAGGATCTCTCATGTCCAAGACATTATTGGCGGCTGCCCTGTTGCCAACGGCGGCCTTTGCCCAACAACTGACCATCCCCGTCAATCCCACCATGGTGGTGACCGCTACCCGTGTCGCCCAGCCTGCCTCCAGTGTGCTGGCGCCCGTCAACGTGGTGACCCGTGACGAGATCGATCGCCTGCAAGCCCAGACCGTGACCGACGTGGTCAAGACCCTGCCCGGCGTGGAAGTGGTCAGCAACGGCGGCCGCGGCCAGCTCAGCTCGCTGCGGGTACGTGGTGGCACCTCTTCCCAGACCCTGGTGCTGGTGGACGGGGTGCGCAGCGCCTCTCTGACCGCCGGGATGACCGAGCTCAACAACCTGCCCCTCAACCAGGTGGAGCGGATCGAATATATCCGCGGTGCGCGCGCCACCATTTATGGATCCGATGCCATCGGTGGGGTCATCAATATCATCACTCGCCCGGATCAGGGGACCAATCAACACAAGTTCAACTTGGGTGCGGGCTCCCACAAGCAGCGTCAGGCCGCCTTCAGCAGCGCCAGCCAGGTGGGTGATGCGGGTCAGATCAAGGTCGCTGGTGGTTTCGATGACGAGACCGGCTACAACGTGCATCCCATCGTCGGGGTGAACGATGGCGACAAGCATGGCCACCGGGGCTACAACGCCATGGTGGATTATCAGCAGGCGCTGGCCAGCAACTGGGATCTGTTCGGTACGACCCGTTGGTTCCGCAACATTGCCCAGTACGACAGATCCTCTGCCGCTTCCGCCTGGGGCCCGGCGTTTCATCAACGCAACGAGACCTGGACCGAGAACCAGAGCTACCAGCTCGGCTCCCGCTATCATGACGAGCGCTACCTGAGCGAACTGCGCGGCGCCTTCTCCAAACAGGATGCCTACGACTACCCGGATACCAGCGGCCGCGATCAGTCCGCTGATCGACTCTATACCCGTCAATACACCCTGAACTGGGTCAACAGCGTCAAACTGGACGAGAGCTGGACCCTGGGGGGCGGCGCCGACTGGCAGCGCGACATGCTGGACGATAGTTCCCGCTCCTCTGGCGTCGCCTTCCCGAGTGACGCCGATGAGCGTGACAACACCGGGCTCTATGCCCTGGCCCAGTTTGACAACCAGGTCTGGCAGGCCGAGCTGAGCGGTCGCAGCGATGACAACGAGCAGTTCGGACGTCACAACACCTGGCAAACCGGCGCTGGCTGGCGCTTCGTTGAGGATTATCGCCTCAGTGCCCGCTACGGCACCGGTTTCCGTGCCCCCTCCTTCAACGATCTCTACTACCCGGGGTCCGGCAATCCTGATCTGAAGCCGGAAGAGTCGAAAAGCCACGAGTTGATGCTGGACGGACAGACCGCTGGTGTGGAGTGGCGCTTGACCGGTTATCGCAACGACTTCGAGCAGATGATCCAGTGGGCACCGGACAGCCAGGGCATGTGGACGCCGCAAAACGTCGGCAAGGCGCGGATTGAAGGGGTTGAGCTGGAAGGGGAGTTCGAGACCGGCTGGCTGAGCCATCGCGTTTCCGCCGAATACAAGGATCCCAAGGACAAGGTCACCGACAAGCAGTTGCAGCTGATCTCCCGCAAGGGTGCCAAGTGGGTGAGCCAGGCGCAGTGGCAGCAGTTCGATGGCTCCCTGAGCTGGATCTACCAGGGTGAGCGTTATGGTGACGCGGCCAATGCCACCCAGCTGGGCGGTTACAGCGTGTGGAACCTGGCGGTGGGCTATCAGGTTGCACCGTCCTGGAAGGTCTCCGGCAAGATCAGCAACCTGCTGGACAAGGAGTACCAGACCTCGGTGGGTTACCCGGCTGACGAGCGTGCCTACTATGTGACGGTGGACTACGCACTCTGATCCCCTTGTCTGGATCTGAAAAATCAGGGGCCCTGCCATTGGCAGGGCCTTTTCTATTGGCGCCGGGCGGGAGTATGATCGCGGCCTCGCATTCAAGGGGGAGCTCAGGTGGCCAATATTCTCGTGTTCGACTCCGGTATGGGCGGTCTGACCGTCTATCGGGAGATCCGTCGCGCTCTGCCGGAGCACAACTATTTCTACAGTTTCGACAATGCCCACTTTCCCTATGGCGAGCTGAGTGAGGCGGCCCTCATCGAGGCTTGTACCGGACTGGTCAGCCACATGGTGGCCGAGCACGCCATCGATCTGGTGGTGATCGCCTGCAATACCGCCAGCACCATTGCCCTGCCATCCCTGCGTACCGCACTCAGCATTCCCGTGGTCGGCGTGGTCCCCGCGATCAAGCCTGCCGCCGCCCTGACCCGTAACGGCTACATCGGTCTGCTGGCAACGCCCGGCACCGTCAGCCGTGACTATACCCATGAACTCATCGCCCAGTTCGCCCCGGGCAAGCATGTGCTGCTGAAGGGAGCCACCGAACTGGTTATCGAAGCCGAGCGCAAGCTGGCGGGGTTGCCGGTCAATATGGCCCTGCTCAGAGAGGTGCTCACAGACTGGATGGAAGGGGAGGAGAGGCCGGATACCCTGGTACTGGGATGTACCCACTTCCCCTTGCTCAACGAAGAGATCAAACAGCTGATGCCGGAATGCCAACTGGTCGATTCGGGTCTTGCCGTGGCAAGGCGGGTGGCGCATCTGCTGGCGACACTGCCGGTCCAGGCGCCTGGCGAGGGGACGGGACGTGCCTACTGCACGCGACTGGATGCTGGGGCCCAGAAACTGACAGCCCCCTTGCAAGCTTGGGGGCTGTCGTCACTCGAAGAAGTGGTGTACTGAATATCAGGCGTCGACGTCGTTGACGTCCTTCTCATCCCGGTCCCGCTTGTCATTTGCTTCACGCACTTTCAGGGTGCGCTGCTGATACTCCTTGTCATTGAGCGCGGCGATGGCCTTGGCCGCATCGGCGACAGGCATCTCCACAAACCCGAAGCCCCTGCGTTTGCCGGTGGCCTTGTCCTTCATCAGACGAACTGACAGTACCTGACCTTGCTCGGCAAAGAGTTCGCGCACCGCAATCTCGTTGGCGCGATAGGGCAGGTTGCCTACATATAAGGTACAGGTCTCCTGGCTGGTTGCCTGTTCGAGGGCGGTGGCAGGCGCACGGTTAAGGAAGAGCGGTACCACGAAACCGCCAATGGCCAGACCGGCGGCAAAAATGACTTCGACTTTCAGAGAGAACTGCAGGGCCTGGGCAACCAGATAGCCGAACAGCGCCAATACCAGAGCAAGAACTGCTGCCTGCACATAAACGGGAAACTTGGATAAATTCATCTTTAAAGACCTTTTGTAAATGAAAGCAAAAAAGGTGCAACACTTTATTCACCTTCATGGTAACCAGCTTTACGACCAGACGCTACCATGGACCACTTGAGGCAAATTATCCGCTTCAGTATGGCATTCCTTCAGCCAGGAAGATCCTGATAAATGCCAATAAAAGAGGGCTGAAATCATCAGCTTGTGGATAACATTGTATATATACACTGGGTAAGTTGTTTCTAACTGGATAATTTGAAGTTTCCGTGACTTTCTTCAAAAAATCCCTTGTCATCGCAACCGGCCTCCCTATAATGCGCCCCTACCAGCACGGCGGAACACGCCAACCTGATGAGCCAGCTTTCTTAGGAAGTGGGCGCCGAAAGAAAAGCGAAAACAACCGCTTGACTTTCGAAGTGAGAGGCGTAGTATGCGCCTCCTCAACGCGATAAGCGTGACGCTCTTTAACAATTTGAATCAAGCAATCTGTGTGGGCACTCACAGTATCGAGCATCAAAAACAATTTTTGATATCAATGTCTGATGAAGTGACCAAAGCAACTTTTAGTTGCAGCAGTTAATTCAGCAATTCATTGAGCCGCCTTAATTGGCAACCAAACTTAAATTGAAGAG
>NZ_JBFWLQ010000012.1:120270-120808 GCF_050252055.1 Aeromonas sp. | reverse complement strand
GCTGCTGCGGGAGTGGCATTCTACTCAACCGCCTTCTCGAGTCAAGCCTTATTTGACGAGGCTTTTTCGAGGCACCGACAGGCTTGTTTGCGTTGCCGCTTGCCCTGTCGATGGAGGCGCATTATAGGGAGCGAATTCGTTCTGGCAACCCCTCCTCTGCAATAAAATTGCAAAAATCGACACTTTTTTAGTTATTCATATCCAAGCACAGCTTTTATACAGGCTTATCCACAGAGGAAGCCCTCAACGGCACTACAGCAGCCACAGCCATGACTCACGGCCTGCTTAATACGTCAGATGGACAATGACATTGCCCCACTCTGGGCTATGTAACACGAACCGCTGTCGTTCAGGTAGAGATAAAGACTTAATATAGAGACTATTGAAAAATCATCGCTCACTTACAAAGTAAGGCAGTAGAGGCAGTAGAGGCAGTAGAGGCAGTAGAGGCAGTAGAGGCAGTAGAGGCAGTAGAGGCAGTAGAGGCAGTAGAGGCAGTAGAGGCAGTAGAGGCAGTAGAGGCAGTAGAGGCAGTAGA
>NZ_JBFWLQ010000012.1:0-120260 GCF_050252055.1 Aeromonas sp. | reverse complement strand
AGGCAGTAGAGGCAGTAGAGGCAGTAGAGGCAGTAGAGGCAGTAGAGGCAGTAGAGGCAGTAGAGGCAGTAGAGGCAGTAGAGGCAGTAGAGGCAGTAGAGGCAGTAGAGGCAGTAGAGGCAGTAGAGGCAGTAGAGGCAGTATCAGAATCCACCAAAAGAAAAGCCGGGACAAGCCCGGCTTTTTCTTTTATCACTCAGCAGCTGCTTCAGCAGCGGCCGGGCGGTCTACCAGCTCAATGTAAGCCATAGGAGCGTTGTCGCCAGCACGGAAACCGCATTTCAGAATGCGAGTATAACCGCCGGCGCGCTCCAGGTAGCGCGGGCCCAGTTCATTGAACAGCTTAGCCACGATCGCGTTATCGCGAGTACGGGCAAATGCCAGGCGACGATTAGCAACGCTATCAGTCTTGGCAAGGGTGATCAGCGGTTCAACTACACGACGCAGCTCTTTTGCCTTAGGCAGAGTCGTCTTGATGATCTCATGACGAACCAGGGAGCTGGCCATGTTGCGGAACATAGCCTGACGATGGCTGCTGTTCCGGTTCAGTTGACGACCACTCAAACGATGGCGCATGACCTTATCCTTCTAACTAAATCTGTGAAACCCGTAATCTGGATTACTCGTCAGCGATGCTGGCGGGCGGCCAGTTCTCAAGGCGCATGCCAAGAGACAGACCACGGGAGGCCAACACGTCCTTGATCTCAGTCAGGGACTTCTTACCGAGGTTAGGAGTCTTAAGCAACTCAACTTCGGTACGCTGTACCAGATCACCAATATAGTGGATAGCTTCTGCCTTCAGACAGTTCGCTGAACGAACTGTCAGCTCCAAATCATCGACAGGACGCAGCAGAATCGGATCAAACTCGGGTTTCTCTTCTTTCTTCTCGGGCACGCTGACATCGCGCAGATCCACGAAGGCTTCCAGTTGCTCTGCCAGAATAGTGGCTGAACGACGGATGGCTTCTTCCGGATCCAGAGTACCATTGGTCTCCATGTCGATAACCAGCTTGTCCAAGTCGGTGCGCTGTTCCACACGTGCCGCCTCGACATTGTAGGCGATGCGAACGATGGGGCTGAACGCGGAGTCCAGCAGCAGGCGACCGATAGGACGCTCTTCATCATCGTTGTGAACACGAGCAGAAGCAGGCACATAACCACGACCGCGCTGAACTTTCAGGCGCATGCTGATCTCAGCATTTGCACCAGTCAGGTGGCAGATTACGTGCTCCGGGTTTACGATCTCGACTTCATCACC
The DNA here is from genome assembly GCF_050252055.1 of Aeromonas sp. Taxonomy (NCBI): domain Bacteria; kingdom Pseudomonadati; phylum Pseudomonadota; class Gammaproteobacteria; order Aeromonadales; family Aeromonadaceae; genus Aeromonas; species Aeromonas sp. The sequence continues at coordinate 119,002 of NZ_JBFWLQ010000012.1, read as the reverse complement.
GTGAGTGATATCACCAGCGGTAACGGGGCCTGTTCCAGACTTGGTCAGGGACAGAGTTACCTCGTCCTTGCCTTCCAGCTTCACAGCGATACCTTTCAGGTTGAGCAGGATTTCAAGAATGTCTTCCTGTACACCTTCTTTGCTGCTGTACTCGTGCAGTACTCCGTCGATCTCGACTTCAGTAACCGCACAACCGGGCATAGATGACAGCAAAATACGACGCAGGGCATTGCCCAGCGTGTGGCCAAAGCCACGCTCAAGCGGCTCGAGAGTCACTTTCGCGTGAGTCGGGCTAACTTGCTCGATGTCAACTAGCCGCGGTTTAAGAAAATCTGTTACAGAACCCAGCATTGTGTCCTCTCTTTAGAAGCTAGCTTTACTTGGAGTAAAGCTCGACGATCAGCTGTTCGTTAATGTCGGCAGACAGGTCGGAACGCTCCGGCAGGCGCTTGAAGGCACCTTCCATCTTAGCAGCGTCAACCTCTACCCAAGTCGGCTTCTCGCGCTGACCAGCAACTTCCAGGGAAGCTTTGATACGCGCTTGCTTCTTAGCCTTCTCGCGAACGCAGATCACGTCCTCAGGGGATACCTGGAAAGAAGGAACATTCACAACGCGGCCGTTTACCATGATGGCTTTGTGGCTCACCAGCTGACGAGATTCAGCACGAGTGGCGCCGAAGCCCATGCGGTAGACGACGTTGTCCAGACGACCTTCCAGCAGCTGCAACAGGTTTTCACCGGTGTTACCCTTTTGACGGGCAGCGTCGCGGTAGTAGTTGCGGAACTGTTTTTCCAATACGCCGTAGATACGACGTACTTTTTGTTTCTCGCGCAGTTGCACACCGTAGTCGGACAGACGCGCTTTACGCGCACCGTGTTGACCAGGAACGGTGTCAATCTTGCACTTAGAATCAATCGCACGAACACCAGACTTCAGGAAGAGGTCGGTGCCCTCACGACGGCTAAGCTTAAGCTTAGGACCGATATATCTTGCCATCTTCTTTCTCCAACAATCCTAGACCAAGTAGCTACAGCGTTACACGCGGCGCTTCTTGGGAGGACGACAACCGTTGTGCGGGATCGGAGTCACATCAGTAATGTTAGTGATGCGGAAACCAGCCGCGTTCAGAGCGCGGATGGAAGACTCACGACCGGGACCCGGACCTTTGACCATGACTTCCAGGTTCTTCACGCCGTATTCTTTGGCGATCTCACCAGCACGCTCAGCAGCTACCTGGGCAGCAAACGGAGTGGACTTACGGGAACCACGGAAACCGGAACCACCAGAGGTAGCCCAAGACAGAGCATTGCCCTGACGGTCAGTAATGGTCACGATTGTGTTGTTGAAAGATGCATGAACGTGCGCAATACCGTCGCTCACTTGCTTTTTAACGCGCTTGCGAGCACGAGTCGGAGTTTTAGCCATTTTCTACCTTCCCGTTACTTCTTGATAGCCTTGCGCGGACCCTTACGGGTACGAGCGTTGGTCTTGGTACGTTGACCACGAACAGGCAGGCTACGACGGTGACGCAAACCACGGTAGCAACCCAGATCCATCAATCGCTTGATGTTCATGGAAATCTGACGACGCAGGTCACCTTCAACGGTGAATTTACCTACTTGTTCACGCAGACTCTCGATCTGAGCTTCGTCCAGGTCTTTAATTTTCACATTCTCAGCGATACCGGCTGCGGCACAGATGGCCTTGGAGCGGGTACGACCGACGCCATAAATAGCAGTCAACGCAATGACTGCATGTTTATGGTCAGGAATGTTAATGCCAGCGATACGGGCCACTATTCACTCCTACATATAGTAGATAACGACCACCACAAAGCCCGTGAGCGGATACGTGGCGGTCAACCAATACACAACAAAAGTTGGCTGGCTATATTAGCCAGCACAACTATTTGTTGCAAGTACTAACCGTAAAAAATTAGCCTTGGCGCTGTTTATGCTTTGGCTCGCTGCAAATCACACGCACCACACCGTGACGCTTGATGATTTTGCAGTTACGGCAGATTGCCTTAACGGAAGCACGAACTTTCATTGCTTAACTCCGTAACTACGCCGACCTTTAGCGGCCGTAGCCCTTCAGGTTGGCCTTCCTCAGGACATCGCCATATTGATGAGACATCATATGGGTCTGAACCTGAGCCATGAAGTCCATGATAACTACCACGATAATCAGCAGCGAGGTGCCACCGAAGTAGAACTGTACGTTCCAGGCAGTCATCAGGAACTGGGGTACCAGACAGATAAAGGTAATATAGAGCGCACCTGCCAATGTCAGGCGAGTCATAACCTTATCGATGTAACGTGCTGTCTGCTCGCCCGGGCGGATCCCCGGGATAAAGGCTCCACTCTTCTTCAGGTTATCTGCTGTCTCGCGGGGGTTGAACACCAGCGCGGTATAGAAGAAGCAGAAGAAGATAATGGCTGCTGCATAGAGCATCTCGTACAAGGGCTGACCCGGCTGCAGGACCATAGAGACCTGTTGCAGAATGTCAGCGATCTTGCCCTCGCCCTGACCAAACCAGGAGGTAATGGTACCCGGGAAGAGGATGATGCTGGATGCGAAAATCGCAGGAATCACACCGGCCATATTCACTTTCAACGGCAGGTGTGTGCTTTGCGCAGCGAATACCTGGCGGCCTTGTTGACGCTTGGCATAGTTAACGACGATACGACGCTGACCACGCTCCACGAACACCACAAAGTAAGTCACAGCGAAAACAATCAAGCCCAGCAACAACAACAGCAGGATGTGCAATTCCCCTTGACGTGCCTGTTCGGCCGTAGCGCCAATGGCATGAGGCAGACCGGCGACGATACCTGTGAAGATAATCAACGAGATACCATTACCAATCCCACGCTCGGTAATCTGTTCACCCAACCACATCAAGAACATGGTACCGGTGACCAGACTCACAACGGCTGTGAAATAGAAGCCCAAACCCGGATGAGTCACGAGTCCTTGCATCATATTCGGCAGACCTGTTGCAATACCAATGGCCTGGAACGTTCCCAAAACCAGCGTGCCCCAACGGGTATATTGGCTAATCTTGCGACGGCCGGATTCACCTTCTTTCTTGAGTTCAGCAAGAGCAGGGTGAACCACAGTCAGCAACTGGATAATGATCGACGCCGAAATGTACGGCATGATCCCCAGTGCAAGAATAGAAGCACGCGAGAGTGCACCACCACTGAACATGTTGAACATCTCAATGATGGTGCCCTTCTGTTGTTGGAACAACTCGGCCAGTACGGCGGCGTCAATACCAGGGATCGGCACATAAGAGCCTGCACGGAACACGATAATTGCCCCGAGAACGAAGAGCAGACGGCTCTTCAGTTCGCTCAGACCACCTTGTGCTTTAACATCCAATCCTGGTTTCTTAGCCATTGTACTGATTATTCCTCGATTTTACCGCCAGCGGCCTCGATGGCTGCACGTGCACCCTTGGTGACGGACAGACCACGAACGGTCACAGCACGGTCAATGTTGCCAGACAGAACAACTTTAGCGAACACGATGTTTTTGGTAATAACACCGGCTTGCTTCAGAGTGCTCACGTCGACCACATCACCTTCTACCAGGGCGATTTCGTTCAGGCGCACTTCGGCAGAAACCAAAGATTTGCGAGAGAAGAAACCGAACTTCGGCAGACGGATTTTCAAAGGCATCTGGCCGCCTTCGAAACCGTTGCGGACCTTGCCGCCACCGGAACGAGAGGTTTGACCTTTAACACCACGACCACCGGTCTTGCCCAGACCAGAACCGATACCACGGCCCGGACGGTGCTTGACGCGCTTGGAACCAGCGGCCGGAGACAGAGTATTCAGACGCATGCTTAGCCCTCCACCTTAACCATGTAATAAACCTGGTTGATCATACCGCGTACGCAGGGAGTATCTTCCAGCTCAACGGTGTGACCAATGCGACGCAGACCCAGACCACGCAGAGTCGCCTTGTGCTTTGGCAGACGGCCGATAGAGCTGCGAGTTTGAGTTACTTTTACAGTGTTAGCCATGTCGCATTACCCCAGAATTTCTTCAACGCGCAGACCACGCTTGGCCGCGATCTGTTCCGGTGATTGACCGTGAACCAGAGCGTCGACAGTTGCGCGAACAACGTTGATTGGGTTGGTGGAACCGTAGGTCTTGGCCAGCACGTTGTGGATACCAGCAACTTCCAGTACGGCACGCATGGCGCCGCCTGCAATGATACCAGTACCTTGGGAGGCCGGCTTCATGAACACGGTGGAACCAGAGTGAACGCCACGCACCGGGTGGTGCAGGGTGCCGTTGTTCAGCTCAACCTTGTTCAGGTTACGCTTAGCCTGTTCCATCGCCTTTTGAATGGCGGCCGGAACTTCACGGGCCTTACCGTAACCGTAACCTACACGGCCGTTACCATCACCCACCACGGTCAACGCGGTGAAGGACATGATACGACCACCTTTAACAGTTTTCGAAACACGGTTTACTGCAATGAGCTTTTCTTGCAGTTCGCCGGCTTGAGATTCGACTTTAGCCATCTTCGACTCCTAGCTTAGAACTGAAGACCAGCGTCACGAGCAGCGGTAGCCAGAGCGGCTACACGACCGTGATACTTGAAACCGGAACGATCGAAAGATACGTTCTGAACGCCTTTGGCAATAGCACGCTCAGCGATAGCCTTACCTACAGCGGTAGCAGCATCTGCGTTACCGGTGTATTTCAGAGCTTCACTGATGGCTTTCTCTACTGTGGAAGCAGAGGCCAGAACTTCGGAACCGTTGGCTGCAATAACCTGCGCATAGATATGACGCGGGGTACGGTGAACAACCAGACGGGTAGCTCCCAGTTCCTGCATCTTTTTCCGAGCACGAGTAGCACGACGGAGACGAGCTGCTTTCTTGTCCATAGTGTTACCTTACTTCTTCTTAGCTTCTTTAGTACGCACTTGCTCGTTGGCATAGCGTACACCCTTGCCCTTGTAGGGCTCCGGAGCGCGGTAAGCACGGATATCGGCGGCGACTTGGCCAACCAGCTGCTTGTCCACACCACGCAGAACGATCTCGGTGGCGGACGGACATTCAGCGGTGACACCAGCCGGCAGCGCATGCTCTACCGGGTGAGAGAAGCCCAGTGCCAGCGCAACAGCATTGCCCTTGATGGAGGCTTTGTAACCTACACCAACCAGCTGCAGCTTGCGCTCGAAGCCTTGGGTAACACCGACTACCATGTTGTTGACCAATGCACGGGCAGTACCGGCCTGAGCGTCAGCACCAGCGATGCCGTCGCGCGGGGCGAACTTCAGTACATTGTCTTCTTTGGTCACTTCTACACCGGCGTGGATGGAACGAACCAGGGAACCTTTACCACCTTTGATGGACAGTTCCTGACCGTTCAGAGTCACCTCTACGCCAGCAGGAATAGTGACGGGTGCCTTAGCAACGCGAGACATTTCCGACCTCCTATTAAGCGACGTAGCAGATGATCTCACCACCCATGCTTGCCTTGCGGGCAGCACGGTCGGTCATCACACCTTTAGACGTGGACACGATAGCAACACCGAGACCGCCCATGACTTTCGGCAGATCAGTAGTGCGCTTGTAAATACGCAGGCCGGGACGGCTCACGCGTTGGATCAGTTCTACAACCGGCTTGCCCTGGAAATATTTCAGTTCAATTTCCAGTTCAGGTTTCACGTCACCAGCTACGGAGTAGCCAGCGATGTAACCTTCTTCTTTCAGCACTTTGGCGATAGCCACTTTCAGCTTGGAAGAAGGCATGGAAACCGCAACTTTGCTCGCCGCCTGACCGTTACGGATGCGGGTCAGCATATCCGCGATCGGATCTTGCATGCTCATAGTCTAACTCCCGAGATTCTTACCAAGAGGCCTTTTTGAGGCCCGGAATTTCGCCCTTCATGGCATGCTCACGCACCTTGATGCGAGAGAGGCCAAACTTCCGCAGGAAACCGTGCGGACGACCAGTGATGTTGCAACGGTTACGCTGGCGGGACGGACTGGAATCACGGGGCAGCTGTTGCAGTTGCAAGACAGCATCCCAACGCGCTTCTTCAGAAGCGTTCATATCAACGATGATAGCTTTCAGCTCGGTACGCTTGGTCGCGAACTTGGCTGCCAGCTTCGCACGCTTTGCTTCGCGTGCTTTCATGGATGTTTTAGCCATAACCCTAACCTTACTTGCGGAATGGGAAGTTAAAGGCAGCCAGCAGAGCACGGCCTTCTTCGTCGGTATTCGCGGAAGTGGTGATGGTGATATCCAGACCACGGACGCGATCGACCTTGTCATAGTCGATTTCCGGGAAGATGATTTGCTCACGCACGCCCATGGAGTAGTTACCACGGCCATCGAACGCCTTGGCGTTCAGACCACGGAAGTCACGGATACGCGGTACGGAGATGCAAATCAGCCGTTCCAGGAACTCCCACATACGCTCGCCACGCAGGGTTACTTTACAACCTATCGGGTAGCCTTCACGAATCTTGAAGCCCGCAACAGATTTGCGTGCTTTGGTGATCAGCGGTTTCTGACCGGAAATGGCAGCCATATCGGCAGCAGCATTTTCCAGCAACTTCTTGTCAGAGATCGCTTCACCAACACCCATGTTCAGGGTGATTTTCTCGATCCGAGGGACTTGCATGATAGTCTTGTAACCGAACTGCTTGGACAGTTCATTTACTACATCGGATTTGTAGTAATCATGCAGTTTCGCCATCGTTAAACTCCAATTACTTCACAAGTTCGCCGGTGGATTTGAAGAAACGGACTTTCTTGCCGTCTTCAATCCGGAAACCAACGCGGTCAGCCTTGCCAGTGGCAGAGTTGAACAGCGCGACGTTAGATACATCGATGGGGGCTTCTTTGGTGACGATGCCGCCAGCCTGACCCAGTGCGGGTACCGGCTTTTGGTGTTTCTTCACCTGGTTGATGCCTTCCACGATTACCTTACCTTTTGCAATCAGGACTTGAGTGACTTTGCCACGCTTGCCCTTGTCTTTGCCGGTAAGAACAATTACTTCGTCTTCGCGACGGATTTTAGCTGCCATCGTTCGACTCCTTACAGTACTTCGGGTGCCAGGGACACAATCTTCATGAACTTCTCGTTACGGAGTTCACGGGTCACCGGGCCAAAAATACGAGTACCGATTGGCTGTTGGTTGTTGTTAAGCAACACAGCCGCATTGTTGTCGAAACGGATGACAGAGCCGTCCGGACGACGAACGCCTTTACGGGTGCGTACGACCACCGCGTTATACACATCACCTTTCTTCACTTTACCGCGAGGAATGGCTTCCTTGATGGAAACCTTGATGATGTCGCCGATGCCGGCATAACGGCGGTGCGAACCACCCAGAACCTTAATACACATTACACTGCGAGCGCCGGAGTTGTCGGCAACACCCAGCATACTTTGCATCTGGATCATCTTAGTGCTCCGCTTTGTTTACTTCTTATCCCTGATGGGATCTGGCTGCCTTCAAAAGGCGCGAAACTATAACACAGCTATTTTTGAAAAGGTAGCCTAAAAAACAAACGGCCCCGATGGGGGGCCGTTTGGGCTAAAAAGTACCGAATTAGGCCTTTTCTACGACAGCAACCAGGGTCCAGGACTTGGTCTTGGACAGCGGGCGGCACTCGCGGATTTCCACGAGATCGCCAGCCTTGCACTCGTTGTTCTCGTCATGCACGTGCAGCTTGGTAGTACGCTTGATGATCTTACCGTAGATCGGGTGCTTTACCTTGCGCTCGATAGCGACGGTGATGGACTTGTCCATCTTGTCGCTAATTACACGACCTTGCAGAGTACGGATCTTGTCAGTCATTACGCACCTGCCTTCTCAGTCAGTACAGTCTTGATACGTGCGACGTCACGACGCACTTGTTTCAGAGTGTGAGTCTGAGCCAGCTGGCCGGTGGAAGCTTGCATGCGCATGTTGAATTGCTCACGCAGCAGACCCAGCAGCTCCTGGTTCAGTTCTTCGACGCTCTTTTGACGCAGATCTTGGGCTTTCATCACATCACCGTCTTAATTACGAAAGTGGTCTGAACAGACAGCTTAGCTGCGGCCAGGGCAAACGCTTCACGCGCCAGAGCCTCAGGTACACCATCCATCTCGTACAGAACCTTGCCAGGCTGGATCGGGCAAACCCAGTATTCCACGTTACCCTTACCTTTACCCATACGAACTTCGAGGGGCTTTTCGGTGATGGGCTTGTCCGGGAACACACGGATCCAGATCTTGCCTTGACGCTTAACGTGACGGGTCATGGCACGACGGGCTGCTTCGATTTGACGAGCAGTCAGTTGACCACGAGATGTCGCCTTCAGGCCAAAGGTACCGAAGGATACTTCGTTACCGGCATTGGCCAGACCGCGGTTACGACCCTTGTGGGTCTTGCGGAATTTAGTACGCTTAGGTTGCAACATTTACCGAATCTCCTTACTTGGCAGCGCGGCGCTTGTTGTCACGCTTGGGCTTCGCAGGAGCTTGCTCTTGAGCAGCGGCAGCATTGACTGCAGCCAGACCGCCCAGAACTTCGCCCTTGAAGATCCAAACTTTAACGCCGATCACACCGTAAGTGGTGTGGGCTTCAGAAGTTGCGTAGTCGATGTCGGCACGCAGGGTGTGCAGGGGCACACGACCTTCACGGTACCATTCGGTACGCGCGATTTCAGCGCCGCCCAGACGGCCGGAAACTTCCACTTTGATGCCCTTGGCACCCAGGCGCATGGCGTTCTGTACGGCGCGCTTCATAGCACGACGGAACATTACGCGACGCTCCAGCTGGGAAGTGATGCTGTCGGCAACCAGTTTGCCATCCAGCTCCGGCTTGCGGACTTCGGAAATGTTGATCTGAGCAGGCACGCCAGCGATTGCGGCTACAGCTTTGCGCAGTTTTTCAACGTCTTCGCCTTTCTTGCCGATCACGACACCCGGACGAGCGGTGTGAATGGTCACACGGATGCTCTTGGCCGGACGCTCGATAGTGATCTTGGACAAGGAAGCGTTTTTCAGCTCCTTGGTCAGGAACTGGCGTACTTGGAAATCGCTGTACAGGTTGTCAGCGAAGTCTTTGGTGTTCGCGAACCAGGTAGAATTCCAAGGCTTGGTAATACCCAGGCGAATGCCATTAGGATGTACTTTCTGACCCATTGCTTATCTCCCAGCCTTAGCGTCGGATACCACTACAGTGATGTGAGCGGTACGCTTGAGGATACGATCCGCGCGACCTTTGGCACGCGGGCGGATGCGCTTCATGGAGGGACCTTCGTCTACCATGATGGTGGCAACACGCAGGGTGTCGATATCGGCACCTTCGTTGTGCTCAGCGTTGGCAATGGCAGATTCCAGCACTTTCTTCACCAGAACAGCAGCCTTTTTCGGGCTGAAGGTCAGGATGTTCAGAGCCTTGTCTACGGACAGACCACGTACTTGATCGGCTACCAGACGAGCTTTCTGGGCAGAAGTACGGGCATAACGGTGTTTAGCGATAGCTTCCATCATTTATCCCTTAGCGCTTCTTAGCCTTCTTATCAGCAGCATGGCCGCGATAAGTACGAGTCGGTGCGAATTCACCCAGTTTGTGACCGATCATTTCTTCGGTAACGAAAACCGGAACGTGCTGACGACCATTATGGACAGCGATGGTCAAACCGATCATGTTCGGGATGATCATTGAACGACGGGACCAGGTCTTAACCGGCTTTTTATCCCCGCTTTCCACCGCTTTCTCTACCTTCTTCAGCAAGTGCAGGTCGATAAATGGACCCTTCTTGAGAGAACGTGGCATGGTGATTCCTCTATGTTAACAATTACTTGTTACGACGACGTACGATGTACTTGTCGGTACGCTTGTTCTTACGGGTCTTGAAGCCCTTAGCCTTCTGGCCCCATGGGGACACAGGCTGCATGCCCTTGTTACGACCCTCACCACCACCGTGCGGGTGATCAACCGGGTTCATCGCCATACCGCGAACGGTCGGACGAATACCACGCCAGCGGTTAGCACCGGCTTTACCCAGTTGACGCAGCATGTGCTCGGAGTTACCCACTTCACCGATGGTAGCGCGGCACTCGGCCAGAACTTTACGTACTTCGCCGGAACGCAGACGCAGAGTTACATAGTTACCTTCACGAGCCAGGATCTGGATGAAAGTACCAGCGGAACGAGCCAGCTGGGCACCTTTACCAGGCTTCATCTCAACGGCGTGAACGGTAGAACCGACCGGGATGTTGCGCATCGGCAGGGTGTTACCTACCTTGATGGCAGCATCAGCACCAGAGGCGATTGCATCACCAGCTTTCAGGCCTTTCGGGGCCAGGATGTAACGACGCTCACCGTCTGCATACAGCACCAGGGCAATGTTTGCGGTACGGTTAGGATCGTATTCCAGACGCTCAACTTTGGCCGGAATGCCGTCTTTGTCGCGCTTGAAGTCGATCAGACGGTAGTGTTGCTTGTGACCACCACCGATATGACGAGTGGTGATACGACCGTTGTTGTTACGGCCACCGGACTTGCTTTTGCTGTCCAGCAGAGCGGCAAAGGGCTTGCCCTTGTACAGCTCTTGGTTGACGATCTTGACGACGTGGCGGCGGCCCGGAGAAGTAGGCTTGCACTTAACGATTGCCATTTTTCAGAACTCCTCTTACTCGGCTGCGCCCATGAAGTCGATGTCCTGACCAGCTTTCAGGGTCACATAAGCCTTTTTCCAATCGGAACGACGGCCTACGCGTGCACCTGCGCGCTTGGTCTTACCCTTCATGTTCAGGGTACGGACGGTCTCAACTTCGACCTCGAACAGTTTCGCAACTGCAGCTTTGACTTCCGCCTTGGTGGCATCAACAGCAACTTTGAACACGATAGTGTTCTGCTTTTCTGCGACCATGGTGCTCTTTTCAGAGATGTGCGGAGCCTTCAGAACTTTCAGCAGACGCTCTTCACGGATCATGCCAGCATCTCCTCGATTTGCTTAACTGCGTCAGCAGTCATCAGAACCTTGTCGAAAGCGATCAGGCTGACCGGGTCGATACCGGCAACGTCACGCACGTCAACTTTGTACAGGTTACGAGCAGCCAGGAACAGGTTCTCATCGACTTCAGCAGTCACGATCAGAACGTCAGTCAGTTCCATTTCTTTCAGCTTGGCGATCAGTTCTTTGGTCTTCGGCGCTTCGATGCCGAACTTCTCAACAACGATCAGGCGCTCTTGACGTACCAGCTCGGACAGGATGCTACGGATAGCGCCGCGGTACATCTTCTTGTTTACTTTCTGGCTGTGATCTTGCGGCTTAGCAGCAAAGGTCACACCACCGGAACGCCAGATGGGCGAACGGATGGAGCCAGCACGGGCACGACCAGTACCCTTCTGACGCCACGGCTTTTTGCCGCCACCAGACACTTCAGAGCGAGTCAGCTGCGCACGAGTACCCTGACGGGCACCAGCGGCATATGCAACGACAACCTGGTGAACCAGAGCTTCGTTGAATTCGCGCCCGAAGGTAGTCTCGGAAACTTCAAGAGCGCTCTTGGCGTCTTTCATTACCAATTCCATTACTATCTCCTCAGACGTTACGCTTTGACGGCAGGTTTGACGATCACGTTGCCGTTGGTTGCACCCGGTACTGCGCCTTTGATGAGCAGCAGGTTGCGTTCAGCGTCAACACGAACCAGTTCCAGGTTCTGAGTCGTTACACGCTCAGCACCCATGTGACCAGCCATCTTCTTGCCCTTGAATACACGGCCCGGGGTCTGGTTTTGACCGATGGAGCCAGGTACACGGTGGGACAGGGAGTTACCGTGGGTCATATCCTGGGTACGGAAGTTCCAGCGCTTAACAGTACCGGCAAAACCTTTACCCTTGGATGTGCCGGTAACGTCTACCAGCTTAACGTCAGCGAGAAGATCTACTTTCAGCTCGCTACCAACAGTGAAAGTTTCACCGTTGTTCAGGCGGAATTCCCACAGACCGCGACCGGCTTCTACACCAGCTTTGGCGAAGTGGCCAGCTTCCGGCTTGGTTACGCGGCTGGCTTTCTTGGCGCCAGTGGTAACCTGAATAGCGTTGTAGCCGTCGGTTTCTACAGATTTGACCTGAGTTACACGGTTAGCTTCAACTTCGATAACAGTCACCGGGATAGAAACGCCATCTTCAGTGAAGATGCGAGTCATACCCACTTTGCGACCTACAAGACCGATTGTCATTGTTATCAACCTCTTTCCGTAATTAACCCAGGCTGATCTGGACGTCTACACCAGCTGCCAGATCCAGACGCATCAGAGCGTCAACGGTCTTGTCAGTCGGTTCAACGATGTCTACCAGACGCTTGTGAGTGCGGATCTCGTACTGATCACGCGCGTCTTTGTTGACGTGCGGGGAGATCAGAACGGTGAAACGCTCTTTGCGAGTCGGCAGCGGGATAGGACCGCGAACCTGCGCGCCAGTGCGCTTAGCAGTTTCAACGATTTCCGCAGTGGATTGATCGATCAGGCGATGATCAAAAGCCTTCAGGCGGATACGGATTCTTTGGTTCTGCATTGACAGAGCTCCAATAGATAAAAGAACATAAATCAACACCGCCCGACCGGGACTACTCCCGCCAGAGGTGTGATTTTTCACGTTTCCTCCCATATCGGGAGGACTGTATGGCTGGCAACTCGTAAACGGGAAGCTCAGCAAGCAGACATATCGTCTGGCTGCCTCATGGGCAAGCGGAGGGGATTATACGGATTTTTTCCACTCACGCAAGTGAAGGCGGACAGATTGTGCGCAATGTTGTGTGGCAGATGGATCTCCAGGCGATCAAATCATCGCCATCGGCGAGACGGTAACGACAATGTTGCAAACAGGCTGATAGACTGCGCCCTCGCCCCAGTTTGCGGAACGCATCCCATGCTCAAGAATCAGAAGAAAGCCTACCAGTACGGGCTCTGTGCCATCGCCCTCTGGTCCACGGTGGCCAGCGCCTTCAAGATCTCCCTCGCCTACTTTGAACCGGTACAGCTGCTGCTGGTCGCGGCCTGCACCTCGACCCTGACCCTGGGGTGCATCGTGGCCTGTCAGGGCAAACTGCCGCTACTGCTCGACTACATCAAGAGTCGCCCCCTCTACTACCTCGCTCTCGGGGTCCTGAACCCCTTCCTCTATTACCTGCTGCTGTTCAAGGCATATGATCTGCTGCCCGCCCAGCAGGCACAGACTCTCAACTACACCTGGGCCATCACCCTCAGCCTGCTGGCCGTTCCCTTCCTCGGTCAAAAGCTGCGCCGCCGCGATGGCGTCGCCATCGTGCTCGGCTATTTCGGCGCCCTGGTGATCGCCACCAGGGGGGACGTGTTCGGTCTGCAGTTCGACAGTCCGCTCGGCGTCACGCTGGCGCTGGTGTCGACCCTGATCTGGGCCGGTTACTGGATCCTCAACACCCGCAATCAGGGGGATCCCGTCGTCAGCCTGCTGCTCGGCTTCCTCATCAGCCTGCCCTTCATCATCGTGGCGACCTGGTTGCTCTCGGACTTTGCCATGACTGCCTGGCAGGGATGGGCTGGCGCCATCTATGTGGGGCTGTTCGAGATGGGTTTCGGTTTCGTGCTCTGGCTGATGGCCCTGCGCCACGCCACCAACACGGCCCCCATCAGCAACCTCATCTTCATCTCGCCGTTTGCCTCTCTGGTGCTGCTCAACCTGTTGATCGGCGAAACCATTCACCCGGCAACCCCCATCGGGTTGGCTCTCATCGTCGCCGCCCTGCTTATCCAGCAACTCAAATATGGTAAGCGCTACCGCAAGGTGAGCGACCCCCACCCCTGACAGACAAAGGGCGCATCCCTCGATACGCCCTGCTTTCAATCCATCCACTCCAGCGGCTGGTTCTTGGGTAGCCGGATCTCCACCTGCAAGCCCCCCAGTTCGGAGCGCCCCAACCTGATGGTACCGTGATGCTGGGAGACTATCTTGGCAACGATGGCCAGCCCCAGCCCACTCCCGCCACCGGTGCGCGCCACATTGCCCTGGGTGAAGGGCTTGAGCACCCGGGAGTAGTCCTCTTCTGCGATCCCCGGGCCATTGTCGGAGAGTCGCAGCCGCACCCAGTGGCCATCATCCCTGAGCTCGGCCTGCAACCGGGTCGCGCCATAGCGCAGGGAGTTGCCCGACAGATTGTTGAGGATACGGCGAATACTGATGGGATGGCAGGCCACACGCACCGCCTCCTCCGGCAGGAGCAGCTCCACTTCCAGTCCCTGATCGGTCTGCATCAGCAACGCATCGTGAATGAGCTGGGTCAGGTCGACGGGTCGGGCATCGAGCCCCTCGTTCGGGCGAATGTAGTCGATGAACTGATCGATGATACCGTTCGACTCATCGATGTCCGCATTGATGCTCTCCTTGAGGTACTCATCCCCCGAGGACATCATCTCGGTCGCGAGACGAATGCGGGTGAGAGGGGTGCGCAAATCGTGGGATACCCCGGCCATCATCAGGTTGCGCTCCTCGATCAGCCCCTTGATGGAGCTCGACATGTGGTTGAAGGTGCGGGTCAGGCGGCGCACCTCCCGCGAGCCCTGCTCCCCCAGGGCATCGGGAAAGTTGCCGCGCGCCACCGCCACAGCCCCCGCTTCCAGATCCTCCAGCGGTCGCACCAGCTGACGGGCAAAACGCCAGGCCGCAAACAGGGTCACCACCAGCAAGACGCTCATATAGAGGATGAGCGGTTCGATGTCGTCATCTTCAATCTCCGTCAGGGGAATGCGCACCCACATCTGGCTGGCCTGGGGAGGCTGGATCCAGATAATGTAGTGATCCTGGATTTCAACCCTGACCCTGGTATCCCCTTTCAATTCGCGGCTGATGCTCTGCTCCAGATAGGGGTAGGGCTTGGAATCATTCAGCCCGTGCTGCTCCGCCTCGCTCTGGGTATAGATGTCGCTGCCAGTGGTCACATAGACCAGCGCCTCGGCATCTTCACTGAGCGCCAGCTGGTTGTTGTCCACCGGGAAGATGAGTTTGACCTGGTTTGCCAGCAGGTGGCTGATCTGCTTGACGGTCGGCGCCAGCAGGTAGTTGTAGAAGGTAACGTAGGAGACGACTTGATAGACCACCAGCACGGCAGCCAGAAACCAGAGCATGCGGGAGAACATGCTGCCCACTTTCTTCATGCGTTCTCACCGTCCGGTACGAACACATACCCCAGACCCCAGACGGTCTGCAGATAGCGAGGCTGGGCCGGGTCCTGTTCCAGCAGGCGGCGCAGGCGGGAGACCTGCACATCAATGCTGCGCTCGGTGGCCGTGTACTCGCGACCACGGGCCAGGTTCATCAGCTTGTCACGGGAGAGCGGTTCGCGAGGATGACTCACCAGCACCTTGAGCACGGCGAACTCCCCGCTGGTCAGGGCAACCGGTTCGCCATCACGGCTCAGTTCACGGGTCGCCAGATTGAGCTGGTAGGCCCCGAAACTCACCATCTTCTCCGCCGCGGAAGGGGCGCCGGGCAGCTCCACGGTATGGCGGCGCAGCACGGCGCGGATCCGGGCCAGCAGCTCACGGGGGTTGAACGGCTTGGGCAGATAATCGTCGGCCCCCATCTCCAGACCGACGATGCGATCCACTTCGTCCCCCTTGGCGGTGAGCATCAAGACAGGGATCTGGTTGCCGGCCTCGCGCAGGCGGCGGCAGATAGAGAGGCCGTCTTCCCCCGGCAGCATCAGATCAAGCACCATCAGGCTGAAGTTTTCACGCGTCAGCAGGCGATCGGCCTGCTCCCCGTTGGCGACACCTCGCACTACAAACCCCTGCTCGGTGAGGTAGCGCTCCAGCAAGGAACGCAGTTTCAGATCGTCGTCCACCACCAGGACCTTGTATTGCTGACTCATTGCCACCTCTCTTTTCTGTCTCCCCTCATACTAGAGCCGCCCCCTGCAACCACAAAGCATAAATATGTTACCGGTTATTGCCCTCATTCGGCCCCGGAGCCGGGAAGGATGGATGGCCAGCTCTGCTTTTTGCTCGACAGCGCGGCGACAATGACTAAGATCCCGAGCAACCGGATGCAATTGGCGAGGGAGTGATAACTCCATGAAAACCAAACTCATTACCCGTGAAGGCTACACCAGGCTCCGGCAGGAGCACGACATGCTCTGGCGGGAGGAGAGGCCCGATGTCACCAAAAAAGTGGCCTGGGCGGCGAGCCTGGGTGATCGCAGCGAGAATGCCGATTACCAGTACAACAAGAAACGCCTGCGGGAGATCGACCGCCGGGTTCGCTACCTGCGCAAGTGCCTGGAAGAGCTGACCATAGTCGACTACTCCCCCTCCCAGGAGGGCAAGGTCTTCTTCGGCGCCTGGGTCGAGGTAGAAAACGACGAGGGTGAGACCAAGCGCTTTCGCATCGTCGGCTATGACGAGATCTTCGGCCGCAAGGATTACATCTCCATCGACTCCCCCATGGCCCGTGCCCTGCTCAAGAAAGAGGTGGGCGATGAAGCCTTGGTGCAAACGCCAGTGGGTGACGCCTGCTGGTACGTCAATGAGATCAGCTATCCCAAATAAGCCAGGCCTAGCCTCACTGCCAAATCGGCTGAGAAGGCCAGGAGAGACCGAGCATGTCCGCCCACCGGGTATGAGAAACGTCATTTCTACCGGGGTGGCATCCCGCTGCCCGACCCCATATAGTGCTCACACCCGGCGCCTTGCGGCGCCAACCGGCCCGCGCGGCAGTGGCCTGGCAGGTATCTAAAGTATCGCCAGGACAGACCCCCTGTTCGGCGACATAGCCCCACGCTGGCCAGTTAGACAGGACCCGACCAAGAGACCCTCGATGCAAAGCCACGTAATAGAACATCAGATCGCCGGTGAGCTGAATGCCCGCCCGGAACAGGTGCAGGCAGCCGTTCGCCTGCTGGACGAAGGCGCGACCGTTCCCTTCATCGCCCGTTACCGCAAAGAGGTGACCGGCGGTCTGGACGACAGCCAGCTGCGTACCCTGGAGAGCCGCCTCGGCTACCTGCGTGAACTGGCGGATCGCCGCCAGGTGATCCTGCGCTCCATTGAAGAGCAGGGCAAACTGACCCCCGAGCTGGCCCGCGAGCTGAACGATGCCGACAGCAAGACCCGGCTGGAAGACCTTTATCTCCCCTACAAGCCCAAGCGGCGCACCAAGGGGCAGATGGCCATCGAGGCGGGGCTGGAGCCACTGGCGGATTTGCTGCTGGGTGACCCCATGAAGGATCCCGAGCAAGAGGCGGTTCGCTTCCTCAATGCCGAGCAGGGGATCCCCGACGGCAAGGCCGCCCTCGACGGTGCCCGTTACATCCTGATGGAGCGCTTCGCCGAGCAGGCCGATCTCCTTGAGAAGTTGCGGGACTACCTGTGGCACAACGCCACCCTGCGTGCCCGCGTGGTGGCCGGCAAGGAGCAGGAAGGGGCCAAATTCAAGGACTACTTCGAACACGACGAACCCCTGCACAAGGCCCCCTCCCACCGGGTGCTGGCCATGTTGCGCGGCCGCAACGAGGGGATCCTCAACCTGGCGCTGGTCACCGGCGAGGATGAGGGTACCAGCCCCTGCGAAGGGATCATTGCCCATCACCTCAGACTCAACCTGCAACACCGCCCGGCCGACAAGTGGCTGCAGGGGGTGGTGAGCTGGACCTGGAAGATCAAGCTCTCCCTGCAGATGGAAACCGAGCTGATCGGCCGTATCCGCGAGTCAGCGGAGGAGGAGGCGATCAAGGTGTTCGCCATGAACCTCAAGGATCTGCTGATGGCGGCACCGGCCGGCATGCGCTGCACCATGGGGCTGGATCCCGGCATCCGCACCGGGGTCAAGGTGGCGGTGGTGGATGCCACCGGCAAGCTGGTCGATCACGCGACCATCTATCCGTTCGAACCCAAACGCCAGGTTGACCAGAGTCTCAAGACCCTGAGCGAGCTGTGCCAGAAGCACAAGGTCGAGCTCATCAGCATCGGCAACGGCACCGCATCCCGGGAAACCGACCGCCTGGTGAGCGATCTGTTCGAGCGCTACCCGACCGCCAAGGCACAGAAGATAGTAGTGAGTGAAGCGGGGGCATCGGTCTACTCCGCCTCCGAGCTCGCCTCCCAGGAATTCCCGGATCTCGACGTCTCCATTCGCGGCGCCGTCTCCATCGCCCGCCGGTTGCAGGATCCCCTGGCCGAGCTGGTCAAGATCGATCCCAAGAGCATCGGTGTGGGCCAGTACCAGCACGATGTCGGCCAGAGCCAGCTGGCCCGCCGCCTCGACGCGGTGGTCGAGGATTGCGTGAACGCGGTGGGGGTGGATGTGAATACCGCCTCGGTCGCCCTGCTCAACCGGGTTTCCGGCCTCTCCCAGACCCTGGCCCAGAACATCGTCGCCTACCGCGACGAGAACGGCGCCTTCAAGAGTCGTCAGCAGTTGCTGAAAGTTGGCCGACTCGGGCCCAAGGCATTCGAGCAATGCGCCGGCTTCCTGCGCATTCGGGGCGGCAGCAACCCGCTGGACGGCTCGGCGGTGCACCCGGAATCCTACCCGGTGGTGGAGCGGATCCTCGCCAAGCTGGAGCAGACCGTGGACAGCCTGCTCGGCAACAGCAGCCTGCTGCGCACCCTCAAGCCCACCGACTACACCGACGAGCAGTTCGGGGTGCCTACCGTCACCGATATCATCGGCGAGCTGGACAAGCCCGGCCGCGACCCGCGTCCCGAGTTCAAGACCGCCACCTTCAAGGAAGGGGTGGAGAAAATCAGCGATCTGGTGCCCGAGATGGTGCTGGAGGGTGTGGTCACCAACGTCACCAACTTCGGCGCCTTCGTCGACATCGGCGTCCATCAGGACGGGCTGGTGCACATTTCTTCCCTCACCGATCGCTTCGTCAAGGATCCCCGCGAGGTGGTCAAGGCCGGTGACATCGTCCGGGTCAAGGTGCTGGAAGTCGACGTACCGCGCAAACGCATCAGTCTTACCATGCGTCTGGATGAAAAAGCCGGCCAGCCTGCACGCAAACCGGCCGAGCCGCGTCACACCGGCAACGCCCGACCGAAACAGGCGCCCCGTCAGAGCGCTCCGGCCGAGGGTGCCATGGGCAACGCCTTCGCGGCTGCCCTGTCGAAACTGAAGAAATAAGCCCCCAGAATGCAAAAAAGCCCCGAAAGGGGCTTTTTCATGCCAGCACAGAGCGGGATCAAACGTCCTGACTCAGGCTATGCGGGGAGGCTGGCCTCACCGCTTGCTGATAGTGCCTGGCAATCACCTGGTTTCGATTGTCCATATAAGCACCGAGCGGGCCTGTGGTTTCCTGCCTGAGGGTCATCAGATCCTTGCGGGCCTGTGCCTCCTTGCCAGAGGCGGCACGGGCCACACTCATGTCTTGTGACGATGGTTCATCGGGAGCCAGTGCAGCGGCACGCACCCGCTGCATCTTGGCGATGGTCGCGGCGGGATCCCCGGGAATGGTCCCCATGTCGATGACCACCTCCCCCCCGGTGGCATAACGCTTGCCATCCGGCCCACGGGAAAACTGGTAGGTAGGGCTCCCCGCATGCTCGCCGCCTGCTGCCTGGTGCGCCTGCTCGTGCTTGCGAACTTCGAGATCCCGTTCGACCAGCGCAGCCACCTGACGCTGCTGCTTTTGCTGCTCCTGCTGTTCACCCTCCTGGCGTTGTCGACGCTCCCCCTCCTCCCCCGTTGCCTCGACAAAACGGTGCGCCACCATCACGGGGCCGGTCTGGCCGTTCTCTTTCGTGGACGAGGATGGGGTGGCGGGATTGGCCTGGGCGGCCCGGGATCTCTCTTTCTGGGAACCGACGCCGGACTCGGCGTTGGACGCTTCGCTCTGGCGGCTGGGGGGCACCAGTTCTGCACGGCGGTTGTCAGTCTGCGCCGATTCCGTCTGCGGCTGCAGTTGATTCGGAATGATGGTCGGCAGACTGACGTTGATGTTCATGTCACACCCGGATATCGATCAGGGTGCCCAGCATGTCGCTGGCCGTCTGGATCACCTTGGCGGATGCCCCGGCATGCAGCTCGGCCACCTTGAGATTCACCAGTTCATCCGGCAACTGCACCTGATCACCCGCTGGCGTATTGAGACGGGCGATCTGGCTGGACGCCTGGCCCGCTAACTGCTCGGCCCGTTGGAACCCCTGCACGCCCGCCGTCATGGCTGATTCGATACGCATTGGCACACTCCTCTGTAGGGTTGGCTAATTATCCACCAACCTGACGAGTTATTGAAGCCTGCCGCTCAAATCTCAGTCAATGAACCGCCGCAGGAGGGTGATGAACTGCTCTGGATGGGAGATGAAGGGAGCATGGGATGCCTTCTCCAGCACCAGACTGTGGCTGGCAGGGTAGCGCGCATCCAGCAAGGGGATCGCCGCCTTCGGCACCAGGGTATCCAGCCTGCCGTAAAGACGCAGCCAGGGCAGATCCAGGCCGATCAGTTCATCCCGCAGATCGACCTCGGCCAGCAGGCCCAGACCCGCCTCCAGGGCCGCAAGCCGGGGAGCGGGTCGCTCCGCCAGCCAGTGACGCAACTGGCGAATGTCGTTTCTGGCATGCTCGCTGCCCATGGCCTGGATCGCGAGGAAGCGCTCTATGGTCTGCATGAAGTCGCCGGCCAGCATCTGGTTGAACCCCGCCAGCACCTTGGGGGCAATCCCGGGCCACTCGTCGCGGGCCATGAAGCAGGGAGAGCTGGCTACGGTAATGAGAGAGTGAAGGCGCTCAGGCATGGTCAGCGCCAACTGGCTCGCCACCAGACCACCGAGGGACCAGCCGAGCAGATGGCATTTTTCGGGCAATATGGCCGCCACCTGCTCTGCCAGCCAGGGCAGGGTGTAGTCTGTCCCTGCTTGCACGGGGCTGTTGCCAAAGCCGGGCAGGTCCACCAGATGCAGCCGATAGTGGGCAGCCAGTTCTTGGGCAATACCGTGCCAGACGGCCCCGTTCATGCCCCAGCCATGCAACAACACCAGGTCCGGGCCCTGGCCAAACCGCTCAACCGATACGCTCATCTAGACTCAAGATCCCTGTTTATCTGCTTGGAGCCTGCATGTTAAAGCGGCTGCTCGCCAAAGCAAGTCCGATCCTTGGCACCCAGTCCGACTGGCTCGGTCTGTGCCTGCTCTGTCGCCAACCCTGTGATGACACGCCCTTGTTGTGCTCCTGGTGTCGCCACGCCCAGCGCCAACACGACAGACGATGCCTGATGTGTGCAGCACCGCTGCCGGAGCAACATCGCGAGAGCGAACTGCTGTGCGGTCGCTGCCAGCGCAGACCCGCCCCCTGGGAGCGTTTGCAGGTGATCGGCGATTATCAGGCACCTTATGCCCAACTCATCCCCCGGCTGAAGTATTCCGGTCAGATCCTGCTCGCGCCGCTGCTTGCCCGCCTGCTGGCAGACCATCTGGACCTCTCCAACCCACCGCAGGTCATCATTCCGGTTCCCTTGCACTGGTGGCGCCAGTGGTGGCGCGGCTTCAATCAGGCAGAAGAAATCGGCCATGCCCTGAGCGCACTCACCGGCATTCCTTGCGACACCCGCGTACTGCGCCGGACAAGGTCGATCCCGCAACAGACCCGGCTCAGTGCCGGCCAGCGGCGATGCAATCTGCGTGGCGCCTTCGACATGGCACCTCACCACTACCGGCATGTGGCACTGCTCGATGATGTGGTCACCACGGGCGCCACCGCAGGTCAGCTCACCCGGTTGCTTCATGAGCACGGCGTCACCACGGTAGAGGTGTGGGCCATCTGCCGTACCCTCAGACACCTGAAATAACCGGGCAGGGATCCGGCCCGGGAGTCCGCTGGCGGCATGATTCCGATACGCCCGGGCTCACAGGCTCGCCATCGGCACGCTACCCAAGCCCCGCCAAGCGAGTTATCATGAATACCCTAGTCGTACACTCAGGTTTATGAGGATAGTGATGATCAGCATTTCCGACACCGCCCAGGCCCACTTCCGCAAGTTGCTGGAGAAGCAGCCTGATGGCACCAACATCCGGGTGTTTGTGGTCAATCCGGGAACCCAGAATGCCGAGTGCGGCGTATCCTATTGCCCACCCGACGCGGTCGATCCGGAAGATCAGCACCTGCCCTTCAGCGGCTTCGACTGCCTGGTCGATCCCCTGAGCGCCCCCTTCCTGGTGGATGCCACCATCGACTTCGTCACCGATCAGATGGGCTCCCAGCTCACCCTGAAAGCCCCCAACGCCAAGATGCGCAAAGTGGCCGACGACGCCCCGCTGATCGACCGTATCGAATACGTGTTGATGTCCGAGGTGAACCCCATGCTGGCCGGTCACGGCGGCAAGGTCACCCTGGTCGAGCTGACCGACGACAAACTGGCCATCCTGCAGTTCGGCGGCGGTTGCAACGGTTGCTCCATGGTCGACTACACCCTGAAAGAGGGGATCGAGAAGCAGTTGCTGGAGAAATTCCCGGGCGAACTCAACGGCGTCAAGGATGCCACCGAGCACCAGCGCGGCGATCACTCCTACTACTGATTTGCTGCCGCTGTCGCAAAGACATGCGGCAAAGAAAAGGCCCCGCCAGCTGGCGGGGCCTTTTGCATTCTGCAGCGGGCGGATCACTCGTCCTTCTTGTCTCGCGACAGCAGGGCGATGGCCGCCTCTTTCGGATTCTTGCCTTCGTACAGCACCTTGAAGATCTGCTCGCAGATGGGCATCTCGACGCCACAGCGGGCCGCCAGCAGATGCACCTCCTTGGTGTTGCGATAGCCTTCCACCACCTGGCCTATCTCGGTCATGGCGGTGTTCACATCCTTGCCGGCCCCGAGGGCCAGCCCGAAGCGACGGTTGCGCGACTGGTTGTCGGTACAGGTAAGCACCAGATCCCCGAGCCCCGCCATCCCCATGAAGGTCTTGGCGTCGGCACCCAGCGCAGCGCCCAGACGCTGCATCTCTACCAGGCCCCGGGTGATGAGCGCGGTCCTGGCGTTGGCGCCAAAACCGAGTCCGTCGGAGAGACCGGCACCGATGGCGATGACGTTCTTGACCGCCCCGCCCAGTTGCAGACCGATGAAGTCCGGATTGGTATAGACCCGGAACGAACGGCCACAATGCAGCAGGTGGGAGAGATCGTCGGCAAAGTCGTCGTGGGTCGAGGCCACCGAGATGGCGGTCGGCAGACCGGCAGCCAGCTCGCGGGCGAAGGTCGGGCCGGAGATGACCGCCAGTGGAATGGCATCCCCCAGCACCTCCCGCGCCACCTCTTGCAGCAGACGGCCGCTATCCGGCTCCAGCCCCTTGGTGGCCCAGGCGATCCGAGTATCCGGGCGCAGGAAGGGTTTGACCTGGGCCAGTACCTGGCCGAACACATGGCTCGGCACCACCAGCAGCAGCACGGGAGCGGCTTGCACCGCCGCCTGCAGATCCGACGTCAGTTGCAGATCGGCCGGGAAGGGGACATCCGGCAAGAATGCCTTGTTGCAGCGATCCTGTTCCAGCTCGGCGACATGGGCAGGGTCGTGACCCCACAGCAGGGTCGGATGACCATTGCGCGCCAGAGAAATGGCAAGGGCGGAGCCATAAGACCCCGCCCCCAGGACCGAGATTGCGATCTGGTCGGCCATTATCAGGCTTCCGCAGTCGCCTGCTGGGCCTGTACCTGCGCCATGTGCTGGGCGAACAGGGCGTCGAAGTTGACCGGTGCCAGGTTCAGTTGCGGGAAGGAACCCTTGCTCACCAGGTTGGACACCGCTTCGCGGGCATACGGGAACAGGATGTTCGGGCAGAAGGCCGCCAGGCAGTGGGCCAGTTGCGGCTCAGGCAGGTTGCCGATGGTGAAGATGCCGGCTTGCTGCACTTCGCACAGGAAGGCGGTCTCGGTTTCCAGCTTGCAGGTGACGGTCAGGGTCAGCACTACTTCATAGACGCTGTCGGCCAGGACATTGGTCTTGGTGTCCATGTCCAGCTTGACGTCCGGCTGCCACTCTTTCTGGAAGATGTGCGGGGTATTCGGGGCTTCGAAGGAGACATCCTTGGTGTAGACACGCTGGATGTGGAATTCCGGTTGCACTTCCTGGTTGTTGATTTCGTCAGCCATTTCGTTTGATTCCTTTTTAAGATAATGAGTGGGCGCAGGCCCTTAAATCAGCGTTTTTTGGTCACCGGCAGATTGTCTGCACGCCATTGGGCCATGCCACCGCTGAGCACATACACCTGCTTGAAACCGGCCTTGCTCAGTTGGCGACCCGCGCCACCAGCGGTCATCCCCGACTCGCACACCACTATGATGGGGGCATCCTTGTGCTTTTCAACCGGACCCAGATTATTCGCCTGGATCTGGGCGAGCGGCAGGTGATGGGCCCCGGCCAGATGGCCCTTGGCAAATTCATCCTGACTGCGAATGTCCACGACGGTGGCATTTTCACGGTTGATAAGCAGGGTAGCGGCGTGGTTGTTGACCGCCTTCACCGGAGAAAAACGAGCACGCACAGTGGTATACACCAGGGTGCCTGCCAGGCCCAACCAGGCTGCGGTCAGCAGCGGATTGCGGGCCGCGAAATCCAAATACTCTTGCATCTTCAACTATCCAGGGACCAAGACAAGGGCCCGAGTATACATGGGGCCCTGCATAAGATCAGCCATCTTGGCGGCAAAGCGAGAGCAAGCTCCCATCAAGGATGGCTGCCGATTCTTCCTCCTCCAACCGGGCCGAACGAGAGGATGCGCCATGCCGAAAAGAGGGGGGAAACAGAGGAAAGCCCGCCGCGGCAGACAAGCCGGCAACATGCCTAAAACAGCGGGATAACAGTTAAAAAGCGAGGCTGGAGAGGGACTTGGCTATCAGGTGACTATTTCGGCAGATGTAGTAATATTACGCTAGTTTCACTTCCCGCAATTCATTCCTATCCGAGAGGACATAGCCTTATGTCAACAGCTAAGAAACCGCTGGTTCTGGTCATCATGGACGGTTGGGGCTACAGCACCAAGCAAGAGTACAACGCCGTTGCTGCCGCCAAGACCCCCAATCTGGATCGCCTGGCCCGTGACTACACCAGCACCCTGATCTCCGGCTCCGGCCTGGACGTGGGTCTGCCGGACGGCCAGATGGGCAACTCCGAAGTGGGCCACACCAACATCGGTGCCGGTCGCGTCGTCTATCAGGAGCTGACCCGCATCTCCAAGGACATCCAGGACGGCGACTTCTTCCAGAACGTCGAGCTGGCCAAGGCTGTCGACGCTGCCGTGACCAAGGGCAAGGCCGTGCACATCATGGGTCTGATGTCCCCGGGTGGCGTACACAGCCACGAAGAGCACATCATGGGCATGATCGAGATGGCCGCCAAGCGTGGCGCCGAGCAGATCTACTTCCACGCCTTCCTGGATGGCCGCGACGTCCCGCCGCGCAGTGCCCAGTCCTCCATCGAGCTGTTCGACGCCCTGTTTGCCCGACTGGGCAAGGGTCGTTTCGCCTCCATGATCGGTCGTTACTACGCCATGGACCGCGACAACCGCTGGGATCGCGTACAGCAGGCCTATGACCTGATGACCCAGGGCAAGGGCGAATTCACCGCCGACAACGCCACCGACGCGCTGGCCGCCGCCTATGCCCGCGACGAGAACGACGAGTTCGTCAAGGCCACCCGCATCGGCGACGCTGTACCGATGATCGACGGCGATGCGCTGATCTTCATGAACTTCCGTGCCGACCGCGCCCGCGAGATCACCCGCGCCTTCGTCGATACCGACTTCACCGGCTTCGCCCGCACCGCCACCCCGGCGCTGCACTTCGTGATGCTGACCGAATACGCGGCCGACATCAAAACCGCCTGCGCCTATCCGCCCACCGCCCTGGTCAATACCCTGGGTGAGTGGCTGGCCAAGCAGGGCAAGACCCAGCTGCGCATCTCCGAGACCGAGAAGTACGCCCACGTCACCTTCTTCTTCAACGGTGGCGAAGAGGCGTGCTTCACTGGCGAAGATCGCGAAATCGTGGCGAGCCCGAAAGTGGCTACCTATGACCTGCAGCCGGAGATGAGCTCCGAAGAGCTGACCGACAAGCTGGTTGCGGCCATCAAGAGCGGCAAGTACGACGTCATCATCTGCAACTACCCGAACGGCGACATGGTCGGTCACACCGGCGTGTTCGATGCGGCCGTCAAAGCCTGTGAAGCGGTCGACCACTGCATCGGTCGCGTCACCGACGCCCTGGCGGAAGTGGGTGGCGAGTGCCTCATCACCGCCGACCATGGCAACGCCGAGAAGATGATGGACGAAGAGACTGGTCAGGCCCACACCGCCCACACCAATCTGCCGGTTCCCCTCATCTACTTCGGTCGTAAAGCCGAGGTCGCCGAAGGTGGCAAACTGTCCGATCTGGCCCCCACCATGCTGACCCTGATGGGTCTGCCGGTGCCGCCGGAAATGACTGGCAAGCCCCTGATGATTCTGAAATAATCCTGCCCCATGCGGGGATGCGAAATTATTTCACAGAAAACCAGTCGCGTCGGCCTGTTGGCCGGCGCGCTGTTTTTTTGCCTGATCTGCGGTACCGGCACAGCCCAGGCTGCGAACCAGCAGTTGGGGGCCATGCAGTCCCAGATCAAGGAACAGCAACAGACCCTCAAGCTCAGCAAGCAGGAGCTTGCCAAGCTCAACACCCAGCTCAAGGCTGACGAGCAGGCCATTTCGGCTGCCGCCGCCAAACTCGAGCAGACCAGACAGCAACTCCGGCAGAACCAGCAGAAGCTGGCGTCCCTGCAGCAGGACAAGCTGGCACTGGAGCAGCAAGCGAAACACCAGAAGCAGTTGCTGGCCAAGCAGGCAGAAAGCGCCTTCCAGGCGGGCAACCACGATTACCTCAAACTGCTGCTCAACCAGCAGGATCCGGCCAAGCTGAGCCGCGCCCTCGACTACTTCGACTACCTCAACAAGGCCCGTATCGAGGCCATTGAAGCCCTGCGCGCCACCCGTGACAAGCTGGCCAAGAACCAGCAGGCCACCAGGGAGACCGAGAACCGCCTCCAGACCCTGCTCGGCGAGCAGCAGGAGCATCACCAGAGCCTGCTGGCCAGCCAGCAGAGCCGTGCCAAGGTGCGTAACCAGTTGCAGCAGTCGGTGCAGGCCGACGAGCAGAAGCTCGACAAGCTGGTCAAGGCGGAGAAAGCGCTCAAGGCGCGGCTGGAAGAGCTGCGTCGCCAGCAGGAAGAAAAGGAACGCCGCGAACGGGCCGAGCGGGAGCGCCTTGCCAAGATCAAGGCCGAGCAGGAGCGCCAGCGCCGTCTGGAGGCCCAGCGCCTGGCAGCCGAGCAGAAGCGCATCGAGGAGCAGCAGCGGATCGCGGCCCAGCAGCGCCAGGTCGGCGAACAGCAGCGGCTGGCGGCCCAGCAGCAACGCGTCGCCGAACAGCAGGCCAAGGTGGCGCAGCAGCAAGCGGCCGCCCGCAACAGCGCCAAGGCAAGCAGCAACGGCTACGGCGGTCTGAGCACGGGTGGCAACCTGCGCTGGCCGGTGCAGGGCCCCATCCTCATCTCCTACGGCTCGCCACGTACCGCCGAGCTGAAGTGGAAGGGCACCCTGATCGGCGCCAGCGAAGGGACCCAGGTCAAGGCGGTGGCACCGGGCCAGGTGGTCTACGCCGACTGGCTCGACGGCTTCGGCATGCTGCTGGTCATCGACCATGGCAAGGGCTACATGAGCCTCTACGGCCACAACCAGTCGCTGCTGCGACAGGTGGGACAAAAGGTGGAGCAGGGTGAGCCCGTGGCCCTGGTCGGCGACAGCGGCGGACAGGAGCGCTCCGGCCTCTACTTCGAGATCCGCTATCAGGGCGAGGCCATCAACCCGACCAAGTGGCTGGCCAGACGCTAAGCCCGCCTTGTCGGTGCCCGAGTGGAGTCCGCTACCTCATCCCCAGCCCTTCTCCCGCGAGGGAACAGGGAGCAAAAGACAGCAACACCGCGTCGTTTAGCACTTCACCTGACAAAAAGTCTGCATCGCGCAGGCTTTTTGCTTGGCAGGGGAGGCACCACACCGCCCGCCCCGATGATGAAAACTTACCTCTTTTCCACCCCGCTCAGGGGAAGACCACCAGCCCGATCTGCTCCAGCAGCCCCTGCTGCTGATCTTCATTGATCTGCACCCCGGCGAGGTTGACCCGGCGCAGATCCAGACCGGGCAGATCGCACTGGCGCAGATCGCACCCTTGCAGGTTGAAGCTGGTCCAGTCGATTTGCCCGAACTCGGAGCCGCTGAGATCCGAGCCTGCCAGGGAGGCGCCCAGCAGGTTGGCCCCCTGCCAGCGGTTGCCGGCAAGCTCGCACCGCTCCAGCAGGCAGCTTTCGAAGTTTGCGTAGCTTAAGTTGTTGCCGGTGAGGTGGGCCTCGCAGAAATAGCTTTTGGCGGTGATCCGGTTGGCGAAGCTGGCATGGGCGAAGTTGATCCCCATGGCCTGGCAGTCGCGCATCTCCAGCCCAAGACACTGGCTGCGGCCGAAGTCCGCCAGGGTGAGATCGCAGCGCAGGAAGCTCGCCTCCCTCAGATCGCAGCCCTGAAACAGGCATCCCAGCTCCCGTTCCCTGTCATAGAAGCTGCAGTCGACGAAGCGGCTCTCCCCGAGATCGAGCCAGGAGAAGTGACAGCCGATGAAGCGGCACCCTTGGAACTGCTCCCCCTCCACCTCCTGCTGCTCGAAGTGGACCCCCTCGAAACACCTGCCCTTGATCATCCCCTGCCCCCTATTGATGGCGTCATATGCTGACATTGCCGTGCAAAAACGGTAATGTTACGTGTAACATTTTTTGCCGGATCCCCAGATGAACGACACCCGCAAGCGCCGCCCTACCCTGCAGGACATTGCCGACCTGACCGGTGTCACCAAGATGACCGTCAGCCGCTACCTGCGCGACCCGTCCGCCGTGGCCGAAGGGACCCGCGAGCGCATCGCCGCCGCGGTGGAGGAGCTCGGCTACATCCCGAACCGGGCGCCGGACATGCTGTCGAACGCCACCAGCAAGGCGATCGGCATCCTGATCCCCTCCCTCTCCAACCAGGTCTTCTCGGCGGTGATCCACGGCATCGAGGCGGTGACCCGGCCCGCCGGCTACCAGACCCTGCTCGCCCACTACGGCTACAGCCCGGAGCGGGAGGAGGAGCAGATCGCCTCGCTCCTCTCCTACAACGTGGACGGGCTCATCCTCTCGGACACCCAGCACACCGAGCGCACCCGCAAGATGATCGCCACCGCCGGCATCCCGGTGGTGGAAACCATGGATCTGCCCCTCTCCCCCATCGACATGGTGGTGGGCATGGATCACCGGGCCGCCGCCCGGGCCATGGTAACAGAGATGCTGCGCCGGGGACGGCGCAAGGTGATCTACCTCGGCGCCCGGCTCGACGTGCGCACCCAGCTGCGAATGGAAGGCTACTACCAGGCGATGGCCGATTTCGGTCTGACCGGCCAGCACCTGCTGACGGAGCAATCCTCCAGCTTCACCCTGGGGGGAGAGCTGCTGGCCCAGGCCATGGCGCGCTTCCCCGATCTCGACGGCCTGTTCTGCACCAACGACGACCTCGCAGTGGGGGCCCTGCTGCAATGCCAGGCCAGGTGGATCCCGGTGCCCCAGCAGGTGGCCATCGCCGGCAGCAACGCCCTCGACATCGGCCACGCCATGACCCCCAAGCTCGCCAGCATCGTCACCCCCCGCGAGACCATAGGTCGCGAAGCCGCCATCATGCTGCTGGCCCGCCTCGGCGGCCAGCCGCTGGCGACCAGGTGCAAGGACATCGGCTTCTCCCTCTATGAGGGGGAAAGCCTCGGCTGATCCCCGGCCATCATGGCGCGTTCGACCGCCATGATGGCGCCTTCTCCCCTCTCCCCTCGCCGCCCCCTGGCCTATGCTGGCTCCTCCATCCACCCTGTCAGGAGCAGACCATGCACCACACCGAACGATTGAAAGCCTGCCTGCAGCGCGTCATCTGCGATCCCGCCTTCCCTCTGGCGGAGCTCGACGCCTGGTTCACCCCCGACTACTGCCAGGAGGTGAACGGCGAGCGGCTCGACTACCCGGCGTTTCACCAGCACATCGCCACACTGCGCCGCCATCTGGCCGGGGCGAGCATCGAGTTTGTCGCCACCCTGGCGCAGGGGGAGCGGGTGCACTCGACCCATGTGGTACGGGCCACCCGCCAGGACGGCGGCACCCTGGTCTGCAAGGTGAGCGGCCTCTTCACCTTTCGCGGCGATCGGATCTGCCACACCGACGAGGTGACCTGTCTGCTGGCAGGCAGCAAGGAGGATGCGGATATCGGCTCGCGGCGCTGACTGCCGGCAACCCGCAGACACCGCCATGGCGGGCAGGAAGGCAGACGACGGGCCCTCAGGCCGCCGGTTCGCGCCGGGCAAGGCGCTGGAGGGCGCGGGACAAGGCGCCGGGATCTTCGTAGCCGAGCCGATCGGCGATCTGGGCCAGCGTGAGCCCCCGGTGCTGCAACTGGCGCGCCCGTCCCAGCACCACCTGCTCCCGCCACTGGCGAAAGCTGCACCCCAGCTGCTGGAGGAAAAGCCGGTTGAGGGTACGCACCGAGGCGCCGCAATCTGCCGCCAGCGCCGTCAGCGTCAGATGGATGGCGGGTGCCTGGCACACCCTGTCCAGCACCCGCAACAGGCGCGGGTCCAGCTCCCCGGTGAGGGGAATGCGCGCCGCGAGCGGGTCGGCGCACTCCAGCTCCTGGCCAAGCACCGTCAGATAGGCCCCCTTCACCTCCTCCTCGGCCAGCTCGGGCAGGCGGGCGAAGAGGCCCGCCAGCAGCGGGCTGGCCTGCAAGGGGCCGAAGGCGGTGCGGGCCGACGTCGGCACATAGAGGAGGGAGAGCCGGGAGCGGCGCAGCACGCGAAACTCGTGCTCCCACCCCGGCGGAATAAAGCAGATCTGGCCCGCCACCAGCAGTTCTCCCTCCCCTCGCCCCGTGATGATGCCGCCCCCGTCGTGCAGATAGCAGTATTGGGCATGGGGGTGGCAGTGCAGCGCGGTGAAGTGCCCTTGCGGGTAGGATGGATGCAGACAGGACATGAAGGCTCCAGGGGAGAGGGGCGGCCCCCGACCTTAAGCCAGGGCGAGGCCGGAAGCAAACGGCCCACCCCCTCCGGGGGCGGAAAAACAGCAGGCCACCCGGGGGTGGCCTGTTTAATTTTTCTAAACGATATTTGCTTAGCGTTTAACCAATTCAACCGCTTCCCGGGAGAGGCGGGTCACCTCCTCCCAGTTGCCGCTCTTGACGGCGTCTGCCGGCAGCATCCAGGAGCCGCCGACGGTGGCCACACATTTCAGCGCCAGGTAGTCGGCCACGTTTTTCGGGCCGATGCCGCCGGTGGGGCAGAATTTCACCTGGGGCAGGGGCGCCGCGATGGCGGAGAGTGCCTTGGTGCCGCCATTCGCCTCGGCCGGGAAGAATTTGAGGTGGTCGTAGCCCGCTTCCAGCGCCTGCATCACCTCGGACGGGGTGGCCACCCCCGGGATCAGCGGCGCCGTGCTCTTGGCCGCGTGGGCCAGCAGGGCCGGGGTCATGCCCGGGGAGATGACGAAGCGGGCACCGGCAGCGACAGCGGCATCAAACTGCGCGCAGTTGAGCACGGTACCGGCACCGACCATGGCATCCGGCATCGCCTTGGCGATGAGGGTGATGGCGTCCAGCGCCACCGGGGTGCGCAGGGTGATCTCGAACACCGAGATGCCGCCATCCAGCAGGGCCTTAGCCATCGGCAGGGCCTGCTCCAGGTCGTTGATGACCATCACGGGTACCAGGGGGGAGGCGGCAAACACCTCGGCAGGGGTCACTTTCCAGTTCTGCATAGCTCTTCCTCAGTCAAAGATGGTGGCGCCGCACTCGGCGCTCGATACCGCGCGACGCATCACGCTGAACAGTTCACGGCCCCACCCCTCTTGTTCCAGGGTGAGGTCGATCTCGGCCTGGGTACGGCCGCTCAAATCGGTCAGGCAGTCGAGGCGGCCGGACTCGGCATCCACCCGCAGCAGGTCGCCATCGGCAAGCAGGCCGATGGCCCCGCCGTGCAGCGCTTCCGGGGTGACGTGGATGGCGGCCGGGATCTTGCCGGAGGCGCCGGAGAGGCGGCCGTCGGTGACCAGAGCCACCTTGTGACCCGCCTTCTGCAGGTTGCCAAGTACTGGCATCAGCTTGTGCAGCTCCGGCATACCGTTGGCGGCCGGGCCGTTGTGGCGCACCACGATGACGGCGTCCTGGTTCAACTCACCGGCTTTGTAGGCTGCCTCCACCGCATGCTGGGAGGAGAAGACCCGGGCCGGGGCCTCGATGACCCGATACTCGGGCGCGACGGCGGAGACCTTGACCACGGCGCGGCCCAGGTTGCCCGCCAGCAGCTTGGTGCCGCCGGTGGCCTGGAACTCGCTGCCAGAGGGAGAGAGCACGCCCGGATCCGCGCTCTCGCCCACCGGTTGCCACACCAGCTTGCCATCCACCAGTGCCGGACGGCTGAGGTAGTCCTGCATCTCGCCGAAGACCGGGGTGGCATCCATGTGGATCAGCCCCTCTTCGGCCAGACGACGCATCAGGCCGGGCACGCCCCCCGCCTGTTCGAAGGCGTTGACGTCCGCCGGGCCGTTCGGGTACATGCGCACCAGGAGCGGCACCACGTCGGAGAGATCGCTCAGGTCGTCCCAGGTCAGCTCCAGCCCGGCGGCGCGGGCCAGCGCCACCATGTGGATGCTGTGGTTGGTGCTGCCGCCGGAGGCGAGCAGGGCCACCAGGCCGTTGACCAGGGCGCGCTCGTCGATCACCGCACTCAGGGGGCGATAGGCCGGGGAGCCCGGGATCATGGCGCTGATGCGGCGGGCCGCTTCCTCGGTGAGGGCGTGGCGCAGCTCGCTGTGCGGATGCACGAAGGCGGAGCCCGGCAGCATCAGGCCCATGGCTTCGAACACCAGCTGGTTGGTGTTGGCGGTGCCGTAGAAGGTGCAGGTGCCCGCCGCGTGGTAGGCGCCGCACTCCATCTTGAGCAGGGCGTCGCGGCCCACTTCACCGGCAGCGTACTGCTGGCGCACCTTCACCTTCTCGTCGTTGCTGATGCCGCTCGCCATGGGGCCGGCAGGCACGAAGGCGGTGGGCAGGTGGGCGTGGGAAAGCGCCCCCATGATCTGGCCCGGGGCAATCTTGTCGCAGATGCCGAGCAGCAGGGTGGCGTCGAAGGTGTTGTGGGAGAGGGAGACCGCGGTGGCCTGGGCGATGAGGTCCCGGGAGAAGAGGGACATGTCCATCCCCGGCTGACCCTGGGTCACGCCGTCGCACATGGCGGGTACGCCGCCGGCAACCTGGGCACTGTGGCCGAGCTCGGCCAGGGCGCCCTTGATGATGTCCGGGTAGCCCTGATAGGGCTGATGGGCACTCAGCATGTCGTTGTAGGCGGTGACGATGGCCACGTTGGCGCGGGTCATGTCGAGGATCCGCCCCTTCTCGTCACAGCTCGAGGCGGCCACGGCGTGGGCCAGGTTGCCACAGGAGAGGGAGGCGCGGGTCTTGCCCTGATCAGCCTGGCGCTGGATGCGGGCCAGGAAGCGGGCACGGCGGGCGGTGCTGCGCTCGCGGATGCGGTTGGTCACCTGGGTGATCACGGGATGGGTCATAGCTTTCTCTCCAACTCTATATACGGGCGCGGTCGGCTGCAGCCGGGCGCGCGACATGGCTCATTGCGCCTGCGTCAGCGCGGTGACGGCACGGTCGACCACCTGTTCGAAGGTCCCGTCGATATCGATGCGAAACACGCCGGGCTCGCCATCCGGTCGCTCCAGGGTATCAAACTGGCTTTGTACCATGGCTTCGCGCATGAAGTGGCCCTGCCGTGCCCGCATCCGTTCGAGAATGAGGGACTGGCTGCCATCCAGAAACAGGAAACTCACCGAGTCGTTGCCCTCGCGGATCTGGTCGCGGTACTGCTTCTTGAGGGCCGAGCAGACGATGACGCCGAGCTCGTTCTTGCGCTCCAGGCTGTAGGCCGCATCGCGGATACGCTCCAGCCAGGGGGCCCTGTCTTCGTCGTTGAGCGGGTTGCCCGCCGCCATCTTCTGGATGTTCGCGCGAGGGTGCAGATCATCGCCGTCGATGAACTTGGCCCCCAGGGCATTGGCCACCTTGAGGCCGATGCTGGACTTGCCGCTGCCACACACACCCATCACGATAATGCACTTGCCCGCCATTATTTGACCTCTCTCTCACTTTTCAAAAAACGTTCGCCTGATGGGTTCTAAGCTACCACGTTACCGGTAACATGTTACCGGTAACGTTTCGCAATGTGAAGTGCAGCACAGAAATGTGCAGAACAACAACTAGAACCATTTGAGGACAATTTTATGAACGGAGCAATGAACACACCCGATGTCGCCTATCTGCTCTCGGTAGCGGGCGGAGCCATTGTCATGTTGCTGGTGCTGATCATGCGATTCAAGGTACATGCCTTCGTGGCATTGACCCTGGTCAGCATGCTGACGGCCCTGGCCACCGGGGTCACCTATGACCAGGTGATCCCCACCATGCTGACCGGTTTCGGCGGCACCCTGGCCTCGGTCGCGCTGCTGGTCGGCCTCGGCGCCATGATAGGCCGGATCCTGGAGATGACGGGGGGCGCCAAGGTACTGGCCGATACCCTGATCAACCGCTTCGGCTCCCACCGCGCCCCCTTCGCGCTGGGTGTGGCCTCCCTGCTGTTCGGCTTCCCGATCTTCTTTGACGCCGGCCTCATCGTCATGCTGCCCATCATCTTCAGCGTGGCGAAGCAGTTCGGCGGCTCCGTCCTCAAGTATGCCCTGCCCTCCGCCGGTGCCTTCGCGGTGATGCACGCCTTCCTGCCGCCCCACCCGGGTCCGGTGGCCGCCAGCGAGCTGCTGGGTGCCAACATCGGTCTGCTCACCATCGTGGGCCTGCTGGTCGCGCTGCCCACCTGGTATCTGGGTGCCTACCTGTTCGGGCTCTGGTCCGGCAAGAAGTTTGAGCTGCCCCTGCCCCCGAGCTTCACTGCCAGCGCCGAGCAGCTCTCCGACAAGGCGCCGAGCTTCGGCCAGGTGATCTCCATCCTGCTGCTGCCGCTGGTGCTCATCTTCATGGATACCGGCCTCAATACCCTGGGCGTCATGGGCGTCATCGACAAGGGTGCGGACTGGGTCAACGTGCTGCGCATGGTCGGCAAGACCCCGGTCGCCCTGCTCATCACTGTGCTGTACGCCCTCTGGATGTTCCGCCAGAGCCAGGGCAAGGTGCAGCTCGAGAAGTTCTGCAACGACGCCCTGGCCCCGGTCTGCGCCGTCATCCTGGTCACCGGTGCCGGCGGCATGTTCGGCGGCGTATTGCGGGCGAGCGGCATCGGCACCGCGCTGGCCGACGTGCTCTCCGATACCGGCATGCCGGTGATCCTCGCGGCCTTCCTGGTATCCGCCGCGCTGCGGGTTGCCCAGGGTTCCGCCACCGTGGCCCTGACCACCACCGCCGCCCTGATGGCGCCGACCGTGGCCGCCACCACCGGCCTGAGCGAGCTGGACCTGACCTTCATCGTCATCGCCATCGCCGGGGGCGCCACCGTGCTCTCCCACTTCAATGACTCCGGCTTCTGGCTGGTCAGCCGCTTCCTCAACATGGACGAGAAGACCACCCTCAAGACCTGGACCGTGATGGAGACCCTGCTCGGCACCATCGCCTTCCTCATCGTGGCCACGGCCAGCGCCATCCTCTGACGGAAACACATCGGGGCCGCATCCGTCGGCCCCGATGTGATATTGCACCGACTTTTTACGGATTCTTGCTTGGGCCCATCGCCACAGATTGCTAGAATTGCCTATTCTTCGCCCCGAGTGGAACGCTTCATCCCGTGATTTCAGGCTTCTCTATGCATTCATCGGCACATTATCGACAGTTGCTGACCCGCTTACCCCAGATCGCGGTTGCCGCGGATCAGTTCCAGATACTCAGCAGCGCCAAAGACTTCAAGAGCCGGATCCTGTCGCTCATCGCCCATGCGACCCAGCGCATCTATCTGATCGCGCTCTATCTGCAGGATGACGAGGCGGGACGGGAGATTCTCTCCGCCCTCTATGCCGCCAAGCAGCGTAACCCGGCCCTCGACGTCAAGGTGTTCGTCGACTTCCACCGCGCCCAGCGCGGCCTGATCGGCAAGGGCAAGCAGGGGGGCAACCACCTGATGTACCAGGCCATGGCCGCTCGCCACGAGCACCAGATCGAGATCTACGGCGTGCCGGTCAAGGGCCGCGAGCTGCTCGGGGTGCTGCACCTCAAGGGCTTCATCTTCGACGACACCCTGCTTTACTCCGGCGCCAGCCTCAACGACATCTACCTGCACCAGCAGGAGCGCTACCGCTTCGATCGCTATCACCAGATCCACAGCCCGGCACTGACCCGCAGCATGGTCAACTACGTAGATGACGTCTTCCTCGGCAGCGAGGCCGTCCAGCGACTGGATCGCACCGGCATCCCCGGCGCCAAGCAGCTCAAGGGACCGATCCGCCGCTTCAAGCAGCGCCTGCGCCTCTGCCAGTACCGCTTCGAGAGCATCCAGCCCAACGATCGGGAGATCGCCGTGACCCCCATGGTGGGCCTGGGCAAGCGGGGCAACCAGCTCAACCGGATGATCCGCAACCTGGTGCGGGCCACCGAGCGGGAGATCTTCATCTGCACCCCCTACTTCAACCCCCCCAAGGAGTTGAACAAGGACGTGGAGGCACTGCTCAAACGCGGCTGCAAGGTGACCATCGTCGTGGGCGACAAGACCGCCAACGACTTCTTCATCCCCCCGGAGGAGAAGTTCTCCACCATCGGCGGTCTGCCCTATCTCTACGAGACCAACCTGCGCAAGTTTGCCGAGCGCAACCAGCACCACATCGACAACGGCCGGCTCAACCTCATGCTCTGGTGCTGCGAGAAGAACTCCTATCACCTCAAGGGGATCTTCGTGGATGAGGAGTGGGCCCTGCTCACCGGCAACAACCTCAATCCCCGAGCCTGGGCGCTGGATCTGGAGAACGGCCTGCTGGTACACGACCAGCACCATCACCTGCGCGAGCAGTTCAGTGCGGAGCGGGAGAACATCCTGGCCCACACCCGCCGCATCAGTCACTTCGACCAGATAGAGCAGATCAAGGATTACCCGGATCAGGTGCGCAAGCTGCTGGCCCGGATCCACAGGGTCAAGGCTCACCTCCTGCTCAAGCGCATCATCTGACCGCCAGGGCGCCCCGTCAGTGAAAAGGCCTGCCGTTTCCGGCAGGCCTTTTTCATGGGTGACCCTCCCCCCGCTCCCTTGCCCACCAGCCCGGAACGGCACAACGCGGCTTGCATCGAGGCCGCAACAACCCCTATCATCTGGACATATTTACAGTGTTTTCGGGCATCTAATTGATGAAATTGGATAAAATCTCCCTCGACAGCCTCAAGGGTGTCGGCAGCAAGATGCTGGAGAAACTCGAGCGGCTGGGGCTGGCCACGGTACAGGACCTGCTGTTCCACCTTCCCCTGCGCTACGAGGACCGCACCCAGGTGTGGCCCATCGGCGATCTGCCGCCCGGCCTGCACGGTGCCGTCGAGGGCGAGATCCAGGACACCCAGCTGGTGATGGGGCGCCGCCGCATGCTGGTGTGCCGTATCAGCGACGGCACCGGCAGCCTGACCCTGCGCTTCTTCAATTTCACCGCTGCCCAGAAAAACAGCCTGGCCCAGGGCCGCCTTATCCGCTGCTTTGGCGAGACACGTCCCGGCAAGTACGGCCTGGAGATGGCCCACCCCGAGTACAAGCTGCTCGGCGAGGAGCAGGCCGGCCAGACCGAAGAGGCCCTCACCCCCGTCTACCCCACCACAGAGGGGCTGCGCCAGCTCACCCTGCGCAGCCTCACGGATCAGGCCCTGGCCCAGCTCGACCTCTACGGGGTCGAGGAGCTGCTGCCTGCCGGCCTCTATCCCCAACAGATCGATCTTGCCGCCGCCCTGAAGCTGCTGCACCGCCCGCCTCCCTCGGTGGCGCTGGCCCTGCTCGAGAGCGGCCAGCATCCGGCACAGCAGCGGCTGGTACTGGAAGAGCTGCTGGCCCACAACCTCTCGGTCTTGAAGGTGCGGGCCCAGGCACAGACCCAGCTGGCCCGTGCCCTCAAGCCCGCTCCCGAGCTGGTCCGGCAGCTGCTCGGCGCCCTGCCGTTCACCCCCACCGGTGCCCAGAGCCGGGTGGTGGCGGAGATCGGCCGGGATCTGCAACAGAGCCACCCCATGATGCGGCTGGTGCAGGGGGACGTGGGCTCAGGTAAAACGCTGGTCGCGGCGCTGGCCGCCCTGCAGGCCATCGGCAACGGCTGCCAGGTGGGGCTGATGGCACCGACCGAGCTGCTGGCCGAACAGCACGCCATCAACTTCGCCAGGTGGCTGGAACCGCTCGGCATCAAGGTGGGCTGGCTGGCTGGCAAGCAGAAGGGCAAGGCGCGGGAAGAGGCGCTGGCCGCCATCGCGGACGGCAGCGTCAAGATGGTGGTGGGCACCCACGCCATCTTCCAGGAGCAGGTGGTATTCCAGCGCCTCGCCCTGGTCATCATCGATGAACAGCACAGGTTCGGCGTGCATCAGCGCCTCGCCCTGCGGGAAAAAGGGGAGCGGGAAGGGGTGCATCCCCACCAGCTCATCATGACCGCCACCCCCATCCCCCGCACCCTGGCGATGACCGCCTATGCGGACCTCGACACCTCGGTCATCGACGAGCTGCCGCCGGGCCGCACTCCCATTACCACGGTCGCCCTGCCGGACAGTCGCCGCCAGGACGTGATCGAGCGGGTGAGGCTCGCCTGCGAGGAGGGCAAGCAGGCCTACTGGGTCTGCACCCTGATCGAGGAGTCGGAGGTGCTGGAGTGCCAGGCCGCCGAAGACACCGCCGCCGAGCTGCAAACCCTGCTGCCCGGCCTGCACATCGGCCTGGTACACGGCCGGATGCGCCCCGTCGAGAAACAGCGGGTGATGGAGGAGTTCAAGGCGGGCATACTGCAACTGCTGGTCGCCACCACCGTCATCGAGGTGGGGGTGGATGTGCCCAATGCCAGCCTGATGATCATCGAAAACCCGGAGCGGCTGGGGCTGGCCCAGTTGCACCAGCTCCGCGGCCGGGTCGGGCGGGGGTCGGTGGCCTCTCACTGCGTGCTGCTCTATCATGCCCCCTTGTCCAAGACCGCCCAGAGCCGCCTCGGGGTACTGCGGGAGACCAATGACGGCTTTCTCATCGCCCAGCGGGATCTGGAGCTGCGTGGCCCAGGCGAGCTGCTCGGTACCCGCCAGACCGGCCTGGCCGATCTCAAGATCGCCGATCTGGTGCGCGACCAGCCGCTCATCCCTCAGGTGCAGAAGATGGCGCGCTTCCTGATGGACAAACACCCGGCTCATGTCGAGCCCCTGATCCGCCGCTGGTTGGGCCTGCGGGACCACTACTCCAATGCTTGACCAGGGCAGATGCAGAAGAGGGTCACCTTGCCTGATGGATAAACTCCCGGCTCATGTCGAGCCCCTGATCCGCCGCTGGCTGGGCCTGCGGGACCACTACTCCAATGCTTGACCAAGGCAGATGCAGAAGAGGGTCACCTTGCCTGATGAATAAACACCCGAGCCGTGTCGAACCCTTGATACGATGCTGGCTCGGTCTACGGGATCACTACTCGAATGCCTGACCAAGCAACAGAAACAGGAGGAAAGCACTGATGAATTCCTGGCTGCGCGGCCTGCTCTACACCTTTGCCTTCCTGCTGCTCTTTGTCTGGGTCGGTCTCGGCCTGTTCGATGCAGAGCGCGCCAAAGGCCCCATCGCCAACTGGCTCAGCCAGCAGACCGGGGTGCCCGTCACCATAGGCCGGCTGGTGTTCAATCCGCTGCACCCCTACACCCTGCTGGCGGAACA
The DNA here is from genome assembly GCF_050252055.1 of Aeromonas sp. Taxonomy (NCBI): domain Bacteria; kingdom Pseudomonadati; phylum Pseudomonadota; class Gammaproteobacteria; order Aeromonadales; family Aeromonadaceae; genus Aeromonas; species Aeromonas sp. The sequence continues at coordinate 79,064 of NZ_JBFWLQ010000012.1, read as the reverse complement.
GGTGCGCTATGGGGATGCGGTACAGCTGGAAAAACTCTATCTGGAGATCGAGCACATCGACTGGTTGAACCGGGATGTGCGCATCGCCCACCTGGACCTCATCCGTCCCGTCATCAAGCTGCCGCTCCCCAACCAGTTGCCAAGCCTGCCGGTTCACTCCCTCACCATCAGCGACAGCACCATCGACAACCTGAGCCTGCAGAGCGAGGCCCTGACCCTGCGCGGCCTCAGTGCGTCCCTGAGTGACTGGGAACTGATCGACCCGAGACGCCAGCCCCAGGCCAACCTCACCCTAGGCATCAACCAGCTGGAGACCCCCATGTTCACCCTGGCCCGTCTCAGCCTCAAGGGGCGGCTGGAGGGGCAGGTGCTCAGCACCGACAGACTGAGCACCAACCTGTTCGACGGCCTGCTCGAGACCGGCATGGTGCTGAACTGGCCAGAGCGCAGCCTGCAACTGCACGATCTCAAGGCCCGCGCCATGCGCCTCGAGCTTGGTGACATTCCCCCTGGCGAGCTCCCCCTGCGCCGCATCACCCTGGACAGGGGTCAGCTTGCCCAGATGAGCATCAATGCCATCGATCAGGAGCTCTCCCTCAACAACTTCAACGGCCAGCTCACCGCCTTCGACTGGCAGGCGGGCAGCCAGCCCAGCGGCTACCTGGCGGGCACCCTGGGCGACATGGGCCGCGGCTTGTTCCAGCTTGAGGCCGTCGAGGGCAAGCTCGCCTTCTCCCCCCGGCAGCTGGATGCCGAGCTGCGAGGCAAGGCATACGAAGGGGAGTTCAACGTCGAGCTGGCCCTCGACACCCAGCAGCAGAAGCTCACCCTGAAGGATCTGGCCCTGAGCGGCATGGACATCAGTTTGCCCCAGGGGTGGTGGCAGGATTGGCAGGGCTGGCGCCCGCAACAGATCGACATCCGCAAACTGGCCTTCGACAAGCTCAAGGTGCTCTCTTTCGACGACACCCTGCCCCTCTCCCTGACCGGCTGGCAACTCTACCTGAACGATCTCGCCCTACGGGGCAACCAGCCAGGCCCCCTGCTGGGGCGAGCCCGCATCGAGAGCAAGTGGTTCGAGCTGGTGTGGGACGGTCTCAGTGCCCGCAACGGCACCCTGGATGGCGAGCTGACCCCCAGCTCCTGGCAGCTCAACACCCTCGCCACCTCCCTGCCCGACGAGGGCTCCCTCAACCTGAGCGGCCAGTGGGGCAGAACGCCCGGGCAGGAGAGCCGCCTGCAGTTGCAGGGCAAGCAGCTGGATCTGGAGCAGTGGGGCAAGCTGCTGCACTCCCCCGTCTCCTTCGCGGGCAAGGTGGATCTGGCAGCAGATCTGCAGGCCGACCTCAACGGGCAACCCGGCGAGCAGACGGCCAACTGGCGCCGGACCCTTCAGGGCAGCCTGAGCCTGGAGAGCAAGGATCCCTTCTGGGACAAGGTCGGCATCGACCCCCTGCTGGATGACTGGTTCAGGGAGCAGACCCCCCCCGATCTGACACCGCAGACGCTGTGGCAGGCGATGCAACGCGGAGACACCCCCTTTTATCAGATCAGGCTGGATGCCAGGGCGGAGCAGGGCAAGGTGCGGATCGAGCAAGGCGGTGCCTCCACCATCACCCACCTGCTGGCACTGCAAGGGGGTGTCGACCTGGCCGCAGACCAGTGGCAGCTCGACCTCGGGGTCCTGAACAAGGGACGCTGCGCCGAGCTGCTCGCCCGCTGGCGCGGCCCCCTCAATGCACCCGACCTGGGCTGGAGTTTCCCCACTGGACAGGACGCCTGTGGCTGGGAGGCGGGTGTGCGCTACCCCGCCCAGGGACGAAGCGGCCCGCTCTGGCGCCCCCGGCCCCCGGCCCCTGCCGCCCAATAACGAACAAGGCTTCGCGAAGAGGCCTTGTTGCTGTGAACACCAGGGATCAGCGTGCGCCGCGCTTGATGGGCAGTACCACATACTGACCGACAAACTCCACCGCCAGCTTGCGGCCGCTGAACAGCTGCACCCGCAGGCTGAACTTGGCGGATTCTCCGCCCCTCAGCGGCTCGAGCACGGCGGGCATGCCCTCCCGGGCCACCCGCGCCTCCGGCTCTTCGCTCACCGGCCGATAATACTTGATGTTGCCCTCGGCCAGCACGGTATCCCCTCCCAGCCCTGCCTCCTTGAGCTGCAACCAGATGAGACCCCAGCCCGCCAGCACGCACTGGCTGTAGATGCTGCCGGCGAACATGGTGTCGTGGACGTTGAGATTGGCCGCCAGGTTGGCCTTGAGGTGGAAGGTCTGGCCATCGTAGTGGGTGATGTGCACCCCCATCTTCTCGCTGATGGGAATACCCCGCGACCAGCGGGTGGTGAGATCCTGGCACCACTCCGGACGGTACTGGATGGTCTGCATGGGACTCAGGGACTTGATCATCTGGCGGTGAGGGATGCGGCCGAAGGAGACGGGGCCTTCCCCTACCTCGAGGAAGCCGCAGCGGCGATAGAACTCCACCGCCTCCTGGCGGGCGTTCATCACCAGCCGTTTCACCTTCTCGTCGCGGGCAAGCTGCTCGAGATCCTCCACCATGCGGGCGCCCAGCCCCTGGCCGCGAAATTCGGGTCGCAGCGCCATAAAGCGGATTTGGGCTTCATCGCCGCCCACAAAGAGGCGACCCACGGCGATGGGCGTTCCGTCGGGTGAGAGCATCAGCCGGTGAATGGCGACGGTATCGTACTCGTCACGCTCGGAGCCAAGGGGCAGATTGAAGGGTTTGCGCAGTAGTTCCCAGCGCAACTGATAGTAAGCATCCAGCTCCGCTGGTGTTTCTGGGGTGACTACCCGGTACATAAAGCGATCCTTGAGTGTGCGCCGACTGGCAGATGGAAGGACTGACGCAACCATTTCTCCCGGCGCAGCCTGTAGTAGGTATCCAGCTCGGCTGCCGTTTGGGGGGTGACCACCCGGTACATAACAACATCCTTGAGTTACACTGGTCGAAAGCCATCTTGCCGTGCAAATTCATGGACTTCAATCTGCAAGCGTACCAAGCCGATCACTTATTGCACCTCAGTGCCAAACCCGAACGCCGCGTTTCGGTGCTTGAAAATGCCCGTCATCGCTGGCTGGAAATGGACGGCGTGGTGCAATCCGCCATGAGCCTCCACCAGCCGGCCCGCCTCTGTCTGCCTCATCAACGGAGCATCGCGGAGCAGTTGCCAAAGCAGGCAAGCCGGATCCTGGAGCTGGGGCTGGGCGGAGGGGATCTCACCCGTCACCTGGCGGCACGCTGGCCCGATGCCCACCACGACTGCGTGGATCTGGATGCCGAGATCCTCACCCTGTTCCAGCAGTTCTTCCTCCCCTCGTCAGGGGGCTCGCCTCGGCTGCATCACGCCGATGCGCTGCACTTCCTGCACCAGAGCCAGGAGATCTACGATCTGGTGCTGCTGGATTTGTTCAGCCAGGACGGCAACCCCCTTCTGCTGTTCCAGGCTCCGCTCTATCAGGCACTGGCCAGCCGCCTGAGCGGAACCCTCATCATCAATCTGCTGCCCCGCACCCGGCTCGAACAGGCACAGGCTCTGCGACTGGCAGAGGAGTGGATAGGCCCGACCCACGTCCACGACGTGCCCGGCTACCGCAACGTCATCCTGCACGCGACCCGTCAGCATGGCCAGGGCGGGCGAGTACCGGCAGGGTGAAGAACCTGCGAAGTGTGCAGGCATCGCGTCCTGCCCCTCCGGTGAGGCCTGCCCTGCCTGCCACCCTTATACCTGCAGCCAGAAGGTGACGGGGCCGTCGTTGAGCAGCCTGACCTTCATGTCGGCGGCGAAGCGGCCGGTTTCGGTCGGCACGCCGCTCTCCCTGGCGCGAGCCACGAAGTACTCATAGAGTCGCTCTGCATCTGCGGGATGGGCGCCACCGGAGAAGCTGGGTCTCATCCCCTTGCCGGTATCCGCCGCCAGGGTGAACTGGGAGACCACCAGCAGGCTGCTGCTCACCTGGCTCACGTTGAGGTTCATCTTGCCGTTCTCGTCAGAGAAGATGCGATAGCCGCTCACCTTGTGCAGCAGCTTGTCCGCCTTGGCCTCGTCATCCCCCTGCTCCACCCCGAGCAGCACCAGCAACCCCTGGCCGATGGCCCCGGTCACCTCTCCCTCTACCGTTACGCTGGCCTCGCTGACCCGCTGAATCAGTGCAATCACATCCCTCTCCTCTCAAAACAGCACGACCGCCCATCCTGCGGGATGAGCGGTCGTCGATGCTACCAATAAATGCCCTGCCCGGGCCAACGTCTTTGTGCCGGGATCCGGTGTGATGGCCGGCCGGCGTCAGGCCAGCTCCTCTGCACCGGGCTTCTCGTACTCCCCGAGGCAGGCGGTGGTCTCGGCCCCCAGCAACACCACCAGCCAGCTCAGATACACCCAGACGAACAGGATGGGAATGGTCGCCAGGGCGCCATAGATGGCCTGGTAGGAGGGGAAGTTGGTGATGTAGATGGCAAAGCCGCGCTTGGCCAGCTCGAACAGGGTGGCCGCCACCAGGGCACCGATGAAGGCGTGGGTCAGCCGCACGCGGCAGTTGGGCACCACGGTATAGATCAGCAGGAAGGTGAGCACGGAGAAGAGGAACGGCAGGCTGCGCAACAGCAGATAGCCGATACCGAACAGGCTGTCAGCCGCGAACAACCTGAGCGAGAGAATGTAGGAGGAGATGGCGATGCTGGCACCGATGAGCACGGGGCCCAGGGTCAGGATCATCCAGTACATGGCGAATGCCTGGGCCAAGGGCCGGCTTCGGGTGGACCGCCAGATGTAGTTGAGGTTCTTGTCGATGGCCGAGATGAGCATCAGGGCCACCACGATCAGGGCACCGATACCGACGGCCGTGGTGTTGGTGGCGTTGGCCACGAAGCCGTCGATGTACTCCTTGAGCATCTCCCCGGCGGTGGGGACGAAGTTGTGATAGACGAACTGCTCCATCGCCTGCTTCAGGCTCTGGAACACCGGAAAGGCCGACATCATGCCGAACACCACGGCGATCATGGGCACCAGGGAGAGCAGGGTGACATAGGCCAGGTAACCGGCGGTCACCGTCAATCTGTCCTGCTGGAAGCGGCCCCAGACAAACTGGGCGAAGTGGGCACCATCGTGGCGCAAGAAGGAGAGTGCATGGGCCAGACGGCCGCGGATCTGCTGCTGCATCTTGTTTCTCGTAAGCGTGATCATGCAGACATTGTGTCAGATAGGGTGGTCATTTGGCCACCCGCAGACCGGCCGGATGCGCCGCCATCGAGCTCAAACCCCATGCGCCCTCATGTCGAGCCCATAAAAAAAGAGGCCATAAGGCCTCTCTTTGGTCTGTCGATGAACAGCTATCGATCAAGCACGACCGGCGCGCTTGCGATCCATCTCGGTCAGCAGTTTCTTGCGGATACGGATGGCTTTCGGGGTGATCTCCACCAGCTCGTCGTTGTCGATGAACTCGAGAGCCTGCTCCAGGGTCATGCGGATCGGCGGAGTCAGCACCTGGGCTTCGTCGGTACCGGAGGCACGCATGTTGGTCAGCTGCTTGCCTTTCAGGCAGTTGACGGTCAGGTCGTTGGAACGGGAGTGGATACCGATCACCTGGCCTTCGTACACTTCGGTCGCGTGACCGATGAACAGACGACCACGATCTTGCAGACCGAACAGGGCGAAGGTCAGGGCCTTGCCGGTGGCGTTGGAGATCAGCACGCCGTTTTGACGCTCACCGATGCTGCCACCCTTGTGCGGACCGTAGTGGTCGAAGGTGTGGTACAGCAGACCGGTACCAGAGGTCATGGTCAGGAACTCGGTCTGGAAGCCGATCAGGCCACGGCTCGGGATGATGAAGTCCAGACGGACGCGACCCTTGCCATCCGGGGTCATGTTGGTCATCTCGCCTTTACGCAGGCCGAGCTGCTCCATCACGGAACCCTGATGCGCTTCTTCCACGTCCACAGTAACGGTTTCGAACGGTTCTTGCAGTTCGCCATCCACGGTACGCAGGATAACTTCCGGACGGGATACCGCCAGTTCGTAACCTTCGCGACGCATGTTTTCGATCAGGATGGAGAGGTGCAGTTCACCACGGCCGGAGACGCGGAACTTGTCCGGATCTTCGGTCTCTTCCACGCGCAGGGCCACGTTGTGGACCAGTTCCTGGTTCAGACGCTCCAGAATATTGCGGGAGGTGACGAACTTGCCTTCTTTACCGGCGAACGGCGAGGTGTTGACCTGGAAGGTCATGTTCACGGTCGGCTCGTCCACGGAGAGCGGCGGCAGGGCTTCGACGGCACTGTTGTCACAGATGGTGTCAGAGATCTTCAGCTCGCCCAGACCGGTGATGGCGATGATGTCGCCCGCTTGCGCGTCGGTCACTTCGGTACGGGACAGGCCCAGGTAGCCCAGCACCTGACCGACCTTGCCGGTACGCGGTTTGCCGTTGGCACTGACGATGGTGACCTGCTGGTTGGTCTTGACGCGACCACGAGTGATGCGGCCGATACCGATGACGCCCACGTAGGAGTTGTAGTCCAGCTGGGAGATTTGCATCTGGAAGGCACCGTCAACGTCGCCCTTCGGGGCTTCCACGTTGTCGACGATGGCCTGGAACAGAGGTTCCATGTTCTCGGACGGGACGTCCTGATCCAGGGTGGCCCAACCGTTCAGTGCAGAGGCGTAAACAACCTTGAAGTCCAGTTGCTCATCGGTGGCACCCAGGTTGTCGAACAGATCGAAGACCTGATCCATTACCCAGTCAGGACGAGCACCCGGACGGTCGATCTTGTTGATGACCACGATGGGCTTCAGACCCTGGGCGAACGCCTTCTGGGTCACGAAACGGGTCTGCGGCATCGGGCCGTCAACGGCGTCGACCAGCAGCAGCACGGAGTCAACCATGGAGAGTACGCGCTCAACTTCACCACCGAAGTCGGCGTGACCCGGGGTATCCACGATGTTGATGCGGTAGTCGTTCCAGCGGATCGCAGTGTTCTTGGCGAGAATGGTGATGCCACGTTCCCGTTCCAGATCATTGGAGTCCATGATCCGTTCCTGACCTTCGCTGGTGCGATCCAGAGTGCCGGATTGCTGCAGCAGCTTATCAACCAGAGTCGTTTTGCCGTGGTCAACGTGCGCAATAATCGCAATATTGCGTAAATTCTCTAACATTCTCGCCTCAAATCACCGGGTAAAATTGGGCGCTAATTGTACTCTCGCCTTTGTGATCTGCCTAGCAGAATTGCAACACATTCACACACAACAAAGGATCAGGATCATGGACCCCGCGGCAAAAGGCTGCTTAGATGGCCTGGATACGCTGGCGCACCATCTCGGTGCACCAAAACGATCCAAGGTTGCACCACTTTAATGCAGCAACCGGCATGAGAACGGGTTTCTCGACAGCCTGAAACGGTGCAAGTGCCCTGAAATCAAGCTGTCACAAACTTGGCACGATACTGGCTTATGTGAATGTGACGACGCATTCACCCAAAGAGTTTTAACACCGGAGGTTACTTAGCATGTCAGCCCAGAACGTTTTGGCCCTGATCCAGGAACACGAAGTCAAGTTTGTTGATCTGCGTTTTACCGACACCAAGGGTAAAGAGCAGCACGTATCCATCCCTTCCCACCAGGTTGACGAAGACTTCTTCGAAGACGGCAAGATGTTCGATGGTTCCTCCATCGGCGGCTGGAAGGGCATCAACGAGTCTGACATGGTGCTGATGCCGGACCCGGCTTCCGCCAAACTGGACCCGTTCACCGAAGAGACCACTCTGAACATCGTCTGTGACGTGCTTGAACCCGCCACCATGCAAGGCTATGACCGTGATCCGCGCTCCATCGCCAAGCGTGCCGAAGATTTCCTGAAGTCCAGCGGCATCGCTGACACCGTGCTGTTCGGGCCGGAGCCGGAATTCTTCATGTTCGACAACATCACCTTCTCCAACACCATGGGCCACAGCTTCGTGAAGATCGAATCCGAAGAAGCTGCCTGGAACTCCGGTACCGACTACGAGCACGGCAACAAGGGTCACCGTCCGTTCGTCAAGGGTGGTTACTTCCCGGTTGCCCCGGTTGACTCCTCCCAGGACATCCGTGCCGCCATGTGCCTGGTGCTGGAAGAGATGGGCCAGGTCGTCGAAGCTCACCACCACGAAGTGGCGACTGCCGGTCAGAACGAGATCGCAACCCGCTTCAACACCCTCACCCTGAAGGCTGACGAAGTGCAGGTCCTGAAGTACGTGATCCACAACGTGGCCCACGCCTACAACAAGACCGTCACCTTCATGCCGAAACCCATGTTTGGCGACAACGGCTCCGGCATGCACTGCCACCAGTCCCTGGCCAAAGACGGCGTCAACCTGTTCGCAGGTGACCTGTATGGCGGTCTGTCCGAGATGGCACTGCACTACATCGGCGGCATCATCAAGCACGCCAAGGCCATCAACGCCTTCGCCAACCCGACCACCAACTCCTACAAGCGTCTGGTGCCGGGCTATGAAGCACCGGTCATGCTGGCCTACTCCGCCCGCAACCGCTCTGCCTCCATCCGTATCCCGGTCGTGCCGAGCCCGAAAGCCCGCCGCATCGAAGTACGCTTCCCGGATCCGGCTGCCAACCCGTACCTGGCCTTCGCTGCCCAGCTGATGGCCGGTCTGGACGGTATCATCAACAAGATCCATCCGGGCGATGCCATGGACAAGAACCTGTACGATCTGCCGCCGGAAGAAGCCGCCGAAGTGCCGACCGTTGCCGGTTCCCTGGACGAAGCGCTGTCCGCACTGGATGCAGACCGTGAGTTCCTGACCCGTGGTGGCGTGTTCAGCGATGACTTCATCAACTCCTACCTGGAACTGAAACAGCAGGATGTTGACCGCGTGCGCATGACCCCGCACCCGCTGGAGTTCGAGCTGTACTACTCCGTCTAATCCGCTTTCCCATGACAAACCCGCCATCTGGCGGGTTTTTTTCATTCTGGCAACGGAAATACCGCCGAACGGGCACGATCATGCAGAAAGATGATCCCGTTCACGGAGCCGTACCACCCTCGGCTGTTCACACCCCGACCCCGTGGTTTTTCTCTGATAGGATTAAGGTGAACCCCGTCAAGGAGAGATGGATGAACACTGTACCCTGGCTGCTGAGCCTCCTGCTGATGGCCTCCTCTTCCGCACAGGCCGCCCGCGTCTACTCCTGGGTCGATCCCCAGGGGGTGACCCACTACACCGATGCCCCCCCTCCCGGCAAGAGCGCAAAAGAGGTGGACCTGCGGGTCTCGCCGCTCATCGGCACAGCCCCCCACTCGGTCCAGGTGGACAACTTCAACAGCCTGACCGGTGTCGATGCCAGGAAAGCCCTGGAAGCGGCTCCCCTGGAGATCGATCTCATCTCTCCGGAACCGGGCAGCACATTGCGCGACAATACCGGCAACATCGTCTTCCAGGGCGAGATCTCTCCCCAGGTCCCGGTGCAATACGATGTTCGCCTGATCCTGAACGGCAAGGCGGTGCCCCTGGTTCACAACAGCCTGGCCATACGGGTGGAAAACCTCGATAGGGGCGCCTATGAGGCACGGCTCGAGTTGCTCGCCAAAGACGGTACGATCCTTGCTAAATCTAAGCCAACCACCTTTTACCTGCACAGGGCGTCGGTGAATCAGGCTCCCAGAGCCGCCCCCAAGGCCAATTAGGGGTGATGTGACGCACCGATGCGGGTAAACTTGATGCACTATATTGGTGCATTCTAGGTGTACAGCACCGTTTTAGGGAGAAACCTGTGCCAACCCGCTCGGACAACGCCAAGACACTCTTGGACAACCTGCTGACCGCCGTCATTCTCATGGATGAGCGTCTCTGCATTCAATTCGTCAACCCGGCGGCAGAGCAGCTGCTTTCCCTCAGCGAACGACGACTGATCGGCATCGAACTGCCCCACCTGCTGGAACACATCTCTCTCGATCTGCAGCGTTTCAAACAGTGCCTCATTTCGGGGCAGGGCTTCACCGACAGCGAAGTCACCCTGGTGGTGGAGGGGGAGCCCAGGCTGGTGGAGATCAGCGTCAGCCCCATGGCCGATCATGAACAGCGACTGATGGTGGTAGAGCTGCGCAAGATCGATCAGCAGAAGAAGATCAGCCAGGAGCTGCAGCAACACGCCCAGCAGCAGGCCGCCAAGGAGCTGGTGCGCGGCCTGGCGCACGAGATCAAGAACCCCCTGGGGGGATTGCGCGGCGCGGCCCAACTGCTGCAAAAGGAGTTGCCCGACCCGGCCTTGCGTGAATACACCGGCATCATCATCGAGCAGGCCGATCGCCTGCGGGTGCTGGTCGACAGGTTGCTCGGTCCCCAGCGTCCCGGCCGTCACCAGATGCACAATGTTCACTCAGTGCTGGAACAGGTGCGCCGTCTGGTGGACCTGGAGCTGCCGCCGCAGATCCGCATCGAGCGGGACTACGACCCCAGCATCCCCGAATTCGAGATGGAATCGGACCAGCTGCAACAGGCGTTCCTGAACATAGTGCGCAACGCCGCCGAGGCCCTTGGGGATCAGGACGGCCTCATCCGCATCAAGACGCGCACCGCCTTCCAGATCACCATCCATGGCCAGCGCTATCGCCTGGCGGCCGAAATCAAGATCATCGACAACGGCCCCGGCATTCCCGACGCCATTCGCGACACCCTCTTCTACCCCATGATCACCGGCAAGGAAGGGGGAACGGGCCTGGGCCTCTCCATCGCCCAGAACCTGATCGATCAGCACAAGGGTCGCATCGACTGCATCAGCTGGCCGGGCCACACCGAATTCACCATTTATCTACCACTTCGCAAATAAGGGAACCTCATGACAGCAAAAGTGTGGATCGTCGATGACGACAGCTCCATCCGGTGGGTTCTGGAGCGCACCCTTGGCAGCGAAGGCTTCGAATGCGAAAGTTTCGCCGACGGCGAAGCCCTGCTGAGTTCACTGGAGATGCGCTCACCGGACGTGATCCTCTCGGATATCCGCATGCCGGGCATCGACGGCCTGAGCCTGCTGGAGCAGATCCATCGCCGCCAGGCCGATCTGCCCATCATCATCATGACGGCCCACTCGGACCTCGACAGCGCGGTCAACGCCTACCAGCGCGGTGCCTTCGAATACCTGCCCAAGCCGTTCGACATCGACGAGGCGGTCACCCTGGTACGCCGGGCCGAGAACCACCTCAAGGAGCAGCGGACCAAGCGCAAGGCTCGCCAACAGGAAGCCACCACCACCCCGGAGATCATCGGCGAAGCCCCTGCCATGCAGGAGGTGTTCCGCGCCATCGGCCGGCTGTCGCGCTCCAGCATCTCGGTGCTCATCAACGGTCAAAGCGGTACCGGCAAGGAGCTGGTTGCCCATGCCCTGCACAAGCACAGCCCCCGGGCCCACAAGAACTTCATCGCCCTCAACATGGCGGCCATCCCGAAAGATCTCATCGAATCCGAGCTGTTCGGTCATGAGAAGGGAGCCTTCACCGGCGCCAACAACATTCGTCACGGCCGCTTCGAACAGGCCGATGGTGGCACCCTGTTTCTCGACGAAATAGGCGACATGCCGCTGGACGTGCAGACCCGGTTGCTGCGGGTACTGGCGGACGGGCAGTTCTACCGGGTTGGCGGCCACCAACCGGTGCAGGTGGATGTGCGGATCATTGCCGCCACCCACCAGAATCTGGAGAAGCGGGTCGCCGACGGCGAGTTTCGGGAAGATCTGTTCCACCGCCTCAACGTCATCCGCATCCATATTCCGGCCCTCAAGGAGCGCCGGGAGGACATCCCCCAGCTGGCCCAGCACTTCCTGCTGCGAGCCGCCAAGGAGCTGAACGTGGAGGCCAAGAGCCTGCACCCGGATACCCAGACCTACATCAGCCGCCTCCCCTGGCCGGGCAACGTGCGCCAGCTGGAGAACGTCTGCCGCTGGCTGACGGTGATGGCCTCGGGCCAGGAGGTGCTGGTAGGCGATCTGCCCACCGAGCTGCTGACTCCCATCACCAGCACCGCCGAGCCGGGCCAGCCCGCCCTGACCGGTGGCTGGCAGCAGCAGTTGCAGGACTGGGTGGCCGCCAAGCTGGCGCTGGGGGAGACCGATATCCTGGCGGATGCCATGCCCCAGTTCGAACGGATCATGCTGGAGACGGCACTGGATCACACCCACGGTCACAAGCAGGAGGCTGCCCGCCTGCTCGGCTGGGGCCGCAATACCCTGACCCGCAAGCTCAAGGAGCTCGACATTCCCTGAGCCTGCGGGAAAAACGATTCCCATCACGCCTTGAGGGAAAGCCTGACCAATCACACCCCGTTTGCTTGCAAACGGGGTATCTTTTTCAGGCGCCCCGCCTAGAATGGCAGGCTTTCCAACCCGACTCGCAGAAGGTGCCCCATGATTGACAGATCCCTCCCCCTGACCGACCTGCATCGCCATCTGGATGGCAACATCCGCCCGCAGACCATTCTCGAGCTGGGACGTCAGCACAACATCCGACTGCCGGCCGACGAGCTTGAAGCCCTGCGCCCGCACGTGCAGATCGTCGAGAACGAGCCGAGTCTGGTGGCCTTCCTGAAGAAACTGGACTGGGGTGTAGCCGTGCTGGCCGACTACGATGCCTGCCGCCGGGTCGCCTACGAAAACGTGGAAGATCTGCTGCGTGCCGGGATCGACTATGCCGAGCTGCGCTTCAGCCCGGCCTACATGGCGATGACCCACAAACTTCACCCGCAGGGCGTGGTCGAAGCCATCATCGACGGCGTGGCCGCAGGCAGCCGTGACTTCGGCATCAAGACCAATCTCATCGGCATCATGAGCCGTACCTTCGGCACCGAGCAGTGCAAGCAGGAGCTGGATGCCTGTCTGGCTCATCGCGATCGCCTGGTCGCCATCGATCTGGCCGGCGACGAACTGGGCTTCCCGGGCGAACTCTTCACCGACCACTTCCGCCGGGTGCGGGATGCAGGCATGCGGGTCACCGTGCACGCCGGTGAAGCCGCCGGCCCCGAGAGCATGTGGCAGGCCATTCGCGAGCTGGGAGCCGAGCGCATCGGCCACGGTGTCAAGGCCATCCAGGATCCGGCCCTGATGGCCTATCTGGCCGAACACCGCATCGGCATCGAGTCCTGCCTCACCTCCAACCTCCAGACCACCACGGTGGCGAGTCTGCCCGATCACCCGATCCGCCAGTTCCTGGCAGCCGGCGTGCTGGCCTGCCTCAATACCGACGATCCGGCGGTGGAGGGGATCGACCTGCCCCATGAATACGAGGTGGCGGCCCCTGCTGCCGGCATGACGGTGAGCGAGATCCGCACCGCCCAGCAGAACGGCCTGACCCTGGCCTTCCTGAGCGAAGCCGAGAAGGCCGAGCTGAGTGCCCGCGCGGCTCAACGCTGAGCAGGGGTAAAGCCCAATAAAAAACCGCCGAAAGGCGGTTTTTTATTGTCCAACGACATTGCCCGGCCTAGATCACCCGGGAGAACTGCTGCTGGCGCGCCTTGTTGCGCAGGTAGACATCGAAGCACATGCAGATGTTGCGGATCAGCAGCTGACCGGTGGAGACCACCTCCAGCCCCTCTTCGGTCATGCGCACCAGACCGTCGTCGATGAAGGTCTGCAACAGCTTGAGATCCTCGGCAAAATACTCCTTGAACACCAGACCGTGGGCCTGCTCGACGGCGGCGAAGTTCAGGGAAAAGTCGCAGATGAGGCGCTTGATCACCTCACGGCGGATCAGATCGTCCCGATTGAGGGAGCACCCCTTCCACTGGGCATGGCCCAGTGACTCGACCTGGGCGTAGTAGGTTTTGAGATCCTTCTGGTTCTGGGAATAGGCATCCCCCATCATGCTGATGGAAGAGACCCCCAGCCCCAGCAGATCGCAATCCCCCTGGGTGGTATAGCCCTGGAAGTTGCGATGCAGCTTGCCCTCGCGCTGGGCGACGGCCAGCTCGTCATCGGGCTTGGCAAAGTGGTCCATGCCGATGAACTGATAACCCTGGCCGGTCAGGAAGGCAATGGTGTCCTGCAGCATGGCCAGCTTCTCCTGCGGCGCCGGCATGTCCGCTTCTTTCAGCTTGTGCTGGGCGGCAAAACGGCTAGGCAGGTGGGCATAGTTGAAGATGGAGAGGCGGGCCGGGTCGGTCTTGAGCACCTCTTCCAGGGTGTGATGGAAGCTCTCCCGGTTCTGGTGCGGCAGACCGTAGATGAGATCCAGATTGGTGGAGCGGAACCCCAGCTCGCGGGCACGAACCAGCATGGCGCGGATGAAGTCGTTGTCCTGCTCCCGATTGACCGCGACCTGGACCGCCTTGTTGAAGTCCTGAACGCCAAGGCTGATGCGGTTGAAACCGAGCTCCCGCAACACATCCAGCATGGACAATTCGATCTCGCGGGGATCCACCTCGATGCTGATCTCCCCCTCCTCGGCGAAGTGGAAGTGCTCCCGCAACATGGCCATCAGGCGACGAGTCTGGGGTTCGCTCAGATAGGTGGGTGTGCCGCCACCCCAGTGCAGCTGGGTGACCAGTCTCTCCTTGAACAGGGGGGCCTGGGCCTTGATCTCCTGTTCGAGGTAGTCGAGGTATTGATCTGCCTTGTGCTGGTGCCGGGTAATGACCTTGTTGCAGCCGCAGTAGTAGCAGAGCTTGTGACAGAAGGGGATATGCACGTAGAGCGACAGATTGCGTGCAGGGTACTGGCCCGCTGCCTGGACGAAGTCCGGATAGCCGAACCCCTCGTTGAACTCCAGCGCAGTGGGATAGGAGGTGTAACGCGGACCACTGTAGTTGTATTTTTCGATCAGAGCCTGATCCCACACAATCTGTTCTGCTTGCACGCTTGCTTCCTCTGTCTTTGTCATGGGCTCACCGGCTTAACTGAAAATCCTTCAGTCTGGCGACATCCTCAAGGATCAGCGCCTCCAGCTCGGCCTCGTAGCCGCTGCGTTCGAGATCCATCTTCATCACTTCATTGCGCTTGAGTGCCCGCCTCGCCTCATGGGTCGGCATCTCCTTCACCTTCTCATAGAGGCCGTAGAGCCCCGGGAACTCGGTGGCAAAGGCGCGGCCCCCCTTTATTTGCAAGGCATCCAGCAGATTGGTCAGCCGGATGGCACCTTCTGAGTAGTCGCACTGACCATCTCGTACCGCGTGGGCGATCACCCTGACACTCTCCAGGATCCGCTCGTTGCGGGCCGCAATGGCGTGCTGCTGCATCTCTTGCTGGCGTTTGAGACGCGCCATCAGGGTGCCGGCATAGACGGCCAGCCCCAGCAAAATCAGGCCACCCAACAGGGCGGCCAGCATCCATCCACTCATCACTTTTTCTTCGGCTCGGGTTTGGCTTCAGGCTGGTAGTCTGCCTGAGAGAAACGCTCCCACAGCTCCTCTTCGGAGGCAGGCTGACTCGGCTCGTCAAAATCGGCATCATCAAAATCCATGTCGCCATCTTCGTCATCGTCGCTGTCGATGATACCGAGCTCGTCCATCAGCTCCTGATAACGGTCAACCCGCTGATCGACCCATGCCTGCTCTGCGGCCTCCAGGGTTTCACCGGCATCCAGACGATCCAGCAAGGCATTGAGGCGATCATCATTCTCGATGGACGCCAACTCCTGCTCGGGGGTCATCACCACCCGCTTCTCTTTCGCAGGCTTGGTCGCCACCGGCTTGCTGCCCTTCTCGTCGGCAATCAGCGCGATGGGCTTGCGAGAGCCGATGCGTGGATCCTTGGCCTGCTTGGAGCCGCTCTTTTTGCCCGCCTGCTCGACCTGTTGGCGGGAGCCCGCCTTCAGGCCCTTGCGCTTGGCGGCGCGCTTGCGCTCACGACCTTCCTGGGCACTGGCATCTGATTCTTTGCGCTTGCCGGTAGGCTTGCGGTTGGGTTGTTTGGCCGACATGAATGACTCCGACAAATAACTGAATGGAAACCCCCGGAGCGTGTCGTCCGGGGAGGATGCTGAAGCGGGGAACAGTAAATATGGAACAAGAGTGGGATCCCGCACCAATTCGACCACTTTGAGTCGCTGAACACCGCAGGATCGGCATCCTCTGGGCATGTTGCTGGTATTTTGACACAGAATGTCTTGGCGGGTTAATGACCCAATAGAAAAAAGGCAGCCGAAGCTGCCTTTTTCCATCATGCGAGTGCCATTCCCTGGTAGCCAATCGCCTTATCCCTGGGCGAACCACGGCGCATCATTTCGTTGGATCATCCTGATCCTTATTGACCAGTCCTGAGTGTGCGTGTGTTTGTTTGTCTAACCCAAACCGGCGACATCCTGCCTCCCATCGGGGTGGTTGCCTCCCGCAGCCCCGCTCATCCCTGGCGGTCACCATCCTGGCTTTTTGCATCTATTGCTCATCGCATGCTCCGAGCCGACATCCTGTCAAACCGAAGACGAGTCTTGCACCCTCTCTCCGGCCAATCCTGATTGCCTACTGTAACTTCTTCGCTGGATGACTCAATCAACCAAAGCACATTTCGAACTGGTACAAACTGATGATTTATTTCTTAATTCATTGAAAAACAAAACATAAAAAAATATACGTGAGCAATCTTTCAGACACGACCAGCCCCGTATATAGAAGATCTCTTACAGCAATGCAGGCTGTTTACGGGCGATCGCTACAACCTCAAAAAAGAACAGGGAACACAATGGTTCCCTGTTCTTTTCAACAAGATAACTAACAGTCTATATCAGTGAAGCCCCGCCACATACTTGGAGAGCGCCTCGATGTCCTGATCCGTCAGCTTCTTGGCCACATCCCGCATCATGCCATTGGGATCGTTGTCGCGTGTCGCCGAACGAAAAGCGGTGAGCTGGGCCTTGATATAGGCGGGATGCTGCCCTGACAGGCTGGGATACTTCGCTTGCTCGACGCCGGAACCCCGTGGGCCATGACAGGCGGTACAGGCGGCCAGGCCTCGCTCCATGTCTCCCCCCATATAAAGCGCCTTGCCTGCGGCAACCACATCATCGGGCACGGCAACCGGCGTCACCTTCTGGCTGGAGAAATAGGCGGCAAGATCGTCCATATCCTGCTCGGACAACGGCAACGCCATGGGTCCCATGACGGACGCAACCCGACCAGTTTGGCCAGAAGCTGCAGCCTTCAGTTCAACTAATTGTTTTTTGATATATGATGCGTGCTGACCAGCAATCTTGGGATACATGTCGACTGGGCTGTTGCCGTCCGGTCCATGACAGGCCGCACAGACGGCAGCCTTGGTTTGTCCCGCAGCGGCATCGCCCTTGGCTTGTGCCATCCCAGTTACGCCAACCATCAGAGCAAGTGTAATGACTAGGTTCTTCATGGCGTTCCAACTTTCTCGTTATTAGGCTTCCAGATCCCATGCCGCTGAAGGCATGTTAAAATAAACGCGTTCAAGCGACGCCATTTTACACTATTTCACAAAAAAGTAACTCTATAACCCTCTATCTCTATGGGGAATTTACGTTGGATACACAAACTCTGAATTTCAATAAGGTGCATTTTGTGACCAGCGCACCCGACATCCGCCACCTGCCAAATGATGGGGGTGTCGAGATTGCGTTTGCCGGTCGTTCCAACGCTGGCAAATCGTCTGCATTGAATACCTTGACCAAACACAAGAACCTGGCACGTACCAGTAAGACCCCTGGCCGTACTCAGCTGATCAACCTGTTTGAGCTGGAGCCGGGCAAACGCCTGGTCGACTTGCCCGGCTATGGATATGCCCAGGTTCCGCTGGAAATGAAGCTCAAGTGGCAAAAGTCACTGGCTGAATACCTGCAACGACGGGAGTCCCTGAAAGGGCTGGTGATCCTGATGGACATCCGCCATCCGCTCAAGGAAACCGACATGAACATGCTGGAATGGAGTTCACACCGTGAACTGCCGGTGATGCTGTTGCTGACCAAGGCGGACAAGTTAAGCCCGGGGCCCCGCAACAACCAGGTGATCAAGGTTCGTCAGGCGGTGGCTGAACTGGGCCCGCAGATCCAGGTTGAAGCATTCTCTTCTCTGACCAATATCGGCGTCGAGAAACTGGCCCAGACCCTGAGCGGCTGGTACCTGTCCGAAGCAGACAACGCCCAGGTAGACGACGAAGATCATCAGAACGAGGAGTAAACGACTCCTCTCCCTGGCTGCAATTGGCGGAGTTGGACCTCCGCTGATTGAAAGGCTTTCATGATCCCCGCATCTCCGAGCCCTCCCTCCCCGCCTTCGCCACCTCTGAAGAAAAACCTCAAAAAATATATTTAAATCATACTGATAACATGTTTAGACGCGAAAAGAATTAACTAATCATCAACCTGATACCGTTTTCATGAATATCGAGTAAAAAATCAGACTTGAAGGCTGTAACAAACGAAACTGAAATTTAATTACACGATGAGGCAATATAGGGATAAAAATGAGGCCGGTCTTGTCATTACAAACCGGCCTGAAGAAATGAGTTCAAAAATTTGGGAAAAAGCGAGTTCTCGAGAACAAAGACGATTGGTTTTCCTCAAGAAACGCCTTCATTCTAACAAAGAACGGCAACAATTAAAGCATTTACTCTAAATGTTGCTCATAAAAAAACGCCCCGACGATGACTCATCGGGGCTGCTATTCAGCCACATTCAATTACGTGAAATAAAAGGTCTGAAAGATAGAACATCTTACCTCTGTACCCTACGCCGACAACTGTACAGCAAAGCAGCAGAAAGTGAAAGTAATTTATGTAATTTAGTTTCAATGGTAGGAAAAAGAAAAAATATTCATAATTTTCATGCAGATAAAAAAATCCCCAGTACGAATACCGGGGAGTTATAAAGGTGACTAGCTAGCACTTCCTCAACTATCCAGTTAGTCAGCAGTCCGTTACAGAAGTTCCGCTGCTTTGAGAAAAAACTCAAAAAAATTCTGCGCGCTACAGCAAATTAAAAGTAACTTATTGTTAGATAATGATTTTATAAAATGGTGCCTGTTCTGCCACACCCCCACCGCAGAACAACCGTTTCACGTCACACGTGTCGTGCCGCATCCTGATGGATGCCCCCTATCCAGAGATGCAGAATCTCTACATCAGACCTGCCGACAGCCCAATAGAACGCACAAGCTGGTTCACACGACGCCCAGATTGCGCTGCAACTCTCTCAATACCTGCTTGGTGCCGGGCCGGATCCCTCGCCATACGGTAAAGGCCTCAGCAGCCTGCTCGACCAGCATGCCCAATCCATCCATGGTATGGCGCGCGCCATGTTGTTTGGCCCAGCCGATGAAGGCTGTGTCCGTTGCGCCATACATCATGTCGTAGATCGCGATGTCCGGGTGGATAAGGGTTGTCGCCAAAGGTGGCAACTCACCTTGCAGACTGGCTGAGGTGGAATTGATGATGAGATCGAACGGCCCCACCAGCTGTTCATAGGATTGAGCAGTGATGCTGCCCAGATCCCTGAACTCCACAGCCAGCTGTTCCGCCTTGGCATGGGTACGGTTGACCACGACGATCTTGCCCGGCGCTTCCGCCAGCAGGGGGGCCAGGGCGCCACGAGCTGCGCCACCGGCCCCCAGAAGCAGGATCCTGCTACCGGCAAGGTTCACTCCGTGAGCCTTGAGATCGGCGACCAGCCCGGCGCCGTCGGTATTGTCACCCAGCAGCACACCATCATCAGTCAGTTTGATGGTGTTGACCGCTCCCGCCCGCTTGGCCCTGGGGCTCAGCCGCTCCACCAGCCCGAAGGCTTGCTCCTTGAAAGGTACGGTCACGTTGCACCCCTTCCCTCCTTCGGCGAAGAAGTGGTTCAGAGCGCTGGCAAACTCATCGACAGCAGGTTCTGCCAGACCATACTCCAGCGCTTGCTGGGTCTGCCTGGCAAACAGGGTATGAATGAAGGGTGATTTGCTGTGGCGCACGGGGTGGCCAAAAACCAGATAACGATCCATCAAGGCGTTCCTTTTGAGAGCAATATCCCGATTTAACGGGTTTTCTCATGAAGGGACAAGCCGAATATCGGCCAATAAGAAGGGGCCATCATGGCCCCTCTGGTCACAACCACTCGCGCGGTTTGAGGTAGTCGCTGTAGAGCAATGCCTCCGGGCTGCCAGCCTCCGGCTGCCAGTCGTACTCCCAGCGCGCCAGCGGCGGCATCGACATCAGGATGGATTCGGTGCGCCCCCCCGTCTGCAGTCCGAACAGGGTCCCGCGGTCGTAGACCAGATTGAACTCCACGTAGCGGCCACGGCGATAAAGCTGGAATGCCCGTTCCCGCTCCCCATAAGCAAGCTCCTTGCGTCGCTCGACAATCGGCAAGTAGGCCGCCAGGTAACCCTCACCCACTGCACGCATGAAGGCAAAGCAGTCGGCAAAGGGCCAGCGGTTCAGGTCATCGAAGAAAAGACCACCCACCCCGCGCGTCTCGCCCCGATGCTTGAGGAAGAAGTAACGATCGCACCAGGATTTGAACTCGGGATAAATGTCGGTGCCGAACGGCTGACAGAGCTCATGGGAGACCTGGTGCCAATGCCTCACGTCCTCTTCGAACGGATAGAAAGGCGTCAGGTCGAAGCCGCCACCAAACCACCAGATCGGCTCCTCCCCCTCTTTCTCGGCGATGAAGAACCGCACATTCGCATGGCTGGTCGGTACATAGGGATTATGCGGGTGGATCACCAGCGATACCCCCATGGCCTCAAACCTGCGGCCAGCCAGTTCGGGACGATGTGCGGTCGCGGATGCCGGCATGGCATCGCCATAGACATGGGAGAAGTTGACCCCACCTTGCTCGATCACCGCCCCCTGACGCAGCACCCGTGTTCTACCGCCACCACCACCTTCGCGACTCCAGGCATCTTCCACAAAGCGCCCGCATCCATCGGCCTGCTCCAGGCCACGGCAGATATCATCCTGCAATTGCAGCAGGAAGGCTTTTACCTGGGCCACATCCGGTTTGCTCATTTTATCTCCTGTCAGACAGGCATCATGCATGCACTGCCTGCACTTCTCGTATTGTCATGACCTCATCGCACAACCTGCATGAAACAGGGCCGTGCCCAACTCAGGATGGGCGAATGATGGCCCCGGTGCGGGCGTCCTTGATTTCGGACGGGTTGGCTTGCCCCCCGACTTCGCCGGGCAGAATGTAAGCCAGCTGGCTTGCCAGCAGATCGCCAATATCAGCCACCCGGCGAGCGGGCTCCTCACCGGTGAGATTGGCACTGGTGGACACCAGCGGTTTGCCAAATGCCCGGCAAAGCCCTTGCACCTGGGGATGGCCTGTGACCCGCACCGCCAGGGTCTCGAACTGACCGGTCAACCAGGACGGCGTCGTCGCGCGAGCGGGCATGATCCAGGTGAAGGGACCAGGCCAGCTCGCCTGCACGCGAGCAAGCTGCTCATCGCTGAGCTGGCTCAGGTCGATGTAGTCCTGCAATTGCGCCAGATCTGCCGCGATCAGGATCAATCCCTTCTCCACCGGCCGCTGCTTGATGGCCAGCAGCCGCTGCACGGCGGCTTCGGAATCAGGATCACACCCCAGACCAAACACGGCTTCGGTGGCATAGGCGATAACCCCTTCTCCTTGAAGGGCGGCAACCGCTTGTTCAAATTCATTTGGCATAAGCACATGCGACAGCCACGCTGCCGCCTCTCATCACTGGATTGTATGTTGAACCGACATGACGGCATCGGGGCCATCACTGCTGCGATATGGGCTATATCCCTGCTCCTCTTCAGTCATGCATTTCGGCTCAGACGCTTGCGTGCATCAGTGAACCGAACAACCGCAGGGAGCTTGAGATGGCGATCAGGAGCAGGGCGACTTGGGCGATGCGCATCGGCTCACAACCTCACGCTGACCAGCAATCCGCCTGCCTGATCACGGGCGGCGAGATTATACCCGCTCAATCTGGTGGGAGCATTTCTTTTGCGGGCAGACCCAGCGCAGGTTTCCCCGCACCTTCTTCTCGACCATGATGCCCCAGCCACACTCGGGACAGGGTATGGGAACCGGCTTGTCATTCACCACATACTTGCAGTGAGGATAGGCGTCACACGAGTAGAACTGTTTGCCATAACGGGATGTGCGGCTCACCAGATGACCTTTGCCACACTCCGGGCAGAGGATTTGGGTATCGTCACTCTCCTGAAGGGATTCGATATGCTGACAGGCCGGGTACTGGGTACATCCCACAAACAGACCGTAACGACCCTTCTTGATGGCCAGTGGATGGCCACAATCCGGACAGGACGACCCCTCGAGCACTTTCTCTATGTCGCGGCCAGAGGGGGTGAGGGAGCGAATGTAATCGCAAGCGGGATAGGCTGAACAACCAAGGAAGGGACCGTGCTTGCCCTGGCGGATCACCAGTTCAGCACCACACTGCGGACACGGCTCGCGCTCGAAGGCATGTTCGTGGGCAGAGAAGAGGTGGTGATCGATCTTTGACATGGGCCGCGCCTTGAAATCCAGATGGCCTGAATTCTACCAGCGCGGCACCGGGCTGTCAGTGGATGACGCCGTCCGACTCGTCAAACACCAGCTCTTCCATCTGCTGGTAGGCGTTTTCGCTGCCTGGCACATTGAACAGCACCATCATGACGACCCACTTCAGATCGTCCAGCTCGATGTCCGGCTTGTCCAGCTCGAGCAACCGTTCAATGCAGATTTCACGGGTTTCGGCATTCAGCACTTGCGCCTGCTCCAGGAACAGCAGGAAACCGCGACATTCAGTACTGAGGCGAACCAGCTCCTGCGGCGCATAGATCCGCATAGAGCCCTGCTGGCTTGCGGTGACATAGACTTCCCGCTCGCTGTCGTGCAGGTTGGCCAGTCGCTCCAGCCAGTTGAGCGCTTTCTCGATCTCGTCCTTGTCGAAACCGGCCCGGCTCAGTTCGTCGGTGAGTTCATCCTGCTCGACCATCACATCTGCATCGCTGTGGATGTAGGTCTCGAAAAGGTACATCAATACATCAAACATGATTCGCCCTCCTCGCTCTGACGTATCCACCGGCTACCGCCATCACTGCACCAACCAGCTCCAGCTCTACCAACCTGCCCAGTACGACATCGACAGGAAGCCGGGCCCGTTCGGCAACGGTATCCACGCTCGTGGTCTCATAATCTACGTTATCCAACAAATCGGCATAAGGCAATTCGCTATTATGCTGCGCCTCGGAAGAACCGTTGGCGGGTCCAGGGGGCAAGACCAGCCTTGGAAACTCTTCCAGGATATCGGCGGCATTCAAGACCAGCTTGGCACCCTGTTGAAGCAGACGGTTGCACCCTGCTGCCTGTGCATTTTGCGGGGCGCCGGGAACGGCAAAGACCTCGCGGCCCTGCTCCAGCGCATAACGGGCCGTGATGAGCGAACCACTCTGTTCTGCCGCTTCCACCACCAGTGTCCCCAGCGACAGACCACTGATGATACGGTTGCGGCGAGGGAAGTGTTCAGCCAGGGGGCCTTGCTGGGGCGCCAACTCGGAGACAAGCAGACCTTCCTGCTCGAGGATCTGCATCGCCAACCCCTGATGACGCTTGGGGTAGAGACAATCCAGACCGGATCCCAGCACCGCCAGGGTGATTCCGCCCGATGCCAGCGCCTGCTGATGGCAGACGCCATCGATGCCCAACGCGAGGCCGGAGGTGATCGCCAGACCACAGCCCACCAACTCGGCACACAAGCGTGTCGCATTGTCTTTGCCGGCATAGGTGGGATGGCGGGTACCCACCATCGCCAACTGTGGCAGGGAGAGGGATGAGACGTTCCCGCGGCAGTAGAGCAAGAGCGGGGCGCCGGGAATCTCTTTGAGCAGGGCAGGATATGCGGGGTCATCGGGACAGAGGAGGTGATTGCCGGACTCGGCGGCCCAGCTCAATCCCTGCTCCACGACAGGAAGAGGCCATCTCATCTGCTGAATCTGGGCACTCTGCAGACCAAGAACTCGCAGGGCGCCATCGTCTGAGTCAAACAGAGTTGTGATGTCACCACCCACATGAGCCAGCAGGCGAGCGGCGGTGACCGGGCCTATGCCTGTAACGGCATCCAGCGTCAGCCATAGCGACAACCGCTCCAGTGGCAAGGACACGTCAGAAATTACTGACCTGATAACCAGAGCCGACCAGATCCTGGCTCTGCAGGATAAGACCGTAACTCAATTTGTCGTAGACCTTGAACAGCATGACTCTGGCAACGGCCTCGGCAGGCAGCGATGACTTGCCGGCAGAATAGAACGCCTTGTCATAGACGGATGAATATTCCCGGTATGACACCTTGCCATTCTTGTCCACCATCTCGGCTCCCGGGCGCAGGATCTCGAGCACATCGCCCGGGGCCACCTGATCACGCTCCCCCTTGTTGATGAGTACCACATCAAATTTGCCCCCACCATGTACCTTGCTCGGCAGCTCGATCACATAGCCGGGGGAAATGGAGGGTGCCGCCTTTGGCATGAACACGGCAGAGATGCTCTCCTGCGACGGCAGCGGCATCACCTTGTCACCCTGATACACCTCACGCCGGTTATGGGTCAGCGTCACTTTGGTGGTGTCGTGGGCAAGATACTCCTCTGCCCGCACCGTGCCGACAAAAATCGCCTCCTGACCGAGCGACTCGCCAGTATGCTTGTCCTTGTATGCCACCCCCGGGCGATAGAGGCCATAACTCTGACCCGGGTTCAAGGCTCCTTTCACATAGAGAATGTCGCCCTCCAGCATCCCGACATGCTTGTCATTGTTGCCGAGCACATAGGGCAGGTCCTTGCTCTGCTGGCTATTGGCCAGAATGTGGTCGGTCTGCAGGAAGGGCGCTATCTCGCTCAGAGGCAGGGTCGGTATGGGATTGGCCTTGTTTTCATAGCGGTTCTTGGGCGAGAGACGGATGACCTGCTTGCCCCCCTGACTGGCTTTGCCGAGCCGAGGCTCACCATTGACCCAGCTCAGGTGCAGCACGTCACCGGGATAGATCCAGTGGGGATTGGCGATCTGCGGATTGATGTTCCAGAGGCGTGGCCAGAGCCAGGGTTCGGCCAGATACTGGCCCGAGATGTCCCAGAGGGTGTCCCCTTTTTGCACCACATAAGTCTCGGGGTAACCGGATTTGAGCGTCAACTGCTGTGCCATGGCGCCACCGGCCAGGGCTGTCGCCAGGCAGGCGACGACGATTTGCTTCAGATACATAACACTCCCTGTTACTTCTGCACGCAAAGTGTTGCTGTTTTTTGTCGGCGTAAATGACTAGAATTACGTCAATATTGACTGCGTTTATATGAAACTAAAGAAAAAATTATGGCCATTCTAGATGTATTGCGTTTCCCCGATGAGCGTCTGCGCACAGTCGCGGCCCCTGTCGAAGCCTTTACACCCGAGTTACAACACATTGTAGATGATATGTTCGAAACCATGTACGCGGAGGAAGGCATCGGCCTGGCCGCGACCCAGGTCGACATTCATCAGCGCATCATCGTCATCGATGTCTCCGAGAACCGCGAAGAACAGCTGGTGTTGATCAACCCGGAGATCCTGGAACAGTCCGGCAGCACCGGCATCGAAGAGGGCTGCCTCTCCGTGCCCGGCAACCGTGCTCTGGTTCCGCGCGCCGAGTGGGTCAAGGTCAGGGCGCAAGATCGCCACGGCAACACCTTCGAGCTGGAAGCGGACGATCTGCTCGCCATCTGCATACAACATGAGATGGATCATCTGGTCGGCAAGCTGTTTGTGGATTACTTGTCCCCGCTCAAGCGCCAGCGCATTCGTCAGAAGCTGGAAAAGATGGCCCGTGAAGATCGCAAAGTCCTCTGAGGATCCGCTCCATTGAACAAGCTGAAACTGATTTTTGCCGGTACCCCCGACTTCGCCGCCCGTCATCTGGCGGCGTTGTTGTCTTCCGGCCACGAGGTCGTCGCCGTTTATACCCAGCCGGACAAGCCCGCCGGTCGCGGCCAGAAGCTCACTGCCAGCCCGGTCAAGGAACTGGCGCTGGCCCACGATCTGCCGGTCTATCAACCTGCCTCCCTGCGCAATGAAGCGGCGCAGGCCGAACTGGCCGCTCTGGGTGCCGACCTGATGGTCGTCGTGGCTTATGGCCTCATCCTCCCCAAAGCGGTGCTCGATACGCCGCGTCTGGGCTGCATCAACGTGCACGGCTCCCTGCTGCCACGCTGGCGTGGTGCCGCCCCGATTCAACGCTCCATCTGGGCGGGGGATGCCGAAACCGGCGTCACCATCATGCAGATGGATGTGGGACTGGATACCGGCGCCATGCTCCGCAAGGTAACCTGCCCCATCGCCAGTGATGAGACCTCTGCCAGCCTCTATGACAAGCTGGCTGGTCTGGGCCCGCAGGCACTGGTCGATACCCTGGACGCCATGGCTGCCGGCGACACCGCTGCCGAGCCCCAGGACGATGCGCTGGCCAACTACGCCGAGAAGCTCTCCAAGGAAGAGGCCCGCATCGACTGGTCGATGGACGCCGTTGCCATCGAGCGCTGCATCCGTGCCTTCAACCCCTGGCCCATCAGCTGGTTCGACGTCGCCGGACAGACCGTCAAGGTGTGGCAGGCCGAGGTCGTCGCACAGGATCACGGCCAGGCAGCCGGCACCCTGCTCAAGGCCGACAAGCAGGGGATCGAGGTTGCCACCGGTCAGGGCGTGCTGCGCCTGCTGACCCTGCAACCTCCCGGCAAGAAGGCCATGTCCGTTTCGGATCTGCTCAACTCTCGCCGCGACTGGTTTGAACCCGGCACGCAACTGATTTGATCTGGATTGAATTGACACAAGCGGGGCCCTGGCCCCGACTTGTGCATCTAAGGTAACGCTATGAAAACACGCGCACAGGCTGCTCTCGTCATTCAACAGGTGCTGGATCAGGGTCAATCTCTCTCCGCCGTTCTGCCTGCTGCCCAGGAGAAGGTCGCCCCTCGCGATCGCGCCCTCCTGCAAGAACTCTGCTACGGCACCCTGCGCTGGCTGCCCCGCCTCGATGCGGCGGTCAGCGAGATGATGGACAAGCCGCTCAAGAACAAGAGCCGCATCTTCCACTACCTCATCCTGGTCGGCCTCTACCAGCTCATCTATACCCGCATTCCGGCTCACGCCGCCGTGGCCGAGACCGTCAACGCCGTCAAGCTGCTCAAGGGCTCTTCACTGCGCGGCCTCATCAACGGCGTACTGCGCAACTTCCAGCGCAGCGCCGAAGTGATCCTGCTGCGCATCGACCGCGTCCCCAGCGTCCGCCTCGGCCACCCCGAATGGCTCACCAAGCGCCTGCGTCAGGCCTATCCCGAGGATTGGGAGTTCATCATGGAGGCCAACAACCAGCGCCCGCCCATGTGGATCCGCAACAACAGCCAGCGCCAGAGCCGCGAGGCCATGCTGGCCCGCATGAGCGAGGCGGGCATCCCGGCCATGGCCGGTGTGGAAGGGGAAGATTGCATCCTGCTGGAGCGCCCCTGCGACGTGACCAAGCTGCCCGGCTTCGAGCAGGGTGACTGCTCGGTGCAGGACGGTGCCGCCCAGCAGGCCGCCGCCCTGCTCGATCCCCAGCCGGGCGAGTGGGTGCTGGACGCCTGCGCCGCCCCCGGCGGCAAAACCGCCCATTTGCTGGAACGCCAGCCGGCCCTTGCCGGCGTGGTTGCCGTCGACGCCGACGACAACCGCCTCAAGCGGGTGCAGGAGAACCTGGATCGCATCGGCCTTCAGGCCCAAGTGATCCACGGTGATGCCAGCACGCCGGATCTGTGGTGGCCACAGGGGCAGTTCGACCGCATCCTGCTGGATGCCCCCTGCTCCGCCACCGGCGTCATCCGTCGTCACCCCGACATCAAGTGGTTGCGCCGGGATCAGGACATCCGCGAGCTGGCCGAGCTGCAACGCCGCATTCTCGATGCCCTCTGGGGCAAGCTGAAGCACGGCGGCACCCTGCTCTATGCCACCTGCTCCGTGTTGCCGGAAGAGAACCGGGAGCAGATCCGCGCCTTCCTGGCCGATACCCCGGATGCCCGCCTGGTGCCGTTGCATGCAGAAGACACCCCGGCCTGTCCGGGTCGCCAGTTCCTGCCCGGCGAGGCGGAGATGGACGGCTTCTACTATGCCAAGCTCATCAAGCTGTAGGCCGAACCGGCGGATGGCAGGCCCGGTGACGGGCCGCCTCATTACGAAGCAACAACCTTGAGTAAGATGGCCTTATGAAAATCATCATTCTGGGCGCAGGTCAGGTGGGTGGCACCCTGGCCGAGAATCTCGCCGGCGAGAACAACGACATCACCATCGTCGACACCGACAGCGAGCGCCTGCGCGAACTGCAGGACAAATTCGACCTGCGGGTGGTGAACGGCCATGGCGCCCATCCCAGGGTGCTGCGCGAAGCCGGCGCCCAGGATGCCGACATGCTGGTCGCCGTCACCAACAGCGACGAGACCAACATGGTCGCCTGCCAGGTCGCCTACTCCCTGTTCAACACCCCGAACAAGGTGGCGCGCATTCGGTCCCCCGCCTATCTGGTGGAGCGGGATCGCCTGTTCCTGCCCGAATCCGTCCCCGTGGATCACCTGATCGCCCCCGAGCAGCTGGTGACCGACTACGTGCGTCGCCTGATCGAGTATCCGGGGGCGTTGCAGGTGGTGGATTTTGCCGACGGCAAGGTGGGCCTGGTGGCGGTCAAGGCCTATTACGGCGGCCCCCTGGTGGGCAATGCGCTCTCCACCCTGCGGGAACACATGCCCAACATCGAAACCCGGGTCGCCGCCATCTTCCGCCAGGGGCGCTCCATCCGCCCCCAGGGCACCACCATCATCGAAGCCGATGACGAGGTGTTCTTCGTGGCCGCGGCGGGCCATATCCGCGCCGTGATGTCGGAGCTGCAACGCCTCGAGAGCCCCTACCGGCGCATCATGATCGTCGGCGGCGGCAACATCGGCGCCGGCCTTGCCCGCCAGCTTGAGAAGCGCTACAGCGTCAAGCTCATCGAGCGCAACCAGAAGCGGGCGGAGCAGCTCTCAGAACACCTGGAACACACCATCGTCTTCTGCGGCGATGCGGCGGATCAGGAGCTGCTGGCGGAGGAGCACATCGACCAGATCGACGTCTTCATCGCGGTGACCAACGAGGATGAGGCCAACATCATGTCGGCCCTGCTCGCCAAGAAGATGGGGGCCAAGAAGACCATGGTGCTGATCCAGCGCGGCGCCTACGTGGACCTGGTACAGGGCGGCTCCATCGACATCGCCATCTCCCCCCAGCAGGCCACCATCTCGGCCCTGCTGACCCATGTGCGCCGTGCCGACATCGCCAACGTCTACAGCCTGCGCCGCGGGGCGGCCGAAGCCATCGAGGCGATCGCCCACGGGGACGAGAACACCTCCAAGGTGGTGGGCAAGACAGTGGGCGAGCTCAAGCTGCCCCCGGGCACCACCATAGGCGCAGTGGTGCGCGGTGATGAGGTGCTGATCGCCCACGATCGCACCCAGATACAGCAGGATGACCACGTGGTGATGTTCCTGGTGGACAAGAAGTACATCCCGGAAGTGGAGCGTCTGTTCCAGCCCAGTCCCTTCTTCCTGTAAGCCGGCCATGTCTCTGGCAACGGTATCCGGACCCGGCCCCTTTTCTCAGGAAAGGTCCGGGTCTTTTTTCAATCAACGACCAGGTTTTCTTGCATGATCAAGCTGCATCCCATCGTCTTCACGCTCGGGCTGGTGCTCTCCAAGCTGGCGCTCTTCATGTGGCTGCCCACCCTGCTGGCCCTGCTGACCGGTTCGGAAGGTTTCGTCGAATTTCTCAAGTCGGTCTTGATCACCCATGGTGCCGCCCTGCTCTGCCTCCATTACGGTCGCAAGGCAGAGTTTCACCTCGGCGTGCGGGAGATGTTCCTGCTCACCACCTCCGTCTGGGTGGTCGCCTGTGTCTTCGGGGCCCTGCCCTTCGTCTTCATCACCCATATCGACTTTGCCGACGCCTACTTCGAGACCATGTCGGGGGTCACCACCACGGGATCCACCGTGCTGTCGGGGCTCGACGGCATGGCCCACAGCATCCTGCTGTGGCGATCCATCCTGCAGTGGCTGGGCGGGGTCGGCTTCATCGTGATGGCGGTGGCGGTGCTGCCCTACCTCAACGTCGGTGGCATGAAGCTGTTCCAGACCGAGAGCTCGGATTGGTCCGACAAGAGCGCCCCCCGCGCCAAAACGGTGGCCAACAACATAGTGCTGGTCTATCTGGTGCTCTCCATGCTCTGCTTCCTCGCCTACTGGGTGAGTGGCATGAACCTGTTCGAAGCGGTCAACCACGCCATGACGACCCTCAGCACCGGCGGCTACTCCACCTCCGATCAATCCATGTCCCACTTCTCCCACGCGGCGCACTGGATAGGCACCCTCTTCATGTTCCTCGGTGGCCTGCCCTTCCTGCTCTATGTGCAGGCTCTCTCCCGCCGTGACAACAGCCTGTTCAAGGATGCCCAGGTGCAGGGCTTCTTCTGGCTGATCGTCTGGGTGACCCTGGTCGTCACCTTCTACCTCTGGGTGAGAGACATCTACGGCTTCATGGATGCCTTGCGCATCAGCAGCTTCAATATCGTCTCCGTGCTCACCACCACGGGTTTCGGACTCGGCGACTTCGGCACCTGGGGCCCGCTCACCACCATTATCTTCATCATCCTGCTGGCACTCGGCGCCTGCTCCGGCTCCACCTCGGGCGGGCTCAAGATCTTTCGGGTCCAGGTGGCCTTCGCCCTGTTCAAGAAACAGATGCGCCAGCTGATGCACCCCTCCGCCGTGTTTCCCCAGAAGTACAACGGCCGTCCGGTCAACGACGCCATCATCCGCTCCCTGATCTCCTTCGTGCTGGTCTACTTCGCCATCATCCTGCTGATCGCCGCCCTGCTCGCCGCCATCGGGCTGGACCCCCTGACCGCCATCTCGGGCTCCATCACCGCCGTGGCCAACGTGGGCCCGGGCATGGGGCCTGTCATCGGTCCCAGCACCAACTTCGCCAGCCTGCCGGATGCGGCCAAGTGGATACTGTCGTTCGGCATGCTGCTGGGACGCCTCGAGATCCTGACGGTGGCGGTGCTCTTCTTCCCCTCCTTCTGGAAGCAATAAGCAGCCGTCCAGGCTGTTGCATGAAACGAAAAGGGCAGCCAATGGCTGCCCTTTTCGTTGTCCCGGCGAATGACGACTCCCCTCAGTCCGCCGACTCCTCCCGCTCCAGCGCCCTGTCCACCAGCGCGTCCGGCAAGGGCTTGGTCACCTCGACCCCCAGCTCGCGAAAGCGCTCGGCCTGGGCGATCAGGTTGCCACGACCGTTGACCAGCCGGCCCATCGCCTTGTCGTAGCTCTCCTGCGCCTTGTGCAAGCTGCCCCCCATCTGCTGCATCTCCTCCACGAACAGCCGCAACTTCTCGTAGAGGCGACCGGCCCGCTCCGCTATCTGGCGCGAGTTCTGGTTCTGCCGCTCGTAGCGCCACAGGTTCTCTATGGTGCGCAGCGCCACCATCAGGTTGGTAGGGCTCACCAGCAGGATGTTGTGTTCCAGCCCGTAGCGCACCAGGGAAGGGTCCGCTTCCAGGGCAGCGAGGAAGGCAGGCTCCACCGCCACGAACATCAGCACATAGTCCAGGGTGCGCACCCCGGGCAACTGCTGGTAATCCTTGCGGCCCAGCTCGCGGATATGGTTGCGCACCGAGGCGACGTGCTCCTTGAGCGCCACCGCCTTCTCCAGATCGTCAGCGGCGTTGTACCAGCGCTCATAGGCGGTCAGCGACACCTTGGCGTCGATGATGATGTCCTTCTCCTGGGGCAGGTGGACGATGACGTCGGGCTGGTAGCGCTTGCCCTTGTCCACCTCGATGTTGACCTGGGTGTGGTACTCATGCCCCTCGCGCAGGCCGCACTCGGAGAGGATCCGCGCCAGCACCACCTCCCCCCAGTTGCCCTGCTGCTTGCTGTCGCCCTTGAGGGCCCGGGTCAGCGCCGCCGCCTCTTCGGTCATGCGGGCGTTGAGCTCGGCAAGGCGCTCCAGCTCGAACTTGAGGTTGTGGCGCTGGACCGTCTCCTGGGCGTGGGTCTCTCCCACCTGGCGGCGAAAGCCCTCCAACTGCTCCTTGAGTGGAGTCAGCAGGAGATCCATGCTGTTCTGATTCAGTTCGCGGAAGTTTCCAGCATTTTGTTCAAAGATACGATTGGCGAGGTTCTCGAACTGTTGGCCGAGGCGCTGCTCAGCCTCTTGCTGCAACTGCAGCTTCTCGGCGCTGGCGATGCGTTCGCTGCGCAGGGTCGCCTCGGCCTCCTTGAGGCGGGCGGTGAGCTTGAGCAGCAGGGTCTGCTGCTGATCCAGCTTCTGCTGAGCCAGCATCTTCTCGTCCTGCAGCGCGTCCCAGCGATCCTGCAACCCCTGATAACGCTCCTCCAGCAGCAGCGCCTCTTCACGGCCGCTGCGCCGCCCCCACCACCAGCCGAACAGCAGCGCCAGCCCGCCAGCCAGCATGGCAGGCCACCAGGTCAGCAGCGGGGTCATCGGCGCCCCCGCTGGCGCAGGAAGAGTTCGAGATAGCGGTTGAGCAACAACCAGATCAGCACATAGAGCAGGTAGGCCGCCAGCACCACCCACTTGTGGCTGTTGACCCCGGTATCCAGTTCACTGAACTCGATACCCTTGAGATGGCAGTAGGCCCACATCAGCAGGGGGAAGACATAGAGCAGAGAAGCACGCCACAGAAATAGCCACATGAGTTCATTCAATCCCGCAAAAAGACCCGCCTAGCTTACACAAGGGCAACCCGGCTTGCGATCCTGCCCGCCGCTATTCTCTGGCTTGCCGGCCCAAAACTGGATAAAATTAACCCCTAATAGGTATGGGAGTGGGCATGACGCATTTTTTCTGTCGCTGGCTGGCACACGCATGGGGGAGCCCCCGCAGACCCG
Source organism: Aeromonas sp. (assembly GCF_050252055.1). NCBI lineage: Bacteria > Pseudomonadati > Pseudomonadota > Gammaproteobacteria > Aeromonadales > Aeromonadaceae > Aeromonas > Aeromonas sp. The sequence continues at coordinate 46,168 of NZ_JBFWLQ010000012.1, read as the reverse complement.
AGGTGGTCTGCCATGAGGCACGCCCGCCCTGGGCCATCGACGAGTCCCAGTTCCTCACCCTCTGCACCCGTTGTGGCGACTGCTTCAAGGCGTGTCCCAACGGCCTCATCAAGCCCGCCGATCGCCCCGAATATGACGGCAGCCCCATCGCCGGTACCCCAGTGCTGGATCTCGCCTGTGGCCAGTGCAGCTATTGCGGCAGCTGCGCCAGAGCCTGCCCCACGGGCGCACTGGATCTCTGCCTCGGCCGTCAGGTGCAGACCCGGGTCAGGATAGAGGCGAGCTGCCAGGCCCGTCAGGGCTACTACTGCCTGCTGTGCGAAGATGCCTGCCCCCAGCAGGCGATCAAGGTCGGCAGCGAGGGAGTGACCGTCAACATGGCCGCCTGCGATGGCTGCGGCGCTTGCGGCCTCGCCTGTCTGCACGGAGCCATCACCCTTGTGCCCCAGCTCTGACCGCTGGCAATGACAGAGGGGCCCGCAGGCCCCTCTGTCATTCACCGTGGCATCATGCCATGGTCAGAATATTATCCTGCTCTATGCCGAGAAGGTGGCATAGACGAGTGGGATCCCGCACCGCATCCGCCAAAGTGTACTCCCCCAGCACCTCCAGGAAGGCGTGCATGGCGCGGCGCAGAATGCCCTGGATGCGGCAGCCCCCGGAGAGACGGCAGTTTTCGCGCTTGCAGTCCACCGGGCAGAGCACGTGCTCCATGTCCATCACCACATCGCGCAGGTTGATGGAGACGGCGGCACGGCCGAGGCGGATGCCCCCATGCTTGCCACGCACCGTCTCGATGTAACCCTTGATGCCGAGCTGATGCACTATCTTGACCACGTGATTGCGGGAGATGGCGAAGGTGTCGGCCACTTCCGTGATGGTCGACAGGCGATCACCGGGCTGGATGGCCAGGAAGGTCAGGGTACGCAGGGCGTAATCGGTAAATCGTGTCAGTTGCATGGTCGCACTTGCCTCTTACTACAAGCCAGAAATCAGGACGACAGCCGGTGGCCAAAGAGGGGGTCTGCACATGCGTGCGCACGGGATGGGCTTCTTCGACCGAGTCGTGAAGTCACAAGGGTAAGAGCAGCCCGGGCGGGTGTCGACGAAGATGTACATAAATCGACACTTTCTTTGATTGATCGCAAACTTGCCGCCTCAGCGAGGGGTTTTGGCGGTTTCCGTCGACAAACCCCCACCTCCTCTGCCATCGCCGGAGCCGTTGTCCGGCGAGTTCAGTGGGGCTGCTTCAGCCAGTTGCGCAGCGCCTGGGAGGGGATGGAGCTCTCGGAGGCCACCGCGAAGGCGCCCCAGTCCACGGCGCACTGCAGCGCATCGGCCATGGCCATGCCCCGCGCAAGACCGTGGATGAGACCGCCCGCGAAGGCATCCCCCGCCCCCGTGGTATCCACCACGGAGACCGGTCGCGCCGCCACCCTGACCTGCTCCTCCCCGTGAATGGCCACGGCGCCCGCCTTGCCCTCGGTCAGCACCAGCCATTCAAGCTGCTCCCCCGCGAGCTGGCGGGCATGCTGCCAGGGGTCGCTCACCTCGCCGAGATCGGAGCGGGAGGCCACCAGCACGTGGCAGGGGCGGCGGGCCTGCCCCCCCTTGGGATACTGGGCCACCACGAAACTCTTGGCGAGCATCTGGCGCATGTAGCCCACGATGGCGGTGCCCGGATAGTTCACATAGAGGCAGTCCACCCCTTCGGTCGGCAGATCCCCCGGCAGATCCGGACGACGTGGGCGCCTGAGAATGGTGCGCTCACCGGTGGCGTCCACCAGCACCAGCAGCTCGCCGGTCTCGCCGCCAAAGCGTTCCACATGGCTGCAATCCAGGCCGTATGAGGCCGCCTGCTCCAGCAGCCAGTCACCGGTGTCGTCCAGCCCGACCCGGGAGGCGATGATCACCTCGTGCCCCGCCCACACCAATCCGATGCCGGTATTGGCGGCGCCGCCGCCGAGCCTGCGCCCCTGATCCACATATTGCAGCCGCGCCCCCGCCACCAGAGGTTCGGCCAGGGAGAGCACATGATCACAGTTGAGATTGGCGAGCAGCAGGATGCGGGACATGGAAACCTCGGCGGGAGGAGGCCGACACCCCGGGGTGCCGGCACAGAAACGGAAGCGGGATCAGTAGACGGGCAGCTCCACCCCTGACAACAGCTCGTCGATACGTGCCTGGGTCGGCTGCTGCATCACGTTCTGGATCATCTCCTTGGTGAGATGGGGGGAGAAGGAGCTGATGAAGTCATACATGTAGTTCTGCAAGAGGATGCTCTTGCTGAAGCAGATCTGGGCCGGGCAGGGCTCGAACAGGTGCTCCAGATTGATGGCCACGAGGCCGGGGGCATCGCTATCGTTGGCCACCAGGGAGGAGATGATGCCGATGCCAAAGCCCAGCTCCACGTAGCGCTTGATGACGCCGGCATCCATCACCGTCATGTAGTAGTTGGGAGTGAGGCCGGCCGCCTGGAACACCCTGTCCTGCACCTGACGCCCGGTGGCGCCGCTCTCGTAGCTCAGGATGGGATACTGGCAGAGCTGCTCCAGGGTCGGCTTCTTCACCTTGGCCAGGGGGTGCTCCTGGGGCACCACCAGGGAAAGGGTCCAGAGGTAGGCGGGCAGCGCGATCAGCTCCTTGTCGAAGCCTATCTCGTGGGCCACGATGGAAAAATCCGAGTATCCCTTGCTGATCTGTTCCTTGGTGGCGGACATCACAGGATGCAGGTGGAACGAGATCTTGGGGTACTTTTTGGTGAAGTAGGTGACGCTTTTCGGCAGCAGGTAGCGGGCGATGGTGTGGGTGGTGTGGATGTTGAGGGTGCCCACGGTCGGATCCAGGTACTCCCGGGAGATGGCCTTGATCTTGCTCTCGATATTGAGCATGGCCTCGGCACACTTGATGATCTCCTCCCCCACCGGGGTGATCCGGTGCAGGTGCTTGCCGCGGCGCTCGAAGATGCGCACCCCCAGCTCGCTCTCCAGCAAGCCGATCTGCTTGCTCACCCCAGGCTGGCTGGTATAGAGCGCATCGGAGGCAACGGAGACGTTGAGATTGTGGTCCCGCACCGCGATCAGATACTTCAACTGCTGTAGTTTCAAGGTTGCCCCCTCACAGACTGACGCGGCGCTCGTCGATGGACTAGGCCGCCAAAAATGGCGGCCAGTGTATCATCCGGACTGGGCATATCGCCGCTTGATCCTTCATTTTGCTACAAAATCTAGCATCAGCGCGGTGGATATGACAAACGGGGTTCAGCGCGCGTCGGCCCCGATCGGCAGGATGCCGAGGAACTGCAGCAGCCACTGCATCATGGTGGCGGAATCCACCTCCCCTTCCAGGGAAGAGAGACTGCTCTGGTAATGTGCATCGGGCAGCCTGTCCCGTCGCCGCTCGATCAGGGCCCGGTTGTACGCCACCGAGAATTCCGGGTGCCCCTGGATGGCGACGATGTGATCCCCCTGCAGGAACATGAAGTTGGGGCAGAAGTCGTTGCCCGCAAGCAGGGTCGCCCCCGGCGGAAGCTGCTCCACCTGATCCTGGTGGCTTGCCAGGATGCGGATGGTGTCCAGACCCGGCGCCATCCAGGGTTTTGTCGTCTGCATGGCATGGACCGACACCCCCAGCCCCCACCCCTTGGTGGACTTCATTACCTCCCCTCCCAGCGCCTGGGCGATCACCTGGTGGCCGAAGCAGACCCCGGCCAGCTTGACGTTGGCATCGTGGGCCCGGCGGATCCAGTCGCGCAGCGCCAGGATCCAGGGGATGTCGCTGTAGGCATCGTGACGCGAGCCGGTAATGAGCCAGGCATCGCATTCGGTCAGATCCGGGGGCAGATCGCCGTCGAGGGCGGACCAGACCCGAAATTCCAGCTCGGGGGCCAACGCCCGGAAACCCTTGATAAACATCTCGGAGTAAACGGGACCAAAATCCCCCACCAAATCGGGGTCCAGCCGGTCACAATCGAGAATACCCAGTCGCATCTGTTACTCCTTGACAGAAGCGCCCCCGCAGACCGGCGGCCTGCGGGGGCAAGAGATTAAAGCCATGGCAGCGAGCCGGTGGCTCACTTCATGGTCGGCATGGAGAACTCGGCGCCGGCGCGCAGGCTCTGGGGCCAGCGGGCGGTCACCGTCTTCATCCGGGTGTAGAAGCGCACCCCATCCGGCCCGTGCATGTTGAGCGGCCCGAAGATGGACCGTTTCCAGCCACCGAAGCTGTGAAACGCCATGGGCACCGGAATGGGAACGTTCACCCCTACCATACCGACCTGAACCCGCGTGGTGAAGTCCCTTGCGGTATCTCCGTCACCGGTGAAAATGGCGGTGCCGTTGCCGTACTCGTGTTCGTTGATGAGGCGCAGGGCCGTCTCGTAGTCCGGGGCCCGCACGATGGCGAGCACGGGGCCGAAGATCTCCTCCCGGTAGATGCGCATCTCGGGGCCGACCCGATCGAACAGGCTGCCCCCGATGAAGTAGCCCTCGCCATGGCTCAGGCCCCGGCCATCCACCACCAGCTCGGCCCCCTCGGCCACCCCCTGATCCACGTAGCCGCGCACCTTGGCCAGGTGTTCCCGGCTGATGAGGGGCCCCATCTCGTTCTCCGGACTCTGACCGAGGCCGGGGCCGACCCGCAGGGCCGCCACCAGGGGCGAGAGCTTCGCCACCAGGGCATCGGCGGTCTCGTCACCCACCACCACGGCCACCGAGATCGCCATGCAACGCTCGCCCGCCGCACCATAGGCGGCCCCCATCAGGGCGGAAACCGCCTGATCCAGATTGGCATCCGGCATGACCACCATGTGGTTCTTGGCGCCGCCCAGGGCCTGCACACGCTTGCCGTGGGCCGAGGCGGTGGCATAGATGTACTGGGCGATCGGGGTGGAGCCGACAAACGACACGGCACCGACCCTCGGGTCGGTCAGCAGCACATCCACCACCTCCTTGTCGCCGTTGACCACGTTGAGCACCCCGTCCGGCAGGCCCGCCTGCTTGAGCAGTTCGGCCATGCGCAGAGAGAGGGACGGATCCTTCTCCGAGGGCTTGAGGATAAAGGTGTTGCCGCAGGCCAGGGCCACCGGGAACATCCAGAGCGGCACCATGGCAGGGAAGTTGAACGGGGTGATGCCGGCGCAGACCCCCACCGGCTGCATCATGGAGTGACTGTCCACCCCGCGGCCCACGTTGAGGGAGTGCTCCCCCTTGAGCAGATGGGGAATGCCGCAGGCAAACTCCACCACCTCCAGCCCCCGGGTCAGCTCCCCCTGGGCGTCGGAGAAGACCTTGCCGTGCTCGCGGCTGATGAGCTGGGCCAGCTCGTCCCTGTGCTGCTCCATCAGCTCCTTGAAGCGAAACAGCACCCGGGCCCGCACCAGCGGCGGGGTCTGGGACCACTCCCCAAAGGCGCGCTCGGCGCAGGCAATCGCCTCGGCACACTCGTCGGCCGTGCTGAGAACGACGGAGCCCTGCTGCTGGCCGGTGGCCGGATTGAAGATGGCACCGAAACGCTCGCTGCGACTCTCGGTCGTCTCGCCGTCGATGAAGTTGTCGATCCTGTAACTCATAAATCCTCCGTGATGGGTCATCCGTCCTCCCCTCGCCGCGCCGGGGCAGCACAGGGGGATGACGCCCGGGACGAGCGCCATCCTGTGTGATGTGGGGGTCAGTCCTGGGCCTGCAGGGCGTCCTGCAGCAGGGTGAAGAGATCGTCTATCTGGCTGCGCTCGATGATGAGGGGAGGCGACAGGGCGATGATGTCGCCGGTCACCCGGATCAGCGCCCCCTTCTCGAAACAGCGCACGAACACCTCGTAGGCCCGCTTGCCCGGCGCATCGGGCATGGATTCGAGCTCGATGCCCGCCACCAGGCCGTAGTTGCGCACGTCCTTCACGTGCTTGCAGCCCTTGAGGGAATGGGCCCCCTCCTCCCAGTAGCCCGCCAGCTCGGCTGCCCGGGTCAGCAGATTTTCGCTCCGGTAGATCTCGAGGGTGGCCAGACCCGCCGCCGCGGCCACCGGGTGGCCGGAGTAGGTGTAGCCGTGGAACAGCTCGATGGCCCCCTTGCCCGCCGCCATCATGTCGTCATAGATATGGTTTTGCACCAGCACGGCCCCCATGGGGATGGCGCCGTTGGTGAGCCCCTTGGCGCAGGTGATCATGTCGGGGATGACGTCGAACTCCTGGGCGGCGAAGGGGGAGCCGAGGCGGCCGAAACCGGTGATCACCTCGTCAAAAATCAGCAGGATGCCGTGTTTGGTACAGATCTCCCGCAGCCGCTTGAGATAGCCCTTGGGGGGCATGATGACCCCGGTGCTGCCGGCGATGGGCTCGACGATGACCGCCGCGATGTTGCTGGCGTCGTGCAGGAAGACAATCTTCTCCAGTTCATCGGCCAGGGTGAGGTCTTCTGCTGGCAATCCCTTGGTGAACGCATTTTTCCCTATATTGAGGGTGTGGGGCAGATGATCCACCCCGGTCAGCAGGGAGCCGAACCACTTGCGGTTGCCGGGAATGCCCCCCACCGAGATGCCGCCAAAACCCACCCCGTGGTAGCCGCGCTCGCGGCCGATGAGCCGGGTACGGGTCCCCTGGCCGCGAGCCCGCTGCCAGGCCAGCGCAATCTTGAGCGCGGTGTCCACGGACTCCGATCCGGAGTTGGTATAGAAGACGTGACCGAATCCCTTGGGGGCGATCTCCACCAGCTGGTTGGCCAGCTCGAACGGCAGGGGGTGGCCCATCTGGAAGGTGGGGGCAAAATCGAGGTGGGAGATCTGCTGGGAGACCGCCTCGGCGATCTCGCGCCGACCATGGCCTGCGTTGCAACACCAGAGTCCGGCAGTGCCATCCAGTATCTTGCGGCCATCCTCTGAGTGATAATACATCCCCTCTGCCGACTTCAGGATGCGCGGCGCCGCCTTGAACTGCTGGTTGGCGGTGAACGGCATCCAGAATGCGGACATGTCGGGGGTATTGATGTCGCTGACAGGTTTCATGGTCACCTCATCCTTAAGGCGTTTAGTAACACCCGGCTCATGCCTATTAAATTAAACACCTGAATCCATAAAAAAGGGCTTTTATCGCCCGGCTTGGTGTCACCCCTCAGGGGTGGTATAAGATATTTAACACAATTTTAATAATAGTAAACAGTCAAGGAGTGTCTATCGATGGATATCGGTCACCGCCTCAAGGCGGTTCGCACCAAGGCGGCCCTCTCCCAGCGCGAGCTGGCAAAACGCTCCGGTGTGACCAACGGCTTTATCTCCCAGATCGAGAAAAATCAGGTGAGCCCCTCGGTGGCCTCCCTGCGCAAGGTGCTGGAAGGCATCCCCATGTCATTGGCCAGCTTCTTCACCGACGAGACGGAGATGGATTCCGAGGTGATCTTCCGTGCGGACGACATGCCGGATCTCGGCACCCACCCCATCAGCTACCGTCTGGTGGGTCACAGCCGCGCCAACCGCGCCATCGGCATGATGCAGGAGATACTGCCCCCGGGCGCCGACACCGGTGACGACATGCTGAGTCACGAAGGGGAAGAGTGCGGCATCGTCATCCGGGGTCAGGTGGAAGTCACCGTGGGCGAGCAGGTTCACCTGCTGGCACCGGGGGATGGCTACTACTTCGACAGCCGCACCCCCCACCGTTTTCGCAACGTGGGGGATCAGGAGTGCGTGCTGATCTCGGCCAACACGCCCGCCAGCTTCTGACGGGCCTTCTCCCGGAACAGCCCGCCGGGATCCACCCCTGCCCGACCCGGGGAGCAGGCCCGCGACACGGGCTCCAGCCCCGCCGCGCGGCCCCCGACACCACAGGCCAGGGCGCCCGGTTTGCCCCGCCGTTGGCCCGGGTTGTTCGGGGTCAGTGTTTAATGAATTGTTACAAGATGGATTTACAAGCGGCAGGATGTTTAGCATATTGATACGCGGAGACTGACTTTCTGCCGGTTCAAGGAGTGAACATGAGTGACCTGACCCTGGCCCAGTGGCAACACAAGGCCGCCCATCTGACCCTGCCCTCGCAAGCCTTTATCGACGGCACCTACCGGGATGCCGTCAACGGCGCCACCTTCGATTGCATCAATCCGGCCAACGGCCAACTGCTGACCAGGGTCGCCTCCTGCGACGCCGCCGATGCCGAGCTGGCGGTCAAGGCGGCCCGTGCCGCCTTCGACGACAAGCGCTGGTGCGGCCTCTCTCCCAAGCAGCGCAAGCTCATCATGCAGCGCTTCGCCGAGCTGATGCGCCTGAACCTGGTGGAGCTGGCACTGCTGGAGTCGCTGGATATGGGCAAGCCCATCGGCGACGCCATGGGGTATGACGCCCCCGCCGCCGCGAACTGCATCGCCTGGAACGCCGAGGCGATAGACAAGATCTACGATCAGGTCGCCCCGGTGGAAGAGTCCGCCCTGGCCCTGGTGACCCGCGAGCCCCTCGGTGTCGTGGCTGCCATCGTGCCCTGGAACTTCCCCCTGGTGATGGCCTGCTGGAAGCTGGGCCCGGCGCTCGCCACCGGCAACTCGGTGATCCTCAAACCCTCCGAGAAATCCCCCCTCACCGCCCTGCGCATCGCGGGTCTGGCGAAGGAGGCGGGCATCCCCGACGGTGTCTTCAACGTGCTACCGGGCTTTGGTCACACCGTGGGCGAGGCGCTGGCCATGCACATGGACGTCGACTGCATCACCTTCACCGGCTCCACCAAAATCGGCAAGCACCTGGTGCAGTGCTCCGGCAAGTCCAACCTCAAGCGCGCCTTCATGGAGTGCGGCGGCAAGAGCCCCAACATCGTGCTGGCGGATGCACCGGATCTGGACGCCGCCGCCAAAAGCGCCGTCGGCGCCATCTTCTACAACCAGGGGGAAGTGTGCACCGCCGCCTCCCGCCTGCTGGTGCAAAACAGCATCAAGCCCCAGTTCATGGAGCGGCTGCTGGCCCATGCCCGCGAGTGGATCTCGGCCAACCCGCTCGACCCCACCACCCGCATCGGTGCCATGGTGGACCACATCCAGATGGAGCAGGTGCTCAACTACATCGCCATCGGCCAGCAGGAGGGCGCCAAGCTGCTGCTGGGAGGCAAGCGTACCCAGCCCGAGGAGGGCGGCTACTACATCGAACCCACCATCTTTGACGACGTGACCCCGACGATGCGCATCTTCCGCGAGGAGATATTCGGCCCCGTGCTGGCGGTGACCGGCTTCGACACCCTGGAAGAGGCCATCGCCCTTGGCAACGACACCGACTACGGCCTGGCCGCGGCGATCTGGACGGCGGATCTCAACCAGGCGGTGAAAGGGTCGCGCGCCCTGCGCGCCGGCACCGTCTTCGTCAACAACTGGGATGGCGGCGACATGACCATGCCGTTTGGCGGCTTCAAGCAGTCCGGCAACGGGCGCGACAAGTCCCTGCACGCCCTGGAGAAGTACACCGAGCTGAAAAGCACCTGGATCCAGCTCGAATAACGTCATAAATGACGCTTATCAACAAAACAGGGGGAGAAATCCCCCTTTCTCATTTTTACTCTTTTATCCCCTCGCTCAATCGATATAATCGTCAAATAGCAAGCCATTAAATTTAAAGATAAAAATGCTGTTTTTTCTGGGAAGTGTACTGTTTCTGGTGGTGGGACTGCCGCTGTTGTTCTTCGTGCTGGGTCAGGGGGAAGCCTATGTCACCTGGGGCCCCTGGATCTCCGCCATCGCCCTCATGCTGTGGCTGCTGATGGACGTGGAGAAGATCCGCCGCGGGGGCGGTCGCTGAAGTCGCTCCTGCTGTTAAAATCCCGTCAGACCCATTTATTGTCTTCTTTCCCTGCAAAAGGATCGCTACACTGACTTTTTGCGATGTTTCCCGACATCCGCACTCCAGTGAAGGTTATCCGCATGCAACAACAGATCCAGCGCCAGGGCGTCCTCTATGCCCTCGGCGCCTACACCCTTTGGGGCCTGGCACCCATCTACTTCAAGTCCCTCTCCGCCGTGCCGGCCGCCGAGATCCTGACCCACCGCATGATCTGGTCCTGCGCCCTGCTGATGGTGCTGGTGCTGCTCGGACGCCAGTGGCACAAGGTGCAGGCGGTGCTGCGCCAGCCCAAGGTGCTGCTCACCCTGGCCTTCACCTCCGTCACCGTCGGCGGCAACTGGCTGCTGTTCATCTGGGCCATCAACAACGGCCACATGCTGGATGCGAGCCTGGGCTACTACATCAATCCCCTGTTCAACGTGCTGCTCGGCATGGTGTTTCTGAGCGAGAAGCTGCGCCGCCTGCAGTGGTGGGCGGTGGGGCTCGCCTTTGTCGGTGTCGCCGTCCAGCTCATCGCCTTCGGCTCCCTGCCCTGGATAGCCCTGGTGCTGGCCTCGAGCTTCGCCATCTACGGCCTCATTCGCAAGAAGCTGGCCCTGGACGCCCTCACCGGCCTGCTCATCGAGACCCTGATCATGCTGCCGCCGGCCGCCTTCTATCTGTGGGGCATCGCCGACAGCCCCACCAGCCACCTCACCCAGAACGACTGGCACCTGAACCTGCTGCTCATCGCCGCGGGCGCCGTCACCACGGCCCCCCTGCTCTGTTTCACCGCGGCGGCCACCCGGCTCAAGCTCTCCACCCTGGGCTTCTTCCAGTACATAGGCCCCAGCCTGATGTTCATCCTGGCGGTGACCCTGTATGGCGAGGCGCTGGCGCTGGACAAGATGATCACCTTCGGTTGCATCTGGAGCGCCCTGGTGCTGTTCAGCCTGGATGGCCTGCGCAGCGGCAAGCGGCGCCAGGAGGCCGGCTGAGGCGCCGGCGCAATAATCTACAAGCCAAGGGGCCGCTTTCGGGGTATCAATAGGGGATGAACGCACCCCACTCCCGCATCCACTACTGGCAATCCCGGCTGCTGCCGGGGGTTGAACTCTCCCACTCCCACCACAGGGAGTTCAGCTATGGCCGCCACGTGCATCTGGACTACCATATCGGTCTGGTGCAGCGGGGCGGCCAGAAGTTCATCCACAAGGGGAACAGCCACAACCTGGTGCGCGGCGAACTCTCCACCGTCAACCCGGACGAGATGCACGACGGCCTCAGCCTGCTGCCGGAAGGGTACGAGGTGCGGGTCTTCTCCATCGCCCCCGAGCAGCTGGCCCGCTGGCTGCCGGAGCACCCCGAGCCCTTTTTCCACCAGGGATTGCAGAGCCGCCCCGACCTCTATCAGGGCTTTGCCCGCCTGCACATGCACCTGGACGGCCCCGCCCCCGACGGCCTGCTGGCGGAGAGCCAGTTGCTGGCCCTGCTGGGCGAACTGTTCCGGCTCGCCCCCGAGCGCCACGCCCTGGCGGATCCCCAGCTCAGGTACCTGCGCGACCATCTGCTGGCCCGGCTGGACGAGCGCCACACCCTGGAGGACCTGGCCGCCCTGTTCGGGCTGGATCGCTTCGCCTTCCTGCGTCAGTTCAAGAAGAAGACCGGCATGACCCCCTATGCCTGGCTCAAGCGGCTGCGCCTCGAACAGGGCAAGCGCCTGCTCGGCAGCGGTCTGCCGGTGAGCGAGGTGGCACTGGCGGTGGGCTTCTTCGATCAGAGCCACTTCCACCACGGTTTTCGTCAGGCCTTCGGGCTCACCCCGGCGGAGTATCGCCAGCAGATGCTGCCCGCCTGAATCACCGCTGCTGCAATCTTTTACAATCTCCCGTCCCCCGTCCTGCCCCATGCTGTCACCTCCATACCGCTGTCGGAGGTCTTTTATGTTCACCAGCCTGTTTCTGACCCTGGGTCTCGTCCACCTCGTCGCCCTGGCGAGCCCGGGCCCGGATTTCGCACTCATCCTGCGCACCAGCCTGCACAGGCCCACCGCCCTCGGAGCGGCCCTTGGCATCGCCCTTGCCATCCTGCTCCACGCCACCCTGAGCCTGACCGGCATCAGCCTGCTGATCGCAAGCCAGCCCTGGCTCTTTCTCGCCGTGAAACTGGTGGGTGCCCTCTATCTGGGCTGGCTGGGCTGGGGGGCGCTGAAGGCGGCCTGGCAGGGAAGCGGGGATCTGGCGCTGCGCGCCGGGGGCGAGCGGCCGGGCTGGCGCAAGGGGGTGAAGAGCGGGCTGGCCACCAATCTGCTCAACCCCAAGGCGATGCTGTTCTTCATGGGACTGCTGGCCGCCATGGTGACGCCCCAGGTGGATGGCCTGACCCGGGGATTGCTGATCCTAGAGCTGTTCCTGCTCTCCCTCGTCTGGTTCAGCGCCCTGGCCTGGAGCCTCTCCACTCCCCGCGCCCAGCACCTGCTCGGCCGCATCCAGCGCCCGCTCAACCTGATGACAGGCCTGCTGTTTGGCGCGGTCAGCCTCTCCATCCTGGTGGATCTGCAGGGGCACTGGCCAGCGGCCTGACCGGCACGCCCTTGTTGGCGGCAAGCAGGGACAGGCCTTGACGGACGGCGCGACTACTCCCCGCGCCGCATCCCCTTGCGCAGGTAGACGTAACCCTCCCCCGGGCTGCCCCAGCGCTGATGGGCGCCGTTGTCATAGGCCCTGTCCAGCAGCCGGACACTGTCCGGGCCGATCCAGAGGTACTGCACCAGGGTGGTGGCACCGCCAAAATCGGTGGCGCAATGCCCGACCCGGGTCTGTCCCTTGTACTCCCCGCCCGGCTGGCGGGTCAGCCAGATCTCGCACCCTTCGCGCAGGGAGAGTTGCTGCGGGGTGAGGGAGTCAAGCAGCTCGGGCCGACGCCAGGCGCCGGCAAAATCCGTGGCCCTCGGCATGGTCAGTTCGGCCATCAGGATGCGGCCATCGGGCAGGGAGGAGAAGCGGTAGATGCGCTGGCGAAACGGTCGCTGCGCCCGCTCGGTCAGAAACTGCTCCGCATAGACCCAGCGGAAGGGGCCTTCCCCGGGCCAGATCTCCACCAGCCGCAGCTCGGCGCTGGTGAAGCGGGCATCGAAGGTGGCCTGCTCCTGGCTGGAAAACTCCCCCGAGAACCAGGAGAGCAGGGGCTCCAGCCTCCCCTGCGTGGCATGGGGGCCGGGGGCCGTCACGAAGGGGACGGGCGCCGCCCAGATCAGGCTGGCGTAAAACAGCCCCAGCAGGGCCGCCATCAGCTGTGTCATCGAATCCTTCCGAGTCGCTTGCATGGCGGCGATTATATGAGCGAACGGTGACAATAACCTCTATCTTGATCAACTCCTTGAAGAGAAAACGAAAAATCCTCTCTGCAGGCGAAAGGAGGCGACGCCCCCCGCAGGCCACGGGGATGACGGCTATCCTTGCTGCGACCCGTCCCTGTTGCCACCAAGAGGAGTCTCCCATGAACACTGTCACCCTGCATCGCGTACTCAAGGCCCCGCCACAACGGGTATACCAGGCCTTTATCGAGCCGGACGCCCTGGCCAAATGGCTGCCCCCCCATGGCTTTACCTGCAAGGTGGCGGCGCTGGATGCCAAGGTCGGCGGCCAGTTCAGGATGTCGTTCACCCACTTCGCCAGCGGCCACACCCACGCCTTCGGCGGCGAGTATCTCGCGCTGGAGCCGGGCAAGCGCATCCGCTACACCGACCGCTTCGACGACCCCAACCTGCCGGGGGAGATGCACGTCACCATCACCCTCACCCAGGTGCTGTGCGGCACCGATCTCGCCATCGAACAGGCGGGTATTCCGGCGGTCATCCCGGTGGAGATGTGCTACCTCGGCTGGCAGGAGTCCCTGATGCAGCTCGCCACCCTGGTAGAGCCCGAGATCCCCGCCGAGTGACCCGACACGGGGGCTCCCACGGTGGCCCCCGCACAGATACCCCTTGTGAGAGAGGGGCCTGATCAGGTATCTCTGTGGGCAGGGCGGGCTGCGTTCTTGCAGCGACCATCCACCGCCAGGAGCCCCCATGAAGCGAGTCTTGATGATGACCATGGCCGCCGCCCTGCTGGGCGGGTGCGCCGTGAAGAACCAGGTCACCCACAGCCTGCAGGCGATTCCGCTCACGGCCTTCCAGCAAAGCGAGAGCAACCCCAACCAGCGCATCTACAAGGAACCCGGCGTGGATCTGCGCCAGTACCATCAGGTGCTGCTCGATCCCTTGCAGTTCATCCGCCAGGAGAACGGCCAGTGGTATCTGCTGACCGCCAACGAGCAGAACGAGATCGGCCGCTACTACCACGCCACCTTCCAGCGGGAGCTGATGAAGCAGGGCGTCAAGATGGCTACCGAACCCGGCCCCGGCGTGATGCGGGTGCAGGCGGCCATCACCAACTTCGACCTGACCCGACCCGACCCCAAGCTGCGGGATCTGCTGCCCGCCAAGATCGCCATCAACGTCACCCGCGAGGTAATAGGCAAGGAGCCCTATCTGCTCAAGGTGGGCAGCATGGCCCAGTTGCTCGACGCCCAGAGCGGCAAGCTGCTGGTGCGGGTGATGGACGCCCGCGAGAGCCCGAACACCACCCACAAGGATTCCCCCATCACCGCCCTGGAGATGGAGAAGATGATCGATCAGTGGGCCGCAAGCCGCGCCAAACAACTGGCCGACAACCTGGGGCGCTGAGCCGGGCCGAAAATGACAAAGCCTGCCAGGGGGCAGGCTTTGTCGTCGCTGAAGCGCGGCTTATTGCAGGTTCAGACCGCCCAGGTAATCCCGCTTGCCCAGATCCACCCCGGCCTGGCGCAGCAGGGCATAGGTCATGGTGAGGTGGAAGTAGAAGTTCGGGATGCCGTATTCGTGGACGCAGCTGTGGCCGTCCATCCCCTTGCCACCCGCCCAGTAGGGGTAGTAGTGGCCGCTCGCATACTGGCTGAAATCCGCCTCCAGCTTGCTCTGCAGGTAGGCGATGGTCTTGGCCACGTGGGCGCGCAGATCCGCCATGGTCTTGGGATCATCCCCCAGCACCGGCGGCTCGCTCAGGCTGGCGGTGGCCACCACGGCGCGGGCGCTGTCACAGCAGATCAGCACCTGCTTGCTCAGGGGCAGCATGTCGACGATGAGGCGCTCATTGAAGAAGTTGTCCACGTTGAACTTCTTCGCCTCGGCGTGGGCCTCGGCCTTGGCCAGACACTGGTCCAGGTTGGTCAGCATCTTGATGAACTGGGCGGCAATTTCACGATTCATAATGCACTCTCGGTTGGTTGAAGGCAGTAAAACGAGCGGCTCCACTATAGCGCATCCCCCTTGCAGTTCGAGCCCGAGGGGATGAAAAGCGGGGGCGTCCTCCTTGCCCTGCGACAGGCAGTGGCGATCACCGGCGAGCTGCGAGGCCAGAGCGCCATACCCCGTCGCCGCCCCGAGTCCCTCTTTCCCCTTTTTTTGATCTGTGACAGGCATCTCGTTTTTCGAGGGGCGTAGTCTGGAGCCCGTTGCCCCGGCACGGGCCGGGGCACCCATCCCACAAGGAGAATGCCATGAAGATCTACGACAGAAACCGCAATGTGCTGACCCTGGGCCAACGGGTGATGATTGCCGCCACCGGCGCAGTCGACACCCTCAAGGAGGCGCACACCGACAACCTGAGCCCCTATGAGGCGGAACATGAGAAGTGCGTGCTGCTGACGAACAGCCAGGAGCGCTACGCCCCCATCGAGTTGATTAGACTAGGCTGATCCCGTTTTCCGTCACCCTACTCTTTACAATTCACCCGGCCGCACGTCCGTCGCTGGCCGGGTTTCTCTCTCCCCTCTCTACTCCTTCTCCGAGCCGCTGCACCTTATGAGGGCGAGGCGATGCAGCTGGCCGGGATCCAGCCTGATTGCCCCGCTTCGTTGTGAACCCAGAGCCAGCCTGCCAGCTCCCGATCCACCCGTACCCGCTCCCCCGCCGCCACGTCCAGCTCCCGGGCGGTATAGTCCTGGCGCGCCTGCGCCTCCTCCGTGCCGATCGGGGTCAGCAGGGACAGGGGCGCCCACCCCTCGTTGCCGTCTGCGGTAAAGGTGCGCACCCAGCCCGGGAACTCGTCGTCCTCGTGGCCGATGCGCACCCGCTCTCCGGCCCGAAAGGCGATGGGATTGGGGTAGCAGGTGTGGTGCGCCGTGGTGATCAACGCCAGCATTGTCTCGTCCTCCGACAGGTTCTGATGAGTAACGTCCAGAGTCATACCACAAGCAGGGCCCCGTTGCGTCAACCGGGCTCACACCCTCTGGCAGAGGGCGATCTCCCCCGGGGCGGGCCGACGACCCTGACCCCCACGATTCATTACTGTCAGTGAATTTTCATATCATCCGAGTGTCATTTCAGTGAACACATCGCCGCCCTAGACTGCTTCTCGAACCTTAACGAGGAGTCTTGTATGAAACTCACCCCTATCCCGTTGCTGGCCGGCACCCTCGCCTCGGCCTTCTCTTTCAACACCTTCGCCGGTGACCTTGTCTCGGTGCAGTTCAGCGATGGCCGCCCGGCCGTGACCGGCGTCGAAGCGGTCAACAACGCGCTCAACCCCATCGGCGTCAACGTGGTCACCGTCGACATTCCCGAGGCCGCCAGGCCGCTGCTCGCCGCTTCCCACCGCCGCGCGTTGACCAAAGCGGAGCACGGCGCCCTGATTGCGGCCTTCAACCTGAGTCAGGGGGAGCTGCTGGAGCAGGCCAGGCTCGCAGGGCGCGAGCCCGCAGTGCAAGGGGGCGGCGTCGCCACCGAGGAGACCGGTGTCGGCCCCTACCCCAAGGTCTATGACCTGATGGCGCTGGACGAGCGCACCCGCAGCGCCGTGCTCGGCAAATATGGCCGCATGCACGTCAACTCCGCCGAAGACGGCACCGACATCGACGAGGTGATGACGGTGGTCAGCGGCGGGCCGTTCCGCTGGGGCTTTACCCTCAAAGACGGCAGCATCGCCCGCTTCCAGATAGACAAGGTGGGCCTTGAGGACAAGGCCGTGCGGATCAGCTATCACGGGCTCGGCATGCACGCCGGGTTGATGGATGCAAAACAGGGGCTGCTGGTGGCCTTCGCCCACGGTCCAAAGGCATTCACCATGCGCTATCAGGCGGACGTGCCCCACGCCCAGCTGCTCGGCACCAACCCCTGGGCCGATGTCGGCATCACCCTGCCCCCCGCCCCCGGCAAGGTGCAGTAAGCCGGTGCGTGCCATCTGGCGGCGGGACCCGGGCCCTGCCGCCTGCTTTTATGCCTGCCGTCACGGGCCGGGGTGCCCGGGGCTCATCGCCTCTCTTTCGTCTGCGTCTCTGCCGGGCCCGCCACGCCCCGGAGGGCCATGATCCGGGCCGCTCTACCACCGGCAACTCTCTGTCTGGCGGGGGATGGGGGGTGGACACCCCGGGGATCCGCACTATTGTGATAAAAGTGCGCAATGATGGCGCCATCATTTACCAGTAGTGAATTAACGGGGGCAGGATGAACAAGATCACGGCGCTGAACGTCTTTCGCCGGGTGGTGGAAATGGGCACCTTCAGGGCGGCGGCGGATGACCTGCGCCTCTCCCAGGCGGCGGTCAGCAAGAACATCAACGAGCTGGAAGCCTTTCTCGGCATTGCGCTTATCAACCGCACCACAAGGCGGCTGAGCGTCACCGAATCGGGTATGGCCTATTACGGCCAGATATGCGCCGTGCTGGACAGCCTGGAGGCCGCCGACCAGTCCATCATGGCCGCCTCCTTCACCCCCAGAGGCAGGCTGAGGATCGGCATGCCCATGTCCTACGGGCTGATCCGCCTCAACCCCCTTGTCTGCGAATTCCAGCGCCGCTATCCGGAAATCGGCATCGAGGTGATCCTGAGCGACGCCTACATGGATCTGGTGGATCAGGGGCTGGACGTGGTGATCCGGGGGGCAGGCACCCTGGAGGACTCCACCCTGCGCGCCAAACCCCTGTGCGAGGTGCAGCGGGTGCTCTGCGCCGCCCCCGACTACCTGAAGGAGGCGGGCCAACCCGCCCACCCGGCGGATCTCAAGGGCCACAACTGCCTGCGCTACAGCCTCTCCTCCTCCCCCAACAAGTGGTTCTTCACCCGGGACGCGGAGAGCGTGGCGGTGGAACTGCCCCCCGCCAGCTTCTGCGCCAACAACGGCATCGCCCTGAAACAGGCGGCGGTGCAGGGGCTCGGGGTGATCCTGGTACCGGATGAATTCGTGTCGAACGAATTGGCAGACGGCACCCTGGTCAGACTGCTCCCCGACTGGCAACCCGACCCCCACGCCCTGTTCGCCGTCTACCCCTTCCACAAGGAGCAGTCCCGCAACGTGCGGCTCTTTATCGAATTTATCGTCAAGGCGTTTCAGCCGAGGTGAGCCAGACAGGCGGGAGTGTGAGGCATTCACCTGTTGGAACCCGCCTGCATGTAGGTTCGATTAGCGAAGCGTAATCGGACGATCGCGTGATTGGTTATATAGCGGCAAGGCTATGCTTGGCTTTATCAAAGGAAGCGAGGGGAAGGTATGGCCAATTGGCGGCGGGCATGGTGGCCCGGCGGAACCTGGTTCTTTACCGTCAACCTGCTGGAGCGGCGCAACAACCGGTTGCTGGTGGAGCAGATTGACCTGCTGCGCCACAGCGTTGCCAAGGTGCAACAGGCTCACCCCTTCGCCATCCACGCCTGGGTGGTGTTGCCAGACCATCTCCACTGCATTCTCTCTTTGCCGGAGGGGGACACCGATTTCCCCCTGCGCTGGCGGCTGAGCAAAAGCCACTTTTCCCGCGCCTTGCCGGTGACTGAGCGGCGCAGCCAGACCCGGTTACGCCACGGGGAGCGGGGTATCTGGCAGCGCCATTATTGGGAACACCTGATCAGGGATGAGCAGGATTACCGCCACCATATGGATTACGTCCATATCAACCCGCTCAAACATGGTCATGTCACCCGGGTGGCTGATTGGCCGTATTCCACCTTCCATCGTTATGTGGCAAATGGCGTCTATCAACCGGATTGGTGTGGGTCGGTGGACGGAGTGTTGGGGGGATTGGAGTAAACTTCTAAAGGACTTTTCCTTCGCGAATGTCCGATTACGCTTCGCTAATCGAACCTACGGCCCTAAAACTGACATAAATCAGAGCACATATTAGTCTATCAAGCGATAGACTTGCCCATATAAGGTGGGTGTCCCAAACTTTCCTAGTATAGATTCCTGCCCCATGATATGTAGTTGTATAGATGAACATTTACGTATGAAAATAAGAGGATACCATGGACATAACATATAAATTACCACATCCAGTACGTTTATGTTGCACGGAAACTATGGAACAGGGTGTCAGAAAGCAAGACGCTTTCTTTGACCTTATATTTTCCGATTTGGATTTGGAACTGTGTAGCATGGATTATCTAACCTCTGTTCTTAATGAAAGAGCGCCTGAGATTATAAAGGCTCAATGTTTTCAAGGCCTCAGCGAGCATAACATTGGAATGGCCATTAGTAGCATGCTCATTCCTTATAAGTTTAGAAAGTCAGATGGGAATATATTGACGACATCAAATGATATTGATGCGTTACTTGAAAAAACCGATATTGGTGATGAAATACCAATCGCATACTTACGTCCTCCATTTAAGAACTGTTATATAGAGTTTACGGAGGATAGACTGTCATCTCTCAAAGTCTTCAATGAAGAATCAGGTGAGCACATACTGGAGGGTGTTTATCTTTCTGAGGTTGAAATATCACCAAATACTCCACAAATGGCAAGCTATGAAAAAAGTGAGCTTTTTCTAAAAGCATTTTCAGATGTTTTCAACAAGGACAAACCTTTTAGAGTTATAGACATGATGTTTACTGGCTCACCTGTAGGTAAGAAACATAACGCCGATGATGCTTTGAGAATTCAAGGTTTTTATGTTCATGATGATAATCTTACAATTAAAGAAGAATTGAAACTAATAATTAACCGATATGGTAATGATGATGATTTTGCCAATGATGTAAACTATTTATCAGGAATTCTAGAGCACATGGCAAAAGTGCTATTGTTCACAAACTGCAAACAATATAGAGATACTGCATTTAATGAGAGGGAAGAGTTAGAGAAAGAAATAAGCGCTATTAAAAGTCCATCTAAAATCATTAAATACAATAAAAAACTGAGGCGTACCTATAACAGACTAATTATTAAGCCAGAGGATAACGTAATTTATAATAGCATCCATAATAACAAGCATAGTGATGGACATAGTCCCAAAAAAGCTCATTGGCGTAAAGGCCATTTTCGTATGCAACCTTATGGCACAGGTGCAACAAGCAGGAAGGTTATATATATAGAACCCACTATTGTTGGCGGTGTGTTTGCTGATAAAAAACCATACTATGTACGTGAAAAATGATTTATAGCAACACGTAGGGTAAATACCATCTCCATACACGCCGTCACCAGCCACTTGGCGCCGACGTCGTCGAACTGGATCTGCACCCGGCTCTGCTGGCCGACCCCTTCGAAGTTGAGCACTATGCCTTCCCCGAATTTCGGATGGAGCACCCAAGCCGAAGGCAGGCACGGTATTGATCCCCCTCCAATCCGCCGAGGGGAAGGCACAAGGTCAGGAGCGCCATCAGGGATGATGGCGCAGCCGCAGCGGGGCATGGATGCCCCATCTGCGGCGCTCCGTCCGACCTTGTGACTGACCCGAGGGCAACCGCGAAGCGGTCGGATTGGTGGGGGAGAAGACCTTTGGTGACTTTGGGTCTTTCCAAAGTCACTCGCCCAAGCCCGAAGGGCGGGCGAAACCCTGTCGAGGGCCATGCCCTCGCGTCCTGCACGGCGCCAGCCGTGCCATCAGAAAGCGCCCCTCATCCCCAACCCTTCTCCCGCAAGGGGAGAAGGGAGCAAAGACGATCTCAGAAACAGGCCCCTCTCCCGCCATGGGAGAAGGAAGCAAAGACGATCTCGAGAACAAGCTCCTCTCCCACCATGGGAGAAGGAGGCAAAGACTATCTCGGGGATGAACCCCTCTCCCGTTGGGAGAGGGTCAGGGTGAGGGGATTAAAGCGCCTCCAATCTCGCGTAAGCCGTCACCAGCCACTTGGCGCCAACGTCGTCGAACTGGATTTGCACCCGGCTCTGCTGGCCGACCCCTTCGAAGTTGAGCACTATGCCTTCCCCGAATTTCGGATGGAGCACCCGCTGGCCGAGCTTGATGCCGCTGGCGTCGAAGCTCTGCTGCACCTCGTTCTGGCTAAAGCGGCCGTACTGGGTGGGGCGGCTCACCTGGGTGCGCAGCCGGATCTCTTCCAGACACTCGGCGGGCATCTCGCGGATAAAGCGGCTCGGCTTGTGGAACATCTCGCGGCCATAGATGCGGCGGCTCTCCGCATAACAGATGTAGAGCTTCTCCATGGCGCGGGTCATGCCGACGTAACAGAGGCGCCGCTCCTCCTCCAGCCGCCCCGACTCCTCGGTGGATTGCTGGCTGGGGAACATGCCTTCCTCGACGCCGACCAGCAGCACCAGGGGATATTCCAGCCCCTTGGCGCTGTGCAATGTCATCAGTTGCACCGCGTCGGCATATTCGTCCGCCTGATTCTCGCCGGATTCCAGCGCCGCGTGGGCGAGGAAGGCGGAGAGATCGCTCATGTCTTCCAGCTCGTCCGGGCGCTGGTACTGGCGGCAGGCGGTGACCAGTTCGTCCAGGTTCTCTACCCGCGCCTGGGATTTCTCGCCCTTTTCCGCCAGATACATCGCCTTGAGGCCGGAGTGCTGGATGGCGATATCCGCCTGCTGGTGCAGGGGCAGCAGGGAGACCTGCTCCTCCAAGGCGTCGATCAGCTCGACGAAGCCGCGCACCGCGTTGCCGGCGCGACCGGTCAGCACCTTGTCATTGAGCAGTGCCTTGGCCGATTGCCACAGGTTCTGGCCCTGATCCCGGGCGTTGTTGCGCAGGATTTCGAGGGTGCGATCGCCGATGCCGCGGGTCGGGGTGTTGACCACCCGCTCGAAGCTGGCGTCGTCGCCACGGTTGTTGATAAGCCGCAGGTAAGCCATGGCGTCCTTGATTTCCTGGCGCTCGAAGAAGCGCAGGCCGCCGTAGATGCGATACGGCATGGCGTCCTGCATCAGCGCCTCTTCCAGCACCCGCGACTGGGCGTTGGAGCGATAGAGGATGGCGCAGTCGGCCAGCAAGCCACCTTTCTCTTTCCAGTCCTTGAGGCGGCCAACCACAAAGCGGGCCTCGTCCACCTCGTTGAAGGCGGCGTAAAGGGAGATCGGCTCCCCCTCGGCCCCTTCGGTCCACAGCTCCTTGCCAAGGCGCTCCGAGTTGTTGGCGATGACGCTGTTGGCCGCTTTGAGGATGTTGGCGGTGGAGCGGTAGTTCTGCTCGAGGCGGATGGTCTGCGCCCCCTGATAGTCGGTCAGGAAGCGCTGGATGTTTTCAATCTTGGCGCCGCGCCAGCCGTAGATGGACTGGTCATCGTCTCCGACGATCATCACCTTGCCGGAATCCCCTGCCAGCATGCGCAGCCAGGCGTACTGGATGCCGTTAGTATCCTGGAACTCGTCCACCAGGATGTTCTGGAAGCGGTCGCGGTAGTGCTCGAGGATGTGGGGCTTGTTCAGCCACAGCTCGTGGGCGCGCAGCAACAGCTCGGCAAAATCCACCAGCCCGGAGCGATCACAGGTCTCCTGATAGGTCTTGTAGATCTGCTGATAGGTGCGGGTGACGGGGTCGCCGTAGAGATCGATGTCGCCGGGGCGCAGCCCCTCGTCCTTCTTGCCGTTGATGTAGCCCATCACGGCGCGCGGGGCCCAGTGCTTCTCGTCGAGGTTGAGCGCCTTGAGCACCCGGCGGATGAGACGGTACTGATCGTCGGAGTCGAGGATCTGGAAGTCCTGCGGCAGCCCTGCATCCAGATGGTGGGCACGCAGCAGGCGGTGGGCGATGCCGTGGAAGGTGCCGATCCACATGCCGCGCACGCCGTCGCCGATCACCTTCTCGACCCGGCCGCGCATCTCGGCCGCCGCCTTGTTGGTAAAGGTCACCGCGATGATGGAGAAGGGTGAACAGCGTTCCACCTGCATCAGCCAGGCGATACGGTGCACCAGCACCCGGGTCTTGCCCGAACCGGCACCGGCCAGCACCAGCAGGTTGCAACGGGGGGCCGCCACCGCGTCTCTTTGCTTGTCATTGAGCCCGTCGAGCAGGGTTGAAACGTCCATCACCACTCCTGTTTATTTATACAGGCGGGGATTATACGGCCTGAGCCGCCAGAGACCAAGCCGTGAGCAGCCGGGGGCCAGCCCGCCCGCCAACGTGACGTCGATGAGGCCGCAGGGCTGGTGCCGATGGAAGCCAGTTTTTTCATCAGGGGAGGAAAACGGTTGCGCCTAACGTCATGAATCCAAACACAAATGTCGATCGAGCCCTATTAATCCCGGAATTTAATTCTGCAAAAATACCATAAAACAAACACTTATAAGGCAATTTGCTTATATTTCAAACCGTTAACGCAAACGTTTTTCCTCTATGATCCCCTTGACCAACGGGCTGGCTCACTTACAGTTAGCCAGCGTGCTTTATGACCTGCCAAGACAGGTTGTGGACCCTCACATAACAATCAAGGATACGATCGTGACTAAAGTGCTCAAGCTGGCCACCGTGGCCGCCCTCACCCTCGCTGCCCTGTCCGCCCAGGCAGCCTCCGAGCCCGCCGTCATCTATGACACCGCAGGCAAATTCGACAAGTCCTTCAACGAAGCCGTGTTCCGCAACGGCGTCGAAGTCTACAACAAGGACAAAGGCGTCAAGGTCAAGGAGTTCGAACCCCAGAACGAAGCCCAGCGCGAGCAGGGCCTGCGTCGTCTGGCCAGCCGTGGCAACGGCCCCATCGTCGCCGTCGGCTTCAACATGGGTTCTGCGGTAGAGAAAGTAGCCACCGAGTTCCCGAACACCCAGTTCACCATCATCGACATGGTGGTCGACAAGCCGAACGTCCAGTCCCTCATCTTCAAGGAGCATGAAGGTTCCTTCCTGGTGGGTGCCCTGGCGGCCATCGCCTCCAAGACCGGCAAGGTCGGCTTCGTGGGCGGCATGGACATCCCGCTGATCCGCAAGTTCCAGTGCGGCTATGAGCAGGGCGCCAAGTACATCAATCCGAAGATCGACGTCTATCAGAACATGACCGGCTCCACCCCGGCAGCCTTCGCCGACCCGGCCAAGGGTGCAGAACTGGCCAAGTCCCAGTTCGCCAAGGGCGCCGACGTGGTCTATGCCGCCGCCGGTGGCACCGGTATCGGTGTCTATCAGGCTGCCAAGGACGAAGGCAAGCTGGCCATCGGTGTGGATTCCAACCAGAACCACCTGCAACCGGGCACCATGCTGACCTCCATGGTCAAGTCCGTGGGTCTGGCCGCGTACAAGAGCTGGGATGACGCCGCCAAGGGCAGCTGGAAGCCGGGCATCCAGTCCCTGGGTCTGGCCGAAGGCGGGGTTGACTGGGCGCTGGACGAGAACAACGCCAAGCTGATCACCCCGGAAATGAAAGCCAAGGTCGAGAGCATCAAGGCCGACATCATCGCCGGCAAGATCAAGGTGCACGACTACATGAGCGACAACTCCTGTAAGTACTGATCCTGCAAATACCGAGTCACTGCTACGACTCTCAACCAGTGATGACCGGCCCGCACGGGCCGGTTTTTAGTCTCTACTTCATGACCCGCAAGGACTGCATCATGGACCAGACAGATCGCTATGCCATCGAATTAAGAGGTATCGATAAGCGCTTTGGCGAGGTTTACGCCAACAAGCAGATCGACCTTCAGGTTCGTAAAGGCAGCATTCACGGCATCGTCGGCGAAAATGGCGCCGGCAAGTCGACCCTGATGAGCATCATTTACGGTTTCTACCACGCCGACAAAGGCGAGATGCTGATCGACGGGAATCCGTTCAAACCCCATGGCTCCCAAGATGCGATTGCCGCCGGGGTGGGCATGGTGCACCAGCACTTCATGCTGGTGAACAACTTTACCGTATTGGAAAACGTCATCCTGGGGGCCGAGAACGGCTGGCGCCTGGGCAAGAGCCTGGCGGCCGCCGAGAAGCTGCTGGGCGAGCTGGCACGGGACTATGGTCTCGAGGTGCCGCTGCACGAGAAGGTCGAGGATCTGCCGGTGGGCCTGCAACAGCGGGTCGAGATCCTCAAGGCGCTCTATCGCGGTGCCCGCATCCTGATCCTCGACGAGCCCACCGGGGTGCTGACCCCGCAAGAGGCGGATCACCTGTTCGAGGTGCTGAAAAAGCTGCGGGATCAGGGGGCGACCGTCATCCTCATCACCCACAAGCTGCGGGAGATCCTGGCCATCACGGATCAGGTCTCCATCATGCGCCGGGGGGAGATGGTGGCCCATGTCGCCACCAAAGACACCGACAAGGAGCAGCTCGCCGAGCTGATGGTGGGCCGCAAGGTGCGCCTCAAGGTCGACAAGGGCACCGCCCAGCCGGGCGAGGCCAAGCTCAAGGTCGAGGGCCTCTCTTACGTCGATGACGCCGGGGTGGAACGGGTCAAATCCGTCAGCTTCGAAGTGCGGGCGGGGGAAGTGGTCGGCATCGCCGGGGTCTCCGGCAACGGCCAGTCCGAGTTGCTCAGCATGCTCGGCGGCATCCTCAAGCCCAGCAAGGGCGGCTTCATCATCGCCGGGGCGCAGTGCCACGAGGTGAGCCAGAGCCACCCGGCCGATCCGGAGCAGGTGCGCAACTTCGGCCTCGGCCACATCCCGGAAGACAGGCACAAGATGGGGCTCATCAACCGCTTCGAGGCGAAAGAGGCCTTCATCCTCGGTTATCACCGCCGTGCCCAGTACAACAAGGGCTGGCTGCAGGACAAGGAGGCGATCCGCCAGGATTGCCAGGCCAAGATGGACAAGTGGGACGTGCGCCCGCCGAGCCCGGAGCACAAGACCGCCAACTTCTCCGGCGGCAACCAGCAGAAGCTGGTGATCGCCCGGGAAGTGGAGCAGGACCCGGATGTGCTGCTGGTCGGCCAGCCGACCCGGGGCGTCGACATCGGCGCCATCGAGTACATCCACCAGCAGATCATCGCCATGCGCGACAAGGGCAAGGCGGTGCTGCTGGTGTCGGTGGAGCTAGACGAGATCATGAGCCTCTCCGACCGCATTCTGGTCATCGCCGATGGCCGCATCGTCGGCGAGCTGGACGGCGCCAGGGCGGATGAACGCACCATCGGCCTGATGATGGCGAACATAGTTCCTGACGACGTGGCGGCAAGCCAATCACAAGGAGCCACATCATGAAGGTCACAACCACTTGTAACGGATTCGGCCTGATGATGGTCAACACACCAGTCCCCGACGATATCAAGGAGGCCCATTCATGAGCCAAGCACGTGTTCCTGCCTGGATATCCGTGGGCGTGCTGCCCGCAGTCAATATCCTGCTGGCCTTCCTGGTGTCGGCCATCCTGTTCTATTACCTCGACATCAGCCCCATCGAGGCAGCCGAAATCATGTGGTACGGCGCCTTCGGCACCGGCGAGGGGATAGGCTTCACCCTCTATTACGCCACCGGTTTCATCTTCACCGGTCTGGCGGTTGCGGTGGCCTTCCACGCCGGCCTGTTCAACATCGGCGGTGAGGGGCAGGCCTATATCGGCGGCCTCGGGGTCGGTCTGGTCTGTCTGCTGCTCGGGGACGTGCTGCCGTTCGCCCTCTTGCTGCCGCTCGCCATCATCGCCGGCGGCCTGTTCGGCGCGGCCTGGGCCTTCATCCCGGCCTGGCTGCAAGCCAAGCGGGGCAGCCATATCGTCATCACCACCATCATGTTCAACTTCATCGCCGCCTCCCTGATGGCCTACCTGCTGGTAGACGTCTTCAAGCCGCCAGGATCCATGGCGACCGAGAGCAAGGTGTTCGCCGTGGCGAGCTGGCTGCCGAAGATGAGCGAGCTGGCGGCCGGTTTCGGCATCGCCATGCCCAACAGCCCCCTCAACATCAGCTTCTTCTGGGCGCTGATCTGTGCGGCCCTGGTGTGGGTCTTCATCTGGCATACCCGCTGGGGCTACGAGATCCGCTCCGTGGGCGCAAGCCAGAGTGCCTCCGCCTATGCGGGTATCTCCTACCCCAAGGTGGTGATCCTGGCCATGGTGATCTCCGGCATGCTGGCGGGCTTCTTCGCCCTCAACGTGCTGCAGGGTGAGCTGCACCAGATCAAGCTCAACTTCGTGGAAGGCTTCGGCTTCACCGGCATCGCGGTGGCCCTGATGGGCCGCAACCACCCGGTCGGCGTCATCATCGCCAGCCTGCTGTTCGGCTTCCTCTACCAGGGCGGCGCCGAGCTCAGCTTCGAGTTCGGGGTGGACCGCAACATCGTCGTGGTGCTGCAGGGTCTGGTAATCCTGTTCTGCGGCGCCCTGGAGCACATGCTGCGCCCGCGCATCGAGCAGGCCTATCTGGCCTTTGCCAACCGCCCGGCCGCCCAAGTGAAAGGAGCCTGATCATGTTCGAAATGCTGATCCTGATGCTGGATGCCACCATCCGCACCGCACCGCCACTGATCCTGGCGGCCATGGATGACGGGGATGTTTTGCGAGCCGAAGGGAGTCCAAGCCATGTTTGAAATGCTGATCCTGATGCTGGACGCGACCATTCGTACCGCGCCTCCGCTCATTCTTGCCGCTATGGCCGGGATGTTTTGTGAACGCTCCGGGGTGGTCAACATCGCCCTGGAGGGCAAGCTGCTGGCCTCCGCCTTCGCCAGTGCGGCCGCGGCCGCCGTCACCGGTTCCGCCTGGATTGGGCTGGGAGTCGGGGTGGGGATCTCCATCCTGTTCGCCCTGCTGCACGGCTTCGCCACCATCACCCACCGGGGTGATCAGGTGGTGAGCGGCATGGCCATCAACATCCTGGCGGCCGGTCTCACCGTGACCCTGGGGCGCTACTGGTTCGATCA
Organism: Aeromonas sp.; assembly: GCF_050252055.1. NCBI lineage: Bacteria > Pseudomonadati > Pseudomonadota > Gammaproteobacteria > Aeromonadales > Aeromonadaceae > Aeromonas > Aeromonas sp. Next base: position 18,380 of record NZ_JBFWLQ010000012.1, on the reverse strand, counting down.
GGGCGGTCAGACCCCGGCGCTCTCCGGTGCGGCACGCTTCGCCCCCATCGACCTGCCCTATGCCAAGGAGCTCTATGACGTGCCCGTCATCGGCCAGCTCTACAGCGAGCTCTTGAGCGGTCACTCCCTGCTGGAGTACGTGGCCTTCGCTGCCGTGCCCCTGGCCTGGTGGGTGCTGTTCCGCACCCGCTTCGGCCTGCGGCTGCGGGCGGTGGGCGAGGCCCCGGCGGCGGTCGACACCGCCGGTATCTCTGTGGTGCGGATGCGCTACACCGCCCTCATCATCGGCGGCCTGCTGGCGGGGATCGGGGGCACCTATCTGGCGGTGGCCCAGACCGCCCAGTTCATCCCCAACATGAGCGCGGGCAAGGGCTTCATGGCGCTGGCGGCCCTGGTGTTCGGCAAGTGGCGCCCCTGGAACGCCATGGCGGCCTGTCTGCTGTTCGGCTTCCTCGACGCGGTCGCCATCCGGCTGCAAGGGGTCAGCATCGGCGATGTCCCGATCCCGGTGCAGGCCATCGAGGCGCTGCCCTACATCCTGACGGTCTTCCTGCTGGCCGGTTTCATCGGCAAGGCGGTGGCCCCCAAGGCCCTCGGCACCCCCTACGTCAAGGAGCGGGAATAGCCCCGCCCTTCATGCCATGCAAAAGGCCCGCACATGCGGGCCTTTTCTTTGAGATATCCAGGATGTTCTTGGCTGAATAGAAAAATAACCCGGCCTTGTCAAAGAGCGGGTTATTCCTTCATCAGCACAACATATCAATAAACCTGTAATTAGCCGGGTAATTTATCGGCTAGAACCATACTTTCTTATTGATAATATAGGTCTGCTCAAATTCTTCATCCGACTTGGAGATATAAACAACAAATTCGATGAAGGCAATGATCCCGATAACAACCGACGGCAAACCAAGCAGAATGAAACCAAGCAGAAATATCAGCAGCATGATCACACCTTGTTTGGTGTAACCCAGGTAGAACTTGTGAGCACCGAAAGCGCCCAGGAAAAATGCAAACAGCGCAGCTGCGACCTTCTTGGAAGAACCAGCATTAGAGGCTATGGCATAGATGGCTTTTGCATGCTCGCCTTCAATAGAAAAATCAACTTTCAAGCCACTCTTCGGGAGCTGATTCCCTTTCCATTCAATAATGTCAAACTGATATCTATTACTATCATCCCCAGAAATCAAACCAGTACGAGCTGATTCATTAAAATCAATAACCGTGCCTTTCATTATTATCTGTCCTTTAGCAATAAGAGGATAAAGACCCGGTATGAACAGGTCTATTGCGTTTGACAGGCTACAACAACAAAGGCTCATTTGAAACAAAAATTCATTTATGAATACTTGTATTCTACCAACCCATTCAAGCCTCTTTCTTATACCTGTATCGCCCCCATCAACCGATGGGCCGAACCAGGGCGGGTTGGTGGGGATCGCTGAGGCGCTCGGCCAGATAGTCCACCAGCAGCCGCACCTTGGGGGAGAGGTGGCGGTTGTGGGGATAGAGGGCCCAGATCCCCTCCTCGGGGGCCCGCAGCTCCGGCAGCAGCTCGATGAGCTCCCCCCGGGCGAGGTGGTCGCTCACGTAGTAGTCCGGCAACTGGATGATGCCGATCCCCTTGATGGCCGCATCCAGCAGGGCGTGGCCGCTGTTGCACTGCAGCAGACCGCGTACCCGCACGCTGTGGGGTTTACCGTTCAGGGTGAAGTGCCACTCGTCCCCGTTGCCCACCAGGCAGGTGTGACGGGCCAGCTCCGAGAGACTGTTGGGCATGCCGTGGCGGGCGGTGTAGGCGGGGGAGGCGCATACATAGGGAACCCGCTGCGCCAGCTTGCGGGCCACCAGGGTCGAATCCTTGAGGTGGCCGAGGCGGATCGCCAGATCGAACCCCTCGTGCACCAGATCCAGCAACTGGTTGGTGAGGTTGAGGGTCACCTCCAGCTGGGGGAAGCGCACCATGAAGTCATTCACCAGGGGGGCGATGCGGCTCTCGCCGTAGGAGACCGGGGCCGTGATGCGCAAGGAGCCCTGGGGCACCGCCTGATGGCGTCCCACCGCCAGCTCCGCCTCGTAGAGGTTGTCCAGCAACTGGCGGCAGTGACGAAAATAGATCTCCCCGAGTTCGGTGAGACGCACCTGACGGGTGGTGCGCAGCAGCAGCTTGGCCTGCAGCCTGTCTTCGAGCTGCGCCACCTGGCGGCTCACCTGGGCCACCGACACCCCGAGCTTGCGCGCGGCCGGGGTAAAGCCCCCCTGCTCCGCCACGCTGACAAATTCACAGACCCCTTCCCAGCCGAACATTATTACCTGTGTGTAAAAGTGATTTGATACTTAGCGTTATTATCACCAAATCGGCGGGAAACTACACTGGATCTCCGAACTCATTTCCGTTCATCCAACCACTACGAGGACGACATTCATGGCACAGGTTCAGAGCATCAAGTGTAAAGCCGCCATCGCCTGGGGACCGGGTCAGCCCCTCTCCATCGAAGAGGTCGAGGTCATGCCGCCCCAGGCCGGCGAGGTGCGGGTGCGGATCGTCGCGACCGGCGTCTGCCACACCGATGCCTTCACCCTCTCCGGTGAAGATCCGGAAGGGGTCTTCCCCTGCATCCTGGGCCATGAAGGGGGCGGTATCGTCGAGTCCGTCGGCGAGGGCGTCACCAGCGTCAAGGTCGGCGATCACGTGATCCCGCTCTACACCCCCGAGTGCGGCGAGTGCAAGTTCTGCAAATCCGGCAAGACCAACCTGTGCCAGAAGATCCGCGCCACCCAGGGCAAGGGGCTGATGCCGGACGGCACCACCCGCTTCTCCAAGGACGGCCAGCCCATCTATCACTACATGGGCACCTCCACCTTTAGCGAATACACGGTACTGCCCGAGATATCCATCGCCAAGGTGGATCCGGCCGCCCCCCTGGAAGAGGTCTGCCTGCTGGGCTGCGGTGTCACCACCGGCATCGGCGCCGTGATGAACACCGCCAAGGTGAAAGAGGGTGAGAGCGTCGCCATCTTCGGGCTGGGGGGCATCGGCCTCTCCGCCATCATAGGCGCGCGCCTGGCCAAGGCCGGCCGCATCATCGCCATCGACATCAACGAGAGCAAATTCGAGCTGGCACGCAAGCTGGGCGCCACCGACTGCATCAACCCGAACACGTTCGACAAGCCCATTCAGGAGGTGATCGTCGAGATGACCGACGGCGGCGTCGACTTCTCCTTCGAGTGCATCGGCAACGTCAAGGTGATGCGCGCGGCGCTGGAGTGCTGCCACAAGGGCTGGGGCGAATCCGTCATCATCGGCGTGGCCGGTGCGGGCCAGGAGATCAGCACCCGTCCGTTCCAGCTGGTCACCGGCCGGGTGTGGCGCGGCAGCGCCTTCGGGGGCGTGCGCGGTCGCAGCGAGCTGCCGAGCTACGTACAGCGCTACATGCAGGGTGAGTTCAAGCTGGACGACTTCATCACCCACACCATGCCCCTCGAGCAGATCAACGAGGCGTTCGATCTGATGCACGAAGGCAAGAGCATCCGCACCGTCATCCACTACTGATCCCATGAGCGCCCCGCCCATCGCATGGGCGGGGCAAGGAGTCCTTACATGAATCTGGACATCATCAGCAGCAACAAGAGCTTCGGCGGCTGGCACAAGCAGTATCGCCACCGCTCCAATGTGCTGGGGTGCGAGATGCGCTTCGCCATCTACCTGCCGCCCCAGGCCCTCACCGGCCAGAAAGTCCCGGTGCTCTACTGGCTCTCCGGTCTCACCTGCACCGACGAGAACTTCATGCAAAAAGCCGGGGCCCAGCGCATCGCCGCCGAGCTCGGCATCGCTCTGGTAGCGCCTGACACCAGCCCCCGCGGTGAAGGGGTGGCGGACGATCCCGGCTATGACCTCGGCATGGGGGCGGGTTTCTACGTCAACGCCACCCAGACCCCCTGGCGGGATCACTACCAGATGTATGATTACGTCACCCGGGAGCTGCCCGAGCTCATCGAGACCCACTTCCCGGTCTCGACGAAGCGCGCCATCAGCGGCCACTCCATGGGGGGCCACGGCGCCCTCATCGCCGCCCTGCGCGAGCCGGGTCGCTACCGCTCGGTGTCGGCCTTCAGCCCCATCAGCCACCCGAGCCGCTGCCCCTGGGGCCAGAAGGCCCTCGGCGCCTACCTCGGCAACAACCCCCTGCTGTGGCAGGAGTGGGATGCCTGCCAGCTGCTGCGCCACCACGACAGCCCGCCCCTGCCGACCCTGGTGGACGTGGGGCTGGACGACCCCTTCCTGGCGGAGCAGCTCGGCATCGACACCCTGGCCGAAGTGGCCGCCACCCGGGCGTGGCCCCTGACGCTCAACCGCCATGCCGGCTACGACCACAGCTATTACTTCGTGGCGAGCTTCATCGAGGCACACCTGCGCTTTCACGCCAACCACCTGGGCGAACCGGCCTGAGGCTGACCCGCTCGTGGCCGCCCCGTCAGCGGGCGGCCATTCACCCGGAAACAGGAGACAAGGATGCCTCTCTTCACCACATTGCTGGCCATGCCGGACCAGTTCGAGCGGCTGCTGGCACAGGTCCCCACCGGCCATCTGGACTGGGAACCCGCCAACTGGGCCGGGATCCCCTCCGAGCGTTTCAGTGCCAGGGGGCACCTCTGCCACCTGCTGGACATCGAGGTGCTGGGCTATCAGGTGCGGTTTCGTCGCACCCTGGCAGAAAGCCTGCCGGAGCTCGCCTCCCTCGATGGTTATCAGCTGGCGCTGGACCATGATTACCCCCGGCAGGATACCGCCACGCAGCTCGACCGGTTTCGCACCGCCCGCCTGCAGACCGTCGAATGGCTGAAGACGGTGCCGTCCGACGCCTGGCAGCGCCGCGCCCGCTATGGCGGCTATGGGGAGGTGACCCTGGACGGTCTGGTGCGCCTGCTCGTCAGCCATGACCACCAGCACCTCGCCGGCATGCAGTGGCTGCTGATGCGCCTGAACGCCGATCTGGGCCTCGCACTCCCCCTCGAGTGAGGCGTCGCCCCACAGTGTCGCATCCTGCAAAAAAGGCCCCGAGGGGCCTTTTTCATTGTTGCGATGATGGGATCAGCTCCCCAACCGGCTCACCTGACCCGAACCCGCGATCTCGCTGGTCAGCGCTGGGCTGCCCCAGTAGTTGACCGCACCGGCACCGGCGATCTCTATCTTGAGCCGCGACCGGGCCCGCACCTCGACCTCGCCACTGCCGGCGATGCTCACCTCGACCTCCTCGCTGGCGAGCCCGGCCCCCTTGACGCCACCGGCGCCGGCGATGTTCAGCGCCATCACCCGGGCGGAGCCCTGCCCCAGATCCAGGTTGCCCAGCCCGGCGATGTTGCCTTCCAGCCGATCCAGCGTCAGCCCGCTGGCGACGATGTCCCCCGTGCCCGCCAGGGAGAGCACCAGATCATCCCCCTTGAAGTCGCGCAAGGCGCCGTTGCCAACCCCCGCCAGTGCCAACTCGTGCAGCGTCGGCAGGGTGATGGTGATCTCCAGCGGCTGGGTGGGGTCGAGCCGGTAGCCATCCTTGACCTCGATCTCCAGCTTCTCCCCCTTCTCGGTGAGTACCAGATAGGGCAGCAGGTTGGCCTCCCCCTTGACCCTGAGGGTGTGGCTCTCTCCCGCCACCAGGTACAGGTTGGCGGGCACGCCTGCCAGCACCCGGGTCACCTCCCGCCCCAAGGGATGCTGCTGCTCCACCACGGCCCCCTCCCCGCGCACCTTGACGTCATCCTGCCAGCTGCATCCGGTCAGTCCCAGGGCCAGCACCACTCCCAGCATCCATTTCATCCCGCTACTCCTCGTTTCCTCTTTGCCGCACGGCGCGGCAGGTGAGTGGCAATCAGCAAACCCTGTGCCATATAGCTAACATAATGATTTATCTATGCATTTCAATATTTCGAGGCTCGAAGGGCACACAACAAAGAGCCATTCAGACCACAATCTGGTCAATCTGACCACACCCGAAGGGGGGCGTTGACCCATTTTTTTGGTTGCCGCCCCGGTTCGTTGAGCCAATAGTGATACCTGGTGCGTATAGAGCACTCCATCGCTGCTTCACCCGCCAGAATCAACAAGGAGTCAGAGCGTGACCCAAGCCAGCCACCCATTCGTCCATCCGGGCCTGCCTGCCCCCACCCGCACCCCGCTGCTGACCGGCGACGATCCCGACCACAAGCGCCGCGAGCTCCTCGCCTACTTCTGCCAGACCTTCGATCTCTACGACTCGCTGTTCGACTGCCTGGCCGACGAGCAGGCCTGGTTCAACAAGGCAATCCCCCTGCGCCACCCCCTCATCTTCTACTACGGCCACACCGCCGCCTTCTTCGTCAACAAGCTGCTGGCGGCCCGTCTCATCGAGAGCCGCCTCGACCCCCGCATCGAGGCCCTGGTCGCCATCGGGGTGGACGAGATGAGTTGGGACGATCTGGACGAGACCCACTACGACTGGCCCACGGTGGCCGAGCTGCGTGACTACCGCGGCCGGGTGCGCGCCCTGGTGTGTGATTTCATCGAGCGGATGCCGATCGAGCTGCCCATCCATTGGCAGAGCCCGGCCTGGGTCATCCTGATGGGGATAGAGCACGAGCGCATCCACCTCGAGACCTCCAGCGTGCTGATCCGCCAGCTGCCCCTGGCCTGGGTGCGCAGCCAGCCCCAGTGGCCCGTCTGCCCCGAGGCGCGCCACGAGCTCGCCGCCGTCCCCGTCAACACCCTGCTGCCGGTGGCCGGCGGCCAGGTGCGCCTCGGCAAACAGGATGCCACCTACGGCTGGGACAACGAATACGGCGAGCGCCACATCGAGCTGGCCCCCTTCCAGGCCAGCCGCATGCTGGTGAGCAACGCCGAGTACCTGGCCTTCGTGCAGGCGGGCGGATATGAAGCGCCCGCCTGGTGGGACGACGAGGGCCGGGGCTGGCGCCAGTATGCCAACGCCCGCATGCCTACCTTCTGGGTCGGCGATCCCAATGAACCCGAGCAGTTGCAACTGCGGCTGATGACCGAGCAGGTCCCCATGCCCTGGGACTGGCCGGTGGAGGTGAACCAGCTGGAGGCCGCCGCCTTCTGCCGCTGGAAGGCGGATCAGACCGGCCTGCCCGTCCAGTTGCCAAGCGAGGGGGAGTGGATGCTGCTGCGGGAGCAACTGGCCGGCGATCAGCCGGACTGGATGGAGGCCCCCGGCAACATCAACCTGGCCCGCTTCGCCTCCTCCTGCCCGGTGGATGCCTGCCCCCAGGGCAGCTTCTTCGATCTGGTGGGCAACGTCTGGCAGTGGACCAGCACCGCCATCGACGGCTTCGAGGGGTTCAAGGTGCACCCCCTCTACGACGACTTCTCCACCCCCACCTTCGACGGCAAGCACACCCTCATCAAGGGCGGGAGCTGGATCAGCACCGGCAACGAGGCGCTCAAATCCTCCCGCTACGCCTTCCGTCGCCACTTCTTCCAGCACGCGGGCTTCCGCTACCTGGTCTCGCGCCATCAGGAGCCCGTCATCGTGAACCCTTATGAAACCGACACCCTCGTCGCTCAGTACCTCGACTTCCAGTACGGTCCGAGCCACTTCGGGGTCGCCAACTACGCCGAGGCTCTGGCCGGTCTTGCCAGCGAGCTCTGCGGCCGCCATGAGCGGGCGCTGGATATCGGCTGCGCCACCGGCCGCGCCAGCTTCGAACTGGCTCGCCGCTTCGCCCACGTGGACGGGGTGGACTACTCGGCCCGCTTCATCGACGTGGCCCTGACCCTGGCAAGACAGGACAGCTTCCGCTATGCGGTGCCGGTGGAAGGGGATCTGGTGGAATATTGCGAGGCGCGCCTCTCCCGCCACGAGCTCGGTCGCGAGCAGAGCGAACGGGCCCACTTCAGCCAGGGGGATGCCTGCAACCTCAAGCCCAAGTACGGCGACTACGACCTGGTGCTCGCCTCCAACCTGATCGACCGGCTGCGGGAGCCCGCCCGCTTCCTGCGGGACATTGCTCCGCGCCTTCGCAGCGGCGGCCTGCTGGTGCTCACCAGCCCCTACACCTGGCTGACCGACTACACCCCCAAGGCCAACTGGCTCGGCGGCATCCGGGAAAACGGCGAGGCCCTCGGCACCTATCAGGCGCTGCAACGGCTGCTGGCGGAGGAGTTCGAGGAGCACATGCCCCCGAGGGACGTCCCCTTCGTCATCCGCGAGACCGCCCGCAAGTACCAGCACACGGTGGCCCAGCTCACCGTCTGGCGCAAACGCTGACGACGCGGCAAACGAAAGAGGGAGGCCCATGGCCTCCCTCTTCTTTATCCGGACCGCTTACCCCTCCTGTACCTGGGGCACCGCCTCCTGCTCGCGGTAGCGGCGGGCCAGCACGGCGCACACCATCAGCTGGATCTGGTGGAAAATCATCAGCGGCAGCACCATGACACCGACGCTGGCGGCGGGGAACATGACGTTGGCCATGGGCACCCCGTTGGCCAGGCTCTTCTTGGAGCCGCAGAAGACGATGGTGATCTCGTCCGCCCTGTTGAAACCGAGGCGACGGCTGATCCAGACGTTCCAGCCCAGCACCAGCGCCAGCAGCACGCAGCTCAGCAGCACGATACTGGCGAGATCGTACCAGCCGACCTGGTGCCAGATCCCCTGCACCACCGCTTCGCTGAAGGCGACGTAGACCACCAGCAGGATGGAGCTCTGATCCAGCTTGCCGATGAGCGGACGGTGGCTGTCGACCCAGCGACCGATGAGCGGACGCGACAGGTGGCCGACCACGAACGGCAGCATCAGCTGCACCATGATGGACTGGATGGAGTGCCAGGTATCGACCCCCTCCCCCTGCACATTGATCATCAGCCCCACCAGCACCGGCGAGAGGAAGATGCCGAGGATGCTGGAGGCCGAGGCGCTGCACACCGCCGCCGACACATTGCCCCCCGCCATGGAGGTGAAGGCGATGGCCGACTGCACGGTGGCGGGCAGGGCGCAAAGGTAGAGGAAGCCGAGATAGATGGCCGGGCTCAGCCACTGGGGCACCAGGGGCGTGAGCAAGAGCCCCAGCAGCGGGAAGAGCAGGAAGGTGCTCGCCATCACCACCAGGTGCAGCCGCCAGTGGCCGAGGCCCGCCAGCAGGTTCTGGCGCGACAGCTTGGCACCATGCATGAAGAACAAGAGCGCCACCGCCAGCTTGGTCAGCAGACCGAACCAGACGGCCACCTGCCCCTCGCAGGGGAAGAAGGAGGCCAGGGCCACCACGGCAATCAGCACAGAGGTAAAAGGATCCAGACGCACGGAGAATCTCCAGAGAAAGCGCGTCCCGCACGGGATGGGGACGACAGGGCACGGGGAAGGCGTCATCAGGCGGCGACCCCGGATACGAAGGGACAAGCTTACCCCGAACACCCTGTGGTGCAAAGTTGAGCGGCAGCTTCATTTGTTTCATTTTGTTAAACGATAACGCACATTCTCACAGCAAAACTAAACGATTTTGACCCTCCGGCCCCGGATCCGGCCAATAAAAAACGGGCGACCCTGGTCGCCCGTCTCCTGTTTGCCACATGCCGATCAGCGCTGGCTGGCCAGCTTGCCGTTGCCGGTTTTCTTCTCATTGCCACCGAGCTTGCGGGCCTGCCGCTTCTCGAAGCGGGAGATCCACCAGTAAGCCAGCGCCGAGAAGACCGCGGTCATAAAGACGTTGATGAAGAAGGCGCGCACCAGATCCACCCCGGCCGGGAAGGCGGAGGCGCTCATGCTCACCACGAAGATGGCGATCAGCACAGACACCACCCCCATGCCGAATTTGCGCGACCCCATGCGGAACTCGCGCGGGGTGTCGTCATGTTTCCAGCGGAACACGAAGTAGGCCACCATGATGAAGATCGGCGGCAGCATGGCGGTGCCGGCGGTGAGGTTGATGGCGGTGTTCATCATCTGCTGCACCGATTCCGAGCCGAAGCCGTTGACCACCAGCATCACGAACACGAAGACAAACTGCCACCAGGCGGCGCGCACCGGCACCCCGTGCTCGTTGAGCTGGGTGGTCTTCTCGCCGTAAACCCCCTGCGGGATCTCGGAGAAGTGGATCTTCACCGGCGCCGAGGTCCACATCATCATGGAGCCGAACATGGCGATAAACAGCACCACGCCGACGAAGCGGCCCACCAGCGCTTCCGACAGCTGGAAGTACTGGGCCATGCCGGTGAAGATCTCCACCATGCCGCCGGCGTAGGTGAGGCTCTCGCGCGGCACGAACACGTTCACCAGCAGGGAACCAACCGCATACATGGCACCGATGACGATACCGGCGCTGATGATCACCTTGATGAAGGACTTCTGACCCCCCTTCACGTCATTGAGGTAGGCCGCCGCCGTCTCGGCACCGCCCGCCGCCTGGAAGATCCAGCACATGATGCCGAGGGTCGCCCAGTTGACGGTGGGAGTCATCGCCTCCAGCGTGATGGGCTGGGCCGGCACATGATCGCCACTCAGAGCCATCAGGGCGCCCAGCACATAGATGGCGAACAGGGCAAATACCCCGTAGGCCACGATCTCGGCAATCTTGCCGAGCCAGCTCGCCCCCTTGGTGGAGATGTGGGTCGCCGCCGCAAACAGCACGATGGAGATGACCGAGGTGACCATGGGCGAGAAGCTGTACTCATAGCCCAGCATGGCGTAGGAGGCGTAGGCGATGACGTTGGGCAGCAGGGAGACGAACCAGAACAGGTTCACGAACCAGTAGAGAAACGAGCCCAGATAGGCCATCCGGGTGCCGAGCGGCTTTTTCAGCCAGTCGTACATCCCCGACTCGGAGTTTTTATTGGCCGAGACGAACTCGGCGATGATGAAGACGAACGGGATGAAGTAGACGATGGTCGCCAGCAGGAAGATGGGGGCGGAGCTGAGCCCCAGCTCGATGTTGTTGTTGACGATGTTGCGCACGTTGAACACGGCGGCAAAGGTCATCGACAACAGGGCAAACTTGCCTATGGTGCCGCGTACGGATTCAGACATGGTGTCCTCCAGTGGACTCGCGCTCCCTGCGGGGAGCGCTGTGACTCAGTGATGTGTTCGGCAAGGGTCTGTCGGCCCCGCGCGTTACTCTCTTGTTATGATCGGGCCGCGTGGACGGCCTCGTTGGTGAACCGGTGCAATCTCACCGCACCGGCTCGCAATACCAGTCAGACGATCGGGGTGCCCGGCGCCATCGGCACCCGCGGTTGCAACAGCACGCTCTGGCTCTCGTCCGGGGTCTCGGCACAGAGCAACATGCACTCGGAACGCTCGCCGCGCATCCTGGTGGGTTTCAAGTTGGTCAGTACCACCACCTCGCTGCCCATCAGCTCCTCTTCGCTGTAGTAAGGCACCAGACTGGTGACGGTCTGCAGCGGCCGCTCGCCACCCACGTCGATCTGGACGATGTAGAGTTTGTCGGCACCGGGGTGACGCACCACCTCCAGCACCTTGCCCACCTTCATCTCGACCCGTTTGAATTCGGCAAACTCGATCGTCTCGCTCATGCTCTTTTCCTTTTCTGGTTCAACGGTTTGCGGGTGGCCAACGGCCACCCGGTTTGATGGGGAGTCAATGCCGTGCCTATGGCGTCTGCATGGCGACCTGCGCCGCCGGCTGGGCCTCTTTCGCGCGCGCCTCGGCGCTGAGGGAGGCCTCGTATCGGTTGTATTTCCACCAGGCGAAGCCGAGGAAAATCACGATCCCGCCGACGTTGTAGAAGACGATGGTCATGATGTCGGCACCGGTCGGGAAGGTGGAGGCGAGGAAGCCCACCGAGAAGAGGACGATCAGCACCGAGACCACGGCGATGCCGGTGGAACGCGACCCCATCTTGAAATCCCGCGGCAGGTGGTCGAGCTTCAGCCGCAGATTGAGGTAGGCCAGCATGATGAACAGCGGCGGCAGCATGGAGGCGGCAGCGGTCATGTTGATGACGGTGTTCATCAGATCCTGCGCTGTGTTGGAGCCCAGGGTCGGGATCACCATCAGCGGCAGCACGATGAGGTACTGGATCCAGGCTGCGCGGGCGGGCACGCCGTGCTCGTTCAGCTCGACCGTCTTCTTGCCGAAGATGCCGGCCGGGATCTCGGAGAAGAAGATCTTCACCGGGGTCGCCGTCCACATCAGCAGGGAGCCGAACATGGCGGTGAAGGAGACCAGACCGACGAAGCGGTTCATCAGGATCTCCGGCAAACCGAAGTAGGCCGCCAGCCCTTCAAACACCTGCACCGAGCCGCCGGTATATTTCAGGGTGTCGCTGTGGACGAACACGTTGATCAAGAGCGAGGCGATGGAGTAGAGCACGCCGATAAAGATCCCGGCGACGATGATCACCTTGACGAAGGACTTGGAGCCGCCTTTTACGTCATTGACATAGACCGCCACCGACTCGGCGCCACCGGCTGCCATAAAGATCCAGGTGGTGATGCCGAGGAAGGCCCAGCTGAAATCGGGGACCATGGCCTCTACCGTGATGGGGTCAGCCGGCTGCACGCCGCCCACCAGTGCCGCACCCGCCAGCAGGATGTAGGAGAGGGTCAGCAGCAGCATCAGGGACGAGGTCACCGAGGTGATGGGGCCGAGCATCTTGGCACCGTTGGTGGAGACGTAGGTGGCAAAGGCGAACAGCACCATGCTCAAGGCCGTGGTCGCCACCGGGGTGAGAATGTACTCGTAGCCGAGAAAGGCATAGGAGGCGTAGGCGATGACCCGCGGCAGTAGCGAGGTGAAGAAGAAGAGGTTCACGAACCAGTAGGTGTAGGCGGAGATAAAGGCCCAGCGACCGCCGAGGGAGCTCTTCACCCAGGCATACACCCCCGCTTCGGAGTTCTTGTTCAGTGATACGAACTCCGCAATGATCAGGCAAAACGGAATGAAGTAGAAAATGGTGGCCAGAAAGAACATCGGGGCCGAAGCCAGACCGATCTCGATGTTGTTGTTGATGACGTTGTTGAAGCTGAATACCGCCGCGAAGGTGAGCGACAGCAGACCAAACTTGCCTATCGTATTGCGTTTGGAATCAGACATGGTGCATCTCCAGACCTGTAGTTATCTCAGCGAAAGGGCGGGGCATGATGTGTAGGGTGAGCCCCGCCCTTCCGGCTTTGTCAGTGCAGAACCGGCGGCTTGTTATTTGTTCTTGAAGTAGCCGCCTTCGACGGTGACCTTGATGATCACCTTGCGCACCGGCCCGTCGCCGACGAAACGGTAGGCCTCGTCGTTCTCGAAGATCACCACCTGACCGTTGCCGACCTGCTGGCGCTCACGCACCTCACCGGCCAGCCACTCGCGGTCTGTGGTGTCGTCATAGGCCTGCTCGACCCGCAGCTCCGACTTGAGGGCCCACTCCACCGTCTCTGCCCCTTCCAGGTAGTAGTGAACGTTGAAGTAGCGGCGCTGCCCCTCGAACAGTGAGGTGGCCGGACTGGCCCCCTCCTGCAAGCGATAGGTGAGGGAGTCACCGATGGAGTGGCAGATGCCGGGCTTGAGGTTCGGCAGGTTGTTGATGGCCTCCACGCAGCGGCCCCACTTCTTGCCCTCCCGGTAGATGTTTTTGAACAGGGTCAGGTTGTCCAGGGTGATCATGCGAGGTTCCTCCCGCCGTTGATGGTGAGATCGAGCCCGGCCAGCGCAGCCGGATTGAGGTTGCCACGGGCGATGGGCAGCAGGGTCAGACCGAAGCTGAACGGCTCGAAGCGCACCCGCCAGGAGTCCAGCACCTCGGAGCCCCAGGAGTTGGAACCCAGCCCCAGCACCTTGTGATCCAGATTGAGGGTGAGATAACCGCAGGGTTCCAGCTCGTTGATGTGCTGAGCCGCGTGGATATGCTCCCAGCTGTAGGGCCAGACGCTCAGGTTGATGGGGGCATCGGGTCGCACGTAGAGACCGGCACCGTGACGATTGGTCAGGGTCGCCCAGCGCACCTGCTGGCGGTTGCCGTTGTCCTGCGGGAAGGGGTAGTGCTCCCACATCTCGCTGACTGTGCTCTGGAAGCTGTCGATCCAGTTGCTCTGGCGGCTGTCCTGATAGTTCTCGCCCGGCCCCATGCCGTAGTAGTGCACCCGGTCGAGATCCTGACGAATGCCCAGCTCGAAGCCGATCTTGGGGATGATGTCGTCATAACTGCCGTAGGGCTGGCCGGACAGTGCCACGTGCAGCTGGCCGTTCGGGCTCAGGGTGTAGACGTAGCGGCAGCGCATGCCGAAGTCGAACACCGGCGGCGCGATCAGACTCTCAACCGTCACCTCGACCGCCTCGCCCAGCTGACGCCAGCTTAAGGTGCGGAAGTGCTCCTGCATGATCTGCAGGTGGTTCGGGTGCCACAGGCTCTCGTACTCCTGCTTGTGGTTGTCGATCATCGGCTTGAAGAAGGTGAGGCGTGGGGCTCGCTCGATGAGTTCGATACCATCCTGCTGCCAGCTCACCAGCTTGCCGTCGAGGCGCGAGAAGCGCAGGGCAAAGCCGCTGCCACTCAGGGTCAGGTCAAGGCGCTCATCGGCGATATGCAACGGGGTAGCGTTGGGATTGGCAAAGGGCTGCAGCTGACGAGTCGATGCCTTCAGCTGGAACTGGTACTGGCCCAGCTCGTGCTCCGCCGCGCTGTAGCGGGTGGCGGTGGCCTTGATGACCCGCAGCTGGACGAAGGTTTCCCGTCCATCGAGGGATGGCAGTTCGAGTTGCAACTCGGTGGTGGCACCGGGGGCAATCCCTTCCAGCCGGATTTGCTGGCTGGCCAGCAGTTCGCCCTCGGCCTTCACTTCGACCAGCAGGCGGATGTCGTCGAGAGTGGAGAACCAGTAGCGGTTTTCCACCGCCAGCTTGCCGCTGGCCAGATCCAGCGCGCGCACCTTGACCGGGCAGATCACCTGCTTGTATTCGCGCAGGCCCGGCCCCGGGGTTTGATCCGGATAGATGAGGCCATCCATGCAGAAGTTGTAGTTGTTGGGGTAGTCGCCGTAGTCGCCGCCGTACTTGTAGACCGGGCGGCCCTGCTCGTCCTGATCCAGAATGCCGTGATCGCACCACTCCCAGATGTAGTGACCCTGAATGTGGGGATGACGGTCGAACACCTGCTGGTATTCGCTGAGGCCACCCGGGCCATTGCCCATGGCGTGGGCGTATTCGCAGAGGATGCGCGGCTTCGCCATCGGGAACTCGCCGAAGCAGTTCATCTGGGAGACGCGCGAGTACATGGTACTGACCACATCCACCACCTCGGCATCGCGATCCTCTTCGTAGTGCACCAGCCGGGTCGGGTCGATCGCCTTGCAGCGCTGGTACATGGCTCTGATATTGCAGCCGTAGCCGGACTCGTTGCCGAGCGACCAGATGATGATGGAGGGGTGGTTCTTCTGGGCGTGCACGTGGCGCTCGATGCGATCCACGAACACCGGCTCCCAGAAGGGGTCGTCGGTGATGCGGCTGAGATCGCCGACGTTG
Organism: Aeromonas sp.; assembly: GCF_050252055.1. Taxonomy (NCBI): domain Bacteria; kingdom Pseudomonadati; phylum Pseudomonadota; class Gammaproteobacteria; order Aeromonadales; family Aeromonadaceae; genus Aeromonas; species Aeromonas sp. The sequence continues at coordinate 2,931 of NZ_JBFWLQ010000012.1, read as the reverse complement.
GCAAAACCGTGGGTCTCCACGTCGGTCTCCGCCATCACGAACAGACCGTACTGGTCGCACAGCTCGTAGAAACGCGGGTCGTTCGGGTAGTGGGCGGTGCGCACCGAGTTGAGGTTATGCTGCTTCATCAGCACGATATCGCGCTCCACCCGATCCATGCCGACCGCGCGGCTCTTGAGGTGGTCGTTGTCGTGGCGGTTCACCCCGTGCAGCTTGAGGTAGTGACCGTTGACATGGAAGAGGCCATCTTTGACCTTGATTTCACGCACCCCGACTCGCTGCGGGATCACTTCCAGCAGCTCGCCCTGACCGTTGTAGAGGGAGAGTTGAAGCTGATAGAGGTAAGGGTCTTCGGCACTCCACAGATGGGGATTGGCCAGATCCAGCGTGAAACGGCAATCACACTTGCCGTCAATGGCGAGATGATCGAGCGAGCCGCTGGCGATCTCGCTGCCCTGATCCAGCAGCACCCAGACCAGACGGTGATCCCGGGCAGGCGCCCCCAGGTTCTCCAGCTGGATGTCGCAGCTCAGGGTAGCGCTCTGATTGTCATCGGCCAGCGCGGTGCGGATGAAGAAGTCCTGCACATGGGCGGCCGGTTTGCCCACCAGATAGACGTCGCGGAAGATCCCCGCCATCCACCACATGTCCTGATCTTCGATATAGGTGGAGTCAGCCCACTGCATCACCCGCACCGACAGCAGGTTCTCGCCGATGTTGGCGTAGGCGCTGATATCGAACTCGGCGGTGAGGCGACTGCCCTTGCTGAAGCCGACATAGTGGCCGTTCACATAGACCTCGAAGTAGGTCTCCACCCCGTCAAACTTGATGATCACCTGCTCGCCGTCCCAGGCCGGGCTCAGCGTGAAGCTGCGCTGATAGGCGCCGGTGGGGTTGTTGGTCGGCACGAAGGGCACGTCGATGGGGAAGGGAAAACCTTCGTCGGTGTACTGCAGCTGGCCATGCCCCTCCATCTGCCACATGTTGGGGACGGCTATCTGGCCCCAGTCGCTCATGGGGCTGTGATAGAAGGCCTCCGGCACCTGCAGGGGGTGGTCGAAGTAGTGGAACTGCCACTGACCGCTAAGGCTCAGAAAACGGCGGCTCAGCTCCCGCTGCATGGTGGCCGCCAGCGCGTGGTCGGCATAAGAGAAGAAGTAGGCGCGCGGAGCCAGCCTGTTTTCACCAACGAATTGGACGTTTTCCCAGTTATTCACATGTCCTCCCGGAACAAGGCAACGTTAACTGGGTAAACTCTAGATAAATATTTACTAAATATCAGTTTTGAATAGGTAAAGTTTTAACCTGATCACAGTGAACGGATGGTTTTGTGAGCGAGATCAGAAGCGGGAGACAAAGGAGGGCAAGGTATAGATGAGTGGCATGGATGTTGATGATAGCTGGCTGAATGGCAGTAAAATCAACTATAAAACAATGTGATGTGACGTCATTGGATGATATTGCAAAGCAGTTTGCTTGGGAGAGGAGTCGCACCACCATAAGATAGTGCGACTAAAATGCAGGTTGTTTTACTAAAATCAGCGCGTGGTGCCACGCAGGGTCAACTTGCTCGGTACCAGCACCCGCAGCGGGATATCCCGCTCGTCACGCAGCCGTTCGACCAGCAGATTGACCCCCTGGGAGCCCATCAACTCGGAGTGGATCCGCACCGTGGAGAGCGGCGGGAAGGTGAACTTGGCGGTCGGGATATCGTTGACGCTGATAAGCTCGATCTGCTGGGGAATCGCCAGTCCCTTCTCGTGGATGGCACGCAGCACGCCGATGGCGATGGAGTCGGAGGCGACAAACAGCGCCCTGGGCCAGTCGCCGGCCAGCATCTCCTTCGCCAGCTTGTAGCCGGAAGCGCTGGAGAAGTCTCCGCGATAGAGGTCGCTCTCCTGTACCACGCCAAGCCGCTGGCCATAATCGCGAAAGGCGAGTTCCCGCAGATCCGGGCCATCATCCTGGCCACCGATATAGCCGATGCGCTGATGGCCCTCGGCGATGAAGAAGTCCACTACCTGCTGGCTGATGAGTGCCAGATCCACGTCAATCGAGTCAAAATCCCCCTGGGAGCGGCAATCCACGAACACCAGCTGGGCAGACAGGCCGCGCAGCACGGCCAGCCGTTCTTCCGGCAGATGGCCGATGACCAGGATGCCATCGACGGCAGAGAGCTCACGCCCCTCGGCACCGTTGTAGCAGTGGGCCAGCTCGATGTTGAGGCGGGTGCACTGGGTCTCGATGCCGTAGCGGATGGCGAGGTAATAGGGATCGTTGACCTCGGTGCTCTGGGGATAGGCGTAGACAGCCAGGAGCTGCAGCTTGCTCTTGTGCACCCCTTTGCGGGCGCTGCTGGTCTTGTACTCCAGCCGCTCGGCAATCTCGAAGATCTTCTGCCTGGTCTCGTCCTTGACGCTCAGGCTGGGATCCTCGTTCAGCACACGGGATACGGTAGCAAGCGATACCCCCGCCTCCTGTGCAATTTCCTTCAACGTAGCCATCAATACCTCGCAGGCAGCATCACGTGTTCATCGGGCAACGGCTAAAGAGTAACGAGCAATCCCTTGATAGCCCAGCATTTTTACTGAAATAGAAGCAGGGAATTGCGGCGGGAGGACAGAAATGCAAAAAGGCCTCCCGCATGGGAGGCCTCTTCTGAATAGGTGCCTGACAGTGTCCTACTCTCGCATGGCGAATGCCACACTACCATCGGCGCTACCGCGTTTCACTTCTGAGTTCGGCATGGGATCAGGTGGTTCCACGGCGCTATTGCCGTCAGGCAAAAGCTTGTACTGCTTGAAAATGGTGCTGATACCCAGAATCGAACTGGGGACCTCATCCTTACCAAGGATGCGCTCTACCGACTGAGCCATATCAGCACACTAACCGGTAAAGACCACGCTCAATGCGTAATCTAAAATTGGGTGC
>NZ_JBFWLQ010000011.1:0-144579 GCF_050252055.1 Aeromonas sp. | reverse complement strand
GAGGGTCAGACCCCCTACAGCATGTTCAAGAAGGGTCTGAAATTGATACCGAAGGAAGTGCGCACTAAAGTAGCGTAAACAAGACGCCGGTTTGAGGCCGGTGTCAGGCGATAACTAGATCTGTACAAACATATCAACCGATCGGGGTTATCACCCGAAAATACGAGGAAAAATTAAACGGGACATCGGTTCCCGACAAGCACTTCATGCTCCCTAGCAAGGGAGCATGATACTTTATTAGAATCAATTACTTGAAAAGTTTTTCGTTCAAAATTTTGACCGTTAAATCTCATTGAAGCAAAGCGATTCCATTCATAACCATTTGAGCACAACAAATCGAAGAGTACCTCACCAGAGATACTCTTCTCGTGCAACTCCTTCACAATTGAAGGGAGATGCTCTAGGGGACTCTGATAACCCATCGCAACAATTACTGCTGCAAAGTGTTTATCATCAGTTGTCCTAATTGAGTACATATTCCTCACACACTGTGTAGCTCATCCACTAAAGAATAGATCTTTGTGGAGAGTTTGTTAACTTCATTAAGATCACTAACAAATCGGCTTGCGTTAACCAAGCTATTCATATGAAACAAACCGTGGCGGTGTCGTCGAAAGAAAGAGTACGCATCAGAAAGCAGGGAACGTTCAGGTACTAAAGGTACTTTGCCTTCATGCTCGCGTCGTAGTACGAAGTCTCCTCGTCCGATATCTAGGCAGTAGTAAAACGAACCAACATCATTCGAGTCCACATCGAAGCCTTTATCAGCCATTACGGATTTGATCGCCCCTTCAAGAGACCTGAGCTCAGGGTATAAAAGCATGGAATAGTCAGGAAGCTGAGGGACCGAAAGCTTAACACATAGGCTTGACAGAAGTAATCTTTTAGTGCCATCAGGTATGATATCGATAGACTTAGGCAGCTTCGTCCTGAGATAGTCAAGAGCAACCTCTGTCCGAACAATCTCAGTGTTCTTGCCATCTTCGGTGCGATTCAGGACATTCTCTAGCCCCGCCATATCTAACAATTCTGATAGCAGGTAAATGAGATACCTATATGTTGACAATGGCCTCCCTTGAATCTGAAGCTTAAGCGTAGTCTTATGATGAACAACAACAATGTGGTCATTATGTTCAACAGATGTAAGGCACCACTGACTTTGAAGCTCATCATTACGACGAATATCAGAAGTAAACTTTGCAGGTTTATCACCTGTTATCTCATCAATGATTGCGTTGATCTGGTCACTTGCTATTCCCTTGATTGCCATATTCACTTGTTTGAACTCATCCGGGTGTATCGTTTCAAACAAACATTGTGCAAGCTGATGCCCAAGATCTCTGTTCTGACCCAAACGATAATGAAGCGTAGTCGTACCGTTAGTGTTCAGATAAATTTCAAGCTTCGCATTATCAATACCAGGTTGTCCAAACTCGTAGAGCTGGATTGTTGTCGGCCCATTTTGCCGTTCCGTCACTCCTCTGAGGTTGAGGTTACGTTTCTCAATGAACTCGTCAACCACACGCCGTATGCAAGTCCGGTCGAGGTTTAAATCGCGATACTCTTCTTGCCTTTCTGCCACCGTAAATCCCCCATTCAAATACCTTTTGTATGCTATCAGTGAGTTCCAAGTGATGACAAGAACACTAAAATGGGAATTGAATCGGCGTCCAAAATTTGGTGTCATGGTGAAGGGTCACAGAAATGATTCGCTGGAACAGGTCATCTAACCGATTGATCTGAAATGATAAACTAAAGATTGGTTGTCACCTCCCCCCAGCTCCACCAAACGTTTGGAAAGGGCCACTTCGCAAGAAGTGGCCCTTTTTGTATCCTTTTTCTGGCTTTCAGAGGATGTAACCGCCCCACGAGCACAGCACATCTCCAGATCAGGCCAAAGGCTCTGCGGGGGGTGGCTGCATTTGACATGGGCCAGCTCCAGGTGGCGTCGCCAGCAAAAACCGGCGAGTGGAGCAGCAATTTGCCCGGGAGCTATGGGCCACGCCATCAGCCCAGCGCCTCCATGGGGTTGAAACAACCTCGAGGGTTCGCCCCCGAGAATCTTCCACTAGCCGTTGGCAGTGGAAGGCTGGGTCAGATGAACGACGGGATTTTCGGAGAAGAGGTAGCGGTCATCCTCCATTTCGTCATCGAAGATGGTGGCCTGGAAGAGCATCTGCTTGGTGTTCTCCAGGTGCTGCCACATGGCCAGCTTGGCCGCCTGCGGATCCTTGCGCATCAAGGCCTTGAGGATCTGGTCGTGATCGTCGCACCAGCTGGAGATGGCCTTGTCGTCGATATGCTCGTGGAGCTTGCGCCAGTAGGAGTTGCGCTCGCAATGCAGCCAGGGAGCCAGGGCTTCGGGGTGGGCGAGATCGTCGTCAAGCGCGGCTCTGAGCCTTGCCTGGTGGTCACGGCAGCGCAGCGGATCGAAATCGCCGCCCTGCGGTTGTCCGCCGAACAGGTGATCGACACCACGGCGGCGGGCGACTCCTTCAGCGCCGGTTATCTCGCCGCACGCCTGCAAGGGGCCGACGTCACCGACGCCGCCCGGGCAGGCCACCGCCTGGCGGCGGCCGTTATCCAGTATCCGGGGGCCATCATTCCCCCCTCCCACATGCCATCACTCAAGAAAACGCACCATGTCTGATCTCATCGCCCGCCTCGAAGCCCTCAAGGTGATCCCCGTCATCGCGCTGAAAGATGCTGCCCAGGCCGTCCCTCTCGCCCGGGTGCTGGTGGAAAATGGCCTGCCCGCCGCCGAGGTGACCTTCCGCACCCCCGCCGCCGCCGAGGCCATCCGCCAGATGCGCGCGGCCTACCCGGATCTGCTGATCGGGGCCGGCACCGTGCTCAACCGCGAGCAGGTGGATGCGGCCGTTGCGGCGGGCGCCGACTTCATCGTCAGCCCCGGCTTCAACCCGACCACGGTGCAGTACTGTCTGGACAAGGACGTCACCATCATCCCCGGGGTCAACAACCCCAGCCTGGTGGAGCAGGCCATGGAGATGGGGCTTCGCCACCTCAAGTTCTTCCCGGCCGAGCAGTCTGGCGGCACCGCCATGCTCAAGGCCCTGGGTGCCGTCTATCCGGTGCGCTTCATGCCCACCGGCGGCGTGACGTCGGCCAATCTGAAGGAGTATCTGGGGCTGAATGCCGTGATCGCCTGCGGCGGCACCTGGATGGTGCCGGCCAAGCTCATCGACGAGGGCAGGTGGGAAGAGCTGGCCGCCCTGGTAAGAGAGGCCGTGGCGGCCCTGTGATCATCGGTTGAGCGGGGGAAGGTCTGCCCTCCCCCGGATGTGTTGAAGAGCCACTTCCCGCGAAGTGGCTTTTTTATGCCCTGCAAGGGCTGGAGATCAATGTGCGGTGCGGTTGCCGCAGTCTGCCAGCGGCTTATTCCCCTGCGTCATCGGGCGTCAGCACCAGCCTGCGCCAGGGCCCCGTGATGTCGCAATGACCCGTCTCTTCGGTGTTCTCCCAGCCCAGTCGATGATAGAAAGCCATCGCCGTGGTGTTGCGCATGGCCACCTTGAGGGAGGCCGGGGAGGGGTATCCGGCCAAGCCGGCGGCAAGCAAGGCCCGCCCCATGCCCTGCCCATGCCAGTCCGCCACCACGTAGAGATGATGCACGAAGCTCTCGGCCCCCCAGATGGAGACGAATCCGCACGGGCTGCCCCCTTTCTCCGCCACCCAGACCTCCTCGCCCCGGGTCTGCTCGGCAAAATCCTCGAGCCGGAACAGGGCGGGATCAACCCAGTGGAAGGCCTGGCGCCTTCCCTTGAGGAAGAGCTGCGCCAGCATGGGCTCGTCAGCTTCCGTCATCATTCTGATCATGACACCATCCTTGCGTTGCGTGCTTGTCGCTTCCCACTCTCGATGGATCCCGCCGTGCTGTCAAATCGGCAATGTGGACCCTCTTGAATACGTAACCGTGTGACACAGGGCTGCCTATTTTATCGCCTCAGGGGCTATACTGCCGAGGTCCCGTCCATGACTGGTTTGAGGTTCACTGATTTATGGATAACAAGCAAATTGAAGGCAGTATTCTGGTACCCGCCCACATTGACGATGTCTGGCGGGCCTGGACCACGGAGAGCGGGCTGCGCAGTTTTCTGGCGCCGGAGTGCCTCATGGTCCCGGAACCCAACGGGCCGTTCGAGATCTATTTCAGACCCGATGCTCCCCTCGGCGAGCGTGGCAGCGAAGGGTGCCGGGTGATGGCGGTCATGCCCCATGATCTGCTCAGCTTCAGCTGGAATTTCCCTCCCCAGTTTCCCCACATTCGTCAGCAGAAGACCCAGGTCAGCCTGCGCTTCGTGCCGGAGGGCCAGGGCACCCGACTCCACTTCCTGCAGACCGGCTGGGCGCAGGATCCGGACTGGGACCAGGGTTATGCCTACTTCCGGGAGGAGTGGCTGGAACTGAGTCTGCCGAGGCTTCAGTACCGTTTCACCCACGGCCCCATCGACTGGAACAACCCGCCGGGCAAGCAGCAGCTGAAATCCCTGGCCCAGTGACGTCCATTCAAGCGATGGGCATGGCATGAAAAAGGACCCGCTCAGGGTACTTTTTCATGGATGGGCAGGCGGTCACTCCACCGGCTCTTCATCGAACAGGGGGTGATAGAGCACCTCGCCCCTTACCCCGTCGAGCCCGCCGGGTTGCAACTCCATCGCCATAAAACACTCCGTCGGCACCTCGTAGATGCAGTGCAGGCCGAAGTCGCTGGCAGGCCGAAACCCGAAACGGGCGTAGTAGGCGGGATCCCCGAGTACCACCACCGCCTTCCAGTCCATCTCCAGTGCCGTGTCCAGCCCTTCCCGCACCAGATCCGAGCCAATGCCCTGTCCCTGCCAGTCGGGATGCACGGCCACGGGTGCCAGTCCCAACCAGGGCCCTTCCTGTCCCTCAATGGTGATCGGGCTCAGCATCAGGTGCCCCATGAACTCGTACTCTTCCTCCTCGACCATGGTGACCACGGCGGCCCCACATTCTCGCAGGCGGTTGACCAGTTCGGCCTCGTCGGGACGACCAAAGGCGGCACTCACCAGCTCATAGACTGGCAGCATGTCGCCGGGACGCTCGGTTCTCAACATACAGCGTTACTCCTCGTACAGCAGGGCGGCCATTATTCCACAGAAGTGGGGCGCCTCTTCACTGCCTTTGTCTGAAAATGGGAGGGCGGACTCAGGAAAACGCCTGACAGACACCGCACCAGGCTTCGCGATGACCGCCCTTGCGCAAGCCATCAGCGTCCGTCGTCAGGCTGTCGCAATCGCCGCAGATAGGCGAGGCCCAGATCCCCGCACTCCTTGAGCAGGGCGCCACCACCATGGGCCTGCACCCCGGGTGCCTCTGGCGCCAGCATGGCCAGGGGATAGCGCCGCACCGTCAGCCCGCTGAGTGTCTGCTCGCCCTCTGTCGCCTCCCCCGCCATGAAGAGCGCCACCCCCTCATCGTGCAGTATGGCCACGACCACTTCCTCGTCATCCAGCCAGGGGGCCAGCGCCTCTTTGCGTGCATCCGTCAGGCGCGCCGGGCGATCCAGCCGCCAGTGATCGAGCTCGAGGGCGCCATCGGCCGGATCTGGCCGACGCCCGTCATGGTGCATGCCAGTCTTTTCCATCACCCGGCCTGAGGCGAGGTTGCCCGGCATGTGGCGGGCGGTGAGGGCAGGCAGGTGCCACTGTTCGAAGGCAAACGCCCTGACCAGGTTCGCGGCCCGGGTGGCCAGCCCCCTGTTCTGCCAGGGCACGCCGACCCACCATGCCAGCTCCCCGTGCCAGTGCAGGGAGAGGGTGCCGACCAGGGGAGCGGGCTCGTCTTCACGCCCCTGGGGCAGAGTCAGGGCCCAGGTGCATCCCAGCCCGAGAGCAGCCTTACGCCCGCTCAGGGCAAGCCAGTCCCGCGCCGCCTCCGGCGAATAGGGGTGGGGGATGTTGAGGGTATAGCGGGCGAGCGCCGCATCCGAACAATAACGCAGGATGGTGCTCTCATCGCCGGGCAGCAGGGGGCGCAGCACCAGCGCGTCCTGCCCGCCAGGCTCGCGCAGCACCGGGGTCATCAGGCGGCGGGCAAGCAGGCGTTGCAGGGCAACCCCGAGGTCGTCATCGGCACCGAGGCGATGATCCGCCCCCGCGGGCCCCAGGGTGAGCAGGCCGCTCTCTCTGGCCAGGGTCAGCAGGGAGCCGGAGGCAGCGATCAGGATCTGCCGGTCCGGCTGTGTCGCCATCAGCGGGGAGGCGGCCTCCCCCAGCCAGGCGGCAAGCAGGTCGCGGGCAAGGAGAATGCTATCTGGCGGGCTGGCCGCCCAGGGTGCCATCTCCCTCGCCTCCCCTTTGCCAAGCAGCAGCCACCAGCGGTTTCCCTGGTGCTGCCAGGCCTGCAACGCCGCTTGCCAGGAGGGGCGCCAGAGCGCACCCTCGATCAACAGATCCATTCCTTCCCCCACATCCGCCCCCCGGATCAGGCACCGGGTGCCCGGGCGGCACCACACTCCTGTCTGAGGCAGCATAAGCCGCTGCCAATGAGTTGTTAAACCATATGTTTACCATGGTTAAACGGCATACCCCATGAAAAAATGCCATATGGCTGACTTGATGGCGGTCACATTCCTTCCCCTCCTCGCTTCCTATCATGCCCCCATCATGGCGCGACCAAAGACGCCCATGAAGGACAACGGATAACAAGAGAACACACTATGCAGCCAACCAGCCCACTCAAAACGGTAGTAGTCAGTACCCTGGCGACCGCCCTGCTGATCTTCGTGGCCCAATCCCTCATCGGGAAGCAGGAGATCAGACTCGGCATCGCCATCATCCCCATCCTGCCCATGCTCTTTGCCGTCATCATCGGCATGATCGTCTCCGCCAAGCCCGTCAAGGATCGCATTCCCGGCTGGAAGAGGCTCTTCACCGAGCGAGAAGAGGGCTTCTGCGGCAAGATGGTGGGTTTCAGCCTGCTGATCCTCGGGACCCAGTATGCGGGGATGATCATCCCCAACCTCAAGATGATCCTGAGCGTCGGCGTGCCGCTCTTCCTGCAAGAGATAGGCAACCTCCTGCCCATCCTCATCGCCATTCCGCTGGCGGTGAAGTTCGGCTTTGGCCGCCGCTCCATCGGGGCCTGCTCCTCCATCAGCCGTGAACCCTCGGTCGCGGTGATCCAGGGCAAGTTCGGCACCGGCTCCCAGGAGTACATCGGCGTGCTCGCCATCTACCTGTGCGGCTCCGTCATCGGCACCCTCTGGTTCAGCGTGCTCGGCAGCATCGCCCCCCTCACGGGGCTGCATCCTCTGGCCCTGGCCGCCGGTTCCGGCGTGGGATCCGGCTCCATGCTGAGCGCCGCCTCAGGTGCCCTCATCAACGGCCTCGATGAGGCGATGGCCCAGCAGGTGCTCAGCATCGCCGCCGCCTCGAACCTGCTCTCGTCGGCCCTGGGAGCGCTCTCCCTCACCTATCTGGGTCTGCCGCTCGCTGAAAAAATCTATGCCCTGACAGCCAAAGGAGAGAAAGCATGAAAAGCATCGTGATGGATATGCGCTTCGTCTTCCTGGCGATCCTGCTGGCCATGTTCACCCAGACCCTGACCTCGGGCCTGCCGCTGTGGCAGATGGGGGACAGCTTCATCGCCATGTCCCTGGTGGTGTTCGCCTCCCTGGTGACCAAGCGCTATCTGCCCTCCTCCCTGCCGGCCTTTGCCTATGCCACCATCATCGGCATTCTCATCTGCCTGCCCGAGACCCCGGTGCGCGGCCTCTTCATCGATGCCGTGGCCAAGATCTCCTTCCTCTCCTGCTGCGTGCCGCTCCTGGCCTTCGCCGGCCTCTCGGTGGGCGGTCAGCTGGAGGAGCTCAAGAAGATGTCGTGGAAGGTGATCCTCATTTTCATGATCGTCTCCACCTGCTGCTTCTTTGGCGCCTCCCTGGTTGCCCAGCTCGGTTTCTCCATTCAAGGGATCATCTGATGAACCACTACCATATCGAACCTGACCTGTTGGCCCTGCGCGACTTCAGCTACGAAGTGCGCCACCACCTGCACCGCATCCCGGAATACTCCGGGGCCGAGTTCAAGACCTCTGCCTACTGCCGTGGGTTGATGGAAGAGTTCGGCTACAGGATCACCCTGTATCCCGGCTTCACCGGTTTTCACGGGGATCTGGCGGTCGACCCTGCCCTGCCCACCATTGCCTTTCGTGCCGACATGGATGGCCTGGAGATGCACGACATGAGCGAGGTGGCGTTCAAATCCACCCATGAGGGGATGGCCCACAACTGCGGCCACGACTCCCACATGGCGATCGCTCTGACCGCCGCCAGGTTTCTGGCCGCCAACCGCGATCGCCTGCGGTACAACGTCCGCTTCATCTTCCAGATGGCGGAAGAGGACATGCGCGTCCCCGGTGCCGAAAAGATGGTGGAGCTTGGCTGCATGAAGGGGGTGGACGAGGTCTATGCCCTGCACAACGACGGCGCCATGGAGACGGGCACCATCAAGTTCAACCAGGGGGTCATGTCCTCCTGGGGATCTGCCTGGACGCTCGATGTGCACGGCATCTCCGCCCACGGATCCACCCCCCACAAGGGGCTGGATGCCATCCGGGAGGCGGTGCGGATCATCGAGGACATGGACTACATCGTCGCCAAGCGCACCAGCCCGTTCAGCCCGGCGGTCTTTGGTTGCGGCATGATCAACGGCGGCACCATTCCCAACGCCATCGCCGATCATGTGCAGGCCCGTGGCACCATCCGCGCCATGGATGCCGAAACCGACCAGATCCTGAAAAACAGCTTCAGGGACATCATCGCCCAGAGCGAGCTGCGCGGCTTCAAGACCACCATGGTCCATGCCGGCTACCCGGCAGTGGAGAACCACCCCCAGGCCTGCGAGCGCCTGCAACAAGCCGCCTCGAATGTGTTGTCCAGCGACGGGATCAACGCAAAGGGCCAGCCCATGACCGGCAGCGAGGACTTCAGCTACATGATCAACGCCACGCCAAGCCGCATGGGGGCCATGTTCTTCCTCGGCAGCGGTAATCAGGCCAAGGGGATCTGTAACTACCTGCACGCGAACCCCTATTACCTGGACGACGACTGCCTGCTGGTGGGAGCCCAGATCTTCGTCAATCTGGCGACCAGGGTCGACTGACGGGCCAGGGGGATCTGCCACTACCAGCACCACGTCAATCCCCTACTACCCGGACGACGACTGCCTGCTGGTGGGTGCCCAGATTTTCGTCAATCTGGCGACCCGACCCCCCTAAGCAGCAAGGGGGCTGCCGCCCCCCGAGGCCCTGCTGGATGATGGCGATCTGCTGCTCGGCACCCGGAGCGCCGTCAATCTGGTGACCACGACAGCCGGGAGAGAGGGATCACCGGGAAAAGGCAGCGCAGGACACCACTTATCACAAAAAAGAGAGGCCATTGGCCTCTCTTTTTTGCCTCTATGCAGCACATCTGACTCCCCCTGACGGTCTTCAGAGCCAGGGCAGGGTCGCAGACGGGGCGGGCGTTGCCTGGTTGAGCAGCGCCAGCTGCACCGTCTCCCGGCTCACATGGGGGGCATAGAGGTGGATGAAGTCGTACATGTAGTCCCGCAGGTGGGCGTGCCTGCGCAGGCACACATGGGCCACGCTCGAGGCGATCAGATGATCGATGTTGAGGCAGACCAGGCTCTCCCTGTCCCCTTTGTCGAACGCCGAGGTGGCGATCACCCCGACACCCATCCCCAGGCGCACATAGTGCTTGATGATGTCGCTGTCGGTGGCCGTCAGCACGATGCGGGGGCTGAGGCCATGGCGACCGAACGCCTTGTCCATCTTGGAGCGGCCGGTGAAACCGAACACATAGGTGATGAGGGGATACCGGGCCAGATCCGCCATGGCCAGCGGCTGGCAGTCCAGCAGCGGATGGCCGTGGGGCACCACCACGCTGCGCCCCCAGCGATAGCAGGGCACGGTCGCCAGCTCGTCGAACAGGTGCATGGACTCGGTGGCGATGGCCATCTCCACATCCCCGTTTTGCGCCATCTGCGCCAGTTGGGCAGGGGCTCCCTGATGCAGCTGGATGCTCACCTCGGGGTAGCGGCAGGAGAATTCGGTAATGACCGCCGGCAGCTTGTAGCGGGCCATGGTGTGGGTGGTGGCGATGCGCAGCACCCCGCTGGTGGCCAGCTGATCCCCGAGGGAAAGCTGACCAATCTGCTCCACCTGGGCCACCACTCCCCTGGCCAGCTCCATCACCTGCTCCCCCATGGGGGTCAGGCCCGCCAGGTTCTTGCCCTTGCGGGTAAACAGCGCCAGCCCCAGCTCCTCTTCCAGCATCTTCATCTGCTTGCTGAGGGTCGGCTGGGAGGTATAGAGCTTCTCCGCCGTCGCCGAGATGTTGAAGTTGTTCTTCACTATCTCGGTGAAGTTCTTGAGCCGGGCGATGTTCATCAGGGCGCCAGGCGCTCGATGTGCCAGCCGTCCCCCTCGCGGGTGTAATAGAAGCGATCGTGCAGACGGTGCTCCCCGCCCTGCCAGAACTCGACGGTGTCGATGCGCACCCGGAAACCACCCCAGAAGCTCGGCAGCGGCACTTCGCCATTGGCAAACTTCTGCTTGAGTTCGAGGAACTTGGCCTCCAGCACGCCACGGGCCGAGATGCGGGTCGACTGTTTGGAGACCCAGGCGGCGATCTGGCTGTCCTTGGGACGGCTGTGGAAATACTTCATCACCTCGAAGGTGCTCATCTTCTCCACCCGACCGGTCACGTGCACCTGTCTGTCCAGGGTGTGCCAGGGGAAGAGCAGGCTGATACGGGGGTTGCCCTCCAGCTGATGCGCCTTGCGGCTGCCCATGTTGGTGTAGAACACCATGCCTTCGGCATCGTAGTGCTTGAGCAGCACGGTGCGCTGCCAGGGCTGGCCATCGGCATCCACGGTGCCCACCACCATGGCGGTGGGATCGGTCAGTTTGGCCTCGCACGCCTGGGCCAGCCACTTCTCGAACAGGGCGAGGGGCTCGGCCGGCAGATCGGCCCGGTGCAGTCCACCCCTGGTGTATTCGCGACGCAGATCAGCCACATCCATCATCTTGATTTTCCTTCTCTCTTTCTCTGCCGCCCGTGCGGCGATGGGTGCAGGCATTGTGCGACGAGCGCGCCATGGGTACAAGCCTCGGGGCGGCCAAATGGCGGAGCAAAAAAAGAGGGAGGCTCATGCCTCCCTCTTTATGCCGATGACCGTCAGCCTACTGCTTGCCGTCAACCGACGGGCAATGGGCCAGCATGCGCCGGTTGTAGTCCGCCGCATAGGCGCTCAGCCTGGCATGGGCCTCCTTCTGATCCGGCTTGATGACATCCCCGAATCCATCGAGATAGCGCACGCCGCAGCGCGCCTTGGCCGCCGCCTGCTGATCCGCCGCGATCCCGGGCGCCACCTCGCCGCGCCCGGCCCGCACGATCAGCCGGTAATCCTGCCTGGCAAGGCTGGCGCTGACCGCCTGATCCAGGGTGTCTGCATCGGCCTGACAACCGCCGAGCAGGGTGAGCAGCAGCACCCCGGCCAGTCTCATGCCCGCCTCCGCTGCCAGCCCAGCAACGCCAGGGCCAGGGTCCAGAAGCCGAGGGCACCGCCGCCACCGCTTCCCCCCTCTTCACCGCGCTGGGTGACCGAGAGCTTGAGGGGACTGATGGCGAAGAAGATGTTGTCGCTGCACGCCACCTTCAAGCGGGCAGTGCCATCCTGGCCCGCCGGGATGGTGACGCTCGCCGAGCCCGAGTTGGGTTTGCCGCTGGCAAGGGAAGTCCAGTTTGCCCCCTCGTCCCGGGTCATGAAGAGATCCACCTTGCTGCAGTTGATGGGGGCGGCATTGGTGCCAGCCACTTCCCAACTGATGGTCTGCGTCTTGCCCGCCCCCAGGGGGGTCACCACCGGGCTGGTCAGGGCAAAGGCCTTGCCGGTGTTGACCACCTGGATCTTCATGTCATCGCTGGCGACACCGCCCTTGCCGTCCCGCGCCGTGAGGCGGAAGTTCAGGTCCCGGTTGGTGGCAGGCCAGGCCTCCCCTATCGCCAGGGTGTTGGTGAGCAGGGAGGTGAGACTCGGCAGGGTGCGCTCCGGCACGCTGGTCGGCGCCACGAAACGGAACAACGGGCGGCTGCCGTCGTCCACCATGGTGGCCGGGCTGCTCGACTCCGTCCCCAGATCGATCTGCTCCCAGGTGTAATTCAGCGGATCGCCGTCAAGATCGGCCCCCGCCCCCTTGAGCACGAAGGGGGTGTTGGCAGGAATGACGTAGTCATTGCCTGCCGCCACCTGGGGCGCATTGTTGACCAGCGCCAATGGGGTGCCGCAATTTGGCACAGTGGCCATGTGGGCCCGCATCTGCTCGATGGACTTGCTGTGGAAATAGGGCTCGCTGTGGGGCTGCAGATCTTCGTCTCCGCAGATCCCCGCATAGGCCATGATGGAGCTGCCGCTGCCCGGCTCCCAGGCCTGGCTTGGTTCCCGGTTGCCGCCGCCACAACTGCCTGTGGTGCCGTTGAAGGTGTGGTCTGCCCCGAACTGGTGACCAATCTCGTGGGCCACGTAGTCGATGAAGAAGGCATCCCCCACCGGCTCGGAGGAGCCCGTCATCCCCGCCGATTTTTCGTCGGTACAGAGTACGCCCAGTCCCGCCAGGCCACCGCCACCGGTATTGACCACATGGCCGATGTCGAAGGCCCCCAGCCCCTTGGTCAGGGCATCGGCCTGCACCTGCATGTTGGCATCCACATCGCCGTCATCATTGTTGAAGGGATCGTTCGCCACGTCGGTGAAGATGATGGTGTCGTTGCCGCTGGCCAGCTGGAATTCGGCCGCCACGTCACGCTGGTAGACCTCGTTGACCCGGTTGAGCAGGGTGGTGATGGCGCCAAGACCCGCCTCCACGGTACCGCCGTGATACTGGGTGTACTCCCCCGCCGCCGAGATGGCGATGACATAACGCTTGCGCTCGTTGCCATCCACCAGCACCTGGCGGGCCAGCTTTTTGGCCTCGCCCCCGATCACCTTGTCCGCCTCTTCTTCCAGCCGGCTGTGGGCATCCTGCTGGTAATAGACGGCATAGCCTTCCCCGTTGCGAAGGGGATCGACGAACACCATTTTCCCTTCATGGCTGAACATGGCGTGGAATCCCTGGGGACCGAAATCGAAGCGCCCGGTCTCGCCCGGCGCCGCTTCGTTATGCCCCTTGAAGGCCAGGATATCGGGATATTTGGCGGCCAGATCCGCCGGCAGCAGATCATAGGGTTGCAGGCTGAAGGTCACCTCCTTGCCATCCGGCAGGGGCAGGGTCAGGCGGCGCTCGCCCCCCTTCAGGGCAGCCAGGTAATCGGTGGAGACGGTGACGATGCGATACTGGCTGGCCCTCACCTCGTACCCATCGGCGGCGGTGGCCCGCGCCGTGACCGTATGCCACTCGCCGGCCATCAGGTTGCCGGACGTCATCAGACCCGCCACCAGCACCGCCAGCGGAGAATATTTCATCAACTGCATCTTTTTAATTCCTTTTTAAACGGATTCACCTGAACTGCCACGGCATCATTTGCCCGCTGGTCCGATTAGTCCAGCAACATCCTCTGTACATTCCCCGAATGGGGAAGGTTGCACCAATGCAGACTAGCCCCTATCATGGCGCGGATTTGTCCGTTCCAGAACCCCTCTTCGACGGGGCCGGTTCACTCTTTCTTTGGCCAAGGTTAATCTCATGCTCAAGTCCCCACTGTTGCCCCGTTTCGGGGATCTGGTCGTTGCCATCGTTGACGATGTGCTGGGTCAGGGTCTTACCCTCGACCGCGCCTATGCACGTCACTTCTCCGGCATCGAACTCAAACCGCAAGAACAGGCAAGGATTGCCCTGGTCACCGGCGATCTGCTGCGCCGCCTCAGCCTCTACTGCTTCCTCACCGGCATCCAGGTCCGTCAGGCGGAGAAGAATGTCTGGCCGCTGCTACACAGCTGGCACGCCTTCCACAAGATAGATCAGCCCAACCACCCGACCCTGGATCGCTTCAACGAGGAGGCGTTCCGCCGCCGCCTGACCGAGGCCAAGAAGAACCCGGTGCTGATGGACGGCTGCCCTGCCTGGCTGGAAAAACTCGGCAGCGAGCAACTGGGCGACGCCTGGCCGGCCGAGCGTGCCGCCCTGGCCTGGATGCCCAAGCGTTACCTGCGGGTCAACACCCTCAAGTGCACCCGGGACGAGCTGCAAGCCATGCTGGCCAAAGAGCATGTCACCACAGTGCCCGTCGACGGAGTGGAAACCGCCCTGCAAGTGACCTCGGACGCCGCCCTGTTCCGTACCCAGGCCTTTGCCGACGGCTGCTTCGAGCAGCAGGATGCCGGCTCCCAGCTGGTAGCCGCGGCCCTCGACGTCAAGCCCGGCATGCGGGTCATCGACGCCTGTGCCGGTGCCGGCGGCAAGACCCTGCACCTGGCCGCCATGATGCAGGGCAAGGGCCGTCTGCTGGCCATGGACGTGGAAGAGTGGAAACTGGAGAACCTCAAGCAGCGCGCCCGCCGCGCCGGTGCCCACAACGTGGAGACCCGGGTCATCACCAGCAGCAAGACCGTCAAGCGCCTTAAAGAAAGCGCCGATCGCGTGCTGCTGGACGTCCCCTGCTCCGGCCTTGGCGTGCTCAAGCGCAACCCGGATGCCAAGTGGCGCGACACCGCCGAGCGCCTGCCGGTGCTGGTCGCCCTGCAAGAGGAGATCCTGCAGCGCTACAGCCAGATGGTGAAGGTGGGCGGCCTGCTGGTCTACGCCACCTGCTCCATCCTGCCCGAGGAGAACCGCCAGCAGGTGGACAAGTTCCTCGCCGCCAACGAGCACTTCCGCCTGATCGGCGATCACAACGTCAGCCCGGCCGAGACCGGCTTCGACGGCTTCTACATGGCGCGCCTCGAGCGCATCGCTTGATGTCTGTCGTGGGCACAAAGAAAAGGGGAGCCAATGGCTCCCCTTTTTGCATGGTATGAATGCGGCCTTATTCGGCGGCAGCGTCATCCTGCTTGTGCTTGGCGGCAGTGTCCTTGATCAGGGTCTGCAGCTCGCCGGCCTGGAACATCTCGATCATGATGTCGCAACCACCGACCAGCTCGCCCTCGACCCACAGTTGCGGGAAGGTGGGCCAGTTGGCGAATTTCGGCAGCTCGGCGCGGATGTCCGGGTTCTGCAGGATGTCGACATAGGCGAAAGGCTCGCCGCAGGACATCAGGGCCTGGGAGGCCTGGGCAGAGAAACCGCAGCTGGGCAGCTTGGGGGATCCCTTCATGTAGAGGATGATGGGATTCTCAGCCAACTGCTGTTTGATCTTTTCAATAGTTTCCATAAATGCCTCACTGGAGCGATTTCGGCGGCCATTCTACTGCAATCCGGGCAGACCACAAACTGGCAAACCGTTGCGAATGAAAGAAGTCATGCATCAATACGCCGCAGCTTGATCCGGATCATGGCAAGAATCAAGGGTTGTTCGCCCATCTTTGATACTGCTACAATCGACGGGCTTTGGGCCGTCTGGCCCCCTCATTTCAAGAACAATTCTTTTCAAGATAGAAAAGAGTACGCAATGTCTTGCAACCGTCGCCTTCGCACGGACCAGCCAATGGAGAGTAGAAAATGGCTTTCGAACTTCCCGCTCTGCCCTATGCAATCAATGCTCTGGAACCGCACATCTCCCAGGAAACTCTGGAATACCACCATGGCAAGCACCACAACACCTACGTGGTCAACCTGAACAACCTGGTGCCGGGTACCGAGTTTGAAGGCAAGTCTCTGGAAGAGATCATCAAGACCTCCACTGGTGGCGTCTTCAACAACGCTGCCCAGATCTGGAACCACACCTTCTACTGGCACTGCCTCTCCCCGAACGGCGGTGGCGAGCCCACTGGCGCCCTGGCCGATGCCATCACCAAGGCCTTCGGCTCCTTCGCCGAGTTCAAGGATGCGTTCACCAAGTCTGCCATCGGCAACTTCGGCTCCAGCTGGACCTGGCTGGTGAAAAAGGCTGACGGCTCCCTGGCCATCGTCAACACCTCCAACGCCGGTTGCCCGCTGACCGAAGCCGGTACCACCCCGCTGCTGACCGTCGACCTGTGGGAACACGCCTACTACATCGATTTCCGCAACCTGCGTCCGAAGTACATGGAAACCTTCTGGGCCCTGGTCAACTGGGAATTCGTGGCCAAGAACCTGGCTGCCTGATAAGCCTTTCTTGCCAAAACGCCCCGCACTTGCGGGGCGTTTTTTTATGGTCGAATACCTGCCATCGACAACAAAGGCGCCCGCAGGCGCCTTGTGGAAGATGACCGTGCTTACTGGTCTATCTCGTCCATGTAATCGTCGAGGTTGCCATCATCAGCCGCCTCTGGCTTCTGCTCCTGGAGCTCGGGTTTGCGGCCCGTCACCTTGCCATCGTTGTACTGCAAGTAGAAGTCCTTGGTCAGGGCGTAAGGATCCAGCGCGTTGTCGATGATGCGCTCCTGATCGATCAGCTTGGAGCGGGTACCGAGGCCATCCAGCGCCCAGTGCACCACCTTCAGCGGGAAGGTCAGCAGGGCATAGGGGAAGTAGATGGTATCGATGGTATCCCCAACCAGTTGCCGGGTGGTGGTGGGACCGTAGACCGGCACCATCAGATAGGCGCCATCCCCGATGTCGGCCTTGCCGAGCACGGTGTCCATCTCCAGCGTGTTGCGAGCCAGGCCCGCATGCTTGGCCACGTCGAACAGACCGAGCAGGCCCACAGTGGTGTTGAGGGTGAAGCGGCCCAGGTTGGTACCGGCCCCTTTCAGATCACCCACCAGCAGGTGGTTTACCATGCTGCTCGGCTCGTCGAAGTTGTCCACGAAATTCTCGATGCTGTCCCTCACCCCTTGCGGAACATAGCGGGCATAGCCGTGTACCACGGGGCGCGCCACATAGGGCTCCAGCACGTCATAGTTGACGGCCCACATGGCACGGTTGGGCCCCTGGAAGGGGTCGCGAGGATCGCTGGCCGTGCTGGATGCCCCGGGGCGGCTCGGGGTCTCGCCGAGATCCAGGCTCTCCGGGCCCGGCTTGGGAGGGCCGCCCGCACAGCCCGCGAGCAGCAATGCCACCGCCAATGCTCCTGAACGCAGATACATATGAAAGTCCTAAGATTTTTTTGGGTATTGATATGAATTATACAGGGGGCCCACCCCAAGGGGTGGGCCAAAAGCGTATTAGAGGGCGTGATCGATGCGGATGTCAATCGGCGCTGTGGGGATGGTGCTGGTCGGCACGGTGACAGAAACCCCTTCAAAGGCGCCTTCCTTGTTCATGACGTTGCCGCCCCGGGAGAGTCGCGCCTTGAACTGTAGCTCGGCATGGGCCGCCAGCTTGCTCCCCTCCATCATGGCATCCCCGTCCCCCAGGGAGAGGGTGAGCGGGAGATGCGGGCCAGCAATGCGCTTGACCGCGATGGGCATGGGCGGACCGTTGGGGATCACCGCAAAGACGAACAGATGGGCATCTTCCGGCATCTTTATACCCGGCGCCAGGGTGATGTGCAGGGGGAACTCCCCCTCTTTCACCGCCAGCACCTCGGCTTGTGCCTGGCCTTCGGCAGACGGGGTGGTCACGGCGATGCCACGCTGGCCAAGCTGCTGCCTGGCGTACACCATGGAGCGCTCCACCATGGTGTAGCGGGCCGAGCCCGGCTCCAGCAGCGGCAACATCCCCTGCCAGCGGTCGAGGGCGGTCTGGAAATCCTCTTTTTGCAGGGCCATGAAGGCGTGGACGGAGCGGGCCTCGATGTTGGCCGGGTCCTCGGCAATGACCGCCTGCAACAGCTGATCCGCACGGGCTTCCTCCCCCGTCATCATCAGGGCCTGGGCATAGGGCACCGCCACCATGGCCTTCTGGGGCGCGAGGGCGTAAGCACGCTCCAGCGCCTCGCGGGCCATCTCGGGATCATTGCCATCCAGGGTCAGGCGCCCCAGCAGCAGCCAGCCGCGATAGTCGTTCGGTTCTTCTTTCAGCCGGGTTCGCAGGGCCAGGGTGAAGTCCAGCAGATCCTGCTCGGTCACCCGGGCGTCGCGCTCCACCAGGATGCGGTTGCTGAGCTCCCCCAACCGGCTGCTGGCATCCTGCCAGCGGCTCACCTCCTGCCAGGCGCCGAGCTTGGCGTAGAGGCCGATGCTCACCACCGCCAGCACCAGCACACCGGGGATCCAGATCAGGCTCTTGCCGCCACGGGCGGTCTGCTCCACGTCGGGAATGTCGTCCAGGAGGCTGCGCTGCAGCTCCACCAGGGATTCCGGCTCCTCCGCCAGTGTCCCCTGCTCCCGCTCTTCCCCTATCTCCAGCAGGCGCTGGCGATAGAGCTGCTTGTTGAGGGCCGAGCGACTGATGCTCTGCCTGCCCTCGCCGCGCCACAGCGGCACGATCAGCGCCAGGCTCGCCAGCACCAGCAGGGCCGCACCCAGTATCCAGAATGGGGTCATGGTTTCTCTTCCTCTTTGAGCAGGGCGGACAGCCTGGCCTGCTCTTCTGCACTCAGGGTGCCTTCAGGCTGTTGAAAGGGAGCAGGGGCATGGCGGCGGCTTCGCACCACCACGGTGACGACGCCAATCACGATGACCAACAAGGGGCCAAGCCAGAGGATCAGGGTCGAGGCCATCAGGGGGGGATCATAGAGAATGAAGTTGCCGTAGCGGGCCACCATGTAGTCCACCACTTCCTGCTTCTCCTTGCCCTCGCGCACCATCTGGTAGGTCTTGTCCCGCAGATCCTTGGCAAGCCCGGCGTTGGAATCCGCGATGTCCTGGTTCTGGCACTTGGGGCAGCGCAGCTCCTTAGTCAGCTCGCGAAAGGTCTGCTCCTGGGCGTCGCTCTCGAAGGTGTAGACATCGATGGCGGCGCGGGCCTGTCCGGCACAGACGAGACCGGCCAGCAGCAACAGGGATGCAATCAGTGTTTTCATCGGGGAGGCCTCACTTCATGGCATCGAAGATGGGTTTGAGGGTACTGGCCCAGACGTCTGGGTTGATGTCCCCCACGTGGCGATAGCGGATGATGCCCTGGCTGTCGATGAAGAAGGTCTCGGGCGCGCCATAGACACCGAGATCCAGCCCCAGCATGCCGTCCGGATCGTAGAGGTTGACCTGGTAGGGATTGCCAAGCTCCGCCAGCCACTTGATGGCCTTGTCACGCTCGTCCTTGTAGTTCATGCCGACGATGTAGATCCCCTGCCCCGCCAACTCCTTGAGGTAGGTGTGTTCCCCGTAACAGGTCGGGCACCAGGTGGCCCAGACGTTGAGCAGCATGGGGCGCCCCTTGAGGATACTCCTGTCGTGCTGCTTGCCCAGGTCATAGATGTCCTGCAGGGTGAACACGGGCACCTCCTTGTCCACCATCACGGATTCGAGCTTGGTGGGATCGGAGTAGAGCCCCTTGAACAGAAACACGGCCCCCATCAGGAAGATGATGAAGGGCAGCAGATAGAGCCAGGTCTTCTTGCTCATGCCTTGGCCTCCTCGTCACGACGTCCGAAGCGGTAGCGCTTGTCCAGCATGGCCAGCACGCCGCCGAGGGCCATGAAGACGCCGCCGAACCAGATCCAGCGCACGAAGGGCTTGTAGTAGATCCGTACCGCCCAGGCGCCGTTGTCGAGCTGCTCGCCGAGCGCCGCATAGAGATCCCGGGTAACCCCCGCATCGATGGCCGCCTCGGTCATCGGCATGCGGCTCACGGTGTACATCCGCTTCTCGGGCTTGAGGAGGGCAACCTGCTTGCCATCCCGGTGCACTTCCAGCACGCCCTTGAAACCGTCGTAGTTGGGGCCGTTCTTCTCCTTGATGCCGGTGAAGACGAACTCGTAATCGGCGAACTGGACGCGATCGCCGGCCTGCATCCGCAGGTCCTTCTCGATGCTGTAGTTCTGGGTGCAGGCGATGCCGATGATGCTGACCGCGAGCCCCACGTGCCCCAGGATCATGGCCCAGTGGCTGTTGCCAAGCTTGCGCACGCCGGTGGCAAAACCGTGTTTGTGGGTGGCCCGCGCCCAGGTCTCCTGCACGCTGGTGGCGATGATCCAGACGCCAAGCCCGATACCGAGCGCAGCCCAGGGTTTGAACGCCTCGGCAAAGAGTTTGGGCAACAGCAGAGCCGCGGCCAGGCTCAGCACCAGGGCGAGCATCACCTTGCCCTTGAGCTCACCGAGATCCTGGCGGCGCCAGCGGAACAGGGGGCCCACCCCCAGCAGCAGGGCGAAGGGGATGATGAGCCAGCTGTAGATGTGGTTGAAGAAGGGGGTACCGATGGAGATGCTGCCAAGCCCCAGCTCCTTGTGCACCAGGGGCAACAGGGTGCCGAGCAGCACGGTGAGCAGGCCCGCCACCAGCAGGATGTTGTTGCCAAGGAGCAGGGTCTCGCGGCTCCACAGCTCATGCTTGCCGTGGCTCTTCACCTGGGAGCCCTTGAAGGCGAACAGCAGCAGGGAGCTGCCTATCACCGCCAGCAGGAAGCCCAGGATGAACAGACCCCGGGTCGGGTCCGAGGCAAACGCATGGACCGACACCAGCACGCCGGAACGCACCAGGAAGGTGCCTAGCAGGCTCAGGGAGAAGGCCGAGAGCGCCAGCAGCACGGTCCAGGCCTTGAAGGTGGCGCGCTTCTCGCTCACCGCGAGGGAGTGGAGCAGGGCCGTGCCCGCCAGCCAGGGCATGAAGGAGGCGTTTTCCACCGGGTCCCAGAACCACCAGCCGCCCCAGCCGAGTTCGTAATAGGCCCACCAGGAACCGAGCACGATGCCCAGCGTCAGGAAGACCCAGGCCGCCATGGTCCAGGGACGGGACCAGCGCGCCCAGGTGGCGTCCAGACGCCCCGTCATCAGGGAGGCGATGGCGAAGGCGAAGGCCACCGAGAAGCCCACGTAGCCCATGTAGAGCATGGGGGGGTGGAAGATGAGACCGGGATCCTGCAGCAGCGGATTGAGATCCCGCCCGTCCACCGGGAAATACGGCAGGGTGCGGGTGAAAGGATCCGAGGTGAACAGCACGAAGGCGGTGAAGCCCACCGAGATAAGGCCGAGCACCCCGAGTACCCGCGCCACTGCATCGAGCGGCAGGCGGCGGCTGAAGAGGGCTACCGCCGCCGTCCAGCCCCCCAGGGTCAGCACCCAGAGCAGCAGCGAGCCTTCATGGGCTCCCCACACCGCCGAGATGCGGTATTGCAGGGGCAGCAGGCTGTTGGAGTTGGTGGCCACGTACTGCACGGTGAAGTCGTTGTCGATAAAGGCCCAGGTGAGGCAGAGAAACGACAGCAGCAGCAGCAGGAACTGGCTGTAGGCGAGCGGGCGGGCCGCCGACATCATGCCAAGACGACCGAGATGGGCCCCGATCAGCGGGTAACTGCCCAGCAGCAGGGCGGTGGCGAAGGCCAGGATCAGTGAGAACTGCCCTAATTCCGGGATCATTGACTATTCCCTCTCGATTGCACGGAGAAACCTGCCGATTTGGCGGTATAAAGAAGTGAATTCTTGGCGCATACCGGCATCATTGCTTGGCTCCCTGCAACTGCGCCTCTGTGTATTCGGGCTTGAAGTGCATGCCGTTGGTGGCGTCGGCCACTTCCGGCGGCATGTAGTTCTCGTCGTGCTTGGCCAGCACCTCGAAGGCGGCGACCGTGGTGGCATCCTTGAGGGTGCCCTGGGCGACGATCCCCTGCCCTTCCCGGAAGAGATCCGGCAGGATGCCGTCAAACTCCACCGTCACCAGATGGCCGCCGTTGTCCACCAGCTTGAAGGCTACCTTGAGGCTCTGGGGATCCCGCACCACAGACCCCGGCACCACCAGGCCACCGATGCGCAGGCGCTGCCCCTCCTCGGGCTTGATCTTCTCCGGCCCCTTCCCTTCCACCAGCTCGCTCGGGGTGTAGAAGAGGTCGATGTTCTGGCTCAGGGCATAGAGCACCAGGCCAGTCACGCTGACAAGGCCCAGGCTGATGGCCAGGATGATGGTGAGGCGTTTCTTGCGGCGCGGGTTCATAGGGTGTTCTCCATCTGCTGGGCCGCCTTGCGGCGTGCCTCCCGAGCCTGCTTGTTGCGCAGTTCGCCAAGCAGGCTGCGGGTCTTCAACCGGGTGGAAATGACGATGCCGACCAGGCAGAGCAGGGTCAGACCGAAGGAGAGCCAGACGTAGAAGGCATAGCCTCCCATGGCCATGAAATCACTGAACGAGGCAAAGTGCATGCTTACTTCTCCTGCCTGGCGATGTCGGCGACCCAGGGGCGGTGCCACTCCCGCATCAGCAGCTCATTGCGAAAACGCATCAGGGTCAGGGCACCGAGAAACGCGGCGAACGCCAGGATCATGATGAGCAGCGGCCACAGCATCTCGGGGGAGATGGAGGGTTTGTCAAACTTGGTGATAGTGGCCCCCTGGTGCAGGGTGTTCCACCACTCCACCGAGTAGTGGATGATGGGCAGGTTGATCACCCCGACCAGCGCCAGGATGCCGGCGGCTCGGCCCGCCACCACCTTGTCGCTGAAGGCGTTGTAGAGGGCGATGACACCCAGATAGAGGAACAGCAGGATGAGCTCGGAGGTGAGCCGGGCATCCCACACCCACCAGGTGCCCCACATGGGTTTGCCCCAGGCGGCGCCGGTAAAGAGGGCGATGAAGGTGAAGACGGCCCCCACCGGGGCGATGGCCGCCACCGTCATGTCTGCCATGCGCAGTTGCCACACCAGGCCGATGAAGGCGGCCACCGCCATGGTGGAGTAGGCGCCCATGGAGAGGATGGCGGAGGGTACATGGATATAGATGATTCTGAAAGAGTCGCCCTGCTGGTAATCGGCGGGTGCAAAAGCCAGCCCCCAGACGGTGCCGATGATGAAGGCAAGCAGGCTTGTCACAGCAAACCAGGGCAGCAGGGTGCCGGCCAGCCCATAGGCGCGCTCGGGTTTGGCATAAGGGTGCAACCATTTCCACATAGCTCACGAAACCTTTCAGTTATTAATTTTTAAGTGGCGAGGGCTACCATACCCATGGGGGAAAAACATCATATCCCCCGAAAGCAATAAGCAACCATCCCCTTGATCTATCTCAACTATCTCGCCCCTAACAAGGCTTCAAACGAAAATCTTTTCGCCAAATCAATCAGTTGACACTCACCCGCAGCGCCGCCGAGATGGCCAGGGGCGTCAGGGTCAATGCCCCCACCAGCATGGCCCCCAGGATGGCGAGCTGACCGGCATAGGGCAGTCCCATGCTGGCCGCGTCGATGGCGGACGTGGCGAAGATAAGCACCGGAATATAGAGCGGCAGCAGCAACAGGCTGAGCAGCACGCCCCCCTTACGCAGCCCTGCGGTCAGCGCCACTCCGACCGCCCCGAGCAGGCTCAGCACCGGCGTACCGAGCGCCAGGGTGGCCACCACGGCCAGATAGGTCTTCAGCTCCAGGGAGAGCAGGATGGCGAGCAAGGGGGAGACCAGCAACAGCGGCAGACCGGTCAGCAACCAGTGAGCGATCACTTTGGCCAGGGCCAGCAACCCCAGGGGATGGGGCATCAGCATCATCTGCTCCAGGGCGCCGTCACTGAAGTCGTCACGAAACAGCCGCTCCAGGGAGAGCATGGCCGCCAGCAGGGCCGCCACCCAGATGATGCCGGGAGCGATGCGTGCCAGCAACTGGGGCTCGGGCCCGATCCCCAATGGAAACAGGGTGATGACGATGAGGAAGAACCAGAGCGGGTTGAAGATGTCGGCGCGCTGGCGCAGGGCCATCAGCAACTCGCGGTGAATAAGGTGTATGACGGCGCGCAGCATGGGCTACTCCTGCAACAGCGAGGTCAGGGAGAGAGTCTTGAGCCGCCCCTGCATCAGGGTCAGATCCTGGTGGGTCGTAAGGACCACCATGCCCCCCCTGTCCGCGTGGGCGAGGAACAACTGCTCCAGCACCCTGACCCCCTGCTTGTCGATGGCGGTGAAGGGCTCGTCCAGGATCCAGAGCGCCGGTCGCTCGCTCAGCCACAGCCTGGCCAACGCCACCCGTCGCTGCTGCCCGGCGGAGAGCTGTCCCGCGGGATAGTCTTCGAAACCGGCGAGGCCGACCTGGGCCAGCACCCGCCAGAGATCCACGCCGTCCCCGGCAGGGCCATGAAGCTTCTGGTAGAAGGAGAGATTCTCAAGGGGGGTCAGGGTCGCCTTGACGCCGGGCTGATGGCCCAGGTAAAGCAGGCTGGCGTGGTATTCATCCCGGCAATGGCGGATATTCTCTCCATTCCAGCACACCTCGCCAGCAAAGGGCTGGGAGAGGCCGGTGAGCAGGCGCAATAGGCTGGTCTTGCCCACCCCGTTGGGCCCCTCAATCTGCATCAAATCCCCGGCACGCACCGCGAAGGAGAGATGTTCAAACAGGGTGCGATCTTCACGCACGCAGCTCAGATTGTTCGCTTGAAGCAGCATGGGGATGTAATCGTTGAAAATGAGGCGGCCTGCATCTTAACACAGGATCCGGAGGCGTCTTTTCAAAGATGCCAATAATCAACAGGATTTGTGGGGAAGATCGCGCCCCCACCAAAGAGATTGATGCCAAAGGATTATCCACCGTCCCGGCATCAAGAAAGAGGTGGCCACGGGCCGAACAGAAAGCGGGGAGGCACCGGCCTCCCCGCGACACATCCGTCAGCTGCGCCCCTTTCGCAGGGAAATAAGCAGCTCCGCTTCCGCCTGGGGCAACTCGCACTCGCTCATCACCTCGTCCAGATCGGCACCAAGCTCCACCATCTTGGCGGCGCGGCTGTAGAGGCGGCGCTCCGGATCCTGCAACGTCAGCTCCTGCTGGCTGTCGTGGATCTTCTGCATGGCCCCTTCTGCGGCTTGCAGACGCTGACCCATGCCGATGGCACCCGTGTGCAACTCCATCATCTGCTTGCGCAGACTCTCGAGCTGCCCCTGCAGCGCTTCCACCCTGGCCTCGGACTCTCGCTGGCGACGACGGTGCCCCAGGATCCCGTAAAGGGCCAGCACCAGTGCGAGCAAGGACAACCCCAAGGCTGCAAATTCAATCATCAAACCATCACCTTACCGTCACAGGGAGGCGGACAGGTGCCATCGCCCCCGTCCGCACGTTCCCGTCCCTGTTACAGGGAACCAATGTCTTCCCACTCTTCGTCGGAGAGCAGCTTGTTGAGATCCACCAGGATCAGCAGTTGGCCGTCACGGTTGCTGACGCCCTGGATGAACTTGGCGCTTTCCTCGGTGCCCACCGCCGGGGCGGCATCGATCTCGGAGGAGCGCAGATAGACCACCTCGGCCACGCTGTCCACCATGATGCCGATCACCTGCTTCTCCGCCTCGATGATGACGATGCGGGAGTTCTCGCTCACATCCCCGGCCGGCAGGCCGAAACGGGAGCGGGTATCGATGACGGTCACCACGTTGCCACGCAGGTTGATGATGCCCAGCACGTAGTCAGGTGCACCCGGGACCGGAGCGATCTCGGTGTAGCGCAACACTTCCTGAACCTGCATCACGTTGATGCCATAGGTCTCGTTTTCCAACTGGAAGGTCACCCACTGCAGCACTTCGTCTTCGGCCAGATTCTGTGCAATATTGCGCTTCTCTGTCATCTTCTTGATCCTTGTATGAACCCGTCAACGGGTAAAATTAGCAATAAAACCATGGCGATGCCGACGTTGTCAGCGGCCTTCGATGTTCACGCCCCGGCCAAGCAGCAGCAAGAGCTCCCTGACGTGCAGCAGGGCACACATCTTCTCCTTGACCATGCCGGCCAACCAGGGGCGCTTGCCCTCCTGATGGCGCCACTTCACCTGGTCCCGGTGCAGCAGTTCTGTGCCCTTCAACTGGTGACAGGCCAATCCCCAGGGTGATTCTCCCAGCATAATCAGATATTTGTAATCGTCCATCTCCAGATGCTGGCCCGGCATGACCCACTGGGCCGTGTCCACCACGTTCATCTTCTGCTCGCGGGAGGTCATGATCCCCTTGTACCAGCCCGGTTGGCCGAAGAGAGAGGTCACCTCCCCCAGTTGATGGATGCCCCCCAACTCGGTCAGAGGCACCGCAAACGTCACCCCGGCCACATCGAAGAAGAGCGCCTGAAACTCGTTGCCGGTATCCAGGTTCTCCCAGGTCGACGGTGCGGGCGCCGCTTCGAGGGCGGGCGCAGGTTCTGCCACCGCGAGGGCGACGGGCTCGACCTCCTCCGCCACGGCTTCCACCACCGGCTCTGCCAGGGCGACCAGAGGCTCACTGTCAACCACCTCCGCCTCGAGCTGGAATGGCTCGACATGCACCTCTTCGTGGCTCAGGGCATCCATCTCGAACTGGACCTGTCCCACCTGGGCAAGCAGCTCGCTCAGCTGGGCCAGTCGGGTATCGGCTTCAAGATAGGGGGTGGCAGCCACCTCCGGCACGGCGACGGTCTGACGTTGCAACGCAGGGGCCGGTGCTTCGTCTTCGGGATCTTCCCGCAGCAGGGCATCGTCCAGCAGCAGGGAGTGGAAATAGTCGTCCATGGCCCGAACCTGGGTGGTCTCTCTCACGGCATCACCTCCTGGGTCCGTTGACGCTCCAGCGCGTCGAGATGGTTGAGCAGGGTCTCATAGGCATAGGTGCCCCGGCTGCCCGGTGCATAGATGGAGGGAGGAATGTGCACCAGACTGGCATCCCTGAATTTGGTGTCGATGGGAATGACCGCATTCCACACCGCCTCCCCATACTGCTCCTTGATGGACTGCAATGTCATCAGGGAGGCGCGGGTACGCTTGTCAAACATGGTCGGAATGATGGTGTAGCGAAACTTCTCCCGCTTGGAGCGCTGCATGATCTCGAAGGTCTTCATCATCCGCTCCAGCCCCTTGAGGGCCAGGAATTCGGTCTGCACCGGCACCAGGATGCGATCGCAGGCCGCCAGCGCGTTCACCATCATGACCCCCAGCACCGGCGGACAGTCGATGAGCACGTAGTCGAACTGATCCTGCACCCGCAGCAGAGCGCGCTTGAGCACCAGCCCCATCCCTTCCCGGTTGCCCATCACCCGATCCAGCGTGGCCAGGGTAATCGAGGCGGGCAGCAGGCTGATGTTCTCGAATCGGGTCTTGAGGGTCATCCGGTTGACCAGCTCGGCGCTGGGTTTGGCCGCCTGGAACAACTCGTACAGGGTGCCTTCCAGCCTGTCCGAGTCGAAATCGAGATAGGAGGTCAGGGAGGCGTGGGGGTCGGTGTCGATCAGCAGTACCCGCTGGCCACGCTGGGCCAGAATGCCCGCCAGGGAGACGACCGTGGTGGTTTTACCGACTCCACCCTTCTGATTGGCAACCGTCCAAACAATCACTGTATCAATCCTGCCTTGTTGTTATGCGTATGCCCCCACCGGGCAGCGCGATCACCCTGATCTTTTCACTGTCGACACTCTGCGGTGCGTCCTGCACCGGCGCCACCGTCAGCGGTTTGACGGGGGCTGGCGGCACCCAGGCGAACCTGGATATGGCGACCACCACCTTGCGATTCTGTAATCGTCCCTGCTCGGTGCCATTGTCGACGAAGGGGGAAAACTCTCCGTACGCCTCGTAGGCGAGCCGACCGGGAGCCACCCCCTTGCCCACCAGGGCATTGAGCACTGCCTCGGCGCGGGCCGCTGACAATGTCCAGTTGGAGCGGAAAATTTCGTTGTTTATCGGTTGGTTATCCGTGTAGCCCCGCACCCTGACATAGTTATCGACCGGTTTGAGAATACCTGAAAGCGTATCGAGCACGGGGGCGGCATTGTTACCCAGAAAAGCGCTGCCACTGTTGAACAGGAGACCTGAACTCAGCTCCACCGTCAGCCAGTTGTCATCCTGCGCAAGCTTCACCACCCCCGCATCGACCAGGGCGCCCATGGACTCCTGGATCTGCATGTCGATCTGCGCAAGAGCCGTGCCATCTTGCGAGACGGGCGTACCCGTGATGGGGGCACGCGAGGGGGACGCAGAGGCCTGGCTCTCCAGCAGGCTGGGGGCGGCCGACACCGGGTTGTCCAGCAAGGAATTGCCCCGCCCTTCCAGCAGGCCATCGCTGCGCGGCGCCTGGTTGAAGGCCTGGGTCATGCCCTCGATGACGGCGCGGTACTCCTCCTTGTTGACGATGGCAACGGAGTAGAGCACCACGAAAAGGGCGAAGATGAGCGTCATGTAATCGGCATAGGAGACCAGCCAGCGATCGAGATGCTCTCGCCCTTGCAGGTGCAAACGATAGCGCTTGCGCATGGCTACTCCCCTTTCAGATAAGCCCGTAACCGCCTTTCAACCTGCGGGCCGTTCTCCCCGTGGGCGATGGCCAGAAGCCCCTCCAGGGTCATCTCCTGATAGAGGCCGTAATGGTAGTGGAAGGCGCGCAGCCGATTCGCAATCGGCAGATAGAGCAAGTTGGCAAAGCCCACCCCGTAGATGGTGGCGACGAAGGCCACGGCAATGCCCGCCCCCAGGGTGCCTGGCTCCTCCAGATGAAACATGGCCTGGATGAGGCCAATCACGGCCCCGATGATGCCGATGGTGGGGCTGTACCCGCCCATGGACTCGAACACCCTGGCCGAGTGCTCGTTGCGCTCCTGCTCGATGTCGATGTCCGCCTCCAGCAGGCTGCGGATATCCTCGATGGAGACGCCATCCACAATCATGGAAAGCCCCTGGCGGGTGAAGGGATCGGGCTCGGCCTCGGCCTGGTTTTCCAGCGCCAGCAAGCCTTGCTGGCGGGCGAACTGGGCCCACGTCTTCAGGCGCTCGGCCTGCTCCGCAAGATCCAGCTGCGGCGGAAACAGCATCCAGGTCGCCTGCCTCAGGGCACTGAGCAGGTACCTGCGGGGAGTCTGCAAGATCACCGCCCCCCAGGTTCCCCCGACGACGATGACAAAGGCCGGGCCATCCAGCAGGGTCAGCAGGCTGCCGCCATGCCACCACTGGGCGATGGCGACGGCCCCCAGCGCCAGCACCAGGCCGAGCATGCCCATGGTCAGCGACCCAACTCGACCAGAATGCGCTGGGCCACCCGATCCAGCGGCAGGGATTCGCTTGCTATGCCCGCCTTGGCAACGGCCTGGGGCATGCCATAGACCACGCAGGAGGCTTCATCCTGCGCCCAGATGGTCGCCCCCTGCTCCTTGAGCAGACGGGCACCGTCGCGGCCATCCGCGCCCATGCCGGTCAGGACGATGGCCAGCACCTTGTCGCCATAGGTCTTGGCGGCGGAGGCGAAGGTGATGTCCACGCAGGGTTTGTAGTTGACCTTGTCATTGCCATCGATGATGCGAAGACGGGCACCGGGCCCGCGCCCTTCCAGCAGCATCTGCTTGCCACCGGGGGCAAGATAGGCCTGACCCGGCTTGAGCACGTCGCCGTCCTGCGCCTCCTTGACGCCTATCTGGCACAGCCCGTTGAGGCGGGCGGCAAAGGCAGCGGTGAAGGTAGCTGGCATGTGCTGGATCAGCAGAATGGGATGAGGGAAATCCCCCGGCAGCTTGGTCAGCACGTTCTGCAGTGCCACCGGCCCGCCGGTGGAGGTACCGATGGCAACCAGCTGGTAACTCTTGCCGCTGCGCTTGAACGCGGCGGGAGCCGCCGCTGCCCGCGCAGGCTCGGGCTGGCGTTCGGCCAAGGGACGATTCAGGGTCCCCGTGAGGGAGGGCCGGACGGCAGGCTCGGGGGCACGGGGCCGGGTCGCCATCAGGAAGCGTTTGCGAGCGATCTCCTTGACCCGCTGCTGCAGCAGGTTGACGGCTTCGTCCTTGTCCCGGGCGATGTCTTCAAACTTCTTGGGCAGAAAATCGAGGGCGCCCGCATCCAGCGCATCCAGTGTTGCCTTGGCTCCCTCGTGGGTCAGGGAGGAGAACATCAGGATGGGGGTCGGACACTTGGCCATGATCTCGCGCACGGCGCTGATGCCGTCGAGCACCGGCATTTCAATGTCCATGGTAATGACGTCGGGCCGCAACTGCTGCGCCTTGTCTACCGCCTCCCGCCCGTTCTGGGCCGTGTCGATCACCGTCATCAGGGGATCCTGATTGATGATTTCGCTGACCCGACGGCGGAAGAAACTCGAATCGTCGACCACTAATACCTTGACTGCCATTGATATTCTTTTAACTCCTTGAGCCTGGCGCTCAGTGGCGACGGGCATAGGCCTTGAGCAGGCTGGGCACATCCAGAATGAGGGCGATGCCGCCGTCGCTGGTAATGGTGGCGCCGGCCATGCCGGGGGTACCTTGCAGCAGGTTGTCCAGGGGCTTTATCACCACCTCTTCCTGACCGATGAGGTTGTCTACCACGAAGCCCACCTGCTGGGTCCCTATCTGGACGATGACCACGTGACCCTGGTCCTGGCGGGCCGTCTTGCCGGCACCGCGTACCAGCCACTTGTGCAGGTAGAACAGCGGAATCGCCTTGTCACGGACGATGATGGTGAGCTGGCCATCCACCACGTTGGCCTTTTTCAGATCCAGGTGGAAAATTTCATTCACGCAACCGAGGGGCAGGGCGAAGGTCTGCTGACCCACCTCCACCATCAGGGTCGGCAGAATGGCCAGGGTCAGGGGAACCTTGATTTCGAGACGGGTGCCCTTGCCCCAGGTGGAATCGATGTGTACCGAGCCATTGAGGCTGACGATGCTGGTCTTCACCACGTCCATGCCCACTCCACGGCCGGAGATGTCGGAGATCTCCGACTTGGTGGAGAAGCCGGGGGCGAAGATCAGGTTGTAGGCATCGTTGTCGCTCATGCGCGCCGCGCTGTCAGCATCGAGCACGCCACGGCTGATGGCGATGGACTTGAGCTTCTCCGGGTCCATCCCTGCGCCGTCATCCTCGATGCAGAGCAGAATGTGGTCCCCTTGCTGGGAGGCGCTCAGGGTGATGGTGCCCTGACGGGGCTTGCCCGCCTTCTCGCGCACGTCCGGCATCTCGACGCCATGGTCGCAGGAGTTGCGCACCAGGTGAACCAGGGGGTCGGCCAGGGCCTCCACCAGGTTCTTGTCCAGATCCGTGTCCTCACCCACCATCACCAGCTCGATCTCCTTCTTGAGGGTACGAGCCAGATCGCGCACCACGCGCGGGAAGCGGCCGAATACTTTCTTGATAGGCTGCATGCGGGTCTTCATGACCGCGCCCTGCAGATCGGCGGTCACGACGTCGAGGTTCGCGACAGCCTTGGACATCTCTTCGTCATTGCTGGCGATGCCGAGGCTCACCAGGCGGTTTCTCACCAGCACCAGTTCGCCCACCATGTTCATGATGACGTCCAGGGTCTTGGTATCCACCCGCACCGTGGTATCGCTCTGTACCGCACTGCTCTCGGCGGGAGCGGCCTGCTTGGCAGGGGCGGCCCTGGCTGGCGCTGTGGGCTCTGCCGGCGCAGGTTTGGCGGCCACTGGCGCCTTGGGCGGCGTCACCGGGGCTGCGGGGGCAGCGGGTGCCGGGGCCTTGGGTTCGGGCGCAGGAGCAGGTGCCAGACTGTGCTGGGGCGCCTGGCCACGGCCGTGCAGTTCATCCAGCAGGCGCTCGAACTCATCGTCGTCGATGAGCTCGTCCACCTCTTTCTGGACCGACTGCAGGGGGGCCAGATCGGGGGCACCACCGTGCTGGCCCTGACCATGGAGCTGGTCGAGCAGAGCCTCGAATTCGTCGTCTGTGATGTCACCTGAACCGCTCAGCACGGGGGCGGCAGAGACCGTCGGCGCTTTGCCGACACCGTGCAGCTCATCGAGCAGGCGTTCAAATTCGTCGGCGGAGATCTCGTCGATGGAGCCACCGCCATTGACGGCGACAGGCGCCACCTCGGCGATGACCTCGGGTTCTGGTGCGGGTTCGGGCTCAGGCTCGGGTTCTGGCTGGGCCGCCACGCTGGCGGTACGCAGCTGCTCCTGCCCTTCCGGCTTGCACAGCTCGTGCAGATCGTGCAGCAGATCGGGAGAAGCGGGGCTTATCTCTTCGCGGTTCTGGACCTGGGCAAACATGACGTTGATGGCATCCAGCGCCTGCAAGATGACATCCATCAGCTCGGCACTGAGGGTCCGCTTGCCGTTGCGCAGCATGTCGAACAGGTTCTCGGCACCGTGACAGACATCCACCAGTTCGGTGAGGGAGAGGAAGCCCGCTCCCCCCTTGACGGTGTGGAAGCCGCGGAAGATGGCGTTCAACAGGTTCTTGTCATCGGGCCGCTTTTCCAAGTCGACCAGTTGTTCAGACAACTGTTCCAATATTTCTGATGCTTCGACCAAAAAGTCTTGCAGTATGTCTTCATCAACTTCGAAGGCCATGCGTCACTCCATTAGAATCCCAGGCTAGACAGCAGATCGTCCACATCATCTTGACCATTGACCACATCTGAGCGGGTCTGCGGGTTCATGATGGGGCCTTCCGCCTCGATGCCGCTCACTGGCAGGCTACGTGCCGAATTGTCGCTAACGCCCTCACCGAACATGGTCAGCATCTCTATCAACTTCGTTTCAACTTCCTGCACCAGTTTGATCACCTTGCGGATCATCTGACCGGTCAGGTCCTGGAAATCCTGAGCCATCAGAATTTCCGTCAGCAGTTGTCGTAACTTATCGGCATCCGTCTCAGAAGCCTTAATAAAATCATTCAGTTGATGGCACAGCGCCTTGAATTGACCCAGCTCGAGATCCCGGCTCATCAGGGCATTCCAGTTGGGCATGACCAGCTGAATGTTGTCGTTGAGTCGATCGGCGATGGGAAGGCTTGCCTCGACCGCATCCATGGTGCGATTGGCCGCCTTGTCCGTCATGTCGATGACATAGCTCAGACGCTCCCGGGCATCCGGGATCTCATGGGTGGCCAGGTCGGGGATCCTGGGATCCAGGCGAAAATCCTGCAATGAGTTGTGCAATTGGCGGGTCAGCTGCCCCACCTTGTCAAACAGGGCCGCCGCATTGGGGGCGCACACATCGGCGAGGATGGTATCGGCCTGTTCAAACTCTTCCCGCTCCAGGTGGGCAACCAGCATCCTTGCCTGGTCAAGCGAGATCATGGCACTCGTTTTGGCCTTCATCCCTGCCGCTCCTTAGCCGATACGTTCAAAGATTTTGTCGAGCTTCTCTTTGAGGGTGGCAGCGGTGAACGGCTTGACGATATAGCCATTGACCCCGGCCTGGGCGGCTTCGATGATCTGCTCGCGTTTGGCTTCGGCAGTCACCATCAGAACCGGCAGGTGCTTGAGCTTGTCGTCGAGGCGAATCGCCTTGAGCAGGTCGATGCCCTGCATGCCAGGCATGTTCCAGTCGGTGACCACGAACTGGAAGTCGCCATTTTTCAGCATCGGCAACGCCGTGTTGCCATCGTCTGCTTCATGGGTATTGTTGTATCCCAGGTCACGCAGCAAGTTCTTGATAATCCGGCGCATCGTTGAAAAGTCATCGACGATGAGGATTTTCATGTTCTTGTCCAAAGTTCCTCCTAAATAGCCGCCAAGACGGCTCACTTACATGATGCAGATCGCAGGTTTTATGGTGCGGATTATGCCTTAGAGTTGTGCTCCAGTGTAGCCAGTACAACCACTTATAAATTCCAATCTCGCAAACGGGCGCGCAGCCTGTGCATGGCCTGACTATGAATCTGGCTCACCCGAGACTCACTCACACTCAATACTTCACCGATCTCGCGCAGATTCAGCTCTTCATCGTAATAAAGGGAGAGCACCAGCGCCTCCCGCTCCGGCAAGCGGGCGATGTGCTCGGCCAGGGCCCCCTGGAAGCGCTCGGCCGCCAGATCGTCGAATCCTCCCTGACCGTTGCCTTCATCGGGATGACCGATGACATCTTCGCTGACGCCCAGATCCTCGATGCCGATGATCTTGCCGCAGGAGACATCCTGCAGCATGGCATGGTACTCCCCGAGGGACACCCCCATATTGGCGGCCACCTCGGTGTCTCTGGCATCCCGGCCATGGGCCTGCTCCACGTTCTCGATCGCTTCTGCGATGGCACGGCTGTTGCGGTGCACCGAGCGGGGCACCCAGTCCCCACGGCGGATCTCGTCGAGCATGGCACCACGGATGCGGATGCCGGCATAGGTTTCAAAGCTGGCGCCCTTGCTGCCGTCAAAGTTGCGGGAAGCTTCGAGCAGCCCAATCATACCTGCCTGGATCAGGTCATCCAGCAAGACACTGCTTGGCAGGCGAGCCAATAAATGCTGGGCAATCCGCTTGACCAGCGGAGCGTGTCGCTCGACCAGCACGTAGGAATCCTGATGACGCAAGTATGCTTGGGCTTTATTCACGGGAGTCTTCCTGTGTTATGACCGGCTTTTGCAACAAGTTTTCCAGGAAAAATTCGAGGTGGCCGCCCGGCTGATTCGGGATGGGCCAGCTCGCCGCCTTGTTCGCCAGGGCACGAAATGCCAGGGCGGCAGGGGATTTTGGAAACGCCTCAACTATCAGTTTCTGCTTGCGCACCGCGGCCCGCAGGTTGGTGTCGTAAGGCACGCAGGCCACCAGCTCCAGGGAGGTATCCAGGAAGCGGTCGGTGACCCGGGTCAGCTTGGCGAACAGCTCCTGCCCCTCGCGCAGGGAGCGGACCATGTTGGCCACCACCTTGAAGCGGAACACACCGTGATCCTTGGAGAGGATCTTGATGAGCGCGTAGGCATCCGTGATGGAGGTGGGTTCATCGCACACCACCACCATGATGTCCTGGGCGGCACGGGTGAAACTCAGCACCATGTCGGAAATCCCCGCCGCCGTGTCCACCAGCAACACGTCCACCTGGGTCTTCATCTCGCTGAAGGCGCGGATGAGCTCGGCATGTTGTACCGGGGAGAGCTCGACCATGGACTGAGTGCCCGAGGTGGCCGGCACTATCATCATGCCGTAGGGCCCCTCGACGATGATGTCGTCTATGGTGCACTCCCCGGCCAGCACATGGGAGAGGTTGCGATGCACCCTCAGCCCCAGCATGACGTCGACGTTGGCCAGACCAAGGTCGGCGTCCAGCACCAACACCCGCTTGCCCTGGGCGGCCATGGCTCCCGCCACGTTCAGGGTCACATTGGTCTTGCCGACGCCCCCCTTGCCTCCGGACACGGCGATCACTTTCACTCGATTGTTTTGACGCATTTTGCGCAGACCACTCGCCTGATCCATATACATGTTACTCATAAAACTCCGAATCTTCGGATTCGCCAAAACCCGATCCCCAGAAATAGGGATCTTCTGCTTCCCGTTCCAGCGACCCCATGGCGGCACCGACCAGCAGCGCCGCGTTGGCAACTTGAATATCTTCCGGCACCCGTTGCCCGTCGGTGATGTAACTGATGGGCAGGGCGTTTTGAATGCACACGTTGATCACTTCACCCAGATTCAGGCTCTCGTCGAGCTTGGTCAGAATGCAGCCAGAGAGCGGAATGCGCCGGAAGTGATCCACCGCCTCCTGCATCACACGTCGCTGGGAGGTGGCCGACATGACCAGATAACTGCGGATGCGCACCTTGGCATTCTTCACCAGGGTGTCGAGCTGTTCGGTCAGGCGGATATCCCGCTGACCCACCCCGGCGGTGTCGATGAGCACCAGCCGGCGATGGCGGAACTGATAGAGGGCACTGGCCAGCTCTTCGGCGTCCCGCACCTGACGCACCGGGCAACCCATGATGCGACCATAGGTCTGTAGCTGTTCGTGGGCCCCGATCCGGTAGTTGTCCGTAGTAATGAGCGCCACCTGCTCGGCGCCATACTTCATGGCAAAGCGGGCCGCCAGCTTGGCGATGGTGGTAGTCTTGCCCACCCCGGTCGGTCCGAGCAGGGCCACCGCCCCCCCCTGACGCAGGATCTCGTCCTCGCTGATCTTGAGCTGGGCCGTCAGCACCTCGGCCAGCTGGGCCATGGCCTGATGGATCGGCATGTCTTCGGGGATGAGGCCCGCCAGCTGATCGGCGAAGGCATCGTCGAACCCCATCTTCTTGAGTTCCTTGATGAGCAGGGCGCGCATGGGTTCGCGGCGCTCCACCTCCTGCCACATCAGGCCGGAGATCTGGTGCTCCAGCAACTTGCGGATACTGGCCATCTCCTTGCGCATCCCCTCCATCTCCTGATCCCGCTGGGCGGACTGAGCCTGGCGCGGGGCAGCGGCAGGACGGGCCTTGGGCTTGGCGGGCTCGGGAGCGGCGCCCCACTGGCCCTGTTCGGCCAGGGTTCTGGGAGCACTGGCCGCGCCCGCCAGTCCGGCGGACTGGGTGCCGGCAGCGCCATTGGCGGGCCAGGAGGCCGAGGCTGGCTGACCGTTGCCCGCTCCGCTGCCAGACCATGATCCCGGGGCGGCATTGCCACCCGCCGGGTTGGCCGGATTGAGCTTCTGCTGGCGTGCCAGCAGGGCCGCCAGGGTATCGGCGTAGTATTCGTTCTGTTCCTTGGGTGGCGCCGACCTCGTCATCTGCTTGCCCGCAGACGAGATATTGACGCTCTCTTCATTCAACTGACGGCGAACCGGCGCGTCTTTGGGCCCCGGTACCTGGGATTGATAATCGACGGCCGCGACTATCTCCACCCCACCGGTGACCTTTTTGTTGGACATGATGACGGCATCGGGTCCGAGAGTCTCCTTGACCTCGGCCAGCGCCGTGCGCATGTCTTTGGCAAAAAACCGCTTAATCTTCACCCGTCATCTCCGCTAACTAGCCCTGTCCCACCGC
Organism: Aeromonas sp.; assembly: GCF_050252055.1. Classification (NCBI taxonomy): domain Bacteria; kingdom Pseudomonadati; phylum Pseudomonadota; class Gammaproteobacteria; order Aeromonadales; family Aeromonadaceae; genus Aeromonas; species Aeromonas sp. The sequence goes on along the minus strand of NZ_JBFWLQ010000011.1, from coordinate 107,898 downwards.
ACTGACGATGCGGATCTGCTTGTCGTCAGGCACTTCCTGATAGGACAGCACGCGTAATCCAGGAATGGCATTCTTGACAAATTTCGCCAGGGTATTGCGCAATATCCCCGATGTCAGAAGCACGGCCGGCTGGCCTTCCAGTTCTTGTCGTTGAGTGGCTTCCACCAGGGAGCGTTGCATCCGCTCCGCCAGTCCCGGTTCGATACCGGCGCCATCTCCCCCACCTGCTTGCAGGGATTGATGCAATATACGTTCCAGTTCTGGTGACAAGGTGATCACCGGCAGCTCGGGCTCGGGGCCGGCAATCTCCTGCACAATCAATCTGCGCAGGGCGATCCGGCAGGCTGCGGTCAGCACTTCCGGGTCCGGGCTGCGGGGCGCATATTCCACGAGGGTCTGCAGGATAGTGCGCATATCGCGAATTGGCACGCCTTCATTGAGCAAATTCTGCAATACCTTCACCAGGTTGCCCATGCTGATCACCTCGGGAACCAGTCCTTCCACCAGCTTGCTCTGATGCTTCCCTATCATGTCGAGCAGTTGTTGCACCTCGTCATGACCCAGCAGCAGCGCCGCATGGTTGGAGAGGATCTGGCTCAGGTGGGTAGCCACCACGGTGGCCGCATCGACCACGGTGTAGCCAAGGGTCTGGGCCTGGGAGACCTGCTCCTTGGCGACCCAGACCGCCTCCAGCCCGAACGCCGGATCCTGGGTAGCGATACCGTGGATCTGGCCGAACACCTGCCCCGGGTTGATGGCCATCTCCTTGTCGTGATAGACGGTGGCTTCCCCCGTGCTCACGCCCATCAGGGTGATGCGGTACTGGTTGGGGGCAAGATCCAGGTTGTCGCGAATGTGGACGGCAGGTACCAGAAAGCCCAGCTCCTGGGAGAGCTTCTTGCGCACCCCCTTGATCCGGTTGAGCAGCTCGCCCCCCTGGTTCTTGTCCACCAGAGGTATCAGCTGATAACCCACCTCCAGGCCGATGATGTCCACCGGCATGACGTCGTCCCAGCTGAGATCCTTCTGCTCCACCGGGGCATCCCCCTGGGCCGGCATGAGTTCTCCGCTCGCCGCCTTCGCCTTGTTCTGCTTCTCGCGGCGCAGCAGCCACCAGGCGCCCGCCGCCGCCACCGCCCCCAGGCTCAGGAAAGCCAGGTGCGGCATGCCGGGTACGCTGCCCATCATCAGCAGGATGCCGGCGGAGATCACCAGCGCCTTGGGATTTTCGAACAGTTGGCCGAGTACCGCTGTCCCCATGTCCTGGTCGGTATTCTGACGGGTAACGATGATGGCCGCGGCAATGGAGAGCAGGAGCGAGGGGATCTGGGCGACCAGACCGTCACCGATGGCGAGCAGGGTATAGACCTGGGCCGCTTCGCCGAAGGTGAGCTGGTGCTGCATCATGCCGATGATGAAGCCGCCGATGATATTGATGAAGAGGATCATGATGCCCGCGATGGCATCCCCCTTCACGAATTTGGAGGCACCGTCCATGGAGCCGTAGAAGTCCGCTTCCTGAGTCACGTCCTGACGGCGCTTCTTGGCCTCTTCCTGGTTGATGAGACCGGCGTTCAGGTCCGCATCGATGGCCATCTGCTTGCCGGGCATGGCGTCAAGGGTGAAGCGGGCGCTCACCTCGGAGATCCGGCCCGCACCCTTGGTGACCACCACGAAGTTGATGATCACCAGGATCATGAAGACGATGATGCCCACGGCATAGTTGCCGCCGATCACCACGTTGCCGAACGCCTCGATCACATGGCCTGCCGCCGCGCTGCCGTTGTGGCCTTCCAGCAACACCACCCGGGTGGAGGCGACGTTGAGGGCGAGCCGCAGCAGAGTGGCGATCAGCAAGACGGTGGGGAAGGCGGCAAATTCCAGGGGGCGGCGGGTATAGACCGCCACCAGCAGCACCACGATGGAGAGGGCGATGTTGAAGGAAAAGAGGATATCCAGCATCAGGGGCGGAATGGGGAGTACCACCATCCCCAGAGAGGCCAATACCAGCAGCGGCGTCCCTACCCCTCTGCTGAGCAGCCACTTGTACTCTTTGAAACGGCCCAGTCCCGCTTTGAATCCCATCGTGCATCTCAATGATAAACTGCCAATAGCGGATTAAAGCAAATATCAAGCCAAGGATTCAATACATTGATTTATATGGTTTTTATTTTAACGCTGTCAGAAGTCCGTCGTTAGCGTCACGGGGAATGGTGACAGGGGGGAAGCTGCCTTCACCAAGCAGGCCAAAGGCCAGCCCAGGCCATGGGGCGAGGCGACGCGCCTCGATAGGGAGATTGCGGCCTTGTTTGCGACACAAGGGAGAGACCGGATGGTGGGGCCATCCCACCGCTTTATTTGCGAAACGCGGGGGCACAAGGGAGAGCACCCGGGATCAGGCTGCCACCACTGCGTTATTTGCGAAACTCGGGGGGAATGGGCAGATCCTTGGCGATGGGGGTCGGGCGCCGGCCGCGGCCACGGCGGAACTTCTTGAGCTGATAGACATAGGCCAGCACCTGGGCGACGGCGGCGAAGAGCCCCTCCGGGATCTCCTGGCCAATCTCGGTGGCGTGGTAAAGGGCCCGGGTGAGCGGCGGGGAGGACATGACGGGGATGTCGTATTCGCGCCCGATCTCCCGGATCTTCATCGCCACCTCGTCGACCCCCTTGGCCAGTACCTTGGGCGCCGCCCCCGGCTTGCCCGCATCGTATTTGAGCGCCACCGAGTAGTGGGTCGGGTTGGTGATGATCACATCGGCCTTGGGGACATCCCCCATCATGCGGCGCATGGCCATCTGCATCTGCAACTGGCGTATCCGCCCCTTGACCTCGGGCTTGCCTTCGCTGTCCTTGAACTCGTCCTTGATCTCCTGCTTGGTCATCTTGAGCTGGCGATTGTGGTTCCAGCTCTGGAACGGCACATCGATGGCGACAATGGGGATCAGGGCGCAGCAGAGGATGATCAGCATCCAGAGCAACAGGTCCAGGGCATCGACGATGCCGCCGGGAAAGCCCTCAAGAGAGAGATTCAGCAGATGGTTGAACTGGCTCGACAGCATCCACCAGGCGAACAGACTAATAAACACCACTTTTGCTATGGATTTGACAAGTTCCACCAGGGATTGCACCCCGAACATCCTTTTGATGCCGCTCAGGGGGCTCAGCTTGCTCCACTTGGGCAGCATGGCCTCGGAGGAGAAGTTCATCCCGCCGAGCAGGGTGTTGCCGACGAAGGCGGCGATGATCACCAGCATGAACAGCAGCCCCAGAGGCTGGATCAGCTCCCCCAGCAGGGCGGGCACCATGGCCCCCATGGCATTGGGGTCGAACGCCTGATCCCGGTCCAGGGTAAAGCCCATGGTGAGCACCTTGATCATGGCCCCTGCCAGACTCTCCTTGATCATCAGGAGGCCGAACACGGTCGCCAGCAGGACGCTGGCGGTACCCAGCTCCTTGGAGCGTGCAATCTGCCCTTTTTCCCGGGCCTGTTGCAGTCGTTTGCCCGTGGGTTGTTCTGTGCGTTCCTGATCGGTATCAGCCATGCTGGCCTCCTGCCGGCATCAGCCGACTGGCGGCCTGCCAGAGTGGCGGCAAAAGGGCCGCAACCGGTGGGGCCTCAGTCATGCTGGCCCCCGAAGCACTGGACGTTGATGAGCTCGCAGCTGGTCTCCTGCACCCGCTCCCAGAGCGCGTCGAAGTGCCCCATGAAGCCACCTATGGTGAGCCAGAGGATGAAGAGCCCCGACATCATGCTGACCGCAAAGCCGATGCTGAAGATGTTGAGCTGGGGGGCCGCACGGGTCATCACCCCGAACGCGAAGTTGATCAGCAGCAGGGCGATGATGGCCGAGAGCGCCATCACCAGAGAAGCCTGATACATGACCCCGAGAAAGCTCACCAGGCTGCGGATGGCAGGCAGGGTGAGCCCGCTGTCAGATACCGGCAGGGTTTCGAAACTCAGCACCACCATGCGCAGCATCAGCAGGTGGCCGTCCACCGCGAGAAACACCAGGGTCGCCAGCATCAGGTAGAACTGGCCCACCACGGGAGCCGACTGGCCGTTCATGGGATCTACCAGGGTGGCAAAGCCCAGGCTGGTCTGCATGGCGATGACCTGACCCGCCATCACGAAGGTCTCCAGCAGGAACTGGGTCATGAGGCCGAGCGCGATGCCGATGAGCAGTTGCTGCCCCAGCACCAGGAAGCTGCCGAGGGAGAAGAGCTCGATCTTCGGCATCGGGGGCAGCAGGGGGGCGATGATGAGGGTGATCGCCAGCGCCAGGCCGATACGGATATGGGCGGGGGCGAGCCGGCTGCCGAAGACCGCCATCACCATCAGGAGACTGCTCACCCGGGCCAGGGGCCAGAGGATGGAGGAGAGCCACTCCATGATGAGCGCCGTGGTGTAGGTCATGACAGCGGCACTCCCGGCAGGGGCAAGCCAACGGGAGGACGCAGGCCCCGGTCTGCCTCGGCCAGAGCGAAAGGGTGGCCCTTGGCTGGCATCAGCCCACCACCTCGGGGATCTGGCTCACCATCAGCTGGAAGAAGTCCATCAGACTCTGCAATCCCCAGTGAGCACCCGCTCCCAGGGCCAGCAGGGTGACCACCAGACGGGGCAGGAAGCTCAAGGTCTGTTCGTTGATGGAGGTGGCGGCCTGGAAGATGGCGACCACCAACCCCACCATCAGGCTCGGCAGGATCACGGCGCACACCATGATGGTCACCAGCCAAAGCGCCTCGCGAAAGACGTCGACGAAGGTTTCAGGACTCATTGCTCGCTCCTTTTGATGGGTTTGCCCAGGGCCGCATCCTCCTGGCCTCCTCCTTCGAAAGAAAGAGAGGCCTCTTCGCTTCCTCCCCGAGTGAAGGGGAGAGCCGGGGGGAGGGTCTGCCCTCCCCTAACCACCCGAGCCCAGCCCGAAGCTGGTGGCCAGGGAACCCAGAATGAGGTTCCAGCCATCCACCATGACGAACAGCATCAGCTTGAACGGCAGGGAGACCAGCATGGGGGAGAGCATCATCATCCCCATGGCCATCAAAATACTGGCGACCACCAGATCGATGACCAGGAAGGGCAGAAACAGCATGAAGCCTATCTGGAAGGCGGTCTTGAGCTCGCTGGTGACAAAGGCCGGGATCAGCACCCGTAGCGGCACGTCCGCAGGCTCTGCCACCTGCACGTTCGCTATCTCCATGAAAGTATTGAGATCCTTGACCCGGGTCTGGGCCAGCATGAACTGGTGAATGGGCAGCTCCGCCTTCTCCAGGGCCTCCTTGGCCCCGATGGTCTCGGCCAGATAGGGCTGCAGCGCCTCGTTGTTGATGCGATCCAGCACCGGCGACATGATGAAAAACGACATGAAGAGGGCGATGCCGATCAGCACCTGGTTGGAGGGGCTCTGCTGCAGACCGATGGCCTGGCGCAGGATGCCGAGCACCACGATGATCCGGGTGAAGGAGGTCATCATGATCACCATGGCCGGCAGGAAGGAGAGCGCGGTCATCAGCGCCAGCACCTGCAGGGTCAGGCTGTACTCCTGACTGCCATCCGCCATGGTCTTGACGGTGAGTGCCGACATGCCGTCCTGGGCCATCGCCAGGGGCGAGAGCATCAGGGAGAGCAGTGCCAGCCACCGGGTCCAGTTAACGTTTTTCATGCTTGCCCATCAGTTTGCCCAGTTGCTCGGAGAACGCCTGAGGCTGGCTCTCGTCCAGCGGCTCCTCCAGGCGATAGAGGAAGTTGACCTGCTGCGGCGTCACCCCGACCAGCAGTTGCTGGCCGCCCACCTTGACCACCATCAGCTTCTCCTTGTAGCCAAGGGGCAGGGTGGCGATGACCTTCATCTGGCCCCCTCCCATCACCTGGGAAAGCTTGCTCTTCTTGAGCAGGAAGCCGAGCACCAGGATGAGGCCGATCACCATCAGGCTGGAGAGCAGCCAGGAGGTGAGGCTGGGGGGATTCGCCCCTACCCCCGGATTGGCCAGGGCAGGCAGGGAAAACAGCCACAACGGGAGCACACGGATCATTTGAGCTTCTTGATCCTTTCGATTTGGCTGATGACGTCGGTAAGGCGGATACCGAACTTGTCGTTCACCACCACCACCTCGCCGTGGGCGATCAGGGTGCCGTTGACCAGCACGTCCAGGGGTTCACCCGCCACCCGATCCAGCTCCACCACCGAGCCCTGGTTCAGTTGCAGCAGGTTGCGAATGCTGATCTGGCTGCGGCCCACTTCCATGGCGATGGTCACCGGGATGTCCAGAATGGTGTCCAGCTTGCGCCGCTCTTCGGCGCTGATGGGGGCTTCGTCCTTCAACTCCTCCAGGGGGGCAGGCTTGGCTTCGGCCGTGACCTGCTCCTCCAGTGCGGCCGCCCAGGCGTCAGCCATCAAATCCTGCTCGTCATCGGTTCCGCTCATCTTCAATTCCTCAGTGTTGCAACACCTCCCCGGGGGGAGGATCAATCAGGGTGTTTGTCAGAGATGCTTCGCTCGAGCTCTTCCAGCTCGGCTTCGCCATCAATGCGCACGCCCCCGCGGGTCACCAGATGCATCTCTGTCTTGACCCCGTCAGGGCGCTTGATTTTGTCGGTGATCTTGAGCGCCACGTTCTCCTTGGTGCGCCCCATCTTGGCGTGGAAGGTGGGCAGATCCTCCACAAAGACCAGCAGGTTCTCCGGCATCTCCACCGGGATGATGTCCCCGGGTCTGAGCTCCATCAGCTCACGCAAGGAGAGCTCGGTCTCCAGCAGCTTGGCCTTGAGCTCCACCTTGACGTCCATGATCTCGTCGCGCAGGGCCTTGCTCCAGCGCACGTCGGTATCCCCCTTGTCGCTCTGCACCCCCGCATCCAGCAGTTCGCGGATGGGTTCCAGCATGGAGTAGGGCATGGCCACGTGGAAGTCACCGCCACCGCCGTCCAGCTCGATGTGGAAGGAGCTCACCACGATCACCTCGGTGGGGCTGACGATGTTCGCCATGGCCGGGTTCACTTCGGAGTCGAGGTATTCAAAGCCCACGTCCATCACCGGCGCCCAGGCATCCTTGTAGTCCTCGAACACCAGCTTGAGCAGCATCTGGATGATGCGCCGCTCGGTGGGGGTGAATTCCCGCCCCTCGATCTTGGCGTGGTAGCGGCCATCACCGCCAAAGAAGTTCTCCACCAGGATGAAGACGAGCCGCGCCTCCATGGTGATCAACGCCGTCCCCTTGAGGGGGCGGAAACGCACCATGTTCAGGCTGGTGGGCACAAACAGGGTATGAACATATTCGCCGAACTTGAGCATCTGCACGCCGTTGATGGAGACCTCGGCGGTGCGTCGCATCATGTTGAACAGGCTGATGCGCATGTGGCGGGCAAACCGTTCGTTCACCAGCTCCAGGGTCGGCATGCGGCCGCGGACGATGCGGTCCTGGGAGGAGAAGTCGAACTGGGCGATACCGGGATCCCCGGCAGCTCCCAGCTCCTCCTCCTCGACATCGTCGACGCCGTGCAGCAGGGCATCAATCTCGTCCTGACTTAACAGATCGCTCACGCTTCACCTTTCATTGCATGACAAAGCCGGTAAACAGCACTTGTTCGATTACGGGAGAAGAGACCAGGTCGTTCAGCACCCGGCGGCACTCTTCCAGCGAATCCTGACGCAGCTTCTCCTTGCCCTCGAAGGTCATCAGCTGTTCGGCGGTCGCCGAGCTGAAGACCCGCAGCAAGGTGCCTTCGATCAGGGGAATGTTCTGTTTGGCCAGGGTTTCGTCGGCGGTGCCGCGCACCATCAGCTGGATCTTGATCTGCACCAGCCGATCCCGCTGGCCTCCCGCCACGTTGAACACGAAGGGACGGGGCATGCCCACATAGAGCGAGGGCTGGGGCGTGTTCGCCTCCGGCTTGGCCTCGCTCTTTTCGGCGGCGGGCTCATCCCCACCGGCGAGCATGAACCAGGCGCCGGCGCCGCCCCCGCCAAGGAGCACGACGGCCAGGGCGACTATCATGATCAGCTTCTTTTTCTTGCCTGCCGCCGGATCCTTCAGCGTCAGTTCGTTATCGTCTGCCATCCCTTGTCCACCCTAGTCTCAAACTTGTTCGGTATCATAAACTTACTTAAGAATGCATCAAGCATAGAAATCGATTCCGGCATCGTTTGCCGATTCCACCAGCAGCGTGAGGTTGCGAGCGCTCCCCTCGGCCTCTCTGCCATCGCTGCCACCGCCATTTCCCCCCTGTCGCCCCTGGTCACCGAAACCGGACTGACCCTGGGAGGATGACTGCCCCTGCTGCTGGAAGGCTTGCTGCTGCGCCTGCTGCTGTACCACGGTCTGGCCGAGCTGGATCCCCTGCCCTGCCAGCATGTCGCGCAGGCGCGGCATGGCCTGCTCCAGCATCTCACGGGTCTGGCCATGCTGCACCACGAAGTGCACGCTGGCCTGGCTGGAGGCATCCATCTGGATTTGGATCTTCATCTTGCCAAGCCCCAGGGGGTCTAGCTGGATCTCCGCCTGTTGCAGCTTGTCCGCCAGCATCAGGTTCACCTTGTGGTGCAGCTGCTCGGGGGCCTCAGGGGTCGCCAGCTTGAGGTGGGGCAGGCTCTGAGGCTCTCGTCTGACGGTCGCCTCGGCCAGCGGTCTGTTCTCGCCGACCTGGCTCTGGGCCTGATGCAAAGGCTGGCTCCCCTCGGCGGGTTCACTGCCATTGACCTCCATCCTCGACTGTTTGCCCAGCTCATCGAGCCGGGACTTGTCCACCGCGGGCTTCACCGACACGGCCGCGCCGGCCACCACCACGGGGGCGCTCTCCATCTGGTCCAGGCCCGCCGAGAGGGCAGTCAGGGGGGCCTGTGCCCCCTGGGATTCATGACGAGCCAGGATCTGCGGCGCCACCTGCACGGGGGCCGGGTCCTCCGTCGTCACGGGCTGGCTGCTCCCTGCATTCACCGCAGGCTCGGCCCCTGCACGGGCTCCCTGCCCGCTCGCGGCCTCAGCCTGTCTGGCCTCACCGGCGACAGGGGCGTCCTTCTCTGCCCCGGCCGCCGTCGCGGGCGGAGCGGACTCCGGTGTGGCCGCAGGGGCAGGCCCCTGCGCCACCGTCCGGATCACGCCATCGCCATAGGCGCTGGCGGCACGGGAAGCGGTTGCCCCCTGTCCGGCCGACGCCAGGGGATCGGTCACCTGTGCCTCTTGCGATGAGTCAGCCCGGGTGACATTGGGAGCCTGGGCGTTTTCTCCTGCCACCACTTTGGCGAGCAGGGCGGCACGCTCCTGACCCGAGAGAGGGGGCTCGACCCCCTTGGCATCCGGCTCAGCTCCCTTGCCTGCCATGGGCTGGCGGGTCGCTCCGCCCTGGTCGGCCACGGCAGTGTCATCGGCCAAGGCGGGCTCTTCGGCCCCCAGCGGCAGAGCACCCTGACCGCTCGGCACGGCGCTGGCGCCTTGGGCCGCACCGGGGATGGCTTTCGTTTTGTTCCCTTCCTGCTGACGCTCTGGCGTCATCTGCGGCAGGGAGGCGCTCCCCTCTGCCGCCTCCACGCTCTCTGCCATCCCCACGTCCTTCGCCATTCCCACCCCCTCTGCCATCCCAGGCGCTGCGGCGCCAGGCGGCAAGGGGTTGCCGTCCACAGGCACCGCCGCCTCACCGGCCATGGCGGGCGATGTCGGGGGCACCACCAGGCTCACATCCTGGCGCAGGGAGGCTTGCAACTGTTGCAGGAAGTCGTCGGGAGGCTGCTCGCCCTCGTCGTCCGCCCCCTTCGAGGAAGACGCGGACTCGGTGGCGGGCTCGTCAGACGCCAAAGATTTGGCAGCCGGGGCAAGCCCCTCCCGGGCGCCCTCGGCGGGGCCCTGGAGCGGTGGGTTGCCCTGACTGGCTGGCGCCTTGCCCATCAGCTGGGCCATGGCCATGGCTTGCGAGAAGGCGGCCTTGCCCTCGCCTGACGGCTGCACGCCCCCTTCGCCCCCAATGGTGGGAGCCAGCAGGGTGGCGCTGCCATCGGCAGAAGGCGCCTGGGGGAGAGAGCTAATCAAGGGGGTCTGTATCATGCTGGGATCCCTGACGACGATTCGGTGACGGCCGCACGTGCGGTCATGGCTTGGCCCATCGGCCTCGCATGACCGGAAGAAAGCAAATTACAGGCCAGATTGGTGATAACGACGCAGGATGGCGTAGTCATCCAGCATCTTCTGCTCCTGGCGCTGGGCCTTCTGGCGCACCTTGTCCGCCTTCTTCTCCAGCAGCAGCTCGACCGCCTTGCGCCGCTGCTGGGCTTCGAGCCACTGGGTGCGGCACTCGGCCAGCGCCTCGCGCACCTGCAACACCCCTTGGTACTGCTGGGTCGCCGCGTTTTCGAGCTTGTTGATGAAGGCGTGATACTGGCTGTTCTGCTGGGGGCTGATCCCCTGCAGACCGCGCTCCGTCCACTGCTGGTGGTAGATCTGACGGTACTGGTTGAGGGCGTTTTGCTGATCCATGAACAGCTTGAGATCCTGCTGGGCCTTGGCCAGCGCCATGGCGGCCTGCTGTTCGGCCTCCTCCAGCCGACTCGCCAGCAACGTCAATCCTTTACTCATAAGGGCTCTCCACCGGTCAACGCATCAGGGGCATGGCCACCAGTTGCAGGGATTGCAGGCCTTCATCGTAGTGAATGACCTCGCGCATTTTCTGCTGCAAGAACTGATCCAGATAGGGTTTCTGGATGATGGCCCGGTCGATGCGCGGATCCGATCCCTGGCTGTAGGCGCCGATAGTGATGAGATCCCGGTTCTGCTGGTAGAGGGAGTAGAACTGCTTGAAGGTGCGCGCCAGCTCCATGTGCTCCGGTGAGGTCACCATGGGCATGACCCGGCTGATGGATTTTTCGATGTCGATGGCCGGATAGTGGCCCGCATCCGCCAGCTCCCGCGCCAGCACGATGTGGCCATCGAGGATGGCCCGGGCCGCGTCGGCGATGGGATCCTGCAGATCGTCCCCCTCCGTCAGCACGGTGAAAAAGGCGGTGATGGAGCCCTGGCCGTCGCTGCCGTTGCCGGCCCGCTCCACCAGCGCCGGCAATTTGGCAAACACCGAGGGGGGATAGCCCTTGGTGGCCGGCGGCTCCCCCACCGCCAGTGCAATTTCCCGCTGTGCCTGGGCGTAGCGGGTGAGGGAGTCCATCAGCAGCAGCACGTTGAGCCCCTGCTCGCGGAAATACTCGGCGATGGCGAGCGCCGTCTCGCACCCCTTGAGGCGCATCAGCGGCGAGGCATCGGCAGGGGCGGCCACCACCACGGCGCGCTCGCGCCCCTCGGCGCCGAGGATCTCCTCGATGAACTCCTTCACCTCCCGGCCCCGCTCGCCGATGAGGCCTACCACGACGACATCCGCCACCGAGCCCCGGGTCATCATGCCAAGCAGCACGGATTTGCCGACACCGGAGCCGGCGAACAGCCCCATTCGCTGACCCCGGCCCACGGTGAGCACGGCATTGATGGCCCGTACCCCCACGTCCATGGGTTGATGGATGGGGCGACGGGCCAGGGGATTGATGCGGTGCTGGGCGAACTGCACCGTCTGGGACGAGAGGATGGGGCCGAGCCCGTCCAGGGGCTGGCCGATGCCATCGATGACCCGGCCAAGCAGACTCATGCCCACCGGAATGCCGTGATCTTCGGTGACGGGCACCACCCGGGCGCCGGGAATAACCCCCTTGAGCTGCTCGCTCGGCATCAAGAACAGGCGATCCCCGGCAAACCCCACCACCTCGGCCTCCAGGGCCCCATCCTGGGTATCGATGCGGCACAGGGAGCCGATGGCGGCGCGGCAGCCAATGGCTTCCAGGGTCAACCCCACCACCCGGGTGAGCTTGCCCGCCACCGGCGGTATGGGGGCCTGCTCGCGAACCCGGTAGCCTTTAAGCCGATCAAGAAGGGGTGCCGTCATGTCGCCTCCGACGATGAGTGCCTGATGATGCCGTCAGCAGGACGCTGCACGACGGGTTCGAACCGGGCCATGGCTCAGCTCGCGTTGTCACGCAGGAAATTGCGCAGCAGTTGATCGATGCGCCCGGAGAGGGTGAGATCGATGCTGGAAAGCTCGGTGGCCAGTTGCAGATCGCCGGGGGAGAAGGTGGGCTCGCTTTGCAGCCGCCAGTGGCGCCTCGCGCACTCCTCGGCGCCAAAGGCGGCCTCTACCCGGATCACATCCTCCGGGTGCAGCATCAGGGTGACCCCCTGCTCGGCGGCAGGGAGCAGGGCCAACCCCTGCTTGAGGGCCTCCAGCAGCAGCGTGGGGGAGGTTTGCGCCTCATGGCGGATGAGGGCGCGGGCGAGCTGTTGCACCAGGGCGATGAGCTGCTGCTCCACCGCCTCGTCCATCTCGCCAAGGGGAGTGGCCAGACGTGAGACCAGGGCTTGCCAGCGGGCTATCTCCAGCTCCACCTGCTCCCGTCCCATGGCGAGGCCCTCTTCCCTGCCCTGCTCCAGCCCGGCCTGGTGGCCCTGCTGCAAGCCTTCGAGCTTGCCCTCTTCCAGCCCCTTGGCAAAACCGGCCTCGCGCCCATCGCGCATCCCCTCTTCCCAGGCGGCCTGACGAATCGCCTCCACCTCTTCGGCGGTGATGCTGGGGGCGGGTTCTTCGGGTTGTTCTTCCGGCAGGGCCGCATCGGCCTGCTCCTGACGATACCAGTCAGGAGCCAGCCCCAGGGCATTGGTTTCGACCTCGGCTTCGGTCTCCATCTCTGGCCAGCCCCAGGTCTCAATCTGCGCCGTGTCGGACTCGGGCCTCAGATAGCCGCGCAGTTTGCTGTTCTTGTCATTCATGTGCCGAAGAGACTCCTATCGAGGGCCGGGTACAGGGGCCGACATCATCGCACATTCCATGGCCCATGACTTAGAGGAACTCTTCGCCACCACCCGCCCCCAGCATGATCTCGCCCGCATCCGCCAGGCGGCGCGCGGTAGAGAGGATCTCCTTCTGGGCGGCCTCCACCTCGGAGACCCGGATCGGCCCCATGGCCTCGAGGTCGTCCGCCAGCATCTCGGCGGCCCGCTTGGACATGTTCTTGAATACTTTTTCCCGCATCTGGTCGTCAGACCCCTTGAGGGCCCGTTGCAGCAGATCCCCGGGCACTTCCCGCAACAGGGTCTGGATGCCCCGATCGTCCACGTCGATGAGGTTTTCGAACACGAACATCAGATCCTGGATCTGCTGGCTCATCTCCTCGTCCGACTCGCGGATGGAGTCCATCAGCTGCCCTTCGATGTTGGTATCCAGGTAGTTCATGATGTTGGCCGCCGCCTTCAGGCCGCCCATCTTGGCCGCCTGGGCACCGGCCGCACCGGCGAACTGTTTCTCCATGATGTCGTTGAGCTCCTGCAGCGCCGCCGGTTGTACCTCTTCGAGGTTCGCGATGCGCATCACCAGATCCAGGCGCACCTGCTCCGGGAACTGGCTCAGGATCTCGGCGGACTGCTCCGGCTCCAGATAGGAGAGGACGATGGTCTGGATCTGCGGGTGCTCATTCTGGATGATGCTGGCCACCTGGCGGGCATCCATCCACTTGAGGGAGTCGAGGCCACGGGCGCCTGAGCCCAGGATGATCTGATCCACCAGGTTGCTGGCCTTGTCCTCCCCGAGCGCCGCCACCAGAGCCTTGCGCACGAAGTCTTCACTGCCGATGCCGATATTGGTGTACTTCTGGATGTCGTCGATAAATTGACGATGCACCGCCGCCACCCGATCGTGGCTGAAATCCGACATGGAGGCCATGGACATGCCGAGCCGCTGCACCTGCTTGGGCTCGAGGTGGCGGAAGATCTGGGCCGCGTCCTCCTCGTTGAGGCTCAGCATCAGCACCGCCGCCATCTCCATGCCGCCCATCTGATCCAGGATCAGGCGCTGGCTTTCGGTGATGTCGTTGCCGGTGACCTGGCTTTTATTCTCTTCAGGCATCTTTGGTTACCCATTCTTTGATGACCTGGGCGGCCAGGTCAGGTTCGTTCGCTACCAGGGCGCGCACGGCCTTGAGCAGATCCTCGTCACGGTGCAGGTCAGGCAGCTTGAGCTGACCATCCCGCAGACCGAATACTGGTTCGGCCTCGGCCTGGGCGGCCAGCAGGCTCAGTTCGTCGTCGCCACCCAGCACGGTGTGGTTGTCGAAGTCCAGCTCCCCTTCCGGCTTGGCGTCCGGGTAGAGCAGGCGCTTGAGCATGGGCCGCACCACGGTGACGATGAGCACTATGATGACCAGCACGGAGGCGGCGATGCGCACCGCGCGCCAGAACCAGGGCTGCTCGTAGAGAGGAATGTCGGCAACGGTCTCGAGTTCCGGGCGGTTGAACGGAATGGCGACCACCTCCAGGGTATCCCCCCGGGTCACGTCAAAACCCAGACCGCCGCTCAGCAGACGGCGCAGGGTATCGAGTTCGGCCTGGCTGCGGGCTTCCCGGGTCACGGCACCGTCGGCGCCGGGGATGGCCTTGTAATCCACCGCCACCGACACCGTCATGCGGCGAATGCCGCCCTGCTGGCGCCGGATGTGGCTGACGGTGGTGTCCAGTTCGAAGTTGCGGGTCGCTTCCTTGCGGGAACGGCCGGAAGAGGCGGTTCCTTCCCCGCCGGCAGCCTGCTCGGGAATGTTGGACGCGGCGGGCGGCTGGTTGGAGAGGGCGCCGGGCACCCCGCCGTTGCTGCCGCTGGCGCTGTTCTCTTCCATGGTCATTTCGGAGCGCACCGCCGGCAGGTCCGGGTTGTAGGTCTTGCGGGTCTGTTCCTGCTGGGAGAAGTCGAGGGAGAGATCCACCTCCGCCGTATAGTTGTCGGCCCCCAGCACCGGGATCAGGATGGCGTCAATTTTTTGTTTGTATTCGAGCTCCTGCTTCTGCTGCATCGCAAACTCCTTGCGGGTCTGGGCAGAGAGGGGATCCTGGGAGCCGGAGTTGAGCAGGCGACCGTTCTGGTCGGTCACGGTGACGCGGGTCGGCTCCAGACCGTGAACGGCGGAGGCGACCATGTCGACGATGGAGTCCACCTCACCCTGGCCCAGGGCGTTGCCCTTGAGGCTCAGGACCACGGTGGCGCTGGGCTTGCGTTCGTTGCGGGCGAACACGTTGTCTTTCGGGATGGCCAGCAGCACCTGGGCCTTGGCGACGTTCTGGAACTGCTCAATGGCGCTCGCCAGCTGGCGCTCGCGGCTCAGTTTCAGGCGCTCGCTCTCCATGCGCTGGCTGACGCCGAAGCTGGAGTCCTTGAGCAGGATGGCTTCGCCGTCGTTGCTGGCGTCGCTGTTGTTGGCCAGACCGGCGCGGGTCAGGCGCAACCGGATGTCCGCATAGTTTTCGGCACTGACCAGCACGCTCTTGCCATCCACCTGATAGGGGATCTTCTGCTGATCCAGGTAATCCAGGGTGGAGACCAGCTCCTGGGTGGTGAAGGTGCCGAGGGGACGCATCTCCGGCTCCTTGCCCCACAAGAGGATGAAGACAGCGATGGCCAGACAGATGGTCAGCCCCAGGATCAGGGTGATCTGGCGCAACACATCGGTGTTGGACAGGAAGCCCAGCGCCGAGCTCTTCTGCTCGTGCTCGTCGAGGGCGGCCGCCCCCTCGTTGTTGATCAGCAGATCGCCGTTTTGATCAGTTGCCACGGTTTATGTCCTTGTTGCTGACATCTTCATGATGCTCGGTCGCCATGGGCCCGAGTTACACCGGCATGTTCATGATGGTCTTGTAGGCATCGACCATCTTGTTGCGCACCTGCACCGTCGCCTCGAAGGCGATGGAGGATTTCTGGCCGGCGATCATCACCTGGGAGAGATCCACCGACTTGTCGCCGAGATCGAAGCGGGTACGCAGATCGTTGGCGGTGCCCTGCAACTCGTTGACGTTGTCCAGGGCCTGTTGCAGCATCTGGCCGAAATCCGAGCTGACCGGACGACCGGGCTGGGTCAACGGCGTGGCACCGGCTTCCACCTTGAGGGCCTGCATCTCTTGCATCAGGCTGCTTGCGCTAATTTCCATCTTCCCTTCCCAGACAAATCATTGACACTGACTGGCTTGAAGCAATAAAGGTGCCAACCAGAGCGAGATCTCGAGATCAGGGATAAAAGCGGGGCGCGATCAGGCCGGCGGGCACCGGCCATCCGGGGATCAGGCCGCAGAGCCGGGGGGATCGCCCAGCAACAGCCGCAGGTAACTCAGGTGCAGATCGTAGTGCTCGCCTGCAGGCAGCTTGGCCAGCACCTCGTCGCGCAGGTAGCGGGCCTTCTCCCCCGCCTGCTCGGGGGCCACCAGCCCCACGCTCACCAGCCTGGCGATGATGGCATGGGAAAGCGCCAGGCAGGCCTCGTCGGCCTCCCCCCAACCGAAGGATGTCCCCTGATCACTCTGTGTCAGGCATGGCTCGAGCGGTGCTACCAGATCCCCCCAGACCCAGAACGCGGCCGGGATCCCCTCCTGCAGGCGCAGATAGATGCTCTGCTTGTCCCACTCCCGGCGGTGGGCAGCCATCCGCTCCTGTTCGGCCTCATGGGTCATCTTGCTCTCCTTGTCGCTGGACTCTGTGCGGCGCCCATGAAAAAGAGGGCCCAAGGCCCTCTTTTTACTGCAAGTCCCGACAATTAAACAGAGTGCACCTCGATCTCCTCCAAGAAAAAACGAGTCAGATCGGCAGGGGTTACTTGTTCAGGTCATCATCCAGCCAGTACTTGGAGCCCGAGATGTTGGCGTCAAGCAACAGCCCCTTCTCGCCAATCTGATAGATGGCCATGCCGCCATTGTACTTGGCGGTGAGCTCGGCGCTCTCCTTGCCCGCCACGGCGCCCACCTCGGAGGTAGCTTCCCACCCCTTGCTGACGAAGGCATCGAACCTCGCCTTGTCTTCGAACAGGATCACCTGCTGGTAGAACTTGCCGCCGATCCCGGCCGCAAGACCGGCACCGAACATCTTCATGTAGGTGTGCTTGCCACTGGTGCGATTGACGGCGACCCCGGCCCCCTGATTGGTGTGGATCATCAGGGAGAACTTGCGCGAGTCGAACACCGCATAGCCATAAGCCTTGTCAAACAGCAACTTGGCCGAGGGCTGCTCGTTGAACAGCCGTACCAGGGCGGTATCGGCCATGGTATCGAGGGCGGTTCTCGCCTCCTCCGGGGTCTTGGGCTCGAGCATGGTGTCGAGCTTCTTGTCGGCGGCGGTCAGCCACTCCTTGCCGGTGGCCGCGCTCTCTGCCGTCCAGGCCCCCGCCTTGTTGTAGGCCTCGGCCCCCCAGCTGGACACCGACTCCCAGGTCTCCTTGGAAAAATCGGTGATCCCCTTCCACGCCTCCTTGCTGGTATCGCTCACCGCGGTACCGAGGTCGGAGGCGGCCTCCTTCAGCTTTGCCCAGTCGGCCAGACCGGGGGTTGAGGCCAGCGCCAGTGCCGTGGCTATCACCAGGAATCGAATCTTCATTGTTTCCACCCTCTGTGATGAGTCGAAGGTCACAGTAGCAGATCTGGCGCCTGCCCGTTAAGGGCATCCCCCCGGCGCGGGTCAGACGCTGACGCGCAGGGGCTCAACGAAGCCGTTTACCCTGGCCGTCCACCACCTGCTCGCCATCCTCCTTGGCAAACGCCCCTTGCTGCGGGTCAGGCAGGATATCGAGCACCACCTCCGACGGGCGGCACAGCCGGGTGCCGAGGGGGGTGACCACGATGGGCCGGTTGATGAGGATGGGATGGGCCAGCATGGCGTCAATCAGTTCGTCATCGCTGAAACGCGCTTCCGCCAGCCCCAGCACCTCGTAGGGGGACACGTTCTTGCGCAGCAGATCGCGCACCGGCATGCCCATGGCGGCGATCAGGGCCACCAGCTCGTCGCGGGAGGGGGGCGTCTCCAGATAGTGAATGATGGTGGGCTCCACGCCGCTGTTGCGAATCAGCGCGAGGGTGTTGCGGGAGGTGCCGCACTCCGGGTTGTGATAGAGGGTGATTGCACTCATTTGCCTGTCTCTCATGACTCAAGTGAATAGAAATGGGTTAGTGGCCATCCGTTAGCGCCTTAGTCCCGCCTCGTACCAGGGTTTGCTGGCGTTGACCACGCGCACCACCAGCAGCATGACCGGCACCTCGATGAGCACCCCGACCACGGTGGCGAGCGCCGCACCGGAATGAAAGCCGAACAGGCTGATGGCGGCGGCCACCGCCAGCTCGAAGAAGTTGGAGGCCCCGATCAGGGCGGAAGGGCAAGCCACCGAGTGCTTCTCCCCCACCTTGCGGTTGAGCCAGTAGGCGAGCCCGGAGTTGAACAGCACCTGGATCAGGATGGGCACCGCCAGGAGGGCGATGACCAGCGGCTGCTCGATGATGGCGTTGCCCTGAAAGGCGAACAGCAGCACCAGGGTGAGCAGCAGGGCCGCCACCGACCAGGGCTGGATGCACGTCATGACGCCGTCAAAATGGGCCTGCCCCTTTCTCAGCAAGGCCTTGCGCAGCAGCTGGGCGAGGATGACGGGGATGACGATGTAGAGCACCACCGAGGTGAGCAGGGTATCCCAGGGCACGACTATGCTGGAGACCCCGAGCAGCAGCGCCACCAGCGGGGCAAAGGCAAACACCATGATGAGGTCGTTCACCGCCACCTGCGACAGGGTGAAGTAGGGATCGCCGTTGGTGAGGCGACTCCAGACAAACACCATGGCGGTGCAGGGGGCCGCCGCCAGCAGGATGAGGCCCGCCACGTAGCTGTCCAGCTGATCCGCCGGCAGCCAGTCGGCAAACAGCACGCGGATGAAGAGCCAGCCGAGGAAGGCCATGGAGAAGGGCTTGACCAGCCAGTTGATGAAGAGGGTGACCCCGATTCCCTTGAGGTGCCCCTTCACCTGGTGCAGGGCGCCAAAGTCGATCTTGAGCAGCATGGGGATGATCATCACCCAGATAAGCAGCCCCACCGGCAGGTTGACCCTGGCCACCTCCATGGCGCCGATGGCCTTGAAGAGACTCGGCAACCCCTGCCCCAGACCAATGCCCACCAGGATGCAGAGGGCGACCCAGGCGGTCAGATAACGTTCAAATAAGCCGATGGCAGGGGCTGCCTTGGCCTCACCGCTTGCAGACATGATGACTCCCGGTGCGATCCACGCTCGCACCCCAGGTTGAATAGATGAATGACACGGCACATGGGCATCGACAGCCCGCCCTGGCCCGCTACGACTCGCCGCAGCAGAGCGACGACCCCTCGGCGCGGGAAGCGCTGCCGGGCCCGGCGGGCAGCAGGCCGCACGCCTCGGGATGACCGGCGCAGCACTCCTCGGTGAGGTAGGCGATCACCCCCAGCATCAGGGGGATGTTGGCGCGATAGCGCAGAAAGCGCCCCTCCTGCTCCACCGACAGCAACCCGGCGTTGAGCATCCCCTTGAGGTGAAACGAGAGGGTATTGGGGGCGATGTCGAGCTCGCCGGCCAGCTCCCCCGCGACCCGCCCCTCCAGCCCGGCCTTGACCAGCAGCCGCCACACCTCGAGCCGGATGCCGGAAGCCAGCGATTCAAAGACCTTGGTGGCCATCTCTTTGTTCATGGGTCTCCCCCCTTGGATGCTTCATTTCAACTATACAAGAATTATTGAAATGATCAAAGTGTCACCACCGAGCCGACATCGCGACGGGACGGGCCGCCAGAAGCGCCGCCCCGGCCATGTCGTGCCCACTAGCGGCCTCATGTCAGTCATACTGCTAATATCTGGCCTCTCTTTATAAGGCACTCTTATGACCTTACCCCGGACAATCCTCCCGTTGGCCGCCCCGCTCACCGCGGCGCCCTGCCCCGCCGCAATGCCGCAGAACAACCCCCGGCGCCGGATGCACCAAAAGGTGATGAAACGAGAAATGGCCCCAGGGCCCCGCCGTCAGATGACGGGGCCTGGGGAATCCGGGAGAAACCGGGGAGGAGAGAGGGGCGCAATCAGGTGATCACGGGATCCCGATATTGCCGATGGATCGCACAAAACGCCTCCCGGCTTTGCAGCGCCGCCGCGACGCAGACAGGGTCGAACTGGCTGCCTGCATGGGTCTTGAGGTATTCAAAGGCCGTTTCGAGGGGCCAGGCCTGCTTGTAGGGTCGCTCGCTGGTAAGGGCGTCAAACACATCTGCCACCGCGACGATGCGGGCTTCCAGGGGGATCGCCTCCCCCGCCAGTCCTTCCGGGTAACCCTGACCGTCGAAACGCTCGTGGTGGTAGGCGATGATGTTCTTCAGCATGTCGGTGTGATGGATGCCGTCGAGGCCGAACTCGCGGATCATCAGGGCGATCATCTCCCGCCCCTTGAAGGGGTGGGTCTTCATCACCCCGTACTCCTCGGCCGTGAGCTTGCCCGGCTTGAGCAGGATGGCGTCGGGCACCGCAATCTTGCCGATATCGTGCAGCTCGGAGAAGAGGTGGATGAACTCCACCTCCTCGTCACTCAAGGGGTAATGGGCCGCCACCTCCCGGGCGATGAGCCGCGAATAGGCCGACATCCGGTGCAGATGATTGGCGGTCTCCTCGTCCCGGTAGCGGCTGAACTCCCGCACCGTGGTCAGGGCCCCGTTCAGGGTCTGGATGGAGAAGAACTCCACCGCGATGATGGCCGCCAGGATCTGGGCATAGGCCGCCAGCTCACCGCAAATGGCGCCATCGAAGTAACCGGGCTCTTTGGCATCGCAAAACAGAAAGCCGAACAAGCGACTGTTGAGCAGCAGCGGCTCGGTATAGCTCGACGCGTACCCGGCCGCCAGCACTTTGCGGCTGTGCTCGGAGGGGGAGCCCAGCAGGGAATCCAGGGTGTCGAGCACCCTGGGCTGCTGGTGCTCGGCCAGGTAGCGTAGGGAAGGCACCTCGCTCAGCCTGACCTCGTACTGCAACAGCGGCGAGCCCCCGTCCGTGCTGTGGGCAAAGGTCTTGAGCTGGTCCGTCTGCGGGTCGTAGATGGCGATCGCCACCCGGCTCAACTTGTCAAAGCGCTGCCTGAGGGTGGCGTGCACGTTCTGCACTTTCTCACCAAATGAACTCTCCATCCCGCACATCCTTCTGATAGGCCTGTTGGGAGTATAGTGACACCCGTTTTGCCCCTCCTGCCAAATGGTGACGGCGCACAGGGATCGTGATCCCGCCCGCACCGACGACGGCCCCCTCCCTGCCCGTGGTCATGTCACGCCCGCCCCACCCCGCGTCCCCGGGCAAAGAGATTGTTCGCTTCCGACGTGTCGGCTGTATAGTTTTTGGTTAGCCATTCCGGTAAAATCCGCGCCCTTGAATAAGAGCCACCTAAGAGTGATTGAGCGATGTCCAACACAAAACAGGCCCCCAAAGTAGGATTCGTCTCCTTGGGTTGCCCCAAAAACCTGGTCGATTCCGAACGCATCCTGACCCAGCTGCGTACCGAAGGGTACGACGTGGTGCCCAGCTATGACGATGCGGAGCTGGTGGTGGTCAACACCTGCGGCTTCATCGACAGCGCGGTGCAGGAGTCCCTTGAAGCCATCGGTGAAGCCCTGGCCGAGAATGGCAAGGTGATCGTCACCGGCTGCCTGGGTGCCAAAGAGAACCAGATCCGCGAGATCCACCCCAAGGTGCTCGAGATCACCGGTCCCCACGCCTATGAAGAGGTGCTGGGCCACGTCCACAAATACGTGGAAAAACCCACCCACAACCCCTTCACCAGCCTGGTGCCGGCCCAGGGCGTCAAGCTGACCCCGCGCCACTACGCCTATCTCAAGATTTCCGAAGGCTGCAACCACCGCTGCACCTTCTGCATCATTCCCTCCATGCGCGGGGATCTGGTGAGCCGCCCCATCGGCGAAGTGCTGGCCGAAGCCAAGCGCCTGAAAGAGGCTGGCGTGAAGGAGATCCTGGTGATCTCCCAGGACACCTCCGCCTACGGCGTGGACGTCAAGCACCGCACCGGTTTCTACGACGGCATGCCGGTCAAGACCAGCATGGTGGCCCTGTGCGAAGAGCTGGCCAAGCTCGGCATGTGGGTGCGCCTGCACTACGTCTACCCGTACCCGCACGTGGATAACGTCATCCCCCTGATGCGCGACGGCAAAATCCTCCCCTACCTCGACATCCCGCTGCAGCACGCCAGCCCGCGCATCCTCAAATTGATGAAGCGCCCCGGCTCCGTCGAGCGCACCCTGGAGCGGATCCAGAAGTGGCGCGAGATCTGCCCCGAGATCACCCTGCGCTCCACCTTCATCGTCGGCTTCCCCGGCGAGACCGAAGAAGAGTTCCAGATGCTGCTGGACTTCATCGACAAGGCGGAACTGGACAGGGTTGGCTGCTTCAAATACAGCCCGGTCGAGGGTGCCAAGGCCAACGAGCTGCCGGATCCGGTGCCGGCCGAGGTGCAGGAAGAGCGCTTCCAGCGCTTCATGGAGCTGCAACAGCAGGTCTCCATCCGCAAGCTGGCCCGTAAAGTGGGCAAAGAGATGCTGGTGCTGATCGACGAGGTGGACGAAGAGGGTGCCACCGGCCGCTCCGCCGCCGATGCCCCCGAGATCGACGGCCTGGTCTACCTGAACGGCGAGACCGGCCTCAAGCCCGGCGACATGGTCAAGGTCCGCATCGACGAAGCGGACGAGTACGACCTCTGGGCCAGCCTGGTGGAATAATCACGCCACTCCCCCTCAAAGCCAGTCGGTCTCACCGACTGGCTTTTTTAATGTCCGCCGCCCGTCAGGCTCTTGCATGCCCCCATGTCATCCCCTGTGCCGCCCCTCATCACCGATCACCTCCCCTTGCTCTTTTCGCACGCGCCCGTGAACCAGCGCACACTTCTCTCCTGCCACATGAGCCGCTTGTTTCCTGCGCAAAAATAAGCCGTGTCAACGGGGAAAAAACGAGCACGATCCAGCTCACATTATCGTTGTCACAGGGAGTGGCAAGGTGACTTTTTACTTTGTGAGAATTAATGCAACTGTATAATTTAAAAGGATTAAAAATACATTTTGACGATAATGACGTGCGCCGTGCAATTTTTACGATATCGACGAAATGAAGAGTTGTTGTTTTCCTGTTAATTCTGCTTTTCTAAGGGCGTTGGACGACACAACTACAAGGGTGCAAAACCTGACCAACAGCGAGGGCCGGTATCCAAGCATGCGATGTCGGTGCTCCATTCCAAAACCATGGAAGACCAATAAGAAAGGAAAAAATATGCTTGCCAAAGTATCCAAAATCGCAACCTCAGTCATGCTGGGAACTCTGCTTGCCGGTGCCACCGGCACAGCCATGGCCGCCGACAACAAGACGGTGCTGACCCTGGTTGCCCAGCAGGAAACCGCATGGGTCAAGAACTTCAACCCCTTCCTGCAAGCGGGTCTGCTCCACACCACCCGTCACTTCATCTATGAGCCGCTGGTGATCTTCAACGATATGCAGGGTGGCAAACCCGTCTATCGTCTGGCTACCCACTACGCCTTCAGCGATGATCTGAAATCCGTCACCTTCGACCTGCGCGAAGGGGTCAAGTGGTCCGATGGTGAAGCCTTCACCGCCGACGACATCCTCTTCTCCTTCAACCTGGTCAAGGCCAACAAGGCGCTGGACGAGCGCTCCATCTGGACCCAGATCAAGGGTGTCGAGAAGCTGGGTGACCACAAGGTCAAATTCGACCTGGCCGAGGTCAACACCAACGTGGTGAACGACCTGGTGCTGGTGCCCATCGTACCGGAGCACCAGTGGAAGTCGGTGAAAGACCCGGTGGCCTTCACCAACGACAAGCCGGTCGGGACCGGTCCCTTCACCGAAGTGGACAACTTCTCCGCCCAGCTCTACACCCAGTGCCGCAACCCGCACTACTGGGACAACGCCAGCCTCTCCATCGACTGCCTGCGCATGCCGCAGATGGCCACCAACGACCAGGTACTGGCCGCCGTGATGAAGGGTGACGTGGACTGGTTCGGCTCCTTCGTGCCGGACATCGAGCGCCTCTACGTCGGCAACGATCCCAAGAACAACAAGTACTGGTTCCCCGCCTCCGGCACAGTGGCGTTCAACGTCAACTTCCAGAGCAAGAACCCGGGCAACCACGAAGCCTTCAACGACATCAACTTCCGCCGCGCCTTCTCCATGGCCATGGACCGCCAGTCCATGGTGGACATCGCAGGCTACGGCTACCCCACCGTCAACGAGTACCCGTCAGGGCTTGGCAAGGCATTCGCCTCCTGGGACAACCCGGACGTCGAGAAGAAGTACGGCAAGTACAACAAGTTCGACCTGGAAGGGGCCAAGGCCCTGCTGAAACAGGCGGGCTACAAGGACTGTGACGGCGACAAGTTCCTCGACACCCCGAGCTGCAAGAAGATCGAGTTCAAGGTGCTGGTACCGAACGGCTGGACCGACTGGGTCAACACCGTCCAGATCGGGGTCGAAGGCCTGCAGGCCCTGGGCCTGAACGCCAAGACCGCCACCCCGGAAGCCACCGTCTGGACCGAGTCCCTGATCACCGGTGACTTCGACGTCGCCCTGCAGGGTTACTTTGCCGGTGCCAACCCGCACAAGTACTTCGAGACCGCCTTCCACTCCCGCAACATGGGTGAGCGCGGCAACCGCTTCGCGGCGCCCCGCTACAAGGATCCCGAGCTCGACAAGCTGATCGACGACTTCACCCAGACCGCCGATGCGGCCAAGCAGAAGGAGATCATGTTCGCCATCCAGGAGCGTGTCGGGGCCAACCAGACCATCATCCCGGTGTTCAACAACCCGACCTGGTACGAATACAGCACCAAGCGCTTCAATGGCTGGTTCAGTGCCGACAACCCGGTCGCCAAGCCGCAGGTTCACCCGGACACTCCGGAGCGTCTGCTGCACGTGCTGTCACTCAAGCCAAACAGCTAATCACCCCGGCCCCCTGCGGGGGGCCCTCTTCCCCGCCATGTCTTCCATCCCCCGCACCTGCCGGGGTTGGGGGGGCTTTGCCCGGCGCGGGGCAGGCTTGCAGTAAAAGGTATCACCATGGGATTTATACTTAGACGCTTCTCCTTCTATCTGGTCGCCTTCCTGGTGGCCGCCACCATCAACTTCCTGCTACCCAGAGCCATGCCGGGGGACCCCGTCTCCGTCATGTTTGCCCGGGCCGGCGCCATGATGGAACCCGCCGCGCTGGAAGCCCTCAAAGCCACCTTCGGTTTCGTGGACGGCCCCATCGGCACCCAGTTTCTCACCTATGTGAAGAGCGTCTTCACCTGGGATCTCGGCACCTCGGTGCGCTACTACCCCCAACCGGTTGCCGACGTCCTCGGCCGCGCCATCGGCTGGACCCTGTTCCTGGTGGGCACCTCCACCATTCTGAGCTTCTCCATCGGCTCCATCGTCGGCATCTTCGCCGCCTGGTACCGGGGCGGACGCATGGACAGCATCCTCTCCCCGCTCACCCTGGTGATGCAGGCCATCCCCCCCGTGGTGGTCTCCCTGCTCGCCCTCTTCCTGTTCGGGGTCAGCCTCGGCTGGCTGCCCATCGGCTACGCCTACAGCCCCGAGATCCCCGCCGATTTTGGCTGGGAACACATCAAGAGCATCCTGCTGCACGCCATCATGCCGGTGGGCACCCTGGCCGCGGTGCAGGTAGGGGGCTTTCTCATCACCATGCGCAACAACATGATCAACCTCCTGGGCGAGGACTACATCACCATGGCCAAGGCCAAGGGGCTCTCCAGCAACCGGGTGATCTTCAACTACGGCGCGCGCAACGCCGTGCTGCCCAGCGTCACCGCCCTCTCCATGGCGCTCGGTTTCGTCATCGGCGGATCCCTCATCACCGAGGTGATCTTCAACTACCCCGGCCTGGGACTGACCCTCTATCAGGGCATCCTGGCCCGTGACTACCCCCTCATCCAGGGGCAACTGCTCATCATGACCATCACCATGCTCAGCTTCAATTTCCTGGCGGACGTGCTCTACGTCTTCCTGGATCCCCGTCTGCGTACAGGAGGCAAATAAGATGCGTATGCCGACTATCTTGAAAATCCTGCTGGGCAACAAGAAGGCCGCCTTCGGCCTCGCCATCGTGGTCACCTTCGTGCTGATGGCCCTGTTCGCCCCGCTGCTCGCCAGCAACGAACCCACCAAGCGGGTCGCCCGCCCCCACCAGCCCCCCAGCGTGGAGCTGGTGATGGGGTCCAACCGCATGGGCCACGATCTCTGGGCCCAGTTCACCAACGGCGCCCGCATCTCCCTGATGGTGGGCTTCGGGGCAGGCCTGCTGGTGTGCGCCCTGGCCATCACGGTGGGCATCACCGCCGGCTACTTCGGCGGCGTGGTGGACGAGTGCCTCACCTTCCTGATGAACGTGGTGCTGGTGATCCCGAACCTCCCCTTGTTGCTGGTGCTGGCAAGCTTCATCGGAGAAGCCTCCCCCATGGTGATCGCCCTCATCATAGGGTTGACCTCCTGGGCCTATGGCGCCCGGGTCATCCGCGCCCAGACCCTGGCCCTGCGGGAGAAGGAGTTCGTCATCGCCGCCGAGGTGCTGGGTGAACCGGCCTGGCGCATCATCCTGGTGGAGATACTGCCGAACCTCATCTCCATCATCGGGGTGAGCTTCATCGGGTCCATCATCTACGCCATCGTCACCGAGGCGACCCTGGAGTTCCTGGGCCTCGGCGACCCCACCGTCGTGAGCTGGGGCATCATGCTCTACAACGCCCAGACCTCGAGCGCCATCCTGGTGGGCGCCTGGTGGGAGATCCTGGCCCCCTGCTTTGCCATCGCCACCCTGGGGGCGGGCCTCGCCATGCTCAACTTCGCCATCGACGAAATCGCCAACCCGCAGCTTCGTTCCCACAAGGGCCTGCGTCGCTGGAAGCAGCTTGCCACTCCCATCACAGCTCAGGAGAAGACAGCATGAAGCCGCAACAACCCCTGCTGTCGGTGCGCCAGCTCTGCGTCGACTACATCACCGAGAGCGGCGACGTGCGCGCCGTCAATTCGGTCAGTTTTGACATCATGCCGGGTGAGGTGTTCGGCCTCGCCGGCGAGTCCGGCTGCGGCAAGTCCACGGTCGCCTTCTCGGTGGCCAGGCTGCACAAGCCGCCCGCCTACATCAGCGGCGGCGAGATCCTGTTCAAGGGAGAGAACATCCTCGGCTTCGATGACGAGCGGTTGCGCAGCTACCGCTGGCGCCAGGCGAGCGTGGTGTTCCAGTCCGCCATGAATGCGCTCAACCCCGTGCTGCGCATGGAGGAGCAGTTCTGCGACGTGCTCCTGGCCCACAACCCCGGCATGACCCGCTATGAGGCGATCAAGCGCGCCCAGGAGCTGCTGGAGATCGTCGACATCCACCCGAGCCGGCTCAAGGACTACCCGCACCAGTTCTCCGGCGGCATGCGCCAGCGGCTGGTGATCGCCATCGCCATGGCCCTCAACCCCGAGCTGCTCATCATGGACGAACCCACCACGGCGCTCGATGTGGTGGTGCAGCGGGAGATCCTGCAGAAGGTCTATGCACTAAAAGAGAAGTTCAACTTCTCCATCCTCTTCATTACCCATGACCTCTCCTTGATGGTCGAATTTTGCGATCGCATCGGCATCATGTACGCGGGGGAACTGGTGGAGGTGGCGCCGGCCAAGGCGATCCTGACCGCGCCCCTGCACCCCTATACCCGGGGCCTTGGCAACTCCTTCCCGCCCCTGCACGGGCCCAAGACCGTGCTGGAGGGGATCCCTGGCAGCCCACTCAATCTGCTGGAGGTGCCGGTGGGCTGCCGCTTCCAGGCACGCTGCGCCAAGGTACATGAGCGCTGCCGCCAGGAATACACCCGGCTGGCCGAGATCCGGCCCGGCCAACAGGCTGCCTGTCACCTTCATGAGGCAGCAGAGGAACAACCGGATCTTCCGATCCATCTGGACAAGGCCGCTGGCTGTTAAGGATGTCTGTCATGCAAATCGCCCAAACCGACGCGCCCATCATCGAGGTCCAGCACCTCTACAAGGACTTCGCCGTCAACTCCAACGCCATCAAGAGCGGCAAGATGCGGGCGCTGTCCGACATCACCTTCAACCTGCACCGGGGCCGCGCCCTGGCAGTGGTGGGGGAATCCGGCTCCGGCAAGAGCACCATCGCCAAGATCATCGCCAAGATGTACAAGCTCTCCAACGGCCGCATCCTCTACCGTGGCCGCGACCTGGAGGAGTTCAACAAGGGCACCGCCCTGCTGGACTATCGCCAGAGCGTGCAGATGGTGTGGCAGGATCCGTTCGGTTCACTGAATCCGACCCACACCATCTACCACCACATCGCCCGCCCCCTGCTGCTGCACAGCAAGGTGAGCGACAAGCGGGATCTGCCCGACATGGTCTATGGCCTCCTTGAAAAGGTGGGGCTGACCCCCGCCAAGGCGACTGCGGCCAAGTACCCGCACCAGCTCTCCGGCGGCCAGCGCCAGCGGGTCAACATCGCCCGCAACCTGGCGGTGGAGGCGGAAGTGGTGCTGGCGGACGAGCCCACCTCCATGCTCGACGTCTCCATTCGCATCGGCATCCTCAACCTGATGGAGCAGATGAAGAACGAGCTCGGCGTCTCCATGCTCTACATCACCCACGACATCGCCACCGCCCGCTACGTGGCGGAAGATCTGGCGGTGATGTACGTGGGTCACATGGTGGAGTGGGGAGAGGTGGACGAGATCCTGCACCACCCCCAGCACCCCTACACCCAGTTGCTCATCTCGGCGGTGCCGGATCCCGAGAAGAGCATCCACGCCGAGCTGGAGGGAGGCCGCAAGGGGGAAATCCCGCTCTGGACCCCGGAATCCCGTGGCTGCCCCTTTGCCGGGCGCTGCCATCAGGCCATGCCCCGCTGCAAGGAGAGCCTGCCCCCGGTGACCCGGCTCGCCGACAACCACTTCGTGCGCTGCTACCTCCACGAGCAGGGGTAAGCAGGCCCGCGGCCGGGCGCCGTCGCCCGGCCATGCCTCGCGTCGGGGCCGCAAGGCCCCGCAATGAGCCTCGCCCGCCAGGGGCGAGCCTTCGGAGTAAGACCTTGATGGAACTTTTGATCAACCAGGTGGGTTACGAATGTGACGGGGAGAAGAGCGCCCTGCTGCAGTGTGGCGCCGACCTCGATATCCGCGGCCACGTCAGGTTGCTGCGCCAGGAGGACGACCACCTCCTGCTGGAGACGCCGCTGGTGGCGGCGGGGAGCGTCCCCGGCTGGCAGGGGCGCCACTACTGGCGGGCCGATTTCTCCGCCTTCACCGAGCCCGGCCACTACCGGCTGGAGGCCGTCGTGACCACGGAAGCGCAGGAGCGTCTGGTGCGCTCCCCCCCCTTTGCAATCGGCCGGGGGCTGCTGGCGCGCCGCTGCCTCTCCGATGTCATCCACTACTTCAAGGGACAACGCGCCAGCGGCACCTTCGACCGGGCGGACCGCAGGGCACGCCTCTTTGGCACCGATCAGCACCGGGACGTACATGGCGGCTGGTTCGACGCCAGCGGCGACATGAGCAAGTACCTGAGCCATCTATCCTACGCCAACTACCTCAATCCCCAGCAGACCCCCATGGTGGTCTGGTCCCTGCTCAAGTGCCGGGAACTCCTGGCGACACGTAGTGACATCGACGGGGTGAACCTGTGCAAACGGCTCAATGACGAGGGGTTGCACGGGGCGGATTTTCTCTGCCGGATGCAGGACGAGCGCGGCTTTTTCTACATGACCCTGTTCGACAAGTGGAGCAAGGATCCCGCCCAGCGGGAGCTGTGCGCCTATTCGACCCAGCAGGGGATCAAGTCCGCCCGCTGGCAGGCGGGTTTTCGCCAGGGGGGCGGCATGGCCATCGCCGCCCTGGCCCGCGCCGCCCGGGAACCGAGTGGCGGCGACCTTGACACAAGCCAGTACGCCGAGGCGGCCAGACGCGGCTACCTGCACCTGCGCGAGCACAACCTCGCCTACCTGGACGACGGGGTCGAGAACATCATCGACGACTACTGCGCCCTGCTGGCGGCGGTCGAGCTCACCAAAACGCTGGGCGCCGAGTGGCTCGCCGAGGCGCGGGATCGGGCCGGCCGGCTGTGCGCCCGCCAGCGCGCCCACACCGATCTCGGCCACCATTGGGCCGCCAACGACGATGGCTCTCGCCCCTACTACCACGCCGCCGAGGCGGGCCTGCCGGTACTGGCGCTGCTGGAGTATCTCGCCATCGAGCCGGATCCGGCGCGCCAGTGGGCGGCCAGGACCGTCGCCGAGCAGGCCCTGGCGGCCGAGCTGGCCCTCGCGGCCCGGGCAGGCAACCCGTTCGCCCTCGCCCGCCAGTATGTGAAAGGGGTCGATGAGGCGCCCCGGGTGAGCTTCTTTATGCCCCATCACAACGAGTCGGGTTACTGGTGGCAGGGGGAGAACGCCCGGCTGGCATCGCTCGCCACCATGGCGTTTGCTGCCGCGCAGCACCTGCCCGGGCAGAGCGCACTGCTGCGCACCTTCGGCCAGCAGCAGCTCGACTGGATCCTGGGGAGAAACCCCTTCAACGCCTGCATGCTGGCGGGTCAGGGCATCAACAACCCGGAATACACCGCCGGCTACCCCAATGCGCAGGGGGGGATCTGCAACGGCATCACCGCCGGCTTCGATGACGAAAATGACGTGGCCTTTATTCCAGAGGCGTACAAGGATCGGCTGGATCAGAACTGGCGCTGGGGGGAGCAATGGATCCCGCACGCCGCCTGGTTCGCCCTGGCCATCACTTGGCAGAGCGCACAAGGAGGCCACCATGATTGAGAGCGGTTCACACATCACTCGCACCGGGGAGAGCCCTGGATCCTCCATACCGCCAGCCAGGTTTACCCTGGCCATCACCTGGCAAAGCGCGCAGGGAGGCCCCCATGATTGAATTCTGGGTCGGGGTGGACGGCGGCGGCACCCACACCCGGGCCCGCATTCGCAACAACGCAGGCAAGCTGCTCGGCGAGGGGCGCGCCGCCGGCTCCAATCTGGAGCTGGGCATCGCCCTCGCCCACGGCCATGTACTGGCTGCCATCGATCAGGCCCGCATCGACGCGGGTCTGCCCAGGGAGAGCGAACAGCGGATGGGAGTCGGGCTCGCACTCGCCTCCGCCGAGCTCGCCGACTGCTACCACGCCATGCTGACCATGCCCTTCCCGTTTGCGCGGGTGAAGCTCACCTCCGATGCCTTTGGTGCCTGCCTCGGCGCCTTCGACGGCCAGGAGGGGGCCATCCTGATCGCGGGCACCGGCTCGGCGGGGCTCATCTACCGGGAGGGACGCCTTCGCACCTGCTCGGGTCGCGGATTCCCCGTCTCGGATCTCGGCAGCGGCGCCTGGCTCGGGCTGCGCGCCATCCAGCAATCCCTGCTCTGCCACGACGGCATCCTGCCCCCCAGCACCCTGGCGGTGCGCCTGATGGATCACTTCAAGCGGGATCAGGCCGAGGTGGTGCGCTGGGCTGCGCGCGCCATCCCGGCCGACTATGGCCGCTTCGCCCCCTGGGTGTTCGATGCCGCGAGCGACGGGGACGATCTCGCCACCGCCCTGCTGGATGAGACCTGTGCCCAGCTCGGCATGCTGCTGGAGGGCATGACCCAGCTCGGGGCAGACCGGATCGCCCTGCTGGGCGGCATCGGCACGCGCCTCACCCCCCGTCTGGGCCACTTCCATCTGGTCGCCCCCAAGCGCGACGCGCTGGAGGGGGCCATCCTGTTTGCCAGGACGGAGGCGCTGCCATGTCTGCATCCCTGAGCCTTGCCGGGCCGACAACACCTGCGGGACAGGCTCCCGTTTCCTTCACCCCATCAGAGGAATTCCCATGTCCGCACCCCTGATCCACACCCGGGTCGATCACCGTGACGGTGACGATGTCTGGTTTCGCTTCACCCTGAGCCAACTGCCAGCAGCCCCCTGGAAACTCCACTTCTGCCTCGCCCGCCAGATCGATCCCCACTCGATCGAAGGGGGCTCCCTGGAGCGCCAGAGCGGCAGTTACAAGGTCATGGTGCCCCATGAGGGGGGGAGCGAGCTGCGCTTCTGCTGTCGCAACACCCCGCTCAAGCATGACTCCGATATGCCCAAGGGTTTCTTCCTGAGCCTGGAGAGCAAGGGGCAGCTGCAACCCCTGGTGCTGAAGGGGGAAGACCTTGGCCTGACCAACCCGCCTTCCCCGGGACCCGATCTGCCACAGGTGGAGGCCGTCAACGGCCTCGTGCCCCAACCCGCCCACCTGATTTATACAGAAGGCAACTTCCGGCTGGCCGAGCGGGCCCACGTCGGCGGTCCCGTTCCCCTCGCCTCCCTGCTAGCCCATTTCAACGAGCTGACAGGCCTGGCCCTGACCCAGGATCACGATGCGGAGATCCACCTCGTCGAGGCGACACTTCCCCCCGAGGGGTATGAGCTCACCATCACCCCTGAGGAGATCGTCATCCGGGCCGCCGGCGAGGCGGGCTGGCGCCACGGGCTGGTGAGCCTGGCCCAGTGGGCGCTGCAACACGGAGAGAGCCTGCCCTGCCTGACGGTGCGGGATGCACCGCGCTTCGGTTTTCGCGGCATCTTCCTCGACTGTGCCCGCCACTTCCACTCCATCGCCACCCTCAAGCGCCTGCTCAAGCAGATGAGCCTCTACAAGTTCAACCGCTTCCACTGGCACCTGACCGACGACGAGGGGTGGCGCCTTGAGATCAAGGCCTTCCCCCAGCTGACCGCCGTGGGTGCCTGGCGCGGCCATGGCCTGGCGGTGGGGCCCCAGCTGAGCGGCGGCCCCGACCCTTATGGCGGTTACTACACCCAGAGCGAGGTGCGCGAGCTGGTCGCCTACGCCGCCGGGCTTGGCATCACCATCATTCCGGAAATAGACATCCCGGGGCACTGTCACGCCGCCATCAAGGCGCTGCCCGAGCTGCTGGTGGAAGAGGCAGACCGCTCCCGCTACCTCTCGGTGCAATATTTCGACGACAACGTGCTCAACCCGGCCCTGCCCGGCACCTACCGGTTCCTGGACGCCGTGATGGACGAGGTGTGCGATCTCTTCCCAGGGAGTCAGGTTCACATGGGGGGTGACGAAGTGCCCACCGGCGTCTGGACCGACAGTCCCGCCTGCCAGCAGCTGATGGCCGAGCAGGGGTATCAGGATTGCCGCGAGCTGCAGGGGCACCTGCTGCGCCACTGCCAGCAATACCTGGCTGGCAAGGGCAAGCAGATGCTGGGGTGGGAGGAGATTTTGCACGGTGACAAGGTGAGCCGGGAGGCCACCGTCTTCGCCTGGACCAGCTTCCAGGCCGGCCTGGATGCCGCCGCATCCGGTTACCCCGTGGTGATGGCGCCTGCCCAGCACCTCTATCTGGATCTCGCCTGGAGTCAGGACATCCACGAGCCGGGACTCTACTGGGCGGGTACCCTCAACCTGGCGCAGGTGCATGCATGCGATCCTGCCCCGGCCGATTTCCATGCCAACGATAACATCCTGGGGGTGCTGAGCCCCTTGTGGTCGGAACTGATCACCTCTCGCGATCGTCTCGACTACATGTTGTTCCCGCGCATGCTGGCCACGGCAGAGGTGGCCTGGAGCACTCCCGCCCGCAAGGTGTGGGAGCACTTCGTCGCCCGTCTGCCCGGCCAGCTGCACATCCTCGACCAGTTGCAAGTGCGTTACCGGGTGC
This sequence comes from Aeromonas sp., assembly GCF_050252055.1. NCBI lineage: Bacteria > Pseudomonadati > Pseudomonadota > Gammaproteobacteria > Aeromonadales > Aeromonadaceae > Aeromonas > Aeromonas sp. The sequence goes on along the minus strand of NZ_JBFWLQ010000011.1, from coordinate 74,318 downwards.
CACAGAGGTAGTGTTATCTTTTTCTTTTCGGCGACCTTTTGGTCGCCGTTTTTTTACCCATCGACAACAAAAACCCAACCTAGCCCCTACTTTTCATCTGCCTTTGTTGGCAAAATAAGGCCCCCGATGAAACCAGACAGGGGATGCACCTCCCTGCGGTTCCGCCACAATAACAATCAGCAAACAGATCGGAGCTTACCCTTATGGCCCGCAAACACGCCCAGGTCGTGGACAGTGAAGTGGAATTTCCCGCCGACGTGCAACTCGTTTCCACCACGGATCTGCGCGGCGTCATTACCTACGCCAACCCCGCCTTCTGCCGCATCGCCGGTTACCAGGTCGATGAACTGGTCGGCCACAACCACAACCTGGTTCGCCACCCCGACATGCCCAAGGCCGCCTTCGCCGACCTCTGGGATCGCCTCAAGGAGGGCAACCCCTGGCGGGGAGTGGTGAAAAACCGCTGCAAGGATGGCCGCTATTACTGGGTCGACGCCTACGTCACCCCCATCTACGAGCACGGCAAGATAAGCGGCTACCAGTCGGTGCGCTGCAAGCCCGACCCCCAGCTCAAGCAGGCTGCCGCCCAGGCCTATCGGGCCCTGCTTTCGGCCGAGCAACGGGGCACCCCGGCCCGCCCCTCGCTGCGCCGCTTCAGGCCGCTGATGCTCGGCCTGCCGCTGCTGGCGCTGCTGGTCTGGGCCGCCCTCACCCAGGGCCCCCTCACCGCGCTGCTGATGCTGCTTCCCCCCCTCGCCATTGCGGGCACCTACTGGCGCGAGCTCATCGCCTTGCCCCGCTATCTCAGGCAGCTCGGTCAGCAATATGACAGCCTGACCCGGCTGGTCTATTCGGGGGATGCCCCGGGTGCCATCGCCGATTTTCACCTGAAGATGCTGCAGGCCCGGATCCGCACCGTGCTGGGGCGGGTCGACGATGCCACCCATCCGCTTCAGGCCCTGGCAACCGATCTGCAGGACTCCTCACACCGCGCCTTCCTCGACATCAACGAGCAGGATGCCCAGACCCAGCAGATGGCGGCCGCCATGACCCAGATGGCCAGCACCGCACACGAAATCGCCCGCAACATCCAGGACACCAACGGCCAGGTGACCGAGGCACGCAGCAGTTGCCAGAGCACGGTGGAACAGCTGGACCAGACCCAGCAGCAGATGACCAGGCTGGCCAGCCAGGCGGAGCAGGCCTTCCACTCCGCGGTGGAGCTCGCCAGCGAGTCGGAGCGCATTGGCAGCGTGATGGGTGAAATCCAGGGCATCGCCGAGCAGACCAACCTGCTGGCCCTCAACGCCGCCATCGAGGCCGCCCGTGCCGGCGAGCAAGGGCGCGGCTTTGCGGTGGTGGCGGACGAGGTGCGCACCCTGTCGACCCGTACCCACAAGGCGACCGAGCAGATCCAGGGCAGCATCAGCCAGATCCAGCACACCCTGGAACGCTGGCAGGGCATGATGCAGGACAACCTGGCCCAGACCCGGGAATGTGTCGAGATGACCCGCCAGGGATCAGGCAACCTGCACCTGGTGCTGGGGGAAATCGATCAGGTGACCGAATTCTCCACCCAGATCGCCGCCGCGGAGCAGCAGCAGGTGGTGGTGGAGGAGATCAGCCGCAACATCCACCAGATCTCCGAATACTCCCGCGCCAACAGCCAGAAGATCCAGGCGGTGGACGACTCCAGCCAGGAGCTGCTCAGGCGGGCCCGCGAGCTCAGGGGACTGAGCCAGACCTTCGGCTGACAGATTGCAAGCCCCATGACAGAAGCGCCACAATGGCGCTTCTGCTGTTTTTGACGAGCCATCATCATGAGAACGAACGCGCCCCCTCTGGACAAGACGGCCCGCATCGAGGCGATCCTCGCCCTGATCCCCCCCGGCCGCGTGGTGAGCTACGGCCAGGTGGCGGATCTCGCGGGCCTGCCCGGACGGGCCAGGCTGGTGGGAAAAGTCTTGCGGGAGACCGACAAGGTGCTGCCCTGGCACCGGGTGCTGGGGGCGGCAGGCACCATTTCGCTGCCAAAAGGATCCGCAGGCTTTGACAAGCAAGCGGGGCTGCTGCAGGAGGAGGGGGTGCCCGTGATTGGCGGGCGGGTCAGGATGCGGGAGTGGCAGTGGCAGCCCGACCTGGCCGAGCTGCTCTTTCTGGTTCCCTTCTGACGAGGCTGGCACGCCCCGAAGGGATGGGGGCTCTTGCAACAAAGGGAGGGCCTCTGTGGTCGCCCTCCGTCACGTTCTCTTCCCTAGTCGCCGGCAATGGGTCCCAGAATGTCATCGCTGCGCACCTGTACCGGGATGGTCTCATCCTCCCGTTGCAAGAGCACCAGCAGACTCTGTCTGTCCACCTCCAGCACATAGGCTGTCCCTTCACGGGTCAGGCAGGTCATGCCCGGCCGTATTTCATGTATCTCCATGACAACTCCCTGTCTTGCGCTGCCATCCATGCAGCCATTCCAGTATATCGCCATCCACCAACAAAGAAGCCCCTCGCAAGGGGCCTCTTTCATCATGCTGTGAGCGGCGTCGCCATCAGGCTTTCTTCGCCTTGGGCAGGCTCTCCTGCCATTTTCCGTTGTCGTAATGGGCTGTCCAGCCGGTCGCCTTGCCGTTGACCTCGGTCATCACGTACTGCTCCTTGGTCTTGCGGCTGAAGCGCACCACGGAGGCGTTTCCGTCAGGATCTGACGCCGGGGCGTCCGCCAGGTACTGGTGCTTGGGGGAGAGGCGATCGCGGAAGCGCTTGAGCTCCTCCACCAGGGGCGCACGGGTCTCGCGGGATTTGGGGAAGTTGCTGGCGGCCAGGAAGAGGCCGGCGGCGCCGTCCCGCAGCACGAAGTGGGCGTCGGACTGGGTGCATTTCAGCTCGGGCAGGGGTACCGGATCCTCTTTCGGCGGCGCAATGTCGCCATTTTTCAGGATCTTGCGGGTGTTCTTGCAACTCTCGTTGGTGCAACCCATGTATTTGCCGAAACGGCCGTTCTTGAGCTGCATCTCGGAGCCGCAGCGATCGCACTCGATGCTCGGCCCTTCGTAGCCCTTGAGCTTGAACTGCCCCTGTTCCACCTCGTAGCCATCGCAATCCGGGTTGCGACCGCAGACGTGCAACTTGCGGCTGTCGTCGATGATGTAGGCGTCCATGGCGGTGCCGCAGATCCCGCAGCGATGCTTGGCACGCAGCGCATCGGTTTCCGCCTCGTCCCCGTCGGTGGCGGAGACGAACTCGTCCGCACTGACCAGGTTGATGGTCTTCTTGCAGCGCTCCTTGGGCGGCAGGGCATAGCCGGAGCAGCCGAGGAAGACGCCGGTGGTGGCGGTACGGATACCCATCTTGCGGCCACAATCCGGGCAGTCGATATCGGTCAACACCATCTGGTTGGCACGCATGCCCCCCTCTTCATGGGGCTTGTCGGCCTGCTCCAGCTCCTGGGTGAACTCGGCGTAGAAGGCGTCGAGCACCTTCTTCCACTCCAGGCTCCCCTCGGCGATGCCGTCGAGCTTGTCTTCCATCTTGGCGGTGAACTCGTAGTTCATCAGCTCGACGAAGTTTTCCACCAGGCGGTCGGTGACGATCTCCCCCATCTTCTCGGCGAAGAAGCGGCGGCTCTCGACCCGCACATACCCACGGTCGACGATGGTGGAGATGATGGAGGCGTAAGTGGACGGACGGCCGATGCCGCGCTTTTCCAGCTCGCGCACCAGGGCCGCTTCGGTGAAGCGGGCGGGCGGCTTGGTGAAGTGCTGGCGCGGATCCAGCTTGACCAGTTTCAGCACCTCACCGACGGTCACCGCCGGCAGCTGGCTGTCTTCACCCTTGCGGCCCATGGGCGGCAGGGCCTTGGTCCAGCCGGCGAAGCGCAGGGTGCGGCCGCGCGCCTTGAGCTCGAACTCCCCTGCCTTGACGGTCAGGGTGGAGGAGTCGTACTGGGCCGGGGTCATCTGACAGGCGACAAACTGGCGCCATATGAGGTCATAGAGCCGCATGGCATCGGGCTCCATCCCTTCCAGCATCTCGGCAGTCACCTGGACGCTGGAGGGGCGAATCGCCTCGTGGGCCTCCTGGGCATTGGCCTTGGCGCCGTAGAGGTTCGGCTCGCTCGGCAGGTAGGCGGCACCATACTGCTCGCCGATGTATTCCCGCACCGCATCCACCGCCTCTTTGCTGAGGTTGGTGGAGTCGGTACGCATATAGGTGATGTAACCCGCTTCATAGAGACGCTGGGCCATCATCATGGTCTTCTTGACCCCGAAGCTCAGACGGGTAGAAGCCGCCTGCTGCAGGGTGGACGTGATGAAGGGAGCGGACGGCTTGGAGCCGGTCGGCTTGTCTTCCCGGTTGACCACCTTGTAGTCGACCCCTTCCAGGGCCGCCACGGCGGCGAAGGTCTCGGCCTGGGTCACCGGCTTGAAGTCGGCACCGTTGCGGCTGACCACCTCCATGCGCAGCTCGCTCTTCTCGGCGGTGAGCAGGTCGGCGTTGAGATCCCAGAACTCCACCGGCACGAACGCCTTGATCTCGCGCTCCTTGTCGACGATGAGGCGCACCGCGACGGATTGCACCCGACCGGCGGAGAGGCCGCGGGCCAGCTTCTTCCACAAGAGCGGGGAGACCATGTAGCCCACCACCCGGTCGAGGAAACGACGGGCCTGCTGGGCGTTGACGCGATGAATGTTCAACTCGGACGGCTGGGCGAACGCCTCCTGGATGGCGCTCTTGGTGATCTCGTTGAACACCACGCGCTTGTAGCGGCTGTCGTCGCCACCGATGATCTCGCGCAGGTGCCAGGCGATCGCTTCCCCCTCTCTATCCAAGTCGGTTGCGAGATAGATGGTGTCGGCCTTGGCGGCCAGACTTTGCAACTCGCTGACCACTTTTTCCTTGCCGGGCAAAATCTGGTAGTTGGCCTGCCAGCCTGCGGTCGGGTTGATGCCCATCCTTGAGAACAGGGCGTTGCGATCCTTGGCCGCCTTCTCGGATTCGCTGAGCTTGATGCCGCGAATGACAGGTTTTTTGGGCTCGGTGCTGGCGCTGCCGCTGGTCGGCAGATCGCGCACGTGGCCTACGCTGGATTTCACCACGTAGTCCTTGCCCAAATATTTGTTGATGGTCTTGGCCTTGGCCGGAGACTCCACGATGACCAGTGATTTGCCCATGCTGTAACTATTATCCTCATTGCACCCGACGGGGTTGGCGTGCGGTTTTGTGGGGCTGTATAAGAGATTTGACGGGAAAAAGCAATCTTGCGGGTCAATTTGCCCGACAGCCCGAACCGCCCTGCTTCTTTATTTATTAATGCGAAGCCGGGGCGCGGGAAGCAACCGCTTTTTTGTTTTTATGCTATATCCCCCCCTTTTTTAGATTGGAAATGACATATCCAGCCACCCTTGTGACATAAAAACCCATTCTGGTTATCAGCTTGTTACAAAGGATGAAATCTCTTTATAATGGCCGCACACCGCAGCTTTGTGCGCGGAAGGAACCGCTCCCCATATAAAAATCGAAAGGATGTGATCATGAAGCACTTCGAGGTCAACTTCGACGGCCTGGTCGGCCCCACCCACAACTATGCCGGCCTCTCCTATGGCAACGTCGCCTCCCAGAGCAACGCCAAAGAGGCCTCCAACCCCAAGGAAGCGGCCAAGCAGGGGCTGCGCAAGATGAAGGCGCTGACCGACCTCGGCATGGTGCAGGGCGTGCTGGCCCCCCAGGAGAGGCCGGATCTCGCGACCCTGCGCCGCCTGGGCTTCACCGGCAACGACGCCAGCGTCCTGGCCCAGGCGGCCAGACAGGCCCCCGCCGTGCTGGCCGCCTGCTACTCCGCCTCCAGCATGTGGACCGCCAACGCCGCCACCGTCTCCCCGAGCGCCGACACCCAGGATGGCCGCATCCACTTCACCCCCGCCAACCTGACCAACAAGTTCCACCGCTCCCTGGAGCCCGAGGTGACCGGGCGCATCCTGCGGGCCGTGTTCAACAACGATCGCCACTTCTATCACCACCAGCATCTGCCGGAGAACGACCACTTCGGTGACGAAGGCGCCGCCAACCACACCCGGCTGTGCCGCGCCTATGGCGAAGCGGGGGTCGAGCTGTTCGTCTATGGCCGCAGCGCCTTCGACGTCTCCCAGCCCGCCCCCAAACGCTATCCGGCCCGGCAGACCCTGGAGGCGAGCCAGGCCATCGCCCGCCTGCATGGCCTTGGGGATGAGAGCGCCGTCTTTATCCAGCAGAACCCGGACGTGATCGATCAGGGGGTGTTCCACAACGACGTCATCGCGGTGGGCAACCAGAACGTGCTCTTCTTCCACCAGCAGGCGTTCCTCCATACCGAGGCGGCGCTGGCCGAGGTGCGTACCAAGTTCGGCGACGGGGAACTGCACTTCATCGAGGTGCCGACCAGCGAAGTGTCGGTGCAGGATGCGGTGAAATCCTACTTGTTCAACACCCAGATCCTCACCCTGCCATCCGGCGAGATGGCGATCATCGCCCCCACCGAATGCCGCGACAACCCGGCGGTGTCCGCCTATCTGGCCAGGCTGGTGACCCTGGGCACCCCCATCAAGGACGTCCACTACATGGACGTGAAGCAGAGCATGAGAAACGGCGGCGGCCCCGCCTGTCTGCGCCTGCGGGTCGCCATGAACGACACCGAACTCGCCGCGGTCAACCCTGCCTGCCTCATCACCGACAGCCAGTTTGCCCGCCTGGATCAGTGGGTCGAGAAGCACTATCGCGACAGCCTGGCGCTGGACGATCTGCGCGACCCGTCCCTGGTGCTGGAGACCCGCACCGCCCTGGACGAGCTGACCCAGATCCTGAAACTGGGTTCCGTCTACCCCTTCCAACGCTGAGGTGCGCCATCGGCCTGCAGAGCCGACGCAATAAAAAAAGAGAGCCGGGCAATGCCCGGCTCTCTTTTTAGTCCTTTGCACTGAGCTATAAAACCTGTTCACGAGCTGTAGCGAGAGATCGTCAGCAAGGTGAAGAGCAGCGCAGGAACCGGAGTGTGTAGATACACATGAGGATTCCGAGCAGCACATGAGCCTTGATCACGACCTCGCAGTAAGCTCGAAACAGGTTCTCAGCGCCAGGGGCTCTGCTGCCACAGGCGGCCGAGGGCCCCCTCCAGCCCCAGTGCCGCCTGCTTGCCAAGCTTCTGGGTCAGGCTCCTGGGTTTGCTGTAGCGGATGCCGACCACCTTGTGATGGCTGGCCTGGGCCAGCAGGTAGTCATCGCTGGTGCAAAGCGCATCCACCAGTCCGAGCTGCTTGGCCTGGCTCGCCAGCCAATGCTCGCCGGTGGTCACCTTGTCGATGTCGAGACCGGGTCTGTGCTCGGCCACGAAGGCCTTGAACTGTTCGTGGATGGCCCCCAGCTCCTCGCGAAACTTCTCCCGCCCCTGATCGTCGTTCTCGCCGAACATGGTGATGGTGCGCTTGTACTGGCCTGCGGTGTGCATCTCGAATTCGATGTCGTGCTTCTTGAGCAGCTTGTTGAAGTTCGGCATCTGGGCAATGACACCGATGGAGCCGACGATGGCGAACGGCGCCGCCAGGATCTTGTCCGCGACGCAGGCCATCATGTAGCCACCGCTCGCCGCCACCTTGTCGATGGCCACGGTCAGCGTGATGTCCTTGTCCCGCAGCCGCTGCAACTGGGAGGCGGCCAGGCCGTAGCCATGCACCACGCCGCCGCCGGATTCGAGGCGCAGCAGCACCTCGTCCCCGGGCCGGGCCACGCCTATCACGGCACTCACCTCTTCCCGCAGGGAGGCCACTTCCTTGGCATCCATGCTGCCGTTGAAGTCGATGACGAACAGCCGGCTGCGCTCATCCTCCCCCTTGGCTTTGGCCTTGTGCTCGGCTTTGCGGGTCTTCTCCATCTGCTTGCGCTCGGCCTTGCCCGCCAGGGCTGCCTGCAGTTGATGGCGCCCCTGCTCCAGCTCGCCGGAGAGATCGGTCACCACCAGCTCCCCCTTGCGGGATTTGGGCTGGCGGCTGCTCGCCACCATCAGGATGACGGCGCCGATGGCCAGCAGGAAGGTGAGGGTCTTGGCCAGAAACAGGCCGTATTCGGTCAAAAATGCCACTTGATGCTCCGCTCAATGTCCGGTTTTTTCACATAGTAAGGAGTTTGCCCCCCTCGCGCAAAAACTCTGCCATCTCCCGTGCCAAGGGCGGAGGGATCGACGCTATCGCCCTGTTTTATTCACATTTTTGCCGTCTCATACTGGTCAACTGCCGGGCCGGGTCAGTACACTTGCCCACTCGATTCGTTGCGCCAAGCCGCCAGGCATTGTTAACAGGAGTCCACATGCTCGACTATCAGGCCCCCCGTGATCTGCTCAAGGACAAGGTCATTCTGGTGACGGGCGCCGGTGACGGCATCGGCCGCGAAGCGGCCCTCACCTATGCGGCCCACGGTGCCACCGTGATCCTGCTCGGGCGCACCAGTGCCAAGCTGGAGGCGGTCTACGACCAGATTGAAGCGGCCGGTCACCCCCTGCCCGCCATCGTGCCAGTGGACTTGAAAGGGGCTACTGCCGCCCACTACCGCGGCATGGCGGAGACCTTCGCCCAGCAGTTCGGCCGCCTCGACGGCGTGCTGTTCAACGCCGGGCTGCTCGGCACCCTGTCGCCGTTCGAACACATTCAGGAGCAGGAGTGGGACGAGGTGATGCAGGTCAACGTCAAATCCGAATTCCTGCTGACCCAGGCGCTGCTGCCCCTCCTTCGCCAGACCGCCAAGGAGCAGGGCGAGGCGTCCATCGTCTACACCTCCTCCAGCGTGGGCCGCAAAGGGCGCGCCTACTGGGGCACCTATGCCATTTCCAAGTTCGCCATCGAGGGGATGATGGAGGTGCTGGCGGACGAGCTGGAGAACACCAGGGTGCGGGTCAACACCCTGAACCCGGGCGGCACCCGCACCAGGATGCGAGCCAGCGCCTTCCCGGCGGAAGATCCGCAAACCCTCAAGACCCCGGCCGATCTGATGCCCCTCTATCTCTACCTGATGGGGCGTGACAGTCAGGGCCAGAGCGGCAAGACCTTCGTGGCCCAACCCAAATAAATCAACAAATCAACCGGATGGGATTACAGTGAAGAGGGGGTGCCAAGGCGCGCCCTGTTGAATCCCATCGGCCCCAGACAGGTTGCACTATGTTTCGTCCCAAGAGCACGTTTGAGCAATGGCGGATCTTTCAGGCGGTGGTGGACTGCGGCGGTTATGCCCAGGCTGCCGAGGCGCTGAACAAGAGCCAATCCTCCCTCAATCATGCGGTTGCCAAGCTGCAACAGAGTCTGGGGGTGGCCCTGCTGGAAGTGCGGGGACGCAAGGCGGTGCTGACGCCGGCGGGGGAGATCTTCCTCAAGCGGGCGCGCCAGCTCAGCCAGCAGGTGGAAGAGCTGGAGAACCTGGCCAACAACCTGGAGCGGCAGTGGGAGCCGCAGATCAACCTCTATGTGTCCGTGGTGCAGCCGCGGGAGCGCCTCTACCGGGCGCTGGCCCACTTCTACCCCCGCAGCCGCGGTTGCCGCATCAACCTGCATGAGCGGATCCACTGCCACTTCAATGCGCTGCAGGCGGGAGATCTGATGCTCTCCGAGCACCTGCCCCAGGATCGCACCGGCCTGCCGCTGGACGAAGTCTGTCTGCTTCCTCTGTGCGCAGCGGACCACCCCCTTGCGGAGCAGGGAGAGCCCATCACCGCCGAGGTGCTGGCCAGCCACAACCAGATAAGCCTGCATCCCCCCATCCACCGCTCGGTGGACTGGAACGATGCGGACGACACTGGCTGGAAGGCGACCCACTATCACGAGGTGCTCAACATGGTGCGCCTTGGCATGGGTTACGCCTGGGTGCCCCGCCACCTGGTGCAGGAGGAGCTCGCCGAGGGCTCGCTGGTGCAGCTGGATCTCACCGGCGGCAGCGAGCGCTATCTCTACACCTACCTGCTCACCCCCTCGGTGGAGGCGCTGGGGCCGGCGGCCGAGCTGCTGCTGCGCTGCCTGCGCATCGAATACCAGGGAGACAACCCCAGGTAAGGCCGCTTCTTCCCCGCACGACCGGGGCACTGGTGCCGGCACATCCGGGCATCGGCTCCCCTTTGCATCCCCTATACGTTGGGGACCCGCCAGCAGGCGGCCAGCGCCATCAGCGCCAGGGCCGCCGCCACCATGAAGACCCCGTGGAAGCTCCAGAGCTCCGCCACCGTCCCCGCGATGGCCCCCGCCATGATGGAGCCGGTGCGGATGCTGTTGGAAAAGAGCGTGGTCGCCACCCCGGCGCGCCCCGGCATCAAGTCCTGGAAATAGGACATGCCGATGCCGGCCACGATGCCGATGAAGATGGCATTGAGCAGTTGCAGCGCAATGAGGGCATGCTGGCTCGACAGGGTCACGAGACCGCCATAGAAACCGACCCCGGCCAGTACCGCCAGCAGCATCATGGGCCGCTTGCCAAAGCGCCGGGTGTAGTAGCCCGCCAGCAGCATGAAGGGGATCTCCAGGGCCGCCGCCGTGCCCATCAGCAAACCGGCCAGCTTCTCCTCCAGCCCCAGCTCGCGAGTGATGTAGAGGGGCATGTTGATGAGGTACATGCTGTTGCAGGTCCACATCAGGGTGGAGGCGATGAAGAGCGCCCGCACCGACGGATCCCGCCAGCTGCTCACCCGCTCCACCTCGCTGTCCATCACCGGCAGCGGCAGGGAGGGAAGCCAGCGCCACACCACGAAGGCGCAGATGACATAGGCCAGCGCCGAGGCCAGATACATCACTTTGAAGCCGTAGCCGATGGCGAGCGCGAAGGCGATGGGCGGCCCGATCACCCAGGCCAGGGAGAACTGGGCCCGCAGCACCGAGCTGAACATGTCGGCCTGTTTGTTGCGGCTGTCGGCGTATTCCCGCGCCAGGGCGAACAGCTGCGGGCTGGCGGTGGCGGTCAGGCTCGCCAGCAGCACCCCCAGGCTCACCAGCAACCAGTACTGCCGGTTCCAGGCAAACAGCAGGGAGAGCACGATGCCGGCGAAGCAGCAGCGCAGGATAAGCTGCTTGCGATCCCCCTTGTTGTCGGAGCGGTGGCCGAGCCACTGGCTGATGAGGATGCCGATCACCGCGTTCACCGTGTAGAAGAGCCCCACCAGGAAGGGACGCACCTGCACCTCCTCGGCCAGAAACAGGCTCAAGGTCGGCACCTGCAGCGCCACCGCCACCCCGGTCATGAAGGTCACGGCGAGAAACGAGAGAGAGACGGGATCCGGCCTCTTGCGGGCAGCAGACAGCAAACTCATAGAGATACCATTGATATGGAAGAAAAAAAGGAGCCAGATGCGGGCGGGCTTGGCGTATGGCGGCGGCTATTTTATGCCATTATCAACAGCCACCTCAAGGGTTGCGGGGGGGCGTCCAAGTCCGTACATTGGAAGCCCATCCAGCGCCAGTACAAGGATTTAACATGTTTGATTTTGACCGGGAAATAGATCGCAGCGGTACCATGAGCCTGAAATGGGACAAATACAAGGGTCAGGATGTCCTGCCCATGTGGGTCGCAGACACCGACTTCGTCTCTCCCCCCGCCGTACTGGAGGCCCTTACCAAACGGGTCGCCCACGGCATCTTCGGCTATTCGCGCCCCTCTCCCCGGCTCATCGAACTCATCGTATCGCGTCTGGCCAGCCGCTATGGCTGGACCATCCAGCCCGAATGGCTCGTCTTCCTGCCCGGGGTGGTGCCGGGCCTCAATCTCGCCTGCAAGGCCTGGAGCCAGCACGGGCGCGGCATCATCACCCCCAAGCCGGTCTACTACCCCTTCCTGCAGGCACCGGGCTTCAATGACCGCCCCCTGCTCACCGTCCCCGTGGTGGAGGAAGAAGGCCGCTGGGTGCTGGATCTCGAAGAGCTTGAGCGTCAGGCCCCCTCGGCGGATCTGCTGCTGCTGTGCAACCCCCATAACCCGGGCGGCACCGTCTTCACCCGGGAAGAGCTGCTGGCCATCGACGCCATCGCCGAGCGCCACAACCTGGTGATCTGCTCCGACGAAATCCACTGCGACCTGCTGCTGGACAAGGATGCCCGCCACATCCCCTATGGTGCCCTGAGCCCGGAGGCGGCCGAACGCTCCGCCGTCATGATGGCGCCGAGCAAGACCTTCAACATCGCAGGGCTGTGCTGCTCCTTCGCCGTGATCCCCAATGCCCGCCTGCGGCTCAAGCTGCAACAGGCGATGCGCGGCATCAGCGCCGACGTCAATCTGCTGGGGTTCGTGGCGGCCGAGGCGGCCTATGAGGGGGGCGAGCAGTGGCTGAATGAACAGCTCGACTACCTGGCCGGCAACCTGGCCCTGATCGAGCAGGCCGTGGCCCGCTGGCCCGGCGTCAAGCTGGCCCGCAACCAGGCCACCTACCTCGCCTGGATCGACATGAGCGCCCTGGGCCTGGACGATCCCGTCGCCTTCTTCGAACAGGCGGGTGTGGGTCTCTCTCCCGGTGCCCAGTTCGGCAACGGCCAGTTCGTGCGGCTCAACTTTGGCTGCACCCGGGCCCGTCTCACCGAGGCCCTGGCCCGCATGGAGAAAGCCATTCTCCAGACCCGCTAGCGAACCGTCCCGGGCGGCGGCCCCAGGCCGCCCGATGCGCGCAAAAGCGGTAAAATCCGTTCAGCTTCCCGTCTGATACGGATAAGATGAGGCTCATCACCGGATGAGCCCGCCTCCTCCTCATGTTCAGCCACGGTTTCGGTCCACTATGCGCCCATTCGCCTTCTCTGCCCTGTTGCGTCTGTCACGTACCGCCCTGCCCTGGCTCGCGGCCGTGCTGGCGCCCTCCCTCTTCGCCTCCCCCGCCTATGTCACCATCGGCACGGGAGCCCTCAACGGCGTCTACTACCCGACAGGAGGCGCTATCTGCCGCCTGCTCAACGAGGAGAGTGCCCGCCACGGCCTGCACTGCACGGTGCAGAGTACCTCGGGCTCCATCGCCAATCTGGCGGCGCTCGCCAAGGGAGAGGTACAGCTCGCCCTGATGCAGTCGGATGTGCTCTACCATGCGGTGCACGGCAGCGGCCCCTTCGCGGGCCAGGCCCCGGACGATCAGCTGCGCAGCCTCTTGCGGCTCCACAAGGAGTCCCTGACCCTGATTGCCAGCGCCACCAGCAACATCACCACCCTGGCCGACATCAAGGGCAAGCGGGTCGATGTCGGCGCCCCCAACTCCGGGGACAGAGTCACCAGCCGTGCCCTGCTCGATGCCATGGGGTGGCGGATCGCCGACTTCAGCCGCCCGCCCGTGATCTCCCCGGGCAACCGGCTGGAGGGGCTCTGTGACGGCACCCTGGATGCTGCCTTCGTGGTCGCCGGTCACCCCAATCAGGCCATCGGCGATCTCACCGGCCGCTGTCAGGCCCGCCTCATTCCCATCGAGGGGGAACAGGTGGACAAGCTGCTCAAGCAGCACCCCTACTATGATCGCAGCCGCATCGGCGCCAACCTCTATCCGGGGCAGACAAGCGGCGTCAATACCTTCGCCGTCACCGCCGAACTGGTGGCGCTGGCCAGTCTGCCCGAGAGCGAGGTGCGCACCCTGCGGGACGTGCTGAACGAGCGGCTCAAGCAGTTCACCCGGCTGCATCCGGCACTGACCACCCTCACCTGGGAAGGCATGCAGGCGGGCAGCATCGCCCTGCTCCATCCCGGCATGCTGGATGCCGTGCCCATCCTCCCGGCGGACACCCTCACTGCATCCGGTGCAGGGGCCACCTCGGGCGCCCTGCCGACCTTGTCCCTGGCGAGCAGCGCGGCCACACCGACCGATGGGACAGGCCCCCTGGAAGGCACCGCGCCACTGGAGGGGTCCGACACCTTGCCGGAGCAGCCGGCCGCCGCGACCCTCTCAACCAGTTCGGGGGCGGCCTCCACCAACCAGGCCCCGGCCCTGACCGAGCCGCCCACACCGGGCAGCACAACCCTGGCACCAGGCCATCCCCTGACCCCGCCTGAGGCGCCCGCCTCGTCGGCAACGCCGCTGGAGGCGCCATCACCGGAGGCCATGCCGGCCAGCCCGCCCAGCCACGCGGTGGAGACCACAGCCCCCGCCGGGCAATGAACACCAACCAAGAGGCCACCCCAGGGGTGGCCTCTTGGTTATCGGGAACGGGCGCCTGGCCTGTCACGGCGCCAGCAGCAGCGCCGGATTCTGGATCTCCTCCTCCACCCAGTGCAGCAGTTGCTTGATGGCCCGGGACAGCACCTGGTTCTGGCGCACCACGTACCCCAGGCTGGTACCGGGAAAATCGGTGAGCCGGGTCACCGGGGCGGTCAGCTTGAGCCTGGGGTGAAGGGAGAAATCCGGCACGATGGCGACGCCAAAGCCCGCCTCGGCCCAGTCGAGCTGGGCATCCACGCTCCCCACTTCCATGATGCGGCAGCTCGGCAGGCCGAGCAGGGGCAGGGAGGGGTCGATCAATGCCCGGGTCCGGGTGTCGTGCCCCAGCAGGATCAGGGTCGGCTCGTCCAGAGGATCGCTCTCCCCCGAGCTGGCCCGCGCCTGCCAGCGGGTCAGGCCGTGCCCCAGGGCACACCAGGTCACCTGCTGCAACTCGGTGTAGAAGAGCGGCTCGCTGCGCTTTTGTGCCATCACGAAGCCCAGATCCGCCTTGCCCGCCCGCACCAGATCCGCCGCCTGATCCGAGGTGGTGTTGAACAGGGTGAGGTCGATGCCGGGGAAGGCCTGCTTGAAGCGCTGGAACGGCTGGATGAGCAGCAGGCGCGAGATGATGTCGCTGGCGGCGATGGCGAGCGTCCCCTGGCTCAACTGGCTCAGGGCATTGAGATCGGACTGGCAGAGCTGCAACTCGTTGATGGCGCGCTCGGCGCTTTGCAGCAGCCGCTCCCCCGCCTGGGTCAGGCGAAACGGGCTGCGCTCCACCAGCTTGACCCGGGTCGCCTGCTCCAGGTTCTTGAGGTGCAGGCTCACATTGGGTTGCGTCATGTGCAGTTCGGTGGCCGTCTGGCCGAAGTGCTGCAACCGGGCCAGGGTGACGAAGGTGTGCAGCCAGTGAATGTCCAGCATGGGGTTCCTCTTCTCCCGGGTCGATGGCTGGGCCAGCGCCGCCAGGGCACGGGCACCACACAAGGGAGCGCGGTGTCGATAATTGCACCGGAATTATATGGCTTCCTTATCGGAATTATAAAGATAATTAATTTTTCTAATCCTCACGGGGCTCCTAGGATGGACGCCTAACGTCTTAGGAGAAAGAGTCATGTCGTCTATCGTAGTCGTAGGTGCTAACTGGGGTGATGAAGGCAAAGGCCGCATCGTCGATTATCTGGCAGGCCAGGCTGGCGCCAGTATTCGTTTCCAGGGCGGCAACAACGCCGGCCACACCGTGGTCAACGATCTGGGCACCTTCAAGCTGCACCAGGTGCCGAGCGGCGTCTTCAACCCGGATTGCCTGGTCGTGCTGGGCCCCGGCATGGTGATCAGCCCCGAGAAGCTCACCGTCGAGCTGGAAGAGGTCAAGGCCTCCGGCGTCATTCCCAAGCTCGCCATCTCTGACCGTGCCACCCTCTGCCTGCCGCTGCACGCGCTGGAAGACACCCTGGAAGAGCAACGCCTGGGTGACGGCGCCTACGGCTCCACCCGTCAGGGCATCGCCCCGGCTTACGGTGATCGGGTCATGAAAAAGGCGATCCTGGTGGGCTGGCTGAAACAGCCGGACGTGCTGGTCGAGCGCATCCAGTTCATGCTGGACTGGAAACTGCCGCAGATGAAGGCTCTCTATCCGGACTTCGAATTCACCCAGACCGCCCAGGAGATGGCCGACTGGCTGCTGGAAGTGTCCGCTCCCTGGCTGGACGCCGTCTGCAACGTCAGCATGCCCCTCAAGGCGCTGCAAGCCGAAGGCAAGACCCTGCTGTTCGAAGCCCAGCTGGGTGCCGGCCGTGATCTCATCTACGGCGAATACCCCTGGGTCACCTCCTCCCACGTTTCCGGCGCCTACGCCGGCATCGGTGGCGGTCTGCCGGGCCTGCGCCCGGAGCGCGTCATCGCCGTGGCCAAGGCCTTCAGCTCCTCCGTCGGTACCGGCACCCTGCTGACCGCCATGGAGAACCAGGACGAGTTCCGCAAGATCACCAACGAGTTCGGCGCCACCACCGGCCGTCCCCGTGACGTGGGTTACTTCGATGCCGTCGCCACCAAGAACGGCGTCGAGCTGCAGGCTGCCACCGAAGTAGCCCTGACCAAGCTGGACTGCCTGACCGGTCTGCCGGATCTGAAGATCTGCGTGGCCTACGAAGGTGCCCACACCGAGAACCCGATCTGGCCGCAGACCGCCGCCCTCACCCCCGTCTACGAGAAGATGGAGAGCTGGAGCGAAGACATCAGCGCCTGCCGCACCTTCGCCGAGCTGCCCAAGGCTGCCCAGGACTATGTGCTGCGCATCGAAGCCCTGCTGGGCGTGCCGGTGCCCATGGTCTCCGTCGGCCCGGGCCGTGACGAGATGATCCTGCGCTAAGGCCCCTCGCCTCTCCCAAAAACCGGCATCCCAGGATGCCGGTTTTTTTATGCCCCTCAAAAGCCCCGAACAGCTCACAAAAGCCACCTCCATGGCATAATTTGAGCCATACGGGCACTCTGTTTTGAGCCAGCCCCCTTAGAGTGAATGCCATATTCACACAAAGGAGTGCCCATCATGAGATCCCCCATTATCCCGCTGCTGCCCCTGTTCTGCCTCGCGGCTCTGCCCGCCGGCGCCATGACCCTCAAGAGTACCGACATCCGCGAGGGTGAATCCATGGACAAGGTCTTCAGCTTCAACGGCTTTGGTTGCAGCGGCGAGAACCGCTCCCCCCAGTTGAGCTGGCAGAGCCTGCCCGCCGGCACCCAGAGCGTCGCCATCACCGCCTATGACCCGGACGCCCCCACCGGCAGCGGCTGGTGGCACTGGCTGGTGGTGAACCTGCCGGCCAGCCAGAGCGAGCTGCCGAGCAATGCCTCCGGCAAGATCAAGCAGGGGCTGGAGCTTGGCACCGACTACGGTACCCAGGGTTATGGCGGCCCCTGCCCGCCCGCCGGTCACGGCATGCACCGCTACCAGTTCACCGTCTGGGCCCTGCCCAAGGCGCTGGAGGTGAAGGCCAACACCCCGCCCGCCATGGTAGGCTACATGCTCAACAGCCTGGCCCTTGGCAAGGCCACCCTGACCGCCACTTTCACCACCCCCTAGGAGCCCGCCCGATGAGCACGCCCCTGCTGCAACTGAATCATTACTTCGGGATCCGCCAGCAGCCCCTGCGCCGGGTGCTCATCTACGCACCGACCCTCATCTGGGTGCAGCAGGGCCGCAAGCAGCTGTGGTGGCGGGAGCAGCGCCTCTCCTTTGACAAGGAGAGCTGGCTGCTGATCCCGGCGGGTCACCGGCTCACCTTCGTCAACCAGCCGGAGCAGGGCACGTTTCGCTCCCAGGCGCTCACCCTGCTGGCCCCGCCACCGGCCGAGTGGCTGGCAGAGAGCACCCTCGATCTCCTCAAGCCACCGGCCATCAGGGTGACGTCGGCCCTCGCCTTCTGCTTCGATCTCGTCACCACCATGGCGCAGCGGCAGCTCTGCGAGACGGCCCAGACCCAGCTGCTGCAAGGG
The DNA here is from genome assembly GCF_050252055.1 of Aeromonas sp. Taxonomy (NCBI): domain Bacteria; kingdom Pseudomonadati; phylum Pseudomonadota; class Gammaproteobacteria; order Aeromonadales; family Aeromonadaceae; genus Aeromonas; species Aeromonas sp. The sequence continues at coordinate 56,677 of NZ_JBFWLQ010000011.1, read as the reverse complement.
TTTTATGGCGAGCTCAGGGAAGCGGGGGGCCTTGGCCTGCTCTTTCCTGCCACCACCATGACCCTGGGGGAGCGGCTGGCCCGTTACCTCAGCGTGGAGCCTGGTCTTGATCACCGGCTGGAGACGGTAGCGACCCACTTCGCCATGAGCCGCGCCTCCCTGGTCCGCAAACTGGCCGCCGAGGGGCGCAGCTTTCGCCAGGTGCTGACCCAGGTACGCCTGGGGCACGCCCTCTCCCTGCTGCAACAGGGGCTCACGCCGCTTCAGACCGCCCTCGCCTGTGGCTACGACTCCCCCGGCCGCTTTGCCGCACGCTTCAAGGAGGAGTTCGGCCTGACCCCCCACCAATACCTGCGTACCTGCCCCGGGAGCCATGCCGCTCGCCAGGTAGGAGAACGCTGATCGCCCCTCTCCTTTGCATGGCATCGAACGCCATGCTGCTCCCAAAAAACAAAAAGGCCTCCGCAAGGGAGGCCTTTCTTATGGCAGCGCCGCAGGTGGCGACTTACTTCACGGTCACCCGGGCAAACTTGCGCTTGCCGACCTGGTAGACGGCGGTACCGGCACCGATGAGGGCCTTGCCATCGTCCAGCTTCTCGCCATCAACCTTGACCGCGCCCTGCTTGATCATGCGCAGCGCTTCGGAGGTAGTGGCCACCAGATCGGCGTCTTTGAGCAGGTTGGCAATGGCCAGCCCTTCCCCTTCCAGTGTCAGCTCGACTTCCGGCATGTCGTCCGGAATGGCGTTCTTGGAGAAGCGCTGGGTGAAATCTTCGTGGGCCGCTTCGGCCGCCGCTTCGTCGTGATAACGGGCGATGATCTCTTTGGCCAGCCAGATCTTCACGTCGCGCGGGTTGAGGGTGCCGGCGGCGATACCTGCCTTGAACTCTTCAATCTCGGCGAGCGGACGGAAGGAGAGCAGCTCGTAGTAGTTCCACATCAGATCGTCGGTGATGGACATGATCTTGCCGAACATCTCCCCCGGGGCATCGTGCACGCCGATGTAGTTGGCAGCGGACTTGGACATCTTCTTGACGCCGTCCAGGCCCACCAAGAGCGGCATCATCAACACGCACTGGGTCGCCATGCCCGCATCTTTTTGCAGCTCGCGGCCCATCAGCAGGTTGAACTTCTGATCGGTACCGCCGAGCTCGACGTCCGCCTTGAGCGCGACCGAGTCATAGCCTTGCAGCAGCGGATAGAGGAATTCGTGAATGGCGATGGACTGGCCGTTGCTGTAGCGCTTCTTGAAGTCGTCGCGCTCCATCATGCGGGCCACGGTCTGCTTGGCCGCCAGCTTGATCATGCCGGTCGCGCCCAGCTCACTCAGCCAGGTGGAGTTGTACTCGATGCGGGTCTTGGCCGGGTCGAGGATCTTGAACGCCTGCTCGGCATAGGTGAGGGCGTTGTGCTTGATGGCCTCTTCGGAGAGCGGCGGACGGGTGGCGTTCTTGCCGGAGGGGTCACCCACCATGGCGGTGAAGTCACCGATCAGCAGGATCACTTCATGGCCCAGATCCTGGAAGGTCTTCAGCTTGTTGAGGATCACGGTATGACCCAGGTGGATATCCGGCGCGGTCGGGTCCATCCCCAGCTTGATGCGCAGGGGGCGCCCTTCCTTCAACTTGGCGATCAGTTCTTCTTCAACCAGAATTTCTTCCGCTCCGCGCTTGATCTCGGCTAGCGCCACCTCGAGCTGGGACATTTTTTGACTCTCCAATCACGATTCCACAGGGCCAGACATATTACTGGAATGGCGGGCCAATTGGAAAGGCGGTAAACTCCGACCTTCTTCCGGGTTCAACTTTGTCTGCTTCTCATGGTCCTTTGGCACGCCTTCAACTCTCTCCCTCACTGGCACCGCAAGATGGTGCTGATCCTGAGCATCATGGTGATGATGCTGGCGGCCTGGCCGAGCGAACAGGCAGTCGCCACCCGGGTCGATGACAACGACAACGAACTGGCCGTCGAGCAGCAGGTCGACGAGGAGGCCCAGCTGGCACGGGCCGAGCCCGTCACCCCGCCCAAACCGCGCTATGTCACCAGACAGGTGAAGGTGCGCAGCGGCGACAACATGGGGCTCATCTTCCAGCGCCTGGGCCTCAGCACCACGGATCTGCACCTCATCGACCAGCTCGAGGGCACGGATACCCTGCGCCTGCTCAAACCCGGTCAGGAGCTCACCTTCAAGCTCACCAAGGGCGGCGAGCTGCACAGCCTCTATTACCCCCACAGCCTGGAGCAGGCGCTCAAGGTGAACCGCCGGGATGACGGCTTCGTGGCCAGGCCGGTGAAGATCGAGCTCGACACCCGCGAACAGGTGGCCCAGGGGGAGATCCGCTCCAGCTTCTGGGGCGCCGCCGTCGAAGCGGGCATGACGGAAGACCAGATCATGGATCTCGCCGCCATCTTCGGCTGGGACATCGACTTTGCCCAGGACCTGCAACCGGGGGACAGCTTCCGGGTGGTCTACCAGGACAAATACCAGGATGACGAGCGGGTTGCCTCCGGCGACATCCTGGCCGCCGAGTTCGTCAACCAGGGGGCCATCTACCGCGCCGTGCTGAACACGGATGGCAACTACTACACCCCGGACGGCAAGGCGATGCGCAAGAGCTTCCTGCGCGCGCCGGTCAACTTCAAATACATCAGCTCCAACTTCAATCCGCGCCGCCTTCACCCGGTCACCGGCAAGGTGCGTCCCCACAACGGCATCGACTACGTGGCGCCGGTGGGGACACCCATCATGGCGGCGGGCGGCGGCAGCGTGGTGGCCGCCGGCTACAACCAGTTCAACGGCAACTACGTCTTCATCAAGCACGCCGGCAACTACGTGACCAAGTATCTGCACCTCTCCAAGCGCACCGTCAACAAGGGGCAGCGAGTGAAGCAGGGCCAGACCATCGGCCTGCTCGGCGGCACCGGCCGGGTCACAGGCCCGCACCTGCACTATGAATTCGTGGTGGGCGGCGTACACAAGAACCCGCGCACCCTCAACCTGCCCCAGGCGGAGTCTCTGAGCGGGCGGGCGCTGGCCAGCTTCAAGGCCCAGGCCATGCCCCAACTGGCCAAGCTGGACAGCCCCGAGCTGCAACTGGCCAGAAACAAGGGCAACGGTGACGACAGCTGACCGCTGTCGACCAAGGCGGAACACGGCATCGAACCGTTCCGTTCCTCTGCACCACTGAAGAGGTGATGTCATGAGCGGGCCATATATCCGATTGATGTCGGGGACCAAGGCGGAACACGGTATCGAACCGTTCCTCTGCATCATTGAAAGGGGGTTGTCATGACTGAGCGCTATATAGGCTGGATGCCCGGTACCAGAGCGGGGCATGGTATCGAACCGTTCCCCTGCATCATTGAATGGGGGTTGTCATGACGGAACGCTATATAGGCTTGATGTCCGGTACCAGCATGGATGGTATCGACGCCGTGCTGGTGCAGATCGAGGGGGATGCACTGCGGGTCGAGGCGGCCCTCTGCCATCCCTGGCCTGCCGATACGGCTCGCACCCTGCATGAGCTTTGCACCCCGGGGGAGAACGAAATCGACCGCATGGGGGTAGCCGACAACCTGGTGGCCCGCGAATTTGCCGCCGCCACCCAGGCCCTGCTCGCCAAGGCGGCGCTGACTCCCAAGGAGATTCGCGCCATCGGCAGTCACGGCCAGACCATACGCCACCGCCCAGCCCTCGGTTTTACCCTGCAGATTGGCAACGCGGCCCTGCTGGCGGCCCTGACCGGCATCGACGTGGTGGCCGATTTTCGCACCATGGACATGGCCCTCGGCGGTCAGGGGGCCCCCCTGGTGCCCGCCTTCCATCAGGCGCTCTTTGCCCGCCCTGGCGCCCTTCGAGTGGTGCTGAACCTCGGCGGCATTGCCAATATCTCGGTGCTGCCCGGCCAGACCGACGGGGGGGCTGGTTCAGGGGTATATGGCTTCGATACCGGCCCCGCCAATACCCTGCTCGACGGCTGGTATCGCCGCCATCAGCCCCACGGCGGCAGCTACGATGCCGGTGGCCAGTGGGCCGCCAGCGGCAGGCTTATCCCTGCGCTGCTGGAGCAGTTGCTGGCTCACCCCTACTTCGCCGCCCCCGCCCCCAAGAGCACGGGGCGTGAGATGTTCACCCTCGACTGGCTCGACGGCGAGCTGGACGGCTGCGCATACGCCCCCGCAGATGTGCAGCGTACCCTGCAATCCCTCACCTGCCACAGCATCGCCCGCCAGTTGCCCGCCCACAGCGACGCGCCAACCCGGCCCGAGCTGTTTGTCTGCGGCGGCGGCGCCCACAACGCCCCGCTGCTGGCGGAGCTTGCTGCCCTGCTGCCCGACTGGCATCTGACCAGCACCGCCCAGCTCGGCCTTGCACCGGACTGGGTGGAAGGGGCCGCCTTTGCCTGGCTGGCACAACGCTTTATCCAGCGAAAGCCGGGCAACCTGCCTGCGGTGACCGGTGCGAGCCGCCCGGCGGTGCTGGGCGCCCTCTATCCCGCCTGAGCCGCTTCCCGAGCGCCCTCCCCCCTAATGGAACAAGCCCGAACAGGTGCACCTGATCGGGCTTGTTGTTATGCCTGGCGCCAGATGGCGCAGACCCGTCACTCTGTGCTCCCTACCCGAGCCGCTCTTTCAACCTGGCCGCCTGCGCCTTGAAGGTCTCATAATCGGTGACATGCCGGCTCCTGGCGGCGGTGATCCACTGCACGCCCGTCTCGTCGGCGTGGGAAAATTCGATGCAAAACTCATATTTCGCGCTGGAGAGCAGCCCCATCAGGGCGCCAGACAGAAAACCCACCAGGGGCAGGAAGAGCACGATGAGCCAGTTGCCCGCCTGCTCGTAGGAAGGGGTGAAGTAAAAGAGCACACTGGAGGTGACCACTCCCAGCAACAAGGTCTTCTTGAGCCTATCCATCCAGCCGAGTGCTTTTACCTGCACGCCGACGATGCGGCCCAGATCGTAGCGATCCTTGTTCACCCTCAGTGTGTTGTCCGACTGTTCAATGGCAATGGCCATCCTGATACTCCGTCCTGTTGGCTATGGCGATAAGGGGTTGCCGTGGCGGCCCCGGATTGTGCATCCCGAGGGCATGACAGGACAAGCGGCCAGCCACGGGGACGATGGGCGGCGCCTCCCCCAACAGGAACACACGCTGCGCATGGTATCGTATGGCGCCAAACATCAAAAGACGTTCACATCAAAAGGCGAGGTGGATCACCTTCTACCCGCCCCTTGTCCCCCGTGCAGCCGTTGGCTTTTCTGGCCATCCCCTCTTGGGCAAGGTAGCCGGGGAGCAGGGGTCAGTGAGATAACAGCCCCGTGATGACCCTCAGGAGGGGCGGGCCGATGGGATAGCACCATGGGCCCGCACCTCGAGAGCACTCCCATGGCCCTAGAAGGCCCACTTCAGGAAGCGGTTTACCTGGCGCTTGACCGGTGCACAGAGCGGCGGTTTGGGAGGATCCAGGTTGATCTGTCTGCGGCCCACCCTGGCTTCGCCCCGCAGCAGGATCTGGAGATAGTGGGGGTGATGACGCTGGATGAAACGGGAGATCTCATGGGCCCAGGGTTTGGGCACTCCCCACAGGGTCGAGGCCAGGGCGCCGACGATACAGAAGAAGGCGGGCTCGCGCATGCCCATCCTGACGCCATTCTCCAGCGCCTCCTTGAAGGAGCCCGAATGGGCAATGCAGGTCATCACATTGACCATGAAGGCGGCATAGTCATCTTCCCCGCCGTGGCCCACCCTGGCCACCAACCCGGCCTGTGGCCTGTAGCCGAACTGGTGGCCGATGTGCTCAAGCACTGCATTGCGCTGGCGAATGACCTTGGCATAGAACATCAGCATGGCGGTACAGTCGAGCGCCTGGCTCAAGGCCGCCTGATGGGGATGGGTCTGGGTGGGACGGGGGGTGGTCAGCAGCGCGATCTCCTCCGAGATGGCGAGCAGACCGATGGGCACCGCCGTGCTGATAAAGGCGAGGTCAATGGCGATCGCCAGGTCCTGGCCCTCCTCCATCCGGCCAATGACCACCTGCTCGGCAAAGAGGCGACGCTGGCGCTCGATAAAGGCGCCATAGATCAGGGCCCTGAACTTCTTCTGGGGATAGGGGGTATCGAGCAGGGTCTCCATGGTCAGGATGGCGGCACCGGTGCGACCGCGCAGTTGATAGTCGGGGGCGAGGGGGAAGTGCTTGCCTAGGCGGGGGGGTGGCCGAAACCCGCTGGTGCGGCTGTACATGTCACCCAGAATGAATCCAAGCATAAAACCTCCGAAGTCAGATGACGGGGATCGCGATGCGATCGCATGTGCCACTCCCGGGCAGATGAGTGCCGATCCGTGCTGCTCGTCGGCAGGGTCCCTGATTTCATTATTAATCATACAGTTAATAATCCACCCAAACCCCGACTAAGGTCGCAATAACGTCAATTGATGACAAAAAACACAAATAAGGGTGGTGCGGGGAAGATGAGCCGGCTGCATCGCAAGGAGTGCGGGATACGCCAGGGCGGCAAAGCAGGGCGGACTCCGGGGCCCCCTCACAGGGAGGGTCATAACAGGAGTGATATGAGGCCCCCTCCCCTTGCTTCTGTGCCCTGCTGGCGGGCTGTGTTCGCGCCGCTGAAAAGATATGGCATAGGCGGTGTGGTGACCCGCCCATGTCAGCCTCAGCCGCAGGGGCTAAAATGCGCCCTCTCTTTCTCCCGTATTTATGTCATGACCTGTGGCCATGCAAAGAGGGTGAATGTTATTTCAGTGTGCTCGCCGCAGCATATTTTGGCGGCGCTGAACAGGGCGTCGAGAGAGCGATAAATAGATAGCTATGCAAAACCGGGAGAATAAGCTGCAATGTCGCCAAAAGTATTAACGGAGGATTCACAGGCTGTAACCCTGATGCGCGACAATATGGCGCTATCTGGTTCCACTTTCATGGTAAAGCGGGATCATCATCACCTTTATTTGCCATGCCCGTCATGAATTGAATCGCAAAATGAATATATTTCACTCTGTTGAGCCACTTCATAGAAACAGGATCCCGGTTTGCATCCCCGGATAACCGCCCCCTAGAATTCTCCCGTCTGAATCACCAGGCCAACTTCTCTCCCTTGTCTGTTGCACGCGCTGTCTGCATCGAAACAGGGCTCGACACTGTGATGATCGTTCTCCTTTTCTCCGTCGCCCTGCGGCGGGAACGGGCAACTGTTGCCGCAATATCACGAGTCATCAGCGTGCCGTATTCGGTCAGGGAAGAACAATGCGGCCCGGACCCTACATCAAAAACGAAAAAGGAGTATCGCCATGAGTGGTACCATCATCAAATCCGCCAGAAATACCCCCAATGCGCCTCAGGATCTGGGGCCCTATACCCAGAGCGTGGCCTTCTCCCACTACAACAATATTGCCGCCCAGCTTCCGGTCGACCCGAAAACGGGCGCGCTGGTCGCAGGGGATATCCAGGCGCAGGCCAGACAGTGTCTCACCAATATCCAGGCCATCGTCCAGAGCATTGGCCACGGCATGGAGGACATGGTGAAGGTGACCCTGTTCCTCGCGGACATCGCCGACCTCGATGCCGTCAACGCCGTCTATCGGGCATTCTTCCCCCACTCGCTGCCGACCCGCACAGTGCTCGCCGTCGCCAGTCTGCCGCTCGGCGCCAGGGTGCAGATGGACGCCCTGCTCTCCAACGGGGAAGGCACCTTCCCCCAGGCTCCCTGCCCGCTGCTCAAGATCTCCCGCAACAGCGACCACGGCCCGCAGGATCCGCTCTCCAGCCAGAGCGTCGCCTTCTCCCATTACAACAATATCGGTGCCCAGCTGCCCCTCGACCCCGCCTCCGGCGCTCTGGTTGACGGTGGCATTCGCGAACAGGCGGCCCAGTGCCTGCGCAATATCAAAACCGTGCTGGAGAGCATCGACGTGCCCTTTGACGATATCGTCAAGGTGACCGTCTATCTGACCAATCTGGCGGATCTCGACGCCGTCAACGAGGTCTACACCACCTTCTTCCCGGACTCCGCCATCGCCCGTGCCGTCGCCTATCTGCCCGCCCGCTCTGTGGTCAGTGCCGCCGCCCTGCCGCTGGGCGCCCGGGTGCAGATGGATGCGGTCATCTCCCACGGTGACGGCACCCCGCCCCAGCTGGTGGAAGACAGGCACAACCTGGTGATCCGTGCCCGCAATACCGACAAAGCGCCACGCAGCCCGCTGCATACCCAGAGCGTCGCCTTCTCCCACTACAACCATATCGCCGGCCAGTTACCGCTCGACATGGCCACCGGCAAGGTGCTGACCGGTTGCGTCCGTGAGCAGACCGCCCAGTGCCTCGGCCATATCAAGACCATTGTGGAGAGCATCGGCCACGTGATGGACGATATCGTCAAGGTCAATATCCAGCTTGCCAACATTGCGGATCTGGCGGACGTGGATGCCATCTACACCCAATACTTCCCGAGCTATCTGCCTGCCCGCACCGTGATTGGCGTGAGCGAGCTGCCCGCCGGCGCCCTGGTGCAGATGGATGCGGTGATGTCCAACGCCGAAAGCACCCCGCCGCAGGCGTAACACGTTGCTTTTACGATAAAAAGACACCGGCTTAGGCCGGTGTCTTTTTATTTAAAAATATAATAGCAACTGAGAATATCACTGTTTACCTTCGCCAGTACTTGGACTTACTTTATCAACCAAATCACGGATGAACTCAATACAATAGAATAAATCAGAAATACTTACGGCCGGCAACCCTAGTTTCTCATATGAATATCTGCTTCTGACGAAAAGCTTATCGTAAGGCCTAACTAGCTCGATTAATTCACCGAAGGAGTGATTAATTGACCCATTATCAAACAAATTACCAATATTAATTTTAACAGCATCATCAACATTAGCTAAAATAATACTTAAGTCGTGCTCGCATGTCTTAGCCTTTTCCGTAACCTCGCCACCTCTACTACCATCTGAATATGTTTCATAGTTTTCAATAACTGAAAGTGTATTTAGTGACTTTATGTATAGCTCCATTGCCAGTGCTGCATTTGTTAGCATTGGCAGTAATACTCCGGAGCCTGGTGGCATATCTTTTAGAATTTTAGCGCTCTGATAAAACTGTTCAGCCGCATCCAAAACCACGATGTTAGGTATTTCTAGCCGCTTATATCTTTTCATCATACTTTACCGTTATCAACCTTACATTGATAATATTGATAAAATCACTTAATAGCTGTCATGTACAGATAATAAAAGTCAGACTGACTAAATAAAAAGCGCCTCCCGAGGGAGGCGCTTTTCAATTCAGAATCAAGCAATCAACGATTACAGGGACTCTGCGGTCGCAACCACGTTTTCCACGGTAAAGCCGAATTCCTTGAACAGCAGCTCGGCCGGGGCGGACTCACCGAAGGTGCGCATACCGATGATCTTGCCGCCGAAACCGACGTACTTGTACCAGTAGTCGGCGATGCCCGCTTCGATGGCCACACGCTTGGTGACGGCGGCCGGCAGGACGGACTCCTTGTACTCGGCGGACTGGGCATCGAACACGTCGGTAGACGGGATGGAGACCACGCGCACGGCACGGCCCTTGGCAGTCAGCTGCTCATAGGCGGCAACGGCCAGTTCCACTTCGGAACCGGTGGCGATCAGGATCAGTTCCGGGGTACCGGCGCAATCCTTCAGCACGTAACCACCCTTGGCGGCATCGGCCAGTTGCTGGGCGGTGCGGTCCATCTGGGCCAGGTTCTGACGGGAGAAGATCAGGGAGGTCGGGCCGTCGGTACGCTCGATGGCGTGTTTCCAGGCGATGGCGGACTCTACCTGGTCACACGGGCGCCAGGTGCTCATGTTCGGGGTCAGACGCAGGGAGGCGATCTGCTCCACCGGCTGGTGAGTCGGACCATCTTCACCCAGGCCGATGGAGTCGTGGGTGTAGACGAAGATAGCGCGCTGCTTCATCAGGGCGGCCATGCGCAGGGCGTTGCGGGCGTACTCCATGAACATCAGGAAGGTGGCGCCGTAGGGGATGAAACCACCGTGCAGGGCGATGCCGTTCATGATGGCGGACATGCCGAACTCGCGCACGCCGTAGTGGATGTAGTTGCCTGCGGCGCTCTCGGGAGTCAGGGACTTGGAGCCGGACCACATGGTCAGGTTGGACGGCGCGAGATCCGCGGAGCCGCCCATGAATTCCGGCAGCAGCTTGCCGAAGGCTTCCAGGGAGTTCTGGGACGCTTTACGGGTCGCGATCTTGGCCGGGTTGGCCTGCAGGGTTTCGATGATCTTGGCGGATTCAGCAGCCCAGTTGGCCGGCAGCTCGCCAGCGGTGCGGCGCTTGAATTCGGCAGCCAGGGCCGGGTGAGCGGCTTCATAGGCGGCGAACTTGGCAGCCCAGTCGGATTCGAGCTTGGCGCCCTTCTCCTGACCGTTCCACTCGGCGGCGATGTCGGACGGGATGACAAACGGCGCGTGGTCCCACTTCAGGAAGGCACGGGCGGCGGCGATCTCGTCGTTGCCCAGCGGTGCGCCGTGGCAGTCGTGGGAGCCGGACTTGTTCGGGGAACCGTAGCCGATGATGGTGCGGCAGCAGATCAGGGTCGGCTTGCCGGTCTCGGCCTTGGCGGCTTCGATGGCGGCGTTGATGGCTTCCGGGTTGTGACCGTCAACGGCCGGGATGACGTGCCAGCCGTAGGCTTCGAAGCGCTTGGGAGTGTCGTCGGTGAACCAGCCTTCTACGTGACCGTCGATGGAGATGCCGTTGTCATCCCAGAACGCGATCAGCTTGCCCAGGCCCAGGGTGCCGGCCAGGGAGCAGGCTTCGTGGGAGATACCTTCCATCAAGCAGCCGTCGCCCATGAAGGCGTAGGTGTAGTGGTCGACGATGTCGTGACCCGGCTGGTTGAACTGCTCGGCCATGGCCTTCTCGGCGATCGCCATGCCCACGGCGTTGGTGATGCCCTGACCCAGCGGACCGGTGGTGGTTTCAACGCCCGGCGCATAACCGTACTCCGGGTGACCCGGGGTGCGAGAGTGCAGTTGGCGGAAGTTTTTCAGATCGTCGATGGAGAGGTCATAACCGGAGAGGTGCAGCAGGGAGTACAGCAGCATGGAGCCGTGGCCGTTGGAGAGAATGAAACGGTCGCGGTCGGCCCACTTGGGGTTGTTCGGGTTGTGTTTGAGGTGGCTGCGCCACAGCACTTCAGCAATATCCGCCATTCCCATGGGGGCGCCCGGGTGACCGGAGTTGGCTTTTTGAACGGCATCCATACTCAATGCACGAATGGCATTGGCAAGCTCTTTACGAGAAGGCATCTGTATCTCCTGCGATTGCTTCATTTGATGGCCAAGATTAAGGCGCGTTATTGTCCCAGCAGGGGGCGCGGCGTGCAAATATTATCTGGGCGAATAAAGTGGCTTTGGGAGCACAATCGCTTTTCTGGGCGGGGAAAACGATTCAATCCGCCCCCTGCCTTACCTCCATGGAGGTGGATCCCTTCCCCATCCCGCCCCGGGCGGCTCCACCCCCAAATAGTGCTGGCAATCACCGGATGACCTATTTAAAATAGACGTCCAGATGTAGATACCTCTACAGTCATCCTGTCATTATCCGGTTATGGCCAAGGCGATAACCCTTACGAATCGAGAACCAAACATGGCAAAGCTGTTTACTTCCGAGTCGGTCTCCGAAGGCCATCCCGATAAAATCGCCGACCAGATCTCCGATGCGGTGCTGGACGCCATCCTGCAGCAGGACACCAAGGCGCGCGTCGCCTGCGAAACCCTGGTCAAGACCGGCATGGTGATGGTAGCCGGCGAAGTGACCACCTCTGCCTGGGTCGACATCGAACAGATCGTGCGCGACACCGTGCGCGAGATTGGTTACACCCACTCCGACATGGGCTTCGACGCCGACTCCTGCGCCGTGCTGAACGCCATCGGCAAACAGTCTCCGGACATCAACCAGGGCGTCGACCGTACCGACCCGCTGGAGCAAGGTGCCGGTGACCAGGGCCTGATGTTCGGCTACGCCACCAACGAAACCGACGTGCTGATGCCCGCGCCCATCACCTACTCCCACCTGCTGGTGAAGCGTCAGGCAGAAGTGCGCAAGAACGGCACCCTGCCGTGGCTGCGTCCGGACGCCAAGAGCCAGCTGACCTTCGCCTACGACGACGCAGGCAAGATCCTGGGTGTCGATGCCGTGGTGCTCTCCACCCAGCATTGCGACTCCATCAGCCACAGCGATCTGGTGGAAGCGGTGCGCGAAGAGATCATCAAGCCGGTGCTGCCCGCCGAGTGGATCAACAAGGACACCAAGTACTTCATCAACCCGACCGGTCGTTTCGTCATCGGCGGCCCCATGGGTGACTGCGGTCTGACCGGTCGCAAGATCATCGTTGACACCTACGGCGGCATGGCCCGTCACGGTGGTGGCGCCTTCTCCGGCAAGGATCCGTCCAAGGTGGACCGCTCTGCCGCCTACGCCGCCCGCTACGTGGCCAAGAACATCGTGGCCGCAGGTCTCGCGGATCGCTGTGAAGTGCAGGTCTCCTACGCCATCGGCGTGGCCGAGCCCACCTCCATCAGCGTCGAAACCTTCGGCACCGGCAAGGTGGCCGAAGCCCTGCTGGTCAAGCTGGTGCGCGAGTTCTTCGAGCTGCGCCCCTATGGTCTCATCGAGATGCTGGATCTGAAGCGCCCGATCTACCAGGCAACCGCCGCTTACGGCCACTTCGGCCGCGACGAGTTCCCCTGGGAGAAGACCGACAAGGCCGAGCTGCTGCGCGCTGCCGCTGGCCTGTAAGGCTCGAGGTTGTGATAAAAGGGGAGCCTGGCTCCCCTTTTGCTTTTGTGTCCTGTCCCGAGGATCCCATGCCTGCCACTGCCACCCGGCTTGACCCCGCCCTCATCGAGACGCTGCTCGCGCGTGTCGAGGCCTGCTTTGTGCAGGCCGAAACGCGCCTTGGCCGCACCTTCCCCCGCCCGCAAGTCCATTGCAACATGCGGGGCCGGGCCGCAGGGTCGGCGCGGCTGCAAACCTGGGAGCTGCGTTTCAATCCGGCGCTCTATCAGGCCAATCAGCAGGCGTTTCTCAGGGAAGTGGTGCCCCACGAGGTGGCGCACCTGCTGGTCTATGCGCTCTGGGGAGAGGGGCGCGGCAAGAGCCGGGTACTGCCCCACGGTCGCCAGTGGCAATCGGTGATGCGGGAGCTGTTCGGTCTCGAACCCAGCACCACCCACAGCTTTGATCTGGGGGTGCTGGCCCAGCGCACCTTCGTGTATGCCTGCGCCTGCCAGCAGCATCCCCTCTCCGTGCGCCGCCACAACAAGGTGATGCGCGGCGAGGCCCGCTATCACTGCCGCCGCTGTCGCCAGCCCCTGGTGTGGCAGCGCGACACGACGGCGGATTGAGTCACCCCGTGTCGCGCTCCTGTGATAGGGTGCGCGCTTACTTCATTCAACTGTCTCATTGCCAAGGATATTCATGTTTCGCCCTCTGCTCTCCCTCTGCCTGGCCCTGCTGGTCAGCGCCCCGGCCCATGCCGACAACATCCAGACCTTTCGCGCCGCCAAGCAGGATCTGAACAAGCTCTACCAGAGCCACCCCGTCACCTTCTACTGCGGCTGCAACATCAAGTTCAGCGGCAAGAAGATGGCCCCCGACTGGGAGAGCTGCGGCTACCTGCCGCGCAAACAGGCCGAGCGGGCCTCCCGCATCGAATGGGAGCACGTGGTGCCCGCCTGGGAGTTCGGCCACCAGCTCCAGTGCTGGCAGGACGGGGGTCGCAAGAATTGCGGCAAGAGCGACGAGTTCAACAGGATGGAGGGAGACATGCACAACCTCTTCCCTGCCATCGGCGAGGTGAACGGCGATCGGGCGAACTTCCGCTTCAGCGACTGGAACGGCAAACCGAACCAGTACGGCAAGTGCCAGATGCTGGTGGATTTCAAGGAGCGCCAGGTGCAGCCGCCCAAGGGGCCGGTGCGTGGCCAGATCGCCCGCGCCTACCTCTACATGAGCCAGCAGTACGGACTGCGTCTGGCAGCCCAGCAGCGCAAGCTTTACGAAGCCTGGGACAGGCAGTATCCGGCTGATCGCTGGGAGTGCGAGCGCAACCGCCGTATCGGCAAGCTGCAGGGCAATACCAATCCCTTCATTGAAAAGCAGTGCCAATAACCCCATTTGACCAGGGAGGGGGAGCGTCCCCCTCCTCCTGAATCCCTTCACTCTCTGTCTCGCGAGCCTTGCTCGCCGCCGTGCAGTAGGGTATTGAAGGGTTTACAAGCAAGAGACTGACTATCAGCCATGCGCATTCCACGTATCTATGAACCGGCCAGCCTGCAGGTTGGCCAGACCCTCGCCCTGTCGGAAGACGGTGCCAATCACATCGGCCGCGTGCTGCGCATGCAGCCGGGCCAGCAGCTCGAGCTGTTCAACGGCGACGGCCACCAGTACCCCGCCACCATCACCAGTGTGGGCAAGAAGTCCGTTGAGGTGACCATCGACAGTTGCGAGACCCGCTCGGTGGAGTCCCCGCTCGCCATCCACCTGGGTCAGGTGATCAGCCGCGGCGACAAGATGGACTTCACCATCCAGAAATCCGTGGAGCTCGGCGTCACCTGCATCACGCCCCTCTTCTCCGAGCGCTGCGGCGTCAAGCTGCCCGCCGATCGGCTGGAGAAAAAACGCGAGCAGTGGCAAAAAGTGGTGATCAGCGCCTGCGAGCAGTGCGGCCGCAATACCGTGCCCGAGGTGCGCATGCCGATGGAGCTGGACGCCTGGCTGGCGGAAGAGACCAACGAACTCAAGCTCAACCTGCACCCACGCGCCCCTTACAGCATCAACACCCTGCCCATCCCCGAGCACGGCGTGCGCCTGCTGATCGGCCCGGAAGGGGGCTTGTCCAGCGACGAGATCGCCCGTACCGTGCAGGAAGATTTCAAGGAGATGCTGCTGGGGCCGCGGGTGCTGCGCACCGAAACCGCCGCCCTGACGGCGATTACTGCGCTGCAATGCCGCTTTGGCGATCTGGCCTGACAGCCGACCCCACCCCGGCCCTCCCCTTCGAAGGGGAGGGAGCAACAGGCCCCTCCCCCTTGTGAAGGGGGAGGCAGGGAGGGGGTCATCACATCCAATCGAGCCACAAGAAGGATATTCGGATGACCATCAAACTCGGCATCGTGATGGACCCCATCTCGGCCATCAACATCAAGAAGGACTCCAGCTTCGCCATGCTCGAAGAGGCGCAAAAGCGCGGCTACGAGCTGTTCTATCTGGAGATGAAGGATCTCTACATGGAGGCCGGTCGCGCCTTCGGTACCATGCGCCCGCTCACCGTCAAATATGACTATGCCGACTGGTACACGCTGGGCGAGGTGGTGGATCAGCCGCTCTCCAGCCTGGATGTGATCCTGATGCGCAAGGATCCCCCCTTCGACACCGAGTTCATCTACGCCACCTACATGCTGGAGCGGGCCGAGGATGAGGGTTGCCTCATCGTCAACAAGCCCCAGAGCCTGCGCGACGCCAACGAGAAGCTCTACACCGCCTGGTTTGCCGAGCACACCCCGACCACGCTCGTCACTCGCAGAGCAGACAAGCTGCGGGCCTTCCACGCTAAGCACAAGGACGTCATCCTCAAACCGCTGGACGGCATGGGCGGCGCCTCCATCTTCCGCATGAAGGAGGATGACGCCAACGTCGGCGTCATCATCGAAACCCTAACCTCTCACGGCAGCCAGTACTGCATGGCGCAGACCTATCTGCCCGCCATCAAGGATGGCGACAAGCGGGTGCTGGTGGTGGACGGCGAACCGGTACCTTACTGCCTGGCCCGCATTCCGGCCCAAGGTGAGACCCGTGGCAACCTGGCGGCCGGTGGCCGTGGTGAGGCCCGCCCCTTGAGTGACGCGGACTGGGCCATCGCCCGCGCGGTGGGCCCGACGCTGAAAGAGAAGGGGCTCATCTTCGTCGGCCTCGACATCATCGGCGATCGCCTGACCGAGATTAACGTCACCAGCCCGACCTGCATCCGCGAGATTGAGGCGGCCTTCGACGTCTCCATCACCGGCATGCTGATGGACGCCATCGAGCGCCGACTGGGCCGCTGACCCCTTGCCCAGCGACCCGTTGCCGCGGCGAGGAAACACACACAAGGGGCCGTGAAGGCCCCTTTGACTGCCGCCCTCCTGCCGGCAAAAAGCGGTTTTGCCCGCCGCCATCAACTGCCATAATCACCCCAAATACCTTTGCACGCTTAGAGATACATACGCTCCATGCAAACACTGCAAAATCACTTTCTGCTCGCCATGCCGAGCCTCACAGACGCTTATTTCCAGCGCTCCCTGGTCTATCTGTGCGAACACAGCAGCGAAGGCGCCATGGGACTGGTGGTCAACATTCCGGTCGACATGTCCCTGGACGCCATGCTGACCAAGCTCAACCTCAATCCCCCCGCCACCGCCGAGATGAAACAGCCGGTGTTGCAGGGGGGCCCGGTGCACGGGGATCGCGGCTTCGTGCTGCACAGCTTCCGCCCGGGGTTCAACTCCACCCTGCAGGTGAGCGACGAGATGATGGTCACCACCTCCAAGGACATCCTGGAGACCCTGGGCACCGACGAGGCGCCGGACCACTGGCTGGTGGCGCTCGGTTACGCCGGCTGGAGTGCAGGCCAGCTCGAGCAGGAGCTGGTGGATGGCGCCTGGCTGGTGATCCCCCCCAATCCCAAGCTGGTCTTCGATACCCCCATCCACCTGCGCTGGCAGCAAGCCGCCGCGAGCATTGGGGTCAACCCCCTGCACCTCTCCAGCCAGGTGGGGCATAGCTGACACCCCGGCCCTCCCCTCCGGGGGAGGCGGCACGCTCCCCCCTCACGAGCAGGGGGAGACAGGGAGGGGGCTTCCCCCTTCATTTATCCATCCATTTCGAGGAGACCCCATGTCATCACGCAGCATCATGGGCTTTGACTACGGCACCAAGAGCATCGGTGTCGCCATCGGCCAGGAGCTCACGGGCAGCGCCCGCCCCCTTCGCTCCCTCAAGGCCAACGACGGCATCCCCAACTGGGACGAGATAGAGAAGCTGATCAAGGAGTGGCAACCGGATCTGCTGATCGTCGGTCTGCCGCTCAACATGGATGGCACGGACCAGGAGATCACGGTGCGGGCCCGCAAGTTCGGCAATCGCCTGCACGGTCGCTTCGGCAAGCCGGTGGAGTTCAAGGACGAGCGGCTCACCACCACGGATGCCCGCGCCCGCCTGTTTGAACGTGGCGGCTACAAGGCGCTGGACAAGGGGAGCGTGGACGGCGTCTCCGCCCAGCTCATCGTCGAAGCCTGGATGGAAGAGCAGTACGACTAAACCGGGGTGCCTCCTCCACCTTGCTTCTCTTTCGCCTCCCCGCTCTCCATGGGCCCGCCCCAGGCAAAACGCGTCATCCCCGCCGCGGCCAGGCCATAGAGCCGCCGGATCTCCCCCCGCAACCACATCACCTTGGCATCCTGATTGTGGCGCTTGTGCCACAGCAGGATGAAGGCGATCTCCAGCTGGGCATAGAGAGACTCTTCCAGCGGCAACGGCATGGGGATGAGGTCGGGGTGATGTCTGGCGGCATAGTCCGCGCAATATGAAGGCACCACGGCGATCAGCTCGTGGCTCTTTTGGGCGGCGATGTGCAGCGCCTGCTCGAAGCTCGCCACCATGATGGGCACCTGCCGCCTGTGGCCTTCGTCCTCCAGCAGATCATCCAGTGCCCAGCTGTCGCTGGCCTCCCACACCACGCTCACCTGGGGGCAGGCCAGAAAGCGGGTCAGCGACCACGTCTGCCCGAGCAAGGGGTGATCCTTGCGCAGGAACACCACGGGACGATCGCAGAACAGCACCTCGTGATCGATGTAATAGGGCAGCCGGTTGACCCTGGCATGGGAGCGGCCGTGGGTCTCCCGGGCACAGAAGCCGAGATCCGCCTCCCCGTTGACGATGTCGTTGAGAGAGTGGTGATCCCAGCCCAGCATCCTGACCACGGAGTGGGGGTACTTCTGGTAGATGGTCGTGGGCAGCTCGCTCAGGAAGCTGATGCCGAAGGGGGACTCCATCACCAGACTGAAGCGGGCCCCCTCGGGGATCGCCTCGCGGTTGAGGGTGCTGATGCTCTCGGTGAGCTGGAACCAGGTCTTGAGCTCCTCTGCCAGGGTCAGGGAGAGGTTGGTCGGCTGCAAGCCCTGGCGCACGCGCACGAAGAGGGGGTCCCCGAACCAGTCCCGCAGCTTGCCGAGCGCCTTGCTCACCGCCGACGGGGTGACACACAGCTTCTTGGCCGCCCCCGCCACGCTGCGCTCCTGCATCAGGTGCCTGAAGACCACCAGCAGGTTCAAATCGAGTTCACCCAGATTGCGCATCGCGTCTCTCCTATCCCCGAGCCCGTACTCGCCGTACCGCACGCCATGGTAGCAGCACCTTGACCACCAGGTAACCGAGCAGCGCCAGCAGGAGTGCCAGGATCAGCATCCAGAGCGCAGGCATCCCCAGATGGCCCATCCCCCAGATGAAGAGCCCGGACAACCCTATCTGCATGATGCAGAGCAGGGCACTGGCCGATGCCACCTGATCCCCGCACACATCCAGCGCCTCCCCCATCGCCACCCCGAACCCGCAGGAAAAACCGATGCAGACCAGGGCACACCCCGCCAGCAGCCAGGACAGGCCGCCTTCGGGCCCGCTGCTGCACAGCAGGGCGAACAAAGCCAGCAGGTAGGCGAGATGGGAGAGCGCCAGCACCTTTGCCTTGCCGAGCCAGCGCAGCAGCAAGGGGGTCAGGAAGGAAGCGGACATGCTCACCCCGGCCATCGCCATCATCAGCCGGGTGTACTGCTCGGGAGGCAGGCCGAACGTGGTCATCAGGACGAGGGGCGAGACGCTCACATAGACCAGGATGGCGGTCACGCTGGCGCTGGTCAGCAAGGCGCGCTGCATGAAGGGGGCCGTGCCCAGCAGGGCCAGCGGCGATGCCCCCGCAGGCTGGCGGGCGGGGCGGGTCTCCTTGAGCAGTCGCAGGTTGACCAGGGCACTGATGGCGGCCACCAGCGCCATGCCCACGAAGATGCCGCGCCACTCGAAGTGCGACAGGATGAGATAACCGAGTACGGGAGCCAGCACCGGAATGACGCAGATCACGCCGTTGATGAGGGAGAGAGCCATCGCGAGGCGCGCCTGGCTCAGCACATCCCGCAGCACGGTGAAGGTCATGATGTAGAGCGCTCCAGCGCCCACCCCTTGCCAGAAACGCCCCAGATAAAACTGGGCGATGCCGGTCGCCTCCGCCGCCACCAGGGAAGCGACCACGAAGATGAGAGCGCCCCCCAGTACCACGGGGCGCCTGCCATGGCGATCCGCCAGCATGCCCCCCGGCAGCACGGTAGCCGCCATGCCCAGCAGATAGATGGAAAAAGCGGTGTGGATCTGCGCCTCGCTCCCCTGCAGGGTTTGCGCAATGCGGGGGACGGCCACCAGATAGAGATCGATCCCGAGGGGATAGAGGATGATCATCAGAAAAGTACACAGCAGAAACATACCCATGAAGGCTCCATAGCAGCAGGTTTCACCATCACAGGTGCGCTGTCAGCGAGATTGACAACTCAATCCTGCAAAAGCAGAGGAAGATGCCGGGCACTATAGAGCGGGCGGCCTGCCGGGGCCTAGTGACGAGATGGCACTCGGTGGATGCCAATCCGGACATCTCCCGCAGGAGAGGTCCGGATTGGCATGCTCATCGACCCGCCCCCTGCCAGGTCGCCCTTGAGGGGTCGGGTCCGAGGTAACGGGCACGCCGCGATGCGGCGTGCCCTCAAGGCTCAGCGACGGCGCTCCATTACCTGGCCAGTTGCGTCAGGATGGCGTGGGCCGCCTTGATGCGCGCCTCGTTGGGGTAGTTGCGATTGGCCAGCATGACGACGCCGATCCCTTTGGCCGGCACGAAGGCCACATAGGCCCCGAAGCCGTTGGTCGAGCCGGTCTTGTTGAAGAGCACAGGGTGCCCTGTTGCAGCGGGCGCGGGCGCCGCCGGGTTGGCATTGTAAATCATCGCCGGGGAGTTGCCCGCCAGCAGCGTCTGCTCGCTGACGGGATAGGGGTAACGCTCCCAGCCCAGTCCCTGGGTCATCTCCCCCACCGCATACTGGCCCTGGTGAGTCAGATCGATGGCCTGCTGCATGGCCGCATTATCCACCCCGCTGATGTTGGCCTTCACAAAGCGCAGCAGATCCGCCGAGCTGGTCTTGATGCCGTAGGCCTCGTCCGCCAGCATGCCGGGAGTGACGCGGATGGGCTTGTCCTCCTTCGAGTAGCCGTAGGCGTAGTGCCCCATGGCCTGCTCGGGCACATTGAGGTAGGTATGGTACAGGCCAAGCCCCGGCAGGATCGTCTGCTCCATCAGGCGATCGAACGGCTGCTTCATGCTGCTCGCCGCCAGATAGCCAAAGAGCCCGATGCTGGGGTTGGCGTACTGGCGATGGGAACCCGGCGAGTAGGCTGGGGTCCACTGGCGGTAGTAGGCCTGCATCTTCTCGAGCGAATCCACCTCCTCGGGGAATTGCAGCGGCAAGCCGCCTGCGCTGTAGGTAGCCAGCTCCCCCATGGTGATGTTGTCAAAGGCGGATCCCTTGAGCCAGGGGGCGAACAGACTCGCCTTGTCATCGAGCTCGAAGCTCCCCTGCACCACGGCGTAGGCCCCCAGCGTCGCGGTCAGGGTCTTGCTCACGGAACCTATCTCGAACAGGGTCTGCTCGCTGACACCGACCGCGCGCTCCCGATCGGCCACACCGTAGTTGAAATAGTGGGCCTTGCCATCCTTGAGCACGGCCACCGCCATGCCCGGGATCCTGTGCTCCTTGAGTAGCGGCCGGATGCTGGCATCCACCACGGGGCGCAGGGGATCGGTCGCCGCCTTGTCACCGGCATGAGCCAGACCGGCCCACATCAGGGTGGCCAGAGCGCCCCACAGGATGGATTGTCGTTGTTGCATTGCATGTCTCCTGACTGTCGTTAGCAAGGTATCGCCATGGCGGCGAGTGATGAGCCCAGCATAGTCCCGCGAGGTGTGCTGCCGATGAGGCTCTGTGAAGTCAGTGTGAAGCCGCCCCCTCTTTTTACCCATGAAAAAGGGGAGCCATGGCTCCCCTTCAATCACCTTGCAACGCAGGCTTATTTCTTGCCCGGGTTGTCCCAGATCCCCTCTTCCAGCTGGCTGCGCAGCTCCGGGTATTTGTTGGCATCGAAGGTCGGCACGCGGCCCACCTTGAGCTGGTCGTTGTAGTCCTTGGCCAGCTTGATGGCGACGCCGGAGAGCAGCAGGATGGCCACCAGGTTGACGATGGCCATCAGCCCCATGGAGACATCCGCCAGAGCCCACACGGTCGGCAGTTCGCCCACGGATCCGAACATCACCATGCCCAGCACGAACATCCGGAACAGCATCAGGCCACCCTTGTGGTTGTGCTCGAGGAACACCAGGTTGGTCTCCGCATAGGAGTAGTTCGCCACGATGGAGGTGAAGGCGAAGAAGAAGATGGCTGCTGCGATGAAGATGTTGCCACCGCCGCCCACCTGGGAAGAGAGCGCGCGCTGGGTCAGCTCGACACCGGTCACGCCGGAACCCGGCTCGAACTGGCCGGACATCAGGATGATGGCGGCAGTACAGGTACAGATGACGATGGTATCGAGGAAGACCCCCAGCATCTGCACATAACCCTGGGAGGCCGGGTGCGGCGGATAGGGGGTGGCGGTGGCGGCAGCATTGGGGGCAGAGCCCATGCCCGCCTCGTTGGAGAAGAGGCCGCGCTTGATGCCGTTGATCATCGCCTGGGAGATGGCATAGCCCATGGCGCCGGAACCTGCCTGCTCGATGCCGAACGCAGACTTGATGATGAGGGCGAAGATACTCGGCAGCTCGCTGATGTTCATGAACACCACGAACAGCGCCATCAGGATGTAGGCCAGTGCCATGAAGGGCACCACCAGCTCGGCAAAGCGGGCGATGCCACGAATGCCGCCGAAGATGATGAGACCGGAGAGCACCACCAGGGCCAGACCGCTCACCCAGTCAGGGATGCCGAAGGCGACGTTCATGGCCAGGCTGATGGAGTTGGCCTGCACCGCGTTGAACACCAGACCGAAGGCCAGCAGCAGGCAGAGGGAGAAGACCACCCCCATCCAGCGCATGCCGAGGCCGCGCTCCATGTAGTAGGCGGGGCCGCCGCGGTAGTTGCCATCCTCATCCTTGACCTTGTAGAGCTGGGCCAGGGTGCTCTCCACGAAGGCGGTGGCCATGCCGATGAAGGCGATCAGCCACATCCAGAAGACGGCGCCAGGGCCACCCAGATAGATGGCGACGGCCACACCGGCCAGATTGCCCGTCCCGACACGGGCCGCCAGGCTGGTACACAGAGCCTGGAAGGAGGAGATGCCGGCGCTGTCGGATTTGCGACTGTTGCGCAGGACCGAGAACATGTGGCCGAAGTGGCGGATCTGGATAAAGCCCAGGCGGAAGGTAAAGAAGATACCGACCCCGATCAGCAGGTAAATGAGCACGGCTCCCCACATCAGGTCGTTAATCATTGCAATCAAGGTGTCCATAATTCTCTCGTTGTTATCACATCCATGGCCAGTCTGCGCTGACCGCTCTCTGTCAATTTCCGAACCAGCATTGCGCCGAAGGGGCGGAATCTAGCATAGCGAGGGAATTCAGAATAGTGACAGGGCTCACTGGGGAGACAAAAAACGAGCAATTTGATGCAAAAAAGCTTCATTTAGCACGCAATAAATCAACAAAAATTGATGTGCAACCCAGCCCCTCACAAATTAGAGCCAATAGAGAACCATTTTACAACTCATCCCATGGGGGTAAAAACCGCTGAGTGAAACGACATCAGGGAGACAAGCGTTTGCCTCTCATGCCTCATCGGCAAGGGGTTGTAACGCAAAACGTTTTACACGTAATTAAATTTCAAGTAGCTGACAGAACTATTTATGTGACCTCCCGCACAAATTCATGAATCCACCAAAATAATTGCGCTTTTCCATGTCGGAGCCAGCCGCCACACCATTAATAAAACTCGTTTTTTATCAAACACTTTCACCCGACAGCCGGTACCGCTTTCACCACCTGGCTGATTCGCATACAAGCCCCCCTATTGCAGGATGCGCCACATCCGTATTAATTAGGCAGGCAATGACGATGGGGCCTGCCCATCGCCCCTTTCTGAGCCTGAGCCGCCGGGATCTTGTAATTTAATTTCAGAACTGCCGTCTCATGCCCGCCACCCTGGGATTGCTCCCTCATAAAGAGATGATATTTGCCATGGCCGATAAATTGACCCAGCTGAAAGCCCTGACCACAGTGGTTGCCGATACCGGCGACATCGAAGCCATCAAGCGCTACCAGCCCATCGATGCCACCACCAACCCCTCTCTGGTACTCAAGGCCTCCGAGATCCCCGAGTACGCAGCCCTGATCCAGGACGCCATTGCCTGGGCCAAATCCCAGAGCCAGGACAAGGCACAGCAAATCATCGACGCAGGCGACAAGCTGGCGGTCAACATCGGCCTCGAAGTGCTGAAAATCGTCCCGGGCCGCATCTCCACCGAAGTGGACGCCCGCCTCTCCTTCGACACCGACGCCAGCATCGCCAAGGCCCGCAAGCTGATCCGCCTCTACAACGAAGCCGGTATCAGCAATGATCGCATCCTGATCAAGCTGGCCTCCACCTGGGAAGGCATCCGTGCCGCCGAGGTGCTGGAGAAAGAGGGTATCCAGTGCAACCTGACCCTGCTGTTCTCCTTCGCCCAGGCTCGTGCCTGTGCCGAAGCCGGTGCCTTCCTCATCTCCCCGTTCGTGGGCCGCATCCTCGACTGGTACAAGGCCAAGAACGGCCGTGATTACACCGCCAGTGAAGATCCGGGCGTGGTCTCCGTCACCGCCATCTACAACTACTACAAGCAGCACGACTACCCGACCGTGGTCATGGGCGCGAGCTTCCGCAACACCGGCGAAATCCTGGAACTGGCCGGCTGCGACCGCCTGACCATTGGCCCCGCTTTGCTGGAAGAGCTGAGCAAGGCCGAAGGCACCGTGGTGCGCAAACTGGACTACACCGGCGAGCGCACAGCCAAACCGGCCCCGATGACCGAAGCCGAATTCCGCTGGGAGCTGAACCAGGACGCCATGGCCGTCGAGAAGCTGGGGGAAGGCATCCGCCTGTTCGCCATCGACCAGGGCAAGCTGGAAACCATGCTGGCAAGCCACCTGTAAGGCCGCTCGCCACACGGCTCTCACAGAGCGAAGTGGCGCTGCAAAAACCGGGCTCCCGAAAGGGCAGCCCGGTTTTTTTGTGCCTGTTTCCGGTTGTCACAACTTCGTCATAAAAACGTTTTATTTTCAAAGGCGTCGTGTTATACGGATGGTGAAAATCATAAAACCAAGGAGGGAGCCATGGACATGTTCAACTTCGATTTTGACGAGGTCGTTGAGCTGGGTTCACGTAGCCGCGGGACAACGGGAAAAAAACGCAAATGGCGTGAGATTGAGGCGCTTAAAGACAAGCACCGCCTGCAAAAGGAGCTGCAGGCCATCGACATCGCCTATGAAGGATCGGACGACCTGGAGCTCTGATACGCCCACGTCGCCCATGTTTCACTCCAGCGAGTGGAGCCATAAAAACAGCGCCCCGGATTGACCGGGGCGCTGTTTTTATGGGTGAACCTCCTGTCAGGCTGCAGGCAGCGAGAGCTGTTTGGCCAGCGCCTGGAAGTGCTGGCTTACCTCCGCTCCGAACAGGGGATCATTGATGGCCCGGTTCTGCCAGAGCTGTTCGAGATGACGCCAGTCATCCTCGGTCAGGGAGTCGCGCAGATGGGGGAAGATGACCCCTTCCTCATAGTTCATGTGCGCCTCCTGCTGCTCGATGAACTGCTCCAGACGGGCCACGAACTGATCCAGCGGGATGACCGCATCCATCAGGATCATCTCCACCATCTCCTTGAGCTCGGTCCCTGCATCCAGCAGACGGGCGTGCTCCTCGTGCAGCCGGTTGGCCACCTCCCCCTCCACCACCCTGTATTTCAGGTAGTAGTCATAAATCATGTCTTCCTTCGGGTGGTGGTACTTGTCGGATACCTCGCGCAGATAATCCACCACATCCCGCAGCAGGAAGTAGCTCACCGGCTGCTCATTGCGAATGGCCGCCAGCTTTTGCTTGAGCAGCGTCAGCAACCGGGTGATGTTGAGGTGGTCCTTATGCAGACTGGATAACATGGGCACTCCTTGCACTGAAATGAGAAAACGTCTGTCTCGAGTATACGGTCATTTATTGCCTGAACTTTGCACTCAATCAAGTCGGATGCAGACAGCGGCTGCACCAGCCTCTCACCACAGGGGGCACAGGGGGCACCATTTCCCCTGTGCATTTTCGGCGTCAGGCCGCCGGATCGGCGCAGACCGAGAGCCAGTCGATGGGACTGCGTCCTTGCTGGACCAGCAGGCGATTGGCCTCGGAGAAGTGGCCGCAACCGATGAAACCGCGATGGGCAGAGAGCGGGCTGGGATGGGGGGCGCTCAGCACATGGTGGCGCGACCGGTCGATGAAGCGCCCTTTCTTCTGGGCATGAGCGCCCCACAGCAGGAAGACGACTCCCTGGCAATGGGCATTGATCCGCTCGATGACCCGATCGGTAAAGGTCTCCCACCCCAGGTGGGCGTGAGAGTGCGCCTGGCCCGCCTGGACCGTCAGCACCGTATTGAGCAGCAGCACTCCCTGTCTGGCCCAGGATTCCAGGAATCCGTGATTGGGTGTGACAAAACCCGGCAGATCCCGCTGCATCTCCTTGTAGATGTTGACGAGGGACGGCGGCGTGCGCACTCCGGGCAAGACGGAGAAACAGAGGCCGTGCGCCTGGTCCGGGCCGTGATAGGGATCCTGCCCCAGGATCACCACCTTGACGTCATCCAGCTCGGTCAGTTTGAAGGCATTGAAGACCTCGGTCGCCGGGGGATAGATCACCTTGCCCGCCTCCCGCTCGGCCCTGACGGTGGCCAGGGTGTCCATGAAATACGCCTGCTCTTTCTCCGAACCAATCACATCTTTCCAGGTCAGCACACCCGTCTCCTCTCGTTGCGAATCCACTCCTTCCATCCTGGCTGGCATGCCAGCCTCTCCCTCTCCCCACTCCCCGCCTTCTGTCCAGCTTGGCACCGCTATCTCCTCGGTCAATAGAGCAAGGGGCTCAGGATAGGGTCCTCGCCCCCAAGACGCAACCGCATGGAGGTCAGGCTCAGCCTGGCCAGCCTGGGAAGTGGCGGCGGCGTTCACGGGCAATGACCGAGGCTGCGTTGACACAGGAATAACAGGACGTTCTTCGGACAGGCCTCATGGGCAGGCCGGTTTTCGCTGACGCCAGAAATAAACCCTAAAGGTGTAGTTAAATTACTAGATATGAATAATAAAAAATGCATAATTCATATATCTTACAAAAACAGAAAAATGATCTGTTTTTGATTCAACTCAATGATTTAATCCCTTTCAATGCACGCAAAATGGGGCTTTATTGATTTGGATCAATTTTCGTAATATTACCGTCGTGGTATATATGGCCCCAACGAAGTAAAGGTGTAAGGCAAGGCCCCGTTAAATCATTCCTTCCAAGAGGTGGTTTAAAAACATCAGGGTAATGTGCTTACCGTTGAATCCGCTTTCCTATGAGGAGTCATACCATGATCAAGGGCATCCAAATCACCCAGTCCGCCAACGCCGCTCTGCTGAACTCTTTCTGGCTGCTGGACGAAGAGAAACAACAGGCTCGCTGCATCTGCGCCAAGGGCGACAGCTTTGCCGCCGATCAGGAAGTCAGCCTCTCCGACCTGGGTCAATTCGAATACCGTGAACTGCCGGTTCAGCAAGAGCCTGTGGTCGAAGGGGGTCAGCACCTGAACGTCAACGTACTGCGCCGCGAAACCCTGGAAGACGCCATCGCCAACCCGGAAAAATACCCGCAGCTCACCATCCGCGTCTCCGGTTACGCCGTGCGTTTCAACGCCCTGACCCCGGAGCAGCAGCGTGACGTGGTCACCCGCACCTTCACCCAGAGCCTGTAAGGCGCCCTGCGTAAAGAGATAAAAAAACGGCCCCCTCGGGCCGTTTTTTCATGGGTGATGATCACCGCCGGAACCTGGCTCAGCTTCGCAGGTCCACCGGCCTTGCCACCACGGGTTTCGCCAGGGCATCCTGCATGGTTGCCTCGTCGAGCTGATCGCAGTAACGGGCCACCACCAGGGTCGCCACCCCGTTGCCGATGAGGTTGGTCAGGGCGCGCGCCTCCGACATGAAGCGATCAATCCCGAGGATCAGCGCCAGCCCGGCCAGCGGCAGATGCCCTACCGCCGAGATGGTGGCTGCCAGCACGATGAAGCCACTCCCCGTGACTCCGGCCGCCCCCTTGGAGGAGATAAGCAGCACCACCAGCAGGGTGAGCTGATGGAACAGGTCCAGCGGGGTGTTGGTCGCCTGGGCGATGAAGACGGCGGCCATGGTCAGATAGATGGAGGTGCCGTCCAGGTTGAATGAGTAACCGGTCGGGATCACCAGACCCACCACCGATTTCTTGCAGCCCAGCGCCTCCATTTTCACCAGCATGCGCGGCAATACGGATTCCGACGAGGATGTTCCGAGCACGATCAACAGCTCTTCCCGGATATAGGCAATAAAGCGCACAATGCTGAAGCCATTGGCTTTGGCGATACTGCCGAGCACCAGGAAAATAAACAGCAGGCAGGTCAGGTAGAAGCTTGCAATTAATTGCCCCAGCTGCACCAAAGAACCAATACCGTATTTCCCTATGGTGAAAGCCATGGCACCAAATGCCCCGATCGGCGCCAGTTTCATGATCATGTTGATGATGCCGAAAATAACCTGGGAGAAACCATCGATGATATTGAAGATGGGTTTTCCCTTCTCCCCGATATGATGCAGGGAAAATCCGAACAGGACGGCAAACAGCAACACCTGGAGTATATTGCCGCCGGCAAAGGCACCGATGACGCTGGCCGGTATCACATCCAGCAGGAAGGGAATTATCCCCTGGGACTGGGCCTGATCCGCATAGACGGAGATGGCGCTGGCGTCGAGTGAGGAGGGATCCACGTTCATACCGGCCCCGGGCTGCAGCACGTTGACCACGCACAGACCGATGATCAGGGCCAGGGTGCTCACCACTTCAAAATAGATCAGCGCAATGGCACCGGTTTTGCCCACCGCCTTCATGCTTTCCATGCCGGCAATGCCGGTGACCACGGTACAGAAAATGACGGGGGCGATGATCATCTTGATTAATTTAACGAAGCCATCACCAAGGGGTTTCATATCTGCGCCCAGACTCGGATAGACATGTCCCAGACATATTCCGATGGTGATTGCCAATATCACCTGAAAATAGAGGCTACTGACAATTTTCTTGTGCATGTTCAACGTCCTGTTAATAAGTGTGACTCCACTGACAGCAAATAACGCATGCAGCAGTCTGCGGCGAGAAATAGGGTTATCTCACCCGCTTCATACCTTTTTGCCATCCTGACGGTCGCTACTTTTGCATGTCATAAGAAGCAAATAAGAGACATCAATCACACAATATATTTAACATCATTAACACCACGGAAACATGGTCGCAATGGACGCCGAAGAGCACCAAATGAAAATGACGGAAATAAAAATGCCCCGCATGGCGGGGCATTTTTGATAGTAGAAATCGCGATCAGGCGGAGGTATCGAGGGGCTCGAAGCCCTTGACGAGATCGTCGATGGCCTTCATCTGCTTGAGGAAGCCTTCCAGCTTCTCCAGCGGCAGAGCGCTCGGGCCGTCGCAGCGGGCAATTTTCGGATCCGGGTGGGATTCGATAAAGAGACCGGCGAGGCCCACCGCCATGCCGGCACGGGCTAGCTCGGTCACCTGCTCGCGGCGACCGCCGGAGGCCGCTCCCAGGGGATCACGGCACTGCAGGGAGTGGGTGACGTCAAAGATGACCGGATAGCCGCCGGTGCTCTTCTTCATGACGCCCAGACCCAGCATGTCCACCACCAGGTTGTCATAGCCGAAGTTGGCACCACGCTCGCAGAGGATCAGGCGATCGTTGCCACACTCCTCGAACTTGTCGGTGATGTTCTTCATCTGGCTTGGGCTCAGGAATTGCGGCTTCTTGATGTTGATGACGTTGCCGGTGCGGGCCATGGCCTCCACCAGATCGGTCTGGCGCGCCAGGAAGGCGGGCAGCTGGATGACGTCGACCACCTCGGCGACCGGTTTGGCCTGATGGGGCTCATGCAGATCGGAGATCACCGGCATGCCGAAGGTCGCTTTCAGCTCCTGGAAGATCTTCATCCCCTCTTCCAGACCCGGGCCGCGATAGGAGTGGATGGAGGAGCGGTTGGCCTTGTCCCAGCTCGCCTTGAACACGAACGGGATGCCGAGCTTGCTGGTCACTTCCACGTACTTCTCGCACACCGCCATCGCCATGTCGCGGGATTCCAGCACGTTCATGCCGCCGAACAGCACGAAAGGTTTGTCGTTGGCGACGTCGATCTGGTTGACCTTGATATTCTTCTGTTCCATCTCAGGGATCCTTAATGGAGGGGCTTGGGACTGAGGTCCAGGGTGGCCAGCTGGGTTTTCAGCACATCGGCCACGGGATCATCAGGGCATTGTTCAATAAAGTATTCGAAATCGTCGGCGGCAAAGCGCGGGCAATCGAGTTGCTCATAGATGAAGCCCCGATCCCGCGTCTCCAGCGGATCGCCGGGCTTCATGCGCAGCAGCAGCTCGCTGCAGCGCAACGCCTCCGTCATGCGCTCCTCGCGCAGCAGGGCGCCCTTGCTTACATTGAGCAAGCGCTCGATGATCTCCCACTGCCCCGATGGCTGCAGATGATCATCGCTCAGACTCGCCAGGTTGCCGAGGGCACCGCGCAGCAGCAGTTCGATGCGGTGCCGGCTCAGTTCATCACCGTTGAAGGGGTCCACATAGACCTCCCCGTCCAGACCGGCAAAACTCAGGAGGAAATGGCCGGGGAAGCAGATCCCCTCCACATCCAGCCCTATCTTGCGACCCAGCTGGATGAGGAGGATGCCGAGACTGACCGGGATCCCCTTGCGCCTTGCCAGCACCTGGTCCAGATCGCAGTTGGCGGACGAGAAGTAATCCTGCCAGTCGCCACGAAAGCCCAGGGTCTGGTAGAAACCCTGCAACAGCTGACGGCGCACCTCGTCGCAGTCTCCCTCGGCAATCGTCTCGTCCAGCCAGGCATCGAGGCGGGCAAGCTCGGCCTCTCCCGTGCCGCCATGGCCCCGGATCTCGTCGCTCACCGACAGCGCCAGCTCGGCCAGATCGTGAGCCTCGAAGTCGGTCCACTCATCCACACGTATCATCGTCATCCTTCCTAGCCGAACAGGCTGGCCTGCTTTTGCACCGCAAGCTTGGCGATAAAGAAGATCCACCCCAGTGCGCCCAGGAAGGCAAACCAGCGGATGCCGTTGCTGCGGGCCAGACGCAGCGCCATCATGGCCAGAAAGGCCACCACCAGGATGGATGTCAGCTTCTCGGCCAGCCAGGGGATGGCGTTGTTGAGGGGGTTGAGACCCAGCACCATGCAGAGCAGCACACCGGAGAGCACCACCAGGCCGTTGAGCCAGCCGCTGATCTTGAGGGTGCGGGCGCCCCCTGCCAGCGTGGAGCCGGTCTGCAACCAGTAAAAGCGCAGGATAAACATCAGCACGGCCCCGGCAATCAGGGTGAGGTGCAGATGCTTGAGAACAACATACATAAGATTTCCTTGAACAGGGGCAGACCGGGCCGCCCGTCATATCACTGAGCCAGGCGCCCCAGGGTCACCCGCTCGTTATCACCGTAATCGCGCACGGTTTCCACCTGGACGTAGCCTTGTTGCAGCAGGAGTTGACGCACCGCCTCCCCCTGATCCCAGCCGTGTTCCAGCAACAGCCAGCCACCTGGCACCAGATGGCCGGGCGCCTGGGTGACGATGAGGCGGATATCCGCCAGCCCCTGCTCCTCCGCCACCAGGGCGGAGCGCGGCTCGAAGCGCACGTCCCCCTCGTGAAGATGGGGGTCCGTCCCGTCGATGTAAGGCGGGTTGGAGACGATCATCGCAAAGCGCGGTGCATCCGAGAGCGGCGCAAACCAGCTGCCGTCGCGCACCTCGATGGGCAACCTCAGGGCTGCGCTGTTGGTGCGGGCCAACGCGGCCGCGGCCGGCATCCTGTCCACCGCCCATACATCGGCATCCGGTCGCTCAGACTTGAGCGCAAGGGCGATGGCACCGGTGCCCGTGCCCAGATCCAGCAGGGCGCAGGGGCCACCCGGCAGGCGGGCCAGCGCCTGTTCCACCAGCACCTCGGTATCGGGGCGCGGGATCAGGGTGGCCGGGCTCACTTTCAGCGGCAGCGACCAGAACTCCCGCTCACCGATGAGGTGGGCAATGGGCTCTCCATTGAGGCGACGGGCAAGCCAGCCCGCCAGGGTCGCCTGCTGGGCGGCATCGAGCTCGTGCTCCGGCCAGGTCATCAGATAGCTGCGCCGGCAATCCAGCAGATGACAGAGCAGGGCATCGGCGTCGGCACGGGGGGATTCCCCGGAGGCCAGGGTCGCCATGATATGGGCACGAGCCTGCTGGATCTGCATCAGTTGCTCTCGGCCAGGGAGGCGAGCTGATCCGCCTGATACTCCTGCACCAGGGGGGTGATCACGCAGTCCAGATCCCCTTCCAGGATTTCGCCCAGACGATAGAGGGTGAGGTTGATCCGGTGCTCGGAGAGACGCCCCTGGGGATAGTTGTAGGTGCGGATGCGCTCGGAGCGATCCCCGGAGCCCACCAGGTTGCGGCGGGTACTCTGCTCGGCGGCGCGGTGGCGTTCGTCCTCGGCCGCCTGCAGGCGAGCGGAGAGCACCGACATCGCCTTGGCACGGTTCTTGTGCTGGGAGCGCTCGTCCTGGCACTCCACCACCAGCCCGGTGGGCAGGTGGGTGATGCGGATGGCGGAGTCGGTCTTGTTGACGTGCTGGCCGCCGGCACCGGAGGCGCGGAAGGTGTCGATCTTCAGCTCGGAGGGGTTGATCTCCACCTGCTCGGCTTCCGGCACTTCCGGCAGCACGGCCACGGTACAGGCGGAGGTGTGCACCCGGCCCTGGGATTCGGTCTCGGGGACTCGCTGCACCCGGTGGCCGCCGGACTCGAACTTGAGGCGGCCGTAGACGTGCTCGCCGTCCACCTTAGCGATCACCTCCTTGTAGCCACCGTGTTCGCCGTCATTGCAGCTGACGATGGAGACACGCCACCCCTGACGCTCGGCGTAGCGGGAGTACATGCGGAACAGATCCCCCGCGAAAATGGCCGCCTCGTCGCCACCGGCACCGGCGCGGATTTCCAGATAGCAGTTGTTGTCATCCTTGGGGTCGCGCGGCAACAGCATCACCTGAAGCGCCTGCTCCTGCTCCTCGAAGGTCGCCTTGGCGAGCGGCAGTTCCTCCTGCGCCATCTCCCGCAGCTCGGCATCCTCTTCCTCCAGCATCAGCCGGGTGGTCTCGAGGTTCTCTTCGGCCTGGCGGAAACGCTGGAAGGCGTGAACGATATCTTCCAGCTGGGCGTATTCCCGGGTCAGGGCGCGGTATCTGTCCTGATCCGAGGCGACCCCGGGCTCCCCGAGCAGGGCCTGTACTTCTTCATGGCGCTCGATGAGGCCTTCCAGCTTTCTGATCAATGAGGGGTTCATGACTCTTGGATTCTCGATGGAGGACGGGACGGCAAAGGGCCGTCCCAACACTATGATTCTTGTGACAATCCCAGCACCTGACGCAGTTGGGCCAGCTTGTGGCTGTCCCCCTGGGCGGCGGCCTGGCGCAGGGCCTGGGTCGGTGCGTGGATCAGCTTGTTGGTGAGGCGATGGGCCATGGCCTTGAGCGCCTGCTCGGCATTTTCACCCTGTTGCAGGGCCAGCAGGGCC
This sequence comes from Aeromonas sp., assembly GCF_050252055.1. Classification (NCBI taxonomy): domain Bacteria; kingdom Pseudomonadati; phylum Pseudomonadota; class Gammaproteobacteria; order Aeromonadales; family Aeromonadaceae; genus Aeromonas; species Aeromonas sp. The sequence goes on along the minus strand of NZ_JBFWLQ010000011.1, from coordinate 23,630 downwards.
CGCTGCAACTCTTCGTCCGCGACCTGCTGTGACTGATGGCGATAATCGCGAATGAGATCCACCGAGTGCTGGCTGCGATACCAGCCCATGAACTCGTCGCGCTCTTCCTGCACGATGAGTTCCGCCTCGGCGGCCGCCCGCTTGCGGGTCTCCAGGTTCTGCTCGATGATGCCCTGCAGATCGTCCACCGTGTAGAGATAGGCATCGGAGAGCTCGTCCACCTCGGCTTCGATGTCGCGGGGCACGGCGATGTCCACCAGGAACATGGGCTTGAAGCGACGCGCCTTGAGCGCCCGCTCCACCATGCCCTTGCCGATGATGGGCAGGGGGCTTGCCGTGGAGCTGATGACGATGTCCGCCTCGTGCAGGTAGTCCGGGATCTCCTCCAGGGTCATTACCTGGGCACCGAACTCCTCTGCCAGCAACTGGGCCCGTTGCAGGGTGCGGTTCGCCACCATCATCCGGGTCACGCTCTGCTCGCGCAGATGGCGGGCCACCAGTTCGATGGTTTCGCCGGCGCCCACCAGCAGCACTTTGGTCTGGGAGAGATCGGAGAAGATACGGCGGGCCAAGCTCACGGCGGCGAAGGCCACCGACACCGCGCTGGCGCCGATCTCGGTGTCAGTGCGCACCCGTTTGGCCACCGAGAAGGATTTCTGGAACAGGCGCTCCAGGGATCCTTTCACCGCATCCGCCTGCTGGGCGTGGGCGTAGGATTGCTTGATCTGCCCCAGGATCTGCGGCTCCCCGAGCACCAGGGAGTCGAGGCCGCAGGCCACCCGCATCAGGTGTCGCACCGCTTCCTCGTCCTGGTGCCGGTAGATGGCGGAGAGCACCTCGCTCGCCTCCAGCGCGTGGAACCGCTGCAACCAGTTCAGCACCTGCTCCCCCTGCCCCTGCTCCAGGCTGCAATAGAGCTCGGTGCGGTTGCAGGTGGAGACGATCACCGCCTCGCTGACGCCAGGCTGCTCCACCAGCTCACGCAGGGCGCGATCGATGCGGTCCGGGCCAAAGGCGACCCGCTCCCGCAAGGCGACACTGGCGGTGTTGTGGTTGATTCCGAGGGCAAGCAGACTCATGGGTGGGTGATGATCGTTTCATGCACAGGGTGTAGAGGCCGACAATTGTACGAGAAAGGGTAAGTCTTTAAAAGCAATACGGCCGCCCCTTATACTGTCGCAAACCTCATCTGCGGAGCTCCACCTTGTTGTTGCGTATCTTCTCCCTCGCCTGCCTGCTGGTGCTGGCGGGCTGTACCACCACCCAACCCCAGCGGGATCAGGTCAACTGGCAGCAGGAGCGCGCCCGCCTCGAACGCCTCACACACTGGCAGTTGTCGGGCAAGATGGCCATCATCACCGCCCGCCAGAAGGGCAGCGCCCGCCTCAACTGGCAGCAAAACGGCGACGACTATCGCCTCAACCTCACCAGCCTCATCGGCACCCATATTCTGGAACTCTCCCGCACCGGCGGCGAGGTGACTCTGCTCGACAACGACGGGAAACAGCACCAGAGCCAGGATGCCGAGCTCCTGGTCTATCAGCTCACCGGCTGGCACATTCCGGTGGCCGGGCTGCCTGAGTGGATCAAGGGATTGCCGGGGCAGGCCGAATTCGAGCTCAACCCCGATGCCAGCCTCGCCAGCGTGCGCGACGGCCAGTGGCAGATCGTCTACGGGGACTATCGGGATCAGGACGGCTATCGCCTGCCCCACCTGCTCACCATGACCGGGCAGGAGAGCCGTCTCAAGCTGCAGATCAACGAGTGGACCCTGGCACCATGATGCACGACCAGGCGCCGATCCGCTGGCCCGCCCCGGCCAAGCTCAACCTCTTCCTGCACGTCAATGGCCGCCGCCCCGATGGCTACCACGAACTGCAGACCCTCTTCATCTTCCTCAACCACGGCGACTGGCTCGAATTCGAGCCGATCCCCGGCAGCGACCAGCTCACCTTGAGCCCGGCCATTCCCGGCGTGCCCGATGAACAGAACCTCATCATCCGGGCTGCGCGACTGTTGCAGAGCCGGTTGGCCAGTCCGCAGGGAGCCCATATCCGGCTGGAGAAGGTACTGCCCATGGGCGGTGGCATCGGGGGCGGCTCGTCGGACGCGGCCACCACCCTCGTGGCCTTGAACCACCTCTGGCAAGCCGGCTTGAGTGAAGACGAGCTGGCCGAGCTCGGCGTGCAGTTGGGCGCCGACGTGCCGGTGTTCGTGCGGGGCAAGGCCGCCTTCGCCGAAGGCGTGGGGGAGCGGTTGCAACAGATCGAGGTGCCGGATGCCTGGTACCTGGTACTCAAGCCGGATTGCCATGTGGCCACCGCCGCCGTGTTCCAGGATCCCGACCTGCCCCGCAACACCCCCAAGATGACCCTGGACAATCTGCTGGCAGGAGAGTGGAAAAACGATTGCGAGCTGCTGGTGAAAAAGCGCCACCCCGAGGTTGCCAATGCGCTCGGCTGGTTGCTAGAATACGCGCCGTCAAGAATGACGGGCACTGGCGCCTGCGTCTTTGCTCGATTTGAAGACGAAATGGCTGCTCGGAAGGTGTTGGCAAGAGTGCCGGAAGGCTGGGATGGGTTTGTCGCCAAGGGCGAGAACATATCACCACTCTTCGTCACTTTGCAACAAGTGAGTGATTGGGGTATCGCCAAGCGGTAAGGCAGCGGGTTTTGATCTCGCCATTCCTAGGTTCGAATCCTAGTACCCCAGCCAACTCTCTCCTTGTTGAGGCCGTATCGGGAGGTGTTGACCTCGTCGATGTGTCTTGGGCCAATCTGACGCGATGGCGCTCAAGGTGGATTCCCGTCCACCCACCCTGCGGGTGATGAGACGCCATCCTCGACATCGCCCAGAGACCTTGTCCGTCATCTTGCTAAATCGTTTGCCCCCAAACGATACGGGTCTAAAATCAGACTCCCCACATACTGGATGCAACCCCGAGGTTTCAAACCGTGCCTGACATGAAGCTGTTTGCTGGTAACGCAACGCCGGAACTAGCCCAGAAGATCGCAGATCGCCTGTTTATCAAACTCGGCAATGCTGCCGTAGGTCGCTTTAGCGACGGCGAGATCAGCGTACAGATCAACGAGAATGTACGCGGTGGCGATATCTTCATCATTCAATCCACCTGTGCCCCGACCAACGACAATTTGATGGAATTGATCGTCATGGTGGATGCACTGCGTCGTGCTTCAGCTGGCCGTATCACTGCCGTTATCCCCTACTTTGGCTATGCCCGTCAGGACCGCCGCGTCCGCTCCGCCCGTGTGCCCATCACCGCCAAGGTCGTCGCCGACTTCCTCTCCAGCGTGGGTGTGGACCGTGTGCTGACCGTTGACCTGCATGCCGAGCAGATCCAGGGCTTCTTCGACGTCCCCGTCGACAACGTGTTCGGCAGCCCGGTGCTGCTGGAAGACATGAAGGCCAAGAACCTCGAATCCCCCGTGGTCGTGTCACCGGACATCGGCGGCGTGGTCCGTGCCCGTGCCATCGCCAAGCTGCTGGACGACACCGACATCGCCATCATCGACAAGCGTCGTCCCCGTCCGAACGTCTCCCAGGTCATGCACCTTATCGGCGACGTGGCCGGTCGTGACTGCGTCATCGTCGACGACATGATCGACACCGGCGGCACCCTGTGCAAGGCGGCCGAAGCGCTGAAAGAGCGTGGTGCCAAGCGCGTGTTCGCCTATGCGACCCACCCTGTCTTCTCCGGCACCGCCGTTGAAAACATCAAGAATTCGGTCATCGACGAGCTGATCATCACCGACTCCATCCCGCTCACCCCGGAGATGAAGGCAGTCGGCAAGGTCAAGCAGCTGACCCTCTCCTCCGTGCTGGCCGAAGCGATTCGCCGCATCAGCAACGAAGAGTCCATCTCTGCCATGTTCGAGCATTGATAGACCCTGTTGTGACAAAAACCGCCGAATGGCGGTTTTTGTTTTTTGGGTGCCTGGCGCCAGCCGCCAGCCTCCACTCGGCAAGAGACGAAAACCTCGGACGAGCCACCCCACCCGAGCCCTTCTGTCCGGCTTTTCCCCGACCTTGCCGCACTTTGGTTGAGTGATCGCCACTCGGCGGCTAGAATATTGCGTCCCATTGCCCCGGGTCATCCGCCCATGGCAAGTAGCGAGTGAAGACATCAAGCGTGACAAGTCAAATCAAACTGATTGTCGGGCTGGGTAATCCCGGCCCCGAATATGCCAAGACCCGCCACAATGCGGGCGCCTGGTATGTGGAGCAACTGGCACGCTGGCACAATGTCAGCCTGCGCGAAGAGCCCAAGTTCTTCGGCCACACCGCCCGCTTCCTGGTGGACGGGCAGGATGTGCGGCTGCTCATCCCGAACACCTACATGAATCTCTCCGGCAAGGCCGTGGCGGCGCTCGCGCGCTTCTACCAGATCGCCCCGGAGGAGATCCTGGTGGCCCACGACGAGCTGGACCTGCCTCCCGGCATCGCCAAGTTCAAGCAAGGGGGCGGTCACGGCGGCCATAACGGCCTCAAGGACATCATCGCCAGGATGGGCAACAACAATAACTTCTTCCGGCTGCGCCTTGGCATCGGCCATCCGGGCGCCAAGGAGCTGGTCGCCGGTTTCGTGCTGACCAAGGCGCCCAGCAGTGAGCAGAGTCTGATCGAGGCCGCGCTGGACGAATCCCTGCGCGCCACCGACATCCTGTTCAAGCAGGACATGACCAAGGCCATGAATCGCCTGCACAGTTTCAAGGCCGAGAAAGTCTAGGCCTTCAGCCTGCATCGCCAGGCAGTTCAAGATGACCGGCCCCCTGGCGAGATCCCTCGCCTCGGGGTCAAGCAACACGACACGGGCCGCCCGCGCGGCCCCTTGAAGCATCCATCAACAAGGTAACAATCCATGGGTTTTAAATGCGGTATCGTGGGCCTGCCCAATGTAGGCAAATCCACCCTGTTCAATGCGCTGACCAAGGCCGGCATCGAAGCCGCCAACTTCCCGTTCTGCACCATTGAGCCGAACACGGGTGTGGTCCCCATGCCGGATCCCCGCCTCGACCAGCTGGCGGCCATCATCAATCCGCAGCGTGTCGTGCCGACCACCATGGAGTTCGTGGACATCGCCGGCCTGGTGGCCGGTGCCTCCAAGGGCGAAGGCCTGGGCAACCAGTTCCTGGCCAACATCCGTGAAACCGAAGCCATCGGTCACGTGGTGCGCTGCTTCGAGGACGAGAACATCGTCCACGTGGCGGGCAAGGTCTCCCCGGCCGACGACATCGAGGTGATCAACACCGAGCTGGCCCTCTCCGACCTGGATGCCTGCGAGCGCGCCATCAATCGCCAGTCCAAGCGTGCCAAGGGCGGCGACAAGGATGCCAAGCTTGAAGTGGAAGTGCTGGAGAAGATCAAGGTTGCCCTGGAAAACGGCCAGATGATCCGCGGCATGAAGCTGGACAAGGATGAGCTGGACGCCGTCAGCCACCTCAACTTCCTGACCCTCAAACCCACCATGTACATCGCCAACGTGGCGGAAGATGGCTTCGAGAATAACCCCTACCTGGATCAGGTCCGTGAGATAGCCGCCGCCGAGAACGCCGTTGTCGTGGTCGTCTGCTGCGCCATCGAGGCGGACATCGCCGAGCTGGACGACGAAGACCGCGCCGAGTTCATGGCGGATCTGGGCATCGAGGAGCCGGGCCTGAACCGGGTGATCCGCTCCGGATACGAGCTGCTCAAGTTGCAGACCTACTTCACCGCCGGTGTGAAAGAAGTGCGCGCCTGGACCATTCCCGTAGGTGCCACCGCCCCGCAGGCCGCTGGCAAGATCCACACCGACTTCGAAAAAGGCTTTATTCGCGCCCAGACCATCGCCTTCGACGACTTTATCACCTACAAGGGTGAGCAAGGCGCCAAGGAAGCAGGCAAGATGCGCGCGGAAGGGAAAGACTACATCGTCAAGGATGGCGATATCATGAACTTCCTGTTCAACGTCTAACCCCATGAGAGGCCAGCATTTGCTGGCCTCTTTTTTATCTGGCCAGAGGCGCGATCTGGGTGCGAATGTCGTAAAAAAAACCAGATTGTTGGGCTTTTGCACGACAGCGGCCAATAACTCGCCAAACGCACCCAAATTCGTTTTTTCAAACAAAAAAAGGGTTGACGCCCCAGAGCCAGATACGCATAATTCCGGCCGCACAGTGACGAGGCAACGACTCACTGGAAGCACGGTTGGCTATGTAGCTCAGTTGGTTAGAGCATCGCACTCATAATGCGGGGGTCACAGGTTCGAATCCCGTCATAGCCACCATCTCTAGTTGGGGTATCGCCAAGCGGTAAGGCAGCGGGTTTTGATCTCGCCATCCCTAGGTTCGAATCCTAGTACCCCAGCCATTTTTTGAATGATGTTTGATGGTCTCTGTCAGGCATCGTCGTTGGGGTATCGCCAAGCGGTAAGGCAGCGGGTTTTGATCTCGCCATCCCTAGGTTCGAATCCTAGTACCCCAGCCATTTTTGAATGATGCTTGATAGTCTCTGTCAGGCATCGCTGTTGGGGTATCGCCAAGCGGTAAGGCAGCGGGTTTTGATCTCGCCATCCCTAGGTTCGAATCCTAGTACCCCAGCCATTTTTCTGTTCTCTTCCACGTTTGTGGTTGACAACAAACGGCTATGTAGCTCAGTTGGTTAGAGCATCGCACTCATAATGCGGGGGTCACAGGTTCGAATCCCGTCATAGCCACCATGTTTAAAAAACGTTCCTTCAATCATCCGATTGCAAAGAACACTGTTGGGGCATCGCCAAGCGGTAAGGCAGCGGGTTTTGATCTCGCCATACCTAGGTTCGAATCCTAGTGCCCCAGCCATTTTTGCTTGTATTCGACGCAAGTCGTGCACAAGACGGCTATGTAGCTCAGTTGGTTAGAGCATCGCACTCATAATGCGGGGGTCACAGGTTCGAATCCCGTCATAGCCACCATTATTCTTGCGGAAGTGGCGAAATTGGTAGACGCACCAGATTTAGGTTCTGGCGCCCTAGGCGTGAGAGTTCGAGTCTCTCCTTCCGCACCATCGAAAGCAGTACCAAACAGACCAGCTCAGGCTGGTTTTTTTGTATCCGGCGTTTGCCGCTCTTCTTCCCCTCTCCATACCATCGCGCGCCTGCAACGCCACCTCATGTATCAACGGCTAAGCCTTGTGTTCTCCTCTGCGACGGCGCAATGCCCTGCTCCGGCGTGATGCCGCCCTTTTCATCTCGCAGAGCGCTGCGGGCAATAAAAAGGCGGCCCGCAGGCCGCCATATCGTTTGCTGTCGTCAGAACGGGAAGAACCAGGGGATGGCGATGACGCTCACCACCATCACCAGCAAGGTGAAGGGCACGCCAATGCGCACGAAGTCCATGAACTTGTAGTTGCCCGGGCCCAGCACCAGGGTGTTGACCGGCGACGAGACAGGCGTCATGAAGGCTGCCGAGGCGGCGATGGCGATGGTCATGGCAAAGGGATAAGGCGAGACCCCCATCTGATGGGCCGTCCCCAGCGCGATGGGCGCCATCAGCACCGCCGTTGCCGTGTTGGAGATGAAGAGCCCGATGACGGCACAGAGCGCGAAGAGGCTGGCCAGCATCACACTGGGGCCCATTTCCCCCACCGCCGAGATGAGCGCGCCGACGATGAGATCCACCCCGCCGGTCTGCTGCAATGCAAGGGCAAAGGGCAGCATACCCACGATGAGGATCAGGGTCGGCCAGTGGATGGACTTGTAGGCGCTCTCCAGATCGATGCAGCGGAACTTGCCCATCAGCAGGCAGGCGATGAGCGCCGCGATGACGTTGGGCACGGGATCCGTCACCATCAGCACTATCATGACCCCGAGGGCAATCAGGGCGTGGATGGCCTGGCTGCGGGCCGGCGCCATCTCGTCCACTTCCGCAGGCAGGCCCAGCAGCAGAAAATCGCGATGATGGGTCTGCAACTGACGAATGAGGCTCCAGTTCCCCACCACCAGCAGGGTATCCCCCATCTGCAGCGCCTCGTCCACCAGCTTTCCGGTCAGCGCCTCTCCATCCCGGCGGATCCCCACCACGCTCAGACCGTAACGGGAACGGAAGGTCACCTCGCGGATGCTCTTGCCGAGCAGCCGGGAGCCGGGGATGAGGGAGACCTCCGCCATGCCCACCTCCCGCGCCTGGTCGGAGAAATACTCCCCGCGCAATATCATGGGCTCGAGCCGCGCCTCGCTGCAAAACTCCCGCACATCCACCTCGGGATCCGACATGTCGATGAGCAGCACGTCCTTGGCCTGGAACTCGGTCACCCCGGTGACACTGACCATCACCCGCCTGAACTTGCGCCAGCGCTCCATCCCGATGACATTGGCACCGAAGCGGGCACGCAATTGCAGCTCGTCGAGGGTCTGGCCGATCAGGGGGGAGTCGGGCCGGATCGCCAGTCGGCGTGCTCGCCCCGCCAGCCGGTAGTCACGGATGAGATCCCGCATGGTGCTGCGTCCCATCTGCTTGCCCTTGCCCTCTTCCCCTTCACGCACCAGACGGTTGCGCATCAGCAGCATGTAGAGGATCCCCATCCCCAGAATGATGACACCCATGGGAGTGAAGCCGAAGAAGCCGAACCCCTGGATGTCGTGGCGCATCAGTTCACTGTTCACCACCATGTTGGGAGGGGTTGCCACCAGCGTCATCATGCCGCTGATAAGGCCGGCAAAGCCGAGCGGCATCATCAGTCTGCCCGCCGGGATCCCCATCCGGTTCGCCACGCTCAGCACCACGGGGATGAAGATGGCCACCACCCCGGTCGAACTCATCACGGCCCCCAGGGTCGCCACCGCCACCATCAGCAGCACCAGCATGCGGGTTTCGCTGCTGCCGGCCACCTTCACCAGGGCATCTCCCACCTGATAGGCGATGCCGGTACGCACCAGCCCCTCCCCCACCACGAACAGGGCGGCAATCAGAATGACGTTGGGATCACTGAACCCTGCCAACGCCTGCGGCAGGGTCAGGGTGCCGCTCAACACGAACAGGATGATGATCAACAAGGCGACCACGTCCATGCGCACCTTGTTGGTAATAAACAGGAGAATGGCACCCACCAGCATGCTGAGCACCCAGATCAACTCGGAATTCACACTTGCTCCTTTTGTTCAACGTCAACCACGGCCGGCCCCGGACGCCATCAGACCACAGAGCCCGTCCCCCTGATTTGTTACATATCAAGAAAGAGGAGACCGCATCATCTCACATTCAGGTTCAGTTGCGGCCATTTTACCGGTCCGTGAACGCAGTCGGTCGCCCTTCACATGTCGGGGTAAAAAGTGCTGCACGCTCCCCCCGCCCCTCCTAAAATGGGCCCGCCGCGGCCTGAGCCGCCCTCTCACCCCTTGCCCTTCGGAGACGACATGACCCAGCACACCCCGGCCTACCCGGCATTCACCTTCTTCAGCCGCTTTGTCGCCGACATCCAGGCTGGCCGAAAGACCATCACCATCCGCGACGAGAGCGAGGCAAACTGGCGGCCCGGCCAGCGCCTGGCCCTGTTCACCAACCCGGAACACCAGCCTTTTGGCACCATTGAGGTCATCTCGGTCAAGGCGGTCGCCTTCGAGGCGCTGAGCGACGAGCACGCCCGTCAGGAGAACATGACCCTCCCCGAGCTTAAAGATGTGATCCGCGATATCTACCCCGCACTGCCGCCCCTCTATGTGATTGAATTCGTGCTGATTGAAGCCTGATTTTGTGAGCTGCCTCAGCTAACGCCGGTTGCGCTCACGGGCCAAAAGCGCACAATGACTGTTTTTATATACAGTCATTGGTGTCTTATGGAAAAACAACTCGAACCGGCCATCGCAGCCATGGTGGCAGACTTCATCGCCGCAGGTCGTCCCAAGGCGAGCCAGCTGAGCTGGCAGGCGCGCCGTGACGGCTACCTAGCCTCTGCCCTGTTGGGCGGTGAGCGGGAAGAGGTGGGCGCCATCGAAGAGTGGCAGGCCGATCACCACGCCATCCGCTGCTATCGGCCCGCAGACAAACCGGACCCCGCGTATCCGGTGCTGATCTATTTTCACGGCGGCTGTTTTGTCAGCGGGGATTTCGAGACCCACGATCGCCAGATGCGGATGCTGTGCAACCGGGCCAGCGCCCTGATCTTCGCCGTACACACCCGCCTCGCCCCGGAACACACCTATCCTGCGGCTCACAACGATGCGCTGGCCGCCACGCGGGCCATCATGGCCGAGGTGGAGAAATGGCATGGGGATCCGGCACGTCTCGCCATTGCCGGCGACAGCGCAGGGGGTCATCTCGCCCTGGTCACCACCTTGCGGCTCAAGGCTGCCAGCGCCCCCTTGCCCAAGGCCCTGCTGCTTCTCTATCCCATGCTGGATGCCCTCTGCGAGAGCCAAAGCTACCGCGATCTCGGTGACGACTACCTCATTACCCGGGACATGCTCGCAAGCGGTTTTCACGCCTACCTGGGCAGCCTGCCCCCCAGCCATCCCGAAGCCAGCCCGCTCCACCATCCCGCCCTGTCAGGATTACCGCCGACCCATATCGTCACGGCGGAATATGATCCGCTACGCGACGAAGGGGAAGCCCTGTATGGCAAGCTGGTGCAGGCTGGCGTCGATGCCACTTGCCAGCGGCAGCATGGCGTCATTCATGGCTACTTCCAACTGGCGGCCATCAGCCCTGCCGCTCGTCAGCTCATCGACCAGATAGCCATGATGCTCAGAAGACTCTGAGTTGGAACCGGCCCCCAAGCCGTGTTAAAAGTGTCTCTTTTGAATCATGGAGGTAACCCGAGTGTTCGAGATAGCGAGCCTGAAAGAGGGCATGATGCACGGGGTGGAGCTGTTCCAGCTGCTGCTGGAGATCATCTCCATCGCCTGCGTGGTCATCGGCCTTGGCAAGACCCTCTGGCTGGCGGCCAGAGTGCGGGATCACGAGCCCGGCTTTCCCCGTATCCGCCTCTGCTTCGGCAGCTGGCTTATCCTGGCGCTGGAGTTCCAGCTCGCCGCCGACATCCTGGCCACCACAGTGGCACCGAGCAAGGAGGAGCTGGTGCGCCTCGCCATCATCGCGGTCATCCGCACCTTCCTGAACTACTTCCTCGGCAAGGAGCTCGATGCCCAGGCCGAGCGCCAGCAATCCGAGAAGACCAAGCTCCGCCATCCTGTTCCTAAAAGACCTTTCTGACGACAAGCAGGCTTAACTGATCTGTCAATCCACAGGCCAGAGGGCGGCAAGGCGCGCCACCGCCACGTTCGCCTGTTCCGCCGCTGTAAAGTTGGCAAACCCCATCAAGACACCACGAAACGCGCCAGGTCTGATTTCCCACTCGCTCAAGGGATGCAGCGCCAACCCGCCCGCCTCGGCGGCGGCTACCAACTCCTTGTCGCCCATCGTCCCCGTAAGACGTGCCAACAGATGCATACCACCAGCCCGGGGCAGTACCTGGATCCTGTCTCCCAGGTGCAAGGCCAACGCCTGCGCCAGGTAGCCATAGCGCTGGGCGTAGGCCTTGCGCATCTTGCCCAGGTGACGGGTGAAATGCCCCTGCTCCATAAAGTCCGCAACCGTGGCTTGCAACACCGGATTGCCCGCCCCAGGCAAGTGAATTACCTGATCGCGAAAACGCTGGATCTGCCCTTCGGGTACCACCAGATAGGCCATCCTCAGGCCTGGATAGAGAGATTTGCTGAAAGTACCCGTGTAGAGCACTTTCCCGTGTCGATCCAGACTCTTGAGGGTAGGAAGAGGGCGACCATGGTAACGGAACTCACTGTCGTAATCGTCTTCAATGATCCAGGCCTGGTTTCGCTCTGCCCAATCCAGCAGGGCCAAGCGACGAGGCAGGCTAAGTGCACACCCCATCGGGCTCTGATGGGTAGGTGTCACTACTGCGAACCTAGCCTTGCCAGCCTGACGCTCCCCTTGCTGTACGTCCATTCCCTGCTCGTCGACGGCGACAGGATTCAGCACCAGCCCAGACTGTTCCAGAAACTGGCGGGCATGGAAGTAACCAGGATCTTCGAACCAACCTAGGTCGCCCGGTTGAAATAGGGTTCGGACAATCAGGTCCAGTGCGCCACGGTACCCCACTGTGATGAACACCTGCTCCGGCTGACAGTGGATCCCCCGAGAGATCCCGAGATAGCTCGCAATGGCACGTCGTAAGGCCAGGTGTCCCCCTGGATCCGGAGTCGTCATCTCCAGGTTGCGCAGATGGCGGGAAGCAAGGCGCACCCAGGTCTTGCGCGGGAAGAGATCGAGCGCTGGCAGGCCGATCTGAAACGGCTGCATCTCGTTGCGAATTGGGGTTGTTCCCGTGGCTGACCCCAAGGCTGAAGGAGCTGGGAGGGGGGACGACTCTTCCATAAGCCGTGACAAGCCGGGGGCAACTGTCGTTCCTGCTGCGCCATGAGAGATAAAATAGCCTTCGGCAATCAACATCTGATAGGCCATCTCGATCGTACCGCGAGCAAGATTGAGTTCGCAGGCTAGGCTACGCACAGAGGGAACACGATCGCCCTCCTTCAAAGCCCCGCTCGCGATGGCCTGACAATATCGCTGATATATCTGCAGATAGAGTGGTGTTGCCTCCTCTCTGCTGAAGATCAGTAGTTGCCTATCCATAGTTGTGACCCGTTGAATATCGCTGCCGGAAATATAACAGGAACTGAGGGTGATATATCAATGGGCCCATCACTGTTTATCTTCAGAATTATTTCCCTGTATGAATTCCGCACTGTTTAATCACGATCATTCATCCACCCGAGACACTCATGGAGGAGCACTAGGCAATAACACCAAGCCATTTCATATCGACGCAACTACGGCCTGAAGAATAGAGCAAACGCTATACAACCTTGAAGGATCCGTCAAGCCGCTAATGAATAGCTTTTCGTTCGTGTTCGACTGCACCACTAAGGCTTCTGCTCTGTTAAAACTGTTTCCTGCAGGAAAGAGCGCGAGCGTCAAAAGAGAACCCATACTCCCTTTAATTTGTATGGACTACTCGATATTGCCATTCTTGCCCCTGTCATCTGGCAACCTATTTTCCTACCCTGACGGCAGACACCTACCATGCCATGCATGGAGAAGACCGAACATATGGACTACCCGATGCAATCCTCCCTGATATAGCTCAAGAAACAAGCGGCTATATCAGGTGGCTCACCATGAATGCCGGGCGCCCAATTGACTGAATACCCCGAAGTAACCGTGGCTTTCAGCCCGCCCATACAGGAATTTCCGAATGCCCCAACCAGCCAAGGCCGTTAATGAAAGCGGCGATACCATACCGGCGCCAGCTCTGAGAATACCGTCCCTTCTCCCCCCCCTGGCCGCGCTTGGCTATCCGTTTCTGTTGATGATCTTCAACAAGTTCATCGGACTGAACGGCGCCGCCAGCCTGCCCGGTACTCTGCTCTCGTTGTTGCTGGCCTTTGCCGTCCCCTTGGTGGGCATTGTCGTCGCCAATCGAGGCGACATCACGGTAGGTATGCGTCGACTGGCCTATCTGAGCGTGGCGGCCCCCAGCCTCTATGTCTTTCTCGGTGTCGTGCAGGCGATCGTCGGCAGTCCCCTGCCCGACGCCCTGGTGTGGTGCCTGTTCTGGGTTGGCGCCATGCTGCTGGGATGGGAATCGCGCCAGACAGTTGAAACGCAGGCCCGTCCCGTGAGCGGACTGGGACGCTGGCGCGTCGCCCATGGCATCAGCGCACTGCTGCTCTGTTGCTATGTACTCTTTCACTTGGCCAATCACCTGACCGGACTGGTCGGCCCCGAGCTCCACGCCCAGGTCATGGAGGCGGGTCGCACCGTCTACCGGTCCAGCGTTGTCGAACCCTTGCTGGTGACGGCGTTTCTCTTCCAGGTCTGCTCAGGCCTGTATCTCGCCTGGCGATGGAGCACTATCTGGCATCGCTGGCTGACCACCTTCCAGATTGCCTCTGGTGTCTACCTGTCGGTGTTCGTACTCGGGCATATGAATTCGGTGTTTATCTATGCCCGCAGCTTTCTCGGCATTCCAACCGACTGGAGCTTTGCTACTGGTGGCGAGACGGGCCTGCTGATGGATCCGTGGAATATCCGTTTGGTGCCGCACTACACCCTCGGTGTGTTCTTTGTATTGACGCACCTGCTGGCCGGGCTGCGGGTGGTACTCGAGGCTCACGGAGCGGCAAAGCGTTGTATAAACCTGTTGTGGTACACCGGGCTGGGTGGCGCCGCCCTGCTCGCGCTCGCCATCATTGCCGGCATGTGCGGCGTCAGAATATGAGGCTGTTTCGCATATTCAATATATGAAATCCGACCTGACAAGTGATCTCTGTGTTGGATAAAAGAATATTTATTTCTGTTTATATTGAAATTTTATTGGTGAATCACAGGTCCTTTACGATGAGACTAACAACCACAAAGGAAAGTTAAAAATGAATAAATATGTGTTTATGACTGCTTCCGCATTGGTGACCATGTTGACCAGTTATTCCACCCTGGCGGACGTCAACTTATATGGCCCGGGTGGGCCACACACTGCCTTGATCAAGGTTGGCAAAGCCTTTGAAGAGGAGACAGGGACCAAGGTGAACGTGCATTTCGGTCCCCAAGGCTCCTGGAATGACAATGCCAAGAAAAATGCCGATATTTTGTTTGGTGCCTCAGAACAATCTGCACTGGCTATCGCGACAGCACACAAGCAGGCGTTCGATATCAACAAAATTGAGCCTCTTTATCTTCGTCCCGCTATCATTTTGGTGAAAAAAGGCAACCCCAAAAATATTCAGGGTTTGACTGACCTGACCAAGCCAGGCATCGGCATAGTGGTACCTGAAGGAGCCGGCGTCAGCAATACATCGGGCACCGGGGTATGGGAAGACATGATAGGCCGCACCGGCGATATCAGTCTGGTGACCAAGTTCAGGAAAAATATCGTGCAATACACGCCAAACAGCGGTGGTGCCCGCAAGGCATTTCTCGAAGATCCCCGTGTCGATGCCTGGGTAACCTGGATTGACTGGGCAAAGAGCAATCCGGACTTTGGTGATGTCGTCAAGATTGAAGATAAATTCGTGGTTTACCGTGATGTCAACATCGTTCTCAAGAATAATCCTGACAAGGATGCCCAACAATTTGCAGAATATCTGAAAGGAGAAAAATCAAAGCAGATATTCCAGCAACTGGGTTGGTCTGACAAGTTCTGATATCAACAGCTTGTAGGCATTCATCTCCACCACTTTAAACTCCAACCTCTGCAAGGACGCAGGGGTATCTATCCACTAACTCGATAAAATATTCAACCAGTGACTATTCACTACCAGTTTGAGTTGACCAGACAGCTATTTTGTCAGTCGGGGAATGTTCAACTTTGACATGTTTCATCATAAGTCATTCATTATTCGTTCATCCATTGCATTACTTCATCACGATCAGTACAGCATTCCCTCTGATATTGTTCATCCTTGATGATGCTATTGAATATTCCCCTCTTGAGGGAGGGGATGATACTGCCGCGTGAGGATCAAAGTGACAGCGAGAGCCAGCGAGGTAATCCCGATTTGGACATGGAACCTGAGATGATCACAACAGACGGTAACAACGCGGTCGCCTCGGTGGCATACCGCACCAGCGAAGTCATCGCCATCTATCCCATCACCCCCAGCTCCGCCATGGCAGAACACTCGTCAGCCTGGTCGAGCCAGGGACATCCCAATCTCTGGGGCGATGTGCCCAAGATAGTGGAGATGCAATCGGAGGGAGGCGCCATCGCCACCGTACACGGCGCCCTGCAGACCGGGGCGCTGGCGACCTCGTTCACCTCGTCGCAGGGGCTGCTGCTGATGATCCCCAACCTCTACAAGTTGGCGGGTCAGCTAATCCCCTTCGTGCTCCACGTGGCGGCGCGCACCGTGGCAACCCATGCCCTGTCAATTTTCGGCGATCACTCTGACGTGATGGCGGTGCGCCAGACCGGCTGCGCCATGCTCTGTGCCAGCAACGTACAGGAGGCACAGGATTTCGCCCTGATTTCCCAAGTGGCTAGCCTCAACAGCCGGCTGCCCTTCATCCACTTCTTCGACGGCTTTCGAACCTCTCACGAGATCACTAAAATAGCCCCGCTCGATGACGAGACCTTGCGCGCCCTGCTGCCGGTGGAGGCTATCCGTGCCCATCGGGAACGGGCGCTGACTCCCGACAAGCCGGTCATTCGCGGTACCGCTTCCAATCCGGACACCTATTTCCAGTGCCGGGAGGCAAGCAACCCCTGGTATGACGCGGGCTATCACCACGTGAGCGAGGCAATGCAGGCCTTCGGCGAGCGGACAGGCCGACACTACCGTCCGTTCGAATATGTAGGACATCCGCAGGCGGAACGGATTCTGGTGCTGATGGGTTCTGCCATCGGCACCTGTGAGGAAGTGATAGCGCGGCTGCTTGCACAAGGGGAGAAGGTGGGGCTAGTGAAGGTGCGGCTCTACCGCCCCTTCTCGGCCGAACATTTGCTGGCGGTCATTCCCGAAAGCGCTCGCAAGATTGCGGTGCTGGATCGCACCAAGGAGCCGGGTGCCCTGGCCGAGCCCCTCTATCTGGACGTGATGAGCGCCCTGGCCGAAGCTGTCAGCCAAGGGGATCGCGCTAGCCTGCCGCGGGTCATCGGCGGGCGCTACGGCCTATCCTCCAAGGAGTTCAACCCGGCCTGCGTGCAAGCCATCTTCGACGAGCTGGCACTGGATAACCCGCGGCCGCGCTTCACCGTCGGCATCTTCGACGACGTCACCGGCCTCTCGCTGCCGCTACCAACGCTGGTGGAGTCAGTTCATACATCCAGCCACCTCAAACTGGAAGCGCTCTTCTATGGCCTCGGCAGCGACGGTACCGTCTCGGCGGCCAAGAACAGCATCAAGATCCTCGGCAATCACACCGACCTCTATCCCCAAGGCTATTTCGTCTACGACTCCAAGAAGGCAGGCGGCCTCACCGTCTCCCATCTACGGGTGGGGACACGGCCGCTGCAATCAGCCTATCTGGTGGACGAGGCGGACTTCGTCGGCTGTCACCAGTGGCAGTTCGTCGACCTGTACCCGATGGCGGAGCGGCTCAAGACGGGGGGCATATTCCTAGTGAGCAGCCCCTATGACGAGGCCGAGATCTGGGGTCGCCTTCCTCTCGAGGTGCAGCACGCCCTGCGCGAAAAAAGGGCCCGCCTCTACACCATCAACGCCGCCAAGATTGCCCGCGACTGCCAGCTTGGCAACCGCATAAACACCGTGATGCAGATGGCATTCTTCCAGCTCAGCGCCATCTTGCCCCTTGAAGAGGCAACCCGGCTGCTCAAGGAGGCCATCGCCAAGAGCTACGGCAGCAAGGGACAGGTGCTGGTTGAGCGTAACTGGCTCGCACTGGCTGCTACCTGTGCAGCCCTGACCCCTGTCCCTCTCGGCGAGGTAGAGGCCACCAGCCGGCCCCGTCCGCCAGTGGTCTCACCCAAGGCACCGGACTTTGTTCAGACTGTTACCGCCGCCATGCTGGCGGGGCTGGGTGACAGCCTGCCGGTCTCGGCCTTCCCGCCCGATGGCACCTGGCCGGTGGGCACCACCCGCTGGGAGAAACGCAACATTGCCAAGGAGGTGCCGATCTGGCAGGCGGATCTCTGCACCCAGTGCAACTACTGCGTGGCCGCCTGCCCCCACTCGGCCATCCGCGCCAAGGTGGTGGACAAGGCGGCCATGACTGACGCACCAGACACCCTCGACGCGCTGGATGTGAAGGCCCGCGACATGCGCGGTCAGCAATATGTGCTGCAGGTGGCCCCTGAGGATTGCACCGGCTGCAACCTCTGCGTCGAGGTGTGCCCGGCCAAGGATCGCACCGATCCGAGCCGCAAGGCGATCAACATGGAGTCCAGGCTGGATCACCTCGAGGCCCAGAAGGCGAACTACGACTTCTTCCTGGACTTGCCCGAGCGCAGTGCCGAGCAGCTGGAGCGTATCGACATTCGCACCTCCCAGCTCATCTCGCCGCTGTTTGAATACTCCGGCGCCTGTTCCGGCTGCGGCGAAACCCCTTACATCAAGCTGCTGACCCAACTCTACGGTGACAGGCTGCTGATCGCCAACGCCACCGGCTGCTCGTCCATCTATGGTGGCAACCTGCCCAGCACCCCCTACACCACCAACGCTGACGGGCGCGGGCCGGCCTGGGCCAACTCCTTGTTCGAGGACAACGCCGAGTTTGGCTTGGGCTTCCGGCTCACCGTGGATCAGCATCGCGAGCGGGTACGCCGCCTGCTGGCGAGTCTGGGGGACGCCGTCCCGGCCGGGCTGCAACAGGGGCTGCAAGACGCCAGCCTGCCGGTCTCCGAGCAGCGCGCCCATATCGAGCAGCTGCGCGTACTGCTGCAGGGGCGCACCGACGCCGCGGCCCAGGAGCTGGCACGTGATGCAGACTACCTGGTGGAGAAATCGGTCTGGCTCATCGGCGGCGACGGCTGGGCCTACGACATCGGCTACGGCGGGCTCGATCACGTGCTGAGCCTGGGGGAGAACATCAACGTGCTGGTGCTCGACACCCAGTGCTACTCCAACACCGGCGGCCAGCAGTCCAAGGCCACCCCGCTCGGCGCCATCACCAAGTTTGGCGAGCAGGGCAAGCGCAAGGGGCGCAAGGATCTTGGCGCCAACGTGATGATGTACGGTCACGTCTACGTGGCGCAGATCTCCCTCGGCGCCCAGATGAACCAGACGGTGAAGGCCATCCAGGAGGCCGAAGCCTACCCGGGTCCGTCGCTCATCATCGCCTACAGCCCCTGCGAGGAGCACGGCTACGATCTGGCCCAGAGCCACGAGCAGATGAAGCAGCTGACCGCCACCGGCTTCTGGCCGCTCTACCGCTACGATCCACGTCGCAAGGAGGAGGGCAAGGCGCCGCTGGCGTTGGACTCCCGGGCCCCCAGCGCATCGCTCGCCGAC
The DNA here is from genome assembly GCF_050252055.1 of Aeromonas sp. Taxonomy (NCBI): domain Bacteria; kingdom Pseudomonadati; phylum Pseudomonadota; class Gammaproteobacteria; order Aeromonadales; family Aeromonadaceae; genus Aeromonas; species Aeromonas sp. The sequence goes on along the minus strand of NZ_JBFWLQ010000011.1, from coordinate 4,672 downwards.
ACCCTTCAGCAGGAGCCACGCTTCGAGCGCCTCACCCGCCAACTGCCGGAGGTGGCCAGCCGGCTCTATGAAGAGGCGCAGGAGGATGCCAACCGCCGCTTCGCCTGGCTGAGCCAGCTGGCGGGCAAGGAGGCGCCGGCCCAGGAGTAGAAACGCAAACCCACCAACAAAGAGGGCTCCCCATGGGGAGCCCTCTTGCTATCCGTGATATCGCCATCAGGCGTGCTTGCTGGCCAGCTCGTGGCGCTTCAATGCCAGCAAGGTGACCAGCAGGGCGGCGGTGGCGATCAGCGCCATGCCGATATAGGTGGCGCTGAAACCGGGTGCCAGTTCGGCCGGGCTCAGGCTGACCAGATTGGGGCTGCTGCCCGCTGGCAGGGCGGCATGGAACAACACTGCGCAGATGGCCACCCCGACCGCCCCACCCAGCTCCCGGCCGAAGTTGAACAGGGACATGCCGATGCCGCGATCTTCCCGCGGCAGGGCATTTTGCACCACCACCGACAGCGCCGGCAGCACCAGACCCAGCCCCAATCCGGCAAACCCCAGTCCCACTCTGGCCCAGAGGTCGAAGTGGATCTGCCACAGGGCCAGCGCTGCCAGGGCAAAACCTGCCACCACGAAACGCTTGTAGTAACCGGTGCGACCGATCAGCTTGCCGCCGACGAAGGCCCCCGCCGTGATGCAGACCATGAAGATCACCATGATCCCGCCACTGTCACTGGCACTCATCCCCTTTTGCCACTGCATCTGCAACGGCAGGTAGACCAGCACGGCAAACATCAGCAGCTGCGAGGCCAGCGCCAGCAGCACGCTCACCAGATAACCCGGCAGGCGCACCAGGTGGGCCGGCAGTATGGGGTCGTGGGCCCGCCGCTCCACCAGGATCAGCAGCAACAAGGCCGCCCCCAGCGCAGCCGCGAGCCAGACGGCGGGCAAGGCCGCCTCCGGCGAGAGCAGCAACAGGGTGAGGGTGGTGACCGTGATCAGCAGTGCCGCTCCCTTCCAGTCGAAGCGGCTGTGGCGACGCACATTGAGGTGACCCAGATTGCGGTTCACCAGCCAGAGGGCGATGGCACCGAGCGGCAGATTTATCCAGAAGATCCAGCGCCAGCTGAGCTGCTCGGTAAAATAGCCACCGAGCAGCGGGCCTGCGATGCTGGAGACCGCATAGACCGCCGAGATATACCCCTGATACTTGCCCACCTCCCGTGGCGGAATACAGTCGGCGATGACGGTGAAGGCGAGCGCGATCAGCCCCCCGCCCCCCAACCCTTGCAGTACGCGGGCGGCCAGCAGGGTCGGCAGATCCTGGGCCAGGGCGCAGGCCACGGATCCCGCCAGAAACAGGCCGATACCGATGTTGAGCATGCGTACCCGGCCGAACATGTCGCTCAACTTGCCATAGATGGGCAGGGCCGCAGTGGCCGCCAGTAGATAGGCGGTCACTACCCAGGTGAGGGCGGCACCGGCGTTCAGCTCAACCCCTATGATGGGCAAGGGCGTGGTGACGATGCTCTTTTCCAGTGAGCCCAGGGCGATCACCAGGGCCACGCTCGAGAAGACGGTTTTGGGGGACATAGGCAGGCTCGCTCATGTGAGATATCGGCACAGGGGGTGCAAGGCACATTATTGTCTCATAAATCATTAGCCGATGGTCAAAACCACTGCCAACCATGATGAAGGTCGCGACATCTGCGAGCCGGATCTGCTAGGGTGAGTCTTTGCCGAAGAGGACGCCCCCCATGCCCCAGTCATCCCCCTGCGATCATCACCAGAGTGAACAGCCCCGATTCGACGAGTACGACGCCCTGATCTTCGACATGGATGGCACCCTGGTGGACTCCATGCCTCTGCACCTGGATGCTTGGGAAATCACCAGTGCCGAGTTCGGCCTGCCGTTTGATCGGGCACAGCTCAACGAGTACGGCGGCATCCCCACCCGCAAGATAGTGACCATGCTGGCAGAGCAGCACGGGATGACCATCGACGTGGAAGCCTTTGCCCGGCGCAAGGTGGCCCTCTACCTGGCACGGATCGACGACGTCCGGGTGTTTCCCGCCATGTGGGAGCTGGTCAGGCATTACCACGGCAAGGTGCCCATGGGCATAGGCACCGGCTCAACCCGGGAACATGCGGCGCACATCCTGCGTCAGACCGGGCTCGATGCCTTCATCTCCGTGCTGGTGAGTGCCGATGATGTGGTCAATCACAAGCCCCACCCGGACACCTTCCTGAAAGTGGCCGAGCAGCTCGGCGCCAACCCGGCCAACTGCCTAGTGTTTGAAGACACCCGGATAGGCATTCAGGCGGGCAAGGCCGCCGGCATGACCACCTTGCTGGTCGATCAGGGCGCACTTTACCCGCGCTAGTATGAGTAAACGTTCCTGACCACCAATAGAAACGCCTCCACAAAGGAGGCGCTTCTATATCTCGAATCATTAGCTTGATGTTCTCAAGGCCATGTGATGCGGATGATACCTAGACCTGTGCTCATTGTACCCATACAACTTTTATATAGGTCAATCGACATTTTATTTAAGGCCCTGCTTTCGCGATGATATACCAGTCATCTAAACTGTCATATCTAGGTACGTCTTATACCCCATCCTTCTGGCAGTATTAGTGGGTTAGATAAAAAATCTATCCAGACTAACTTTCTCCATGACATAGTCACGACCAAAAATAACTTCACACCACCACACGCACTATAAAATGCGTCTAAACCCCTGGGAAATAATGAGTATTTTAATGTTCATCAAACCAGATAACCTCAAAACGTTCCCTTACGTTTTCGTCAGCTACTCGGAAAGCTGCTTCTCGTTATGAAAGGTTGACGCTTCATAATTCCATCACGAAATTCTATAATACCTAAACAGCTCTGCAAGCTTACCTTTTGAGTACTCACCTCTCTGACAAAACTGGCTTTCAATTACTTCCCTATTCTCGACAAGAGCATTCGGCACTTCAGTTGTTTGGCTTTTGCTTGCAAGACCAATAATCGTTTGCAATATTTCGCAAGCGGTAGACTCATCATCTTCCCTGATTAAAAATTCGATAGTTTCACTTATAAAACAAAATGCTTCAGATGGACTCATTTTGCCGATGGCATCATCTCTAAACTTTTCAAAAAACCACTCATCCTCTATGGAGTCTGAGTTCCAATGCTGAATAGCCTCATTCAGTGCATCACGATATGACATAATCAATCCCTAATTTTGACACCACCCAAAACATCCTGACATCACATTTAAGAAGAGTTCAAATTTTCCAAGATAATTATCTATACTTATGAAAATATTAAACCATAAATCAATGCACTTCTGCATACTCTCTTCACAAAATCTCGACTACCCACATGGTCAAGATTTTAGATCTGCCCATATCTCTGTATAAAAATTCGCACATCTGGTGCCCACAAAGGCGAAGTCCGTCACCATACCTTTCATAAGTACCCGGCTCTCTTCCTTGACTCTCTTATAAAATTACGCAAATAATACCTTCACCATCTCTGGCGTTCCTATTCCGACGAACCCTGACTCTGGATCATCAAAGGCACCAGCCATTTTAAGAACCAGACCATTATTTTTAACAATCTCGCACAATAACCTTGTATCTATCAATTCACTAGTATTCCACCCTCGGCATATTAACGCATGAACATCAAACTCTTCTGGCACAGCAATAAGATAGGAGCATGATTCCTCCTCCATCAAACTCACCACTGACTCAATTGACAACTCAGATAATTGAGCAGCACCAAATAACTTCAACTTTCCATCTGATTCTACTTGTTCTTCCAAAAAGCAAGCTGTGTGGCTTATCTCTACCCCTCGTTCCTTTAATCTCTTAAAAAGTTTATTGTGTCTTATAATCCGTGTATCACTTTGCCAAACTGAGTCACCAACAACACACCACAACTTAAATCCAGGTATTTTTTTAACAATAAGACTAAAAATAAACCTTAAAACTTTAATTCGTGCTTCAAGGCGATTTCGAGAAGGTATCTGCCATCGAACGGCAGCTACCTTCAAATTAACCATTTGAGAATTTTCACTGAGATTATACGTTTCGTTATCTTTTGAAACATCCAACGTGCATACAACATTAATATTAGTCATCAACGTCTTCACCAGCCTTGTCATTCAAGTGGGCCATCTATTGTCATGATCGCCATGGGTCCTGTTCATGACCTACAGTATTATCACTGATTTTACCGTTCTGGTATGTATTCCAGACCCAACATCTCATGTTGCAACGCACCGTCTTTGCAACCCTCGTCACCTCCTATGTAATGCTGGCAACATTAGCAGCACTCGCCGTTGATCCGGTAGTCTTGATATCGATGAAACCAATATGAAGCATCTTGGCTCCTGAATCCAGCCTTGGAAGAGGGAAACTCTGCGATATGGCGATATGGATATGAGATTTACGATCAGGGATTACTTGTATTTTTCCATCCCCTCCCTTTACAACAGGATTTTCAGTGAAGTGTGAGAAAGAGTGATTCAGCAAGCTGCATATTAAAAACATCAAAGATATGAGCTGTATGGAGATGGTATTCACCTGACAGTTGCCCACAAAAGGGAGTGGTCATACGGCTTCAAACCGGATAACAAAACGGTACCCCTACCGTGTTATCCGGAGTCACCGTATGACCACCAACGAGAAA